>CAJWBE010000035.1 GCA_913020045.1 uncultured Oleiphilus sp.
GATGAAGGTTTCGTTGATGACGTATACGTCGCTGGTGTGAAGTTGTCGGCTGCGGGCGAGTTCGAGTTGGGAACGAAGACTGGTGGAATTGAAGGGTCTGGCTTCCAAGTTGGTACTTACGGTGGTTCTGAGTCTGGTACTAAGTTGTCGGATATTGATATCACGACTTCAAAAGGTGCAGAAGCTGCGATTATCGCCATCGACAACGCTGTTAACTCAGTAGCGTCAAGCCGAGCGGAGTTAGGTGCGATTCAGAACCGTTTTGAATCAACCATCGCAAACTTAGAAATCAGCCGTGAGAACTTGAGTGCTGCAAACTCTCGAATTCTTGATGCTGACTTTGCACAAGAGACAGCGGCGCTATCTAAGTCGCAGGTACTGCAGCAGGCAGGTATCTCAGTATTGGCTCAGGCGAATGCGAGACCACAGCAGGTACTTTCTCTACTACAGTAAGGGTCAAGTAATTTAACCCGATAACTCCAGTTTCGTATTAACGGAACTGGAGTTTGGTTTAAACTACGAACGAGGTGAAATATGAATGACGTAAAAATCGCAAATGTAGACTTTGCTGCTAAGCAGGGTTTAGCTGCGTCTTCCCCTTCGCCAGACTCTGTTGATCGAGGACAGGGTGCTAGCAGTGTAGCGCCAAATTCAGCACCTGAGGCTCGAGAGCCCAAAGAAGTTGAAGCTGTTCAAGGTGTCCAGGAAGGGCAGGAAAACGTAACGGAAGCGGTGACTCGGTTAAACGACTATGTGCAATCGGTTCAACGAGATTTGCAATTCCAGCTTGATGATACGTCAGGTAAAACGATCGTTACGGTGATTGATACCCAGACGTCTGAGGTGGTAAGGCAGATACCAGATGAGGTTGCATTAAAGCTGGCGCAAGATTTGCAGCAGGATGAGCCATTAAGTTTATTCAACGCTAAAGCGTAGCCCCTGGGGTCACTTTGACCTAAAGGAACGGCAACTGATAACAAAACGTTACAGGGCAAAAGGTAAACTTTTGCCCTTTTTTGCCGTTAAGGAATAAACAAAGTTATAGTCTGCTGCAATGAGTTTGTGTTTGCATGCAGAGAGCGAGTAGGAACGACTGGGTCGGCAGCTGTATTGTTGGTCCGCTTACTTTCTCAATAGTGATGGCGACGAGGCAGTTATTATGGCAAATATATCTTCAGTGGGAATTGGGTCTGGTGTGCTAACCAGTGACCTAATCGATAAGCTTGTCGCGGCAGAAAAAGAGCCAACCGAGCTGCGTCTTAACGCTAAAGAAGAAGCCATTACCACTGAGCTTTCCGTTTTCGGACAAATACAATCTGCCATTACAGATTTTCGTCTCTCTTCTCGATCACTTGCTGATCCAGACCTATTTCAAACCCTCAACTTAAGCTCTTCTAACTCAGCAGTTAGTGGACAGGCTTCTGATGACGCACAGACCGGCAGCTTTACGATAGAAGTATCTAGTTTGGCTACGTCTCAATCTTTGTCTACGAATGTGTTCGCAGACTCTGACACCACAGAGGTTGGTACAGGAACGTTGACGATTGCCGTGGGTAGCCAGTCGACAGATATAGTCTTAGATGCCAATAACAACTCACTTGACGGTATTGCAGCGGCAATAAATAGCCAGAATGACGTTGGCGTTAGCGCTTCCGTTATTAATGTTGGATCTGGTTTTCGCTTGGTGCTGACATCTGACGAGACGGGATTAGAAAACGCTATGGAGATTACCGTCTCTGGGGATGGTGATGGAAACGATACCGACGCGACAGGTCTATCGCAGCTGGTTTATAGCGGCGCGAACTTAAACATCAACCAGAATCAACCGCCTTCAGATGCAACGTTCGAACTCAATGGTTTGGAAATTACGCGGCCTACGAACTCCTTCGACGATGTTATTAACGGCGTAAGCTTAACGCTCAGCGGCACTAACGAGAATAGCCCTGCGGTCATCAATATTAGTCGAGACAATGACGTTATTGCTGAAAAGGTCGCGGACTTTGTTGAAAAGTTTAACGCGGTAGAGCAGATTATTTCTGAAAACACGGCCTTCAATCCAGACAATCCTGCCGCCAGTGGTCTGCTGCTAGGGGACACATCTACCCGAAACATCATTAGCCAAATACGTAGCGTGGTAGGCCAGGGTATTGCGGGCTTAGAAAGCGCGACAGTCAGAAGCACTGCAGATCTTGGTATTGAGACTAACAAAGATACAGGACAATTGACGTTTGATAAGTCGGTGCTGATCAGTCGCCTTAATACCGACCCAGAAGCAGTTGCCGGGGTGTTCTCGGACCAAGGCCGAACTACCGATGGTCAGGTAGAGTTTGCGCGCGCTGGCTTGAATACGAAAGTCGGCACGTATGGCATAGACATTACGCAGATTGCGACGCGCGGCGCATACACTGGAAACGTTTCTTTAGGGGTGTCGACCGATATCGATGCAGACAATGATGATATTTCATTTCTGATTGACGGCACGTCGACTGGTCCACTTACGCTGGATACAGGTAGCTATACTCCAGCGGAGTTAGCCGCTCAGATTCAAGAGAAAATCAACGCATCTGAAGATATGCAGGCTGCGGGCAAATCTGTCATTGTCACGGTTGATGGCTCTGATCAGTTACAAATTTCTTCAGTGGAATATGGTTCAACATCGTCTGTCGAGATAAGTGGCGCCGACACGAATAGCTTGGCGCAGTTGGGCTTAGATCTTGGGGCAGGAGTAACGGGACTAAACGTCGAAGGTTCCATTGATGGTGTCGCCGCGGTAGGGTCGGGCCAGTTCTTAACTGGCGCCGTTGGTAGTGATGTTGAGTCACTAAGGGTGCTCATTGGTGGTGGAGCAACTGGTTCGCGTGGCTCGGTCAGCTATATTGAAGGCGTCGGTGAGCAAATGGTTGACTTGATCAACAATTTTTTGGGCGCCAACGGTACGATTTCAGCGAAAAATGAGCGTCTGAATGCGCAGTTAGAAGCAATATCAAATGACAGAGTGTCGCTTGCGAATCGAATTGAGTCGTTGAATGAGCGCTTAGTTAGGCAGTTCACGGCGGCCGATATCGCCGTTTCTAGATTGAACAGCACACAGGATTTCGTTAAAGCACAACTTGATGCTTTATTGTCGTCAACAACGAATAAGAAGTAGTAAATAATTAGAGCAACACTGGGAGTATTAAAATGAATGCATTGCATCAGTACCAATCGGTTAATAGACAAACGAGCGTTGTCGACGTTGATAAGCACCAGCTTATTCAACTGTTATTTGATGGCGTTTTAGAGCGCATCAACATGGCCACTGCGCGCATTAAAGCGAAAGACTTTGAAGGAAAAAATAAACTCATCATTAAGTCGATCGAGATTATTGCTGGACTGCGTGGTTTTCTCGACTTGGAGAAAGGGCAGGAATTAGCAGCTAATCTAAATGATCTTTACATGTATTGTGAAAGAAGGCTGCTAGAAGCGAATATTAAAAATGATATTAGCCTGCTCGAAGAAGTCGCGTCACATATTAAGAAAGTACAAGAAGGTTGGAGTGGTATTCGTGACGAAGCAAAAGAGAAAGGCTTTGTTTAAACGCGGCTAGCGATTAGTCACTCCCAGTTTTTCACAGAGCGTTAAGTCGACTGACTTAACGCTCTGTGGTTTTAGTCTTTAATCGTTACCCTAACGATGATTCTAATTTAGCGATTCTTTCCTCTAGGGGAGGATGTGTTAGAAACAATTTTCCAAACTTCGATGACCGTAAACCCGAAATACCAAACGCAGTAAGCTGCCCCGGTAACTCTTCTGTTTTTTGATCGCCTTGTAGTTTTCTCAGCGCCGCTATCATTTTGTCTTTACCTGCTAGCGCTGCGCCACCTTCGTCCGCTCTATATTCACGTTGTCTTGAAAACCACATGACAATGATACTTGCGAGTATGCCGAGCACAATTTCAGCGACAATCGTGGTAATCCAAAATGCTGGGCCGTGGCCGCGTTCTGTTTTGAATATAACTCTGTCGACAAACTGACCGATTACACGGCTGAAAAAGATGACGAACGTGTTAATGACACCTTGAATAAGGGTAAGGGTTATCATATCGCCATTAGCAACATGGCTTACTTCATGAGCTAACACGGCCTCTGTTTCGTCTTTGGACATGTTATTTAACAGCCCGCTGCTGATGGCTACTAAGGCTTTGTTTTTGTTAGCGCCAGTCGCAAATGCGTTGACCTGGGCGGACGGAAATATGGCGACTTCCGGCATAGCAATGCCGGCGATTGACGCCTGTTTAGATACGGTCGAAATGAGCCACTGTTCGGTCGCATTAGCCGGTTGTTGGATAACGACGGCGCCGGTACTCTTTTTTGCCATCCACTTAGAGATCGCTAACGAGAAAAACGCACCACCAAAGCCAAAAACCGAAGCAAACAAAAGTAATGAGTTAAGGTTGAGGTCAACGCCTTGGGAATCTAGAAAGCCCTCGAATCCTAATAGCCTAAGTGAGATGCTTAATACGACAATAATGGCGATGTTCGTGCCAAGAAATAATGCTATTCGTTTCACTTAATACTCCGCAGAATGCTGAAGGTTGCAAACACATAAAAAAGAGGCCGAAGCCTCTTTTAAGTATAGATCTAGCGCCTAGTTTAAGGCTTTTGTACCAATTTTGATTTGCCTAGGCTTCATTGCCTCAGGTACTTCTTTCTCAAGGCTAATCGTTAGTAGGCCATGTTCAAGTTTAGCGCCGAGTACTTTGACGTGTTCAGCAAGCTCAAAAGTTCTTTCGAAGTTTCGGTTCGCAATGCCTTGATGCAAAAATGTGCGACCCTTAGGTTCGTCACCTTGCTGCCCCTTAATGGTCAGGCGCGTGTGATTCGACTGAATATCGATTTGCTCTTCCGAAAAGCCAGCGACAGCCAATGTGATTTCATACTTGTCTTTGCTGAGCGCTTCGATGTTGTATGGCGGGTAACCGTTGTTTTTTTGGTCACCTCGCGACGCGTTTTCTAACAAGTTGAATAGGTGATCGAAGCCTACAGAAGAGCGATATAGTGGTGAAAAGTCTACAGTTCTCATATGTCATATCCTTTATTTTAAGCAATATAGTTAGCACCCCTAACGGCGGCGCTTTCAGTGAGTGAGCCAGCGGAACCTTTAGCAAGCGAACCTTGGCTTCGTTTTAAAATATGAGGACGCTTAAATAGACTTCAAGGGATAGCAGACCAAAAAAAAGAGTGCTCCGATTAAAGAAACACTCTTTTTGTCTGGCTTTCACTCAGGCTTAACGCACCCAGCGTTAAACCATGTGGTAAAGAATGGTATTAAGATTCAGTGACTATCGCGCTTCGGTCCTCACCACCAAATGCTTCAATCAGCTCTGGTATGAGGTTGTCGACTTCAGCTGCCATAATCGCGAAGCTTGCATCAAATTTTGCGGCGGCATCTTCAGCGTTTGTGTCGTCAAACTTTTCTTGGACCAGGTCGCTAAACTTCAAGCGCTTAACTGTCAGGTCAGTAGAAAGAAGGAAACTGATGTTCTCACGCCAAGACAAAGCCAGCTTATCGACTTGCATACCGGATTGAATATGCTGTTCGATTTGCTCAATGTCTAGGTCGATACCTTTGTACTTCACAACACCTTTTTCATCGCCTGAAGTGCAAAGTTCGCACTCAAGCCCTGGCTCGAAATAAGCAGGTGGATTGGCGTCGCGATTCAGCCATTGAGTCATAATGGTTGCTGGTGACTGTTTCACTTCAATAGGGCGCACGGGCAATGAGCCAATTGTTTTACGAAGATAGCTCGTGACTTCGTCTGCCGTTTTGGCAGACGCTGTATTGATGACCATATACCCCTTAGAAGGACAAATGTAGGCATAGTATTTATTGGTTCGCGCAAACGCCTTCGGCATTAGCTCGATCGTAACTTGTTCCTTAAGCTCTGTTTTCTCTTTGCGGCTGACTTTACGATGCTGGGTCTCTTCGATCAGTTCTGCGCGCTCAATGACTTGCTCGTTGACAACAGAACTCGGTAGAATCTTTTCCTGCTTAGTTAGACATAGCATCCAGTATTTGTCTGCAACATGTACTCTCGACTCGGATAGCTTTCCTAGTGGCGAAGACCAACCTAGCTGGTATACGTCATTTGCACCGCAAGGTTTAAACGCTGCGGATGACAGTTGCTCTTCCAATGCGTCTGAAGTAGTGTCGAAAGACTTAGTAAAGCGATAAATATATAGATTTTTAAACCACATCTGGTTACCCGAATTGACGTTGACAATAAGTTTTAGAGCAGGGCATTATCCACAGTCTTATAATTATTTCTAGTCGCTTTTTATTGTTAATAATTCAAATTAATTTATTTTCATAAATCATTGAAAAATATAAAGATGGATACTCTTTTACTTTATACGACAAGTGGCTGTCATTTGTGTGATTTGGCCGAGACTGTCTTAGCTGAAGCACAACAAAGCTCAAGCCCCGATTCAATACGCTTTGTTGTCCGCAAGGTAGAGATCTCTGATGATCCGGAGCTAGTCGCGCGCTATGGCGTTCGAATACCCGTCATCAGAATGCTGGATCGATCGCGCGACTTAGGCTGGCCCTTTGGGGCGACAGAGCTTGCAAACTATTTGCTGATGGCTAGACCTTCGGCGTAACAAAACCAATTTTATGGATACTTATGCTATTTGTTATTTCACCTGCAAAGAGTCTTGATTTCGAGGCGGCGGCCTTGACGGATGAATACACATCGCCAATGTTTCTAGATAAATCTCAGGAGCTGATTGATATATTGAAAGGCTTCAAGCCTAAAGATATCTCCGCGTTGATGGGGGTCAGCGATGCAATTGCCGAGTTGAATGTCGATCGATTTAATGACTGGAGTAGGCCGTTTTCTTTGCGTAACGCAAAACAAGCGATTTATGCGTTTAAGGGCGATGTTTACACGGGTATTTCAGTTGAAACAGCGGAGCAAGCCCAAGTTAATTACATCCAAAACCAAGTAAGGATTCTGTCAGGACTATATGGTGTATTAAGGCCGTTGGACCTAATGCAGGCTTACCGTTTAGAAATGGGGACGCGTCTAGAAAACTCAGCAGGCAAAAACTTATACCATTTCTGGGGGAGTGATTGTACCGATCAATTAAATGAAGACTTGAAAGGAGACAACGAGTCTTGCGAGGGTGATGCGGTTATTGTGAATCTTGCCTCTAATGAGTATTACAAATCCGTTCAACCAAAGAACTTAAACGCTCGTGTCATCACACCCATTTTTAAAGACTTAAAAGGTGGGAAATATAAGATCGTTAGTTTTTACGCTAAAAAAGCCCGTGGCCTGATGGTTAGATACGCGGCTGATCACTTAATTTCAGATCCGGAAGACTTGAAAGGCTTCGATTATCAGGGATATGCGTTTAACGCTGAATTATCCTCTGATAACGATTGGGTCTTTACCCGGGACGAGCCGCCTGCTAAGAAATGAGTCCAGCGGCATATGTAAAACGTAAAGGAAGGCAGGCGCTGCGGATTGGTCGCTTTGGGCTAAATTTAATGGCTGGCGGAAGCTTTATTCAAGCGTGTCATAGTTTGCCGGCGATCAGCAAAATTGAAGATAGCCATCTAAACGACTATAGACTGTTCCGGCTGTGGGTCGAAGATCTCGTTCGGTCGACCAATGTTGTCATGACCGTTCATGGTGCGCCAATTCTTGATCATGCCTTGTTTGTATCAAACCATGTCTCCTGGCTTGATACGGTGCTGCTAAACAATGCCAGGCCGCTAAGTTTTATCGCCCGCCACGACCTTGTCGATTGGCCCTTCATTGGAACGTTTACCCAAAGAATGCATTCAGTTTATGTTGACCGAACCAGTAAATTTCAGGCCTATCGTTCGATCCCAAAAATTGAAGAGCGACTAATGGAAGGCCGATCTGTTGTGGTATTTCCAGAGTCGACAACTTCTGATGGCATGGATGTGCTGCCGTTCTATCCGATGTTTTACGAAGCGGCCGTTAGGACTAAGCTGCCTGTACAAGCGATTGCGATACGTTACTTCGATGAGCATGGTCATCGCATTACGGAGCCTGCATTTATTGACGACGATAGCTTTGGCGATACCTTAATGCGCTTGTATGAGGTGAATAAAGTTCACGCCGAGCTTCACTTTATGGCGCCCCTTGACTCACAAAAGTTAGATCGAAAAGAGCTTTGTGCGGCGTCGGCGCAACAAATCATGGCTTGTGTTCGTGAGTCTTAAACGTAGCACGACGAGCGTATCGCTTAAGCGAGCTAGCCAGCGAGTTAGTTCCGGCCAAGGCTTGGGCCGCAAGGACAATGACCAGCCAGATGAAATCTCTCTAGTTTTCACCTGGCTAGCTTAACAAATATTAGCTGACGTTCATTTCAGGCACATGCTCCGGAACGACAAGCTCGCCCGCCGTCTTTGCTACAATTTCTTCGACCGAAACACCGGGTGCTCGTTCTAACAGATGAAATTTTCCGTCTCGGATTTCAATGTAGGCAAGATCCGACACGATCTTCTTAATACAGCCCGCGCCAGTGAGGGGGAGGGTGCATTCTTTTAATAATTTGGACTCGCCCTTTTTGTTTGCGTGGGTCATCGTGACAACAATGTTTCTAGCGCTGGCCACCAGGTCCATTGCGCCACCCATGCCTTTAACTAGTTTTCCAGGGATCATCCACGACGCGATATTGCCTTGTTGATCAACTTCAAAGGCACCTAATACGGTTAGGTCAACATGACCGCCGCGGATCATGGCGAAGCTGTCAGCTGACGAAAAATAAGATGCGCCAGTTGTTGCTGTGACAGTTTGCTTACCCGCGTTGATTAAGTCAGCGTCGACGGTTTCTTCTGTTGGAAACTCTCCCATCCCTAACAGCCCGTTTTCGGACTGCAGCATGACTTCCATGCCTTCCGGTACATAGTTAGCGACGAGCGTCGGAATGCCGATGCCTAGATTAACGTAGTACCCATCTTGTAATTCTTGTGCGACGCGCTGTGCTAATTGCTCTCTTGATAGTGCCATGGTGCTAGTCCTCTGTTCGTTCTCTGCTCTTTGCCTGAGTTGCAGTTAGGAGCGATTATTTTTTTAGCGTTAGCTGCTCAATACGTTTTTCGAAGGAACCTTTGATGACGCGGTTCACGTATATGCCAGGCGTATGAATTTCGTTCGGATCTAGTTCGCCTGCAGCAACGATCTCTTCTACTTCAACAACGGTTACTTTTCCGGCAGTTGCCGCCATTGGATTAAAGTTGCGTGCCGTTTTTCTGAACACTAGGTTGCCCATTGTGTCTGATTTCCAAGCTTTAACCAGCGCGAAGTCACCTACAATTGATGACTCCAGAATGTGCATCTTGCCATCAAACTCGCGCGCTTCTTTGCCGTCGGCGACAGGTGTTCCGTAACCCGCAGGAGTGAAGAATGCGGGAATGCCCGCGCCTCCTGCTCGCATTTTTTCTGCAAGAGTGCCTTGCGGTGTTAACTCAACTTCCAGTTCGCCTGATAGCAGTTGCTGCTCGAAAAGCGCATTTTCGCCAACGTAGGACGCAATCATTTTTTTGATTTGTTTGTCTTCAAGTAACAAGCCAAGCCCAAAGCCATCGACGCCAGCATTGTTTGAGACACAGGTTAGCCCGGTTACACCGAGACTCTTCATCTTCCCGATTAATCCTTCTGGAATGCCGCATAGGCCAAAACCGCCGACAATGACGGTCATGTTGTCGCTTAAACCCTCTAAGGCCTCGTCGTATGAGGTAACTACTTTGTTAAACCCAGACATGCTTTTCTCTCCTAAACCTTTGCTCGCCTAAACTGGCGGATTCTAGTTATCATTCTGGCCTGTATCGCCAGGGTTGTTGGAACATCTACTCGTTTGTTGTGCTTTGCTTTCGTGTTGTTGGGTATTGCCGCTCTGTACCTTTGCTGATTCTGTCGTGGCTGGGTAAGTTTTAGAGGAGGCCCTTACTCTGACTGAGCGCGCGAGGCCAACACTGATCCGACATGGGATTGGCTAGGCCGCCCAAGTGACTTTGAAATAAAACTACCGGCTTGGGCGAGTTTTTCTAGATCTATCCCTGTTTTCATACCAGCGCCGCGCATCAGATAAACAACATCTTCGGTCGCTACATTACCGGTAGCGCCTTTTGCATAGGGGCAGCCGCCGAGGCCCGCAATAGAGGCGTCAAATACGCGATAGCCTTCTTCTAAGCCTGCATATGTATTGGCAACCGCCTGACCGAAGGTGTCATGAAAATGCAACGCCAGTTTGCTGATATCGAACTGAGCACCGAGCTGCCTTAGGAGTGTTTTTGTTTCTGGTGCCGTGCCGACTCCTGTTGTGTCCCCGAGAGAAACTTCATAGCAGCCAAGGTCGAACAGTTTCTGAGTGATAGACGAAACTTGGGCGGCGCTTACAATGCCATCGTATGGGCAGGCAAAAATGCAAGACACGTAGCCGCGTACGGAAATTCCATGCTCTTTCGCGAGCGCCATCATTGGCTTGAAGCGCTCAATGCTTTCGTCAACGCTACAGTTGATATTCTTTTGACTAAACGCTTCAGACGCGGCGCCGAATATCGCGACCTCTTCAACGCCGCAGGCAATAGCGGACTCTAACCCGCGCATATTGGGTGTTAGAGCAGTGTAGCGCACGCTCTTGCGTCGGTTGATCTGGCGAAATACTTCGTCCGATGCGGCCATTTGCGGCACCCATTTTGGTGATACAAAACTTCCGCTTTCAATAACGGAGAGCCCAGCATCAGCGAGTTGCTCAATCAACGAAACCTTGGTCTCCACAGAAATGCTCTGCTTTTCATTTTGGAGACCATCTCGAGGGCCGACTTCAACTATTGTCACGCTGTCGTTATCGCGATTAGCCGCGTTGGAATCGTTCGCGCTGACGCTATTCATAAGCGGATTATTCATGGTCTTGTCCTGTGGTTTCTATGCAGCGCCAGCTAGGTAAGCGCTTATCAAAAAACGCGGAAAGCCCTTCCTGACCCTCGTCTGAGACGCGGAGTTGGGCAATAAGCGCGCTGGTATGGTCTGACAAGTCACACCCGGGCTCACTTTTTAAGATGTCTCTAATAAGTGACTTGGCGGCAACTGACGCTTCTGGGCCGGTCTCTAATATGTTTTTTTCAACGACGCTGATTTGTGCGTCTAGGTCAGCCATCGGTACGATTTCATGCACCAAGCCGAAATGTTCGGCCATTGATGCATCGAATACTTCAGCGGTCAGAAATAAGCGTCGACTTGCTCGCTCGCCAATGGCTGCAATGACGTAAGGGCCTATTGTTGCTGGCGCCAACCCTAAGCGGGCCTCACTAAGACAAAATCTCGCATTGTCTGCCGCGATAGCAATGTCGCAGCAAGCGATCAGTCCGATTGCGCCACCGTACGCTGCGCCTTGCACCCGCACTAAAGTAGGATGCGGGAACTCGTTAAGCTCTTTAAATAACCTCGCAAGTTCTTGGGCGTCAGCAAGATTATCTTCATAACTCAGTAGGGCCATGCGCTTCATCCACGCCAAGTCTGCCCCAGCGCAAAAATGTTTACCGGTTGCGACAAGCTTTAGCAGACGCACAGTATCGGTATTTCTAAGCTGTTCTAGATAACTCAGCAGTGTTTTAATCAGCGCGTCGTCGAAGGCGTTCAGCTTGTCTGGCTGATCCAAGGTAATCGTCGCTACGGCGCCGTCGATGGTTAGACGAGCGCTGGTTGGTGAAGCCGTACTGGACATAATCTGTTCGTCTCTCTACTTAATACTTTTCTTGGGTCGTTCATTTAGCGCTGCGCGCAGATGAACGAGGCATACTTTACATACGAAATACGCCGTACCGTGTTTCTTCAATTGGTGCATTCAGGCTTGCTGAAATTGCACAGCCTAAAACGTTTCGTGTATCGCACGGCTCAATAATGCCGTCGTCCCATAACCGCGCTGTAGCGTAGTAAGGGTGAGCCTGCTCTTCGAACTGATCAATAATAGGCTGTTTCAATTTTTGCTCATCTTCAGCGCTGAACTCGATGCCTTTTTTCGCTAGGCTGTCCTTTTTTACCTGCGCTAATACACCGGCTGCTTGTTCGCCTCCCATGACCGAAATACGTGCGTTCGGCCACATCCATAGGAATCGAGGATGATAGGCTCTGCCGCACATCCCGTAATTTCCGGCGCCAAAACTGCCACCAACGATAACGGTAAATTTAGGGACTTTTGCGCAGGCAACTGCCATCACCATCTTGGCGCCATGCTTGGCGATGCCACCTTCTTCAAATGCTTTGCCGACCATAAATCCTGTGATGTTTTGTAGGAACACTAGCGGGATTTTTCGTTGGCAGCAGAGCTCAATAAAGTGCGCCCCTTTCTGGGCAGATTCCGCAAACAAAATACCATTGTTGGCGATTATCCCAACTGGGTTGCCAAAGATATGGGCAAAACCGCATACAAGGGTTTCGCCAAAGTATTCTTTAAACTCCGCAAATTCAGAGTCATCAACAAGTCGTGCGATAAGCTCGCGCGCGTCATAAGGTGTTTTGAGGTCGGCAGGAACGACACCATGAAGTTCTTCTATCTCATATCGAGGTGGTTTAATCGGTTTTGTCGCGAGTTGCTCTTTTTTCTGTATGTTGAGGTTCGCTACGCACTGTCTCGCAATTTGTATTGCGTGCGCTTCAGTGTCCGCATAGTGGTCGGCGACACCGGATATTTTGCAGTGGATATCTGCGCCACCAAGGTCTTCTGCACTGACTTCTTCTCCGGTGGCGGCTTTTACTAACGGCGGACCCGCCAGAAAAATAGTACTGTGATTTCGTACCATGATGCTTTCATCGGCCATGGCGGGCACATAGGCGCCGCCAGCAGTGCAAAGGCCCAATACCACGGCAATCTGTGGTATTCCTTTCGCTGACATATTTGCTTGTCGATAGAAAATATTGCCGAAGTCGTCTTCGTCTGGAAAGACTTCATCCTGATTTGGAAGGTTGGCGCCGCCAGAGTCGACCAAGTAAATGCACGGTAAGTTATTTTCTTCTGCAATGGTTTGTGCGCGAAGATGCTTCTTAACCGACAGCGGATAATATGTGCCGCCTTTAATCGTTGAGTCATTGGCGACAATCATGCACTCGATGCCATGTACACGACCAATTCCTGTGATGGCCCCAGCACCCGGTATATTGTCCTCATAGACTTGGTAGGCTGCCAGCTGAGATAGCTCTAGAAAAGGCGCGCCGGGGTCGAGGAGGCGTGCGACTCGCTCTCTTGGCATTAGTTTATTTTTCGCCAAATGACGGTCTATTAAACCTTTGTCGGCCGCATTAGCGTTTGCGTTTATTTTTGCACGCAGATCACTAACGAGCGCGTCCATAGCGGCTTTTCGCGCCTTAAACTCTGCTGAGTGCGTATCGACCTTAGATTGAATCTGACTCATAGTAGAACCTGTTTCGGCGACTTAACGCGTTTCCATGAATAGTTCGCGACCAATAAGCATTCGTCGAATTTCGGATGTACCTGCACCAATTTCATAAAGCTTAGCGTCACGCAATAGGCGCCCCGCTGGGAATTCATTGATATAGCCATTGCCGCCCAATATCTGGATCGCTTCAAGCGCCATCTTGGTGGCACATTCGGCGCTATACAGAATAATGCCGGCAGCATCTTTTCGTGTCGTTTCTCCACGATCACAAGATTTAGCGACGGCGTACAAATAGGCTCTGCTAGCGTTTAGCATCGTATACATGTCGGCAACTTTTCCCTGAATCAGCTGGAACTCACCGATCGACTGGCTAAACTGTTTTCGTTCGTGAATGTAGGGAACAATTAGGTCCATGCAAGATTGCATAATTCCGGTTGGGCCACCTGAGAGCACAACGCGCTCATAATCGAGACCGCTCATCAACACACGTACGCCAGCGTTTTCTTGACCTAGGATGTTTTCGACGGGCACTTCTACATCTTCAAACACGAGTTCACAGGTGTTTGATCCGCGCATGCCGAGTTTGTCGAGTTTGGGTGAGCGAGAGAAGCCCTTGCTGTCGCGTTCAACGATGAATGCAGTAATTCCATGAGGACCTTTTTCTACGTCGGTTTTGGCGTAAATAACATAGGTGTCAGCGTCCGGGCCGTTGGTGATCCACATTTTGGTTCCATTGAGAACGTAGTGGTCGCCTTTCTTATCGGCTCTAAGCTTCATACTCACAACATCGCTGCCGGCATTGGGTTCGCTCATGGCGAGTGCGCCTATGTGCTGTCCCGACACTAACTTGGGTAAGTACTTTTCTTTTTGTGCTTGTGTGCCGTTTCGATAGATTTGGTTAACGCAAAGGTTGGAGTGCGCGCCATAACTAAGACCGATCGATGCGCTCCCTCTACTGATCTCTTCCATTGCAATGACATGGGCGAGGTAGCCCATGTTTGCGCCACCGAACTCTTCAGAGACGGTCATGCCAAGCAAACCCATCTCACCGAACTTAGGCCATAGCGCATTAGGAAACTCATTGTCGGCGTCAGTTTTAGCCGCAATCGGTGAAATTTCCTTGCTGACAAAACTGGTGACCTGATCGCGCAACATGTCATTGGTTTCACCCAGGTCAAAGTTAAGCGTTTGGAGCGATGCGATGGACATAAAAATTAACCTCTATCTATGGGTTCGAATTGTTGTTGTCGCCTAGGGTTTCTAGGCAGCGCCTTTCGGCTTCTTCTAGTTCAAGTTGCATAACGCGTATATCTTCTATTTGCTGATCAAGCGCGTTTTTTTGTTGTTGGATTTTGTCTAACACCCGACGCAGCTGTGTTTCATTCGCGCCCTTCGGGTTGTAAAGCTGAATGAGTTCTTTGGATTCGGCCAGCGAAAAACCTAAGCGCTTGCCTCGGATTACGAGTTTAAGTGCGATACGGTCTTTGTCGTTGTAAATTCGTGTTTGGCCTTTTCGAGATGGGTGCAGCAAACCCTCAGACTCATAAAAGCGCATGGTCCTAGTCGTGACATCAAATTCTTCTGCTAAATCTCTGATCGAATATTGAGGCATCTTTATTTTGGGGGCCGAGAGTGATTGAGTAGAACGATTATTGCTTACAGTTTACGTTAACGTCAACTTAAAGTTGAGCCGAACTGAAAAAAGAAATATCGAACTGCTATGGGATTTAGCGATTTTTGGTGGGTTAGGATTGCGCTTATTGAAAAGGGAGGGTACTAAGGACGATTTGTGTTTAGTGAGCTTACTTTGCCATTAGCTAGCTAGGGAAGAGTCGAATTACCGAATCAGCTTACGCTGACGAGTCATCATATCTAGCCAGTTATCTAATTGGTCAGGGCCGCCAATACGTTTTTGCTTGTTACCTTTAAAGCGCGATAGCCAAAGTCCTTCGCCATTAAAACTATAGACAGGCAGTAGATCGTTGCGTTTGGATGCGGGTTTTATTTCTGTAATTAAGTTATCGAGAATCAGGGGTTCTGATTCCGGTTGTTCGTAGTAAGCGAGAACCATGTGCGCTTGGTTTAGCTCGAGAGCTTTTACATACGTGATCTTAAGTTTTTCTTCGGGTATGCCCATTTCTTTTAGCGTGAAATATTTAGCAATTGAATAGTCTTCACAGTCGCCGGCATTGGTGGCGAGAAGCTCGACTGGTGTTGCCCAATAATCTTCGGTGCCCCAGTGTTTTTGATCGCTAACAAATGCAGCCTGATTAAAGAACGTATTGACTTCGTTTAGTTTGACCGACGTTGCTTTGGATGGATCAGAGTTGGCGAGTGACTGCCAAGCGACAAGGCGTTGAGTTGCGGCCTCACCAAATCGGTCATTGATATAGTTAAGAAGCGTCTTACTAAGTTCTAGACCATATAGCGAGCTCGATAGCAACGCGAAAACCCAGACAGCAATTAATTTACGAGATGCTCTGGATGAAAGGTTAGCGTTACAGCGGCTATCCATAAAGTGTCTAGTTTTGCCCGTTGCGAATTCGATTTCTGAGCGTGTTGAGGCGATCTTTGATCGAGCTTTTTCGCGATGGGTCGACCGACGGTTTGCTGGCTTGTACGTGATTTACGGCGCTACGTTCAGTGGGTTCATTTTTTACTTGGGCTAGGTATTGCCCACCACCTTTGCTTACTTTGGGGAAATATAGATTTTCGAGTCGACCCGAGCGGTTAAGCACGACTCTATCGTCATAAACATTGTTAAGCGTGGCGTTACCGGGAACGCTGTCGCCCACCTTGTAAAGTAGGGTGCTTCGATCAGGCCCTTCTATTAGCGCGCTTGCTGTCTTATCGCCGGCACCGGCAGAAACGCCAGTTAGCGTGAGTCGAAGAGTCGTCTTGGGTAGTTCTTTTTGTGGTGCCGCGACGGGCGCAGCTTGCTTGTTTGCATCACCAAATAGTTTGAATTGGGCGATATTTCGAGCTGGCTTGTTTACTTGCTCGACCTTTGCTGGCACAGCGACAGTGGGCATGGCCTCTGGTGTTGACCATAGCTCAAGGGACTGCCAATAAAAGCTTGCCGCAACAAGGCAAGCCAAACAGATGGCTGTCAGCAGGGGGGCGCGTTTAAGCAAAGTTCGCATGGTTATCGTTTGGGCCTATTGCTGTGAGTTTTACGCGTTATCGCGATCACACTAATAGCTCAATATTAGCACATGCCAACCCGATGCCCACTGAGTGAGGATAGAATTCAAAGTGCTAAATCTTGAAATTGCCAATTAGACCTTTCAAGGTTGCCGTGTCACCAGACAATGCTTCTGCGGCATTCAAAGCACTATTCGCATATTCTTCCGTTTCGTTGCCAAGATCAACGATTTGGTTAACGTTGGATTCTATGTTCTTAGTAACGACGGCTTGCTCTTCTGCCGCACCAGCAATTTGTTGACTCATTTGGACGATAGAGTCGACACTTGAAACGATTTTTCCAAGCGCATCGGCTACCTTGTTCGACTGTTGAACCGTCGTTTCGGTGGTGGCGTGACTTCCATCCATTGACTCAACGGCATTGGCCACGCCTTGTTGAAGTCGCTCAATCATCTTGTCAATTTCTTCCGTCGACTTTTGAGTGCGTTGCGATAAGGTTCTAACTTCGTCTGCGACCACGGCAAAGCCGCGTCCTTGGTCTCCCGCTCTTGCCGCTTCGATGGCCGCATTGAGCGCAAGAAGGTTGGTTTGCTCTGCGATGGCTTTGATTTCTACGAGTACTTGGTTGATCTCTTCGCTGTCATGGCGAACTTGTCGGATGTTTTCAACTGAATTTCGAATCTCTTTAGATAAGGCGTCTACTGCTAGCAGTGTATCGTTCACTACCGATTGACCATTGGATGCTTCATTCTGCGCAACATTTGCGGCGTCAGATGTTTTCTGTGTGTTGGTCGCGACTTCATCAACGGTATTAACCATTTGCTGCATAGCGTCGTTAATGTGGCTGGTCTCTGCGAGCTGGCGTTGGATCGCGGCGCTGTTTGACTGCGCGGTGGCATTAACCCCTTGAGCCTGCATTGACACGCCGTCGACCGTTTTTAAAACCGCCTCGATCAGGCTTCTGATTTGTTGTGTCATCTCGTTAAATTCTATTGTTAGCTCGCCCAGTTCGTCTTGTGAATGCTTTTCGAGTGTAACGGTCAGGTCGCCAGACGATACTTTGCGGGCCGCTCTAGAAAAACTTTGTATCGCGTTACGAACGGAAACGGAAAAGCCCATGTAGAGGTAAAGGATGATTGCGAGTACGACAGTCAAGATGACAAACAATAGTGTCCGTGCTGATTTCTGTTCGTCGAGCCGGTCGACCAGAATGGCGTTTATGTGTGCGGCAACTAGGTCACTAAATGCGATATATTCATCGATGAATGTGACAACTTCGGATTCGTAGCTAGGCCATTTTTTCTCAAGGTGAATGGGGTTGATGATCTCTTCATCGATAATCGATTGTACCGAGGGTATTGCATTCAATACCTGCTCGAACGTCTCACTATCTAATTGGTTTAGCACCTTAGATTTAGAGCGAGATAGCTCTATTGCTGGAATGAACTCGGTGTTAAATTTATCAAGTTCGTCGTAAAGCGCGTTAAGGCCGTCGCTCATAGCATAACTAATCGCGCCTTCATTTAACGTAAATATTCCGATGCTGCGTGCCTTACTTAACTTGTCCAGTGCGTCATTGACGTTGTTGTCTAGTAATGAGAACAAGGTGTTGATTTCAGTATCTGAATCGAGTGCTAGCCCGGATATTTGGGCAGCGCTTTGGCGCAGTACTGCAAGCTTGTCGTTGAATTCTGAAAAATATCGGTACTGATTTGAGTAGTCTAACTTTTGGATGTCCTGCTGTTTCATTTGTTCCCACGCATCAAGCGTGGTTTCTGTGTGCTCAATGAGTAATGAAGGCGCGCCTTTATAAGATTGAAGTTTGTCTCGAAAAGATACGAACTGCTGTGTTAGCTGACGCTGGAGGCTCGTCGCTCTATTGTCTAGAGTCCCAATTGACCGTTGTTTTGAAATGGAGCGGATATCTCTATATTCCCTGGCCAGTTGCTCGAGGTCGAGAATATCTTCGTAGAAGGTGATGCCAAACACTTCTTGTTCGATTTGTTTGATGGACGAGTTAAGCTGACTTAACAATAGGTAGCTTAACCCGATAATTGGGAACAGCCAAAGAACACTAATCAGTGTGAATTTTAGGTTATAGCTAAGCAGGTTCATCAGCTTAATTGCAGGGAGCAAAAACTTCACACTAGGTCTCCAATCGTAAAAGATATAAATGTTGCATCACTTTGTTATCGTTAAGCTGGTGATAATGTTTAGCTTTGTTTTAACCAATACGGTATGCCGTAATCAGTGGCAACAAAAAATGAATAGACTCTCACTTTTTATACTAGCGTGAAAGGGCGCTTCCATCGACGCTTGGCGCTTTATTTAGCCTTACGATGATTTAATATATCGTGCTGTTGCACAAGCTGATAAGAAACTAGATTATCGATTGCCATAAATAAGGTAATTTTCGGCAATGAATGCTAGTTTTTATAGTCTAGTGCGTAATCGATGCTTGTCACTATGTCAGTGCACGGTTGGCGTGTCTGTTTTTGGTTTTTTGGAGTGTGTTCGTGTCAGATCAAATCGTAACTCAAAATGATGACGTGGAGGGTTCGCCTGTTGGTACCGATGGCGCTAGCCTAGGTCTTGCGGATGCGCCGCCTTTTGAGGGAAAGCGAATTGATCGTCTACCATTTTCCTTCGCTAAAAAGCAGGGCGTGGTTTTGGTGAGTAATAACGAAGTAAGAGAGGTGCTTTATCGCCCAGGCCTCAGTCCTGATGCGTTTGCAGAAGTTAACCGGCTTAATCGCGGTGGAGCTGTTTTTCGCTTGGTCGACGAGGCCGAGTTTGAAGCAGCGCTCGGACTCGCATATCAAAACGACTCAGAAGAAGCGATGCAGATGGTTGAAGGCTTGGGTGATGATATGGACCTCGCCAGTTTAGCGAACTCCGTGCCTGAGACTGAAGACCTCTTAGAGCAAGAAGATGATGCGCCGATTATCAGGCTGATCAATGCAATTTTGACTGAGGCGGTTAAGTCAGACGCGTCGGATGTGCACATTGAAACTTTCGAGAAACAGTTAGTGGTTCGTTTTCGGGTTGATGGTGTACTGCGAGAAATCGTTAAACCTAAGCGTGCGCTCGCGCCTTTGCTCGTGTCTCGAATAAAAGTTATGTCCCGATTAGATATCGCCGAAAAACGCATCCCGCAAGATGGCCGTATCTCTCTAAGAGTCGGCGGACGAGAAGTCGACATTCGGGTTTCGACGATGCCTTCTGCAAGTGGCGAAAGAATTGTACTCAGGTTGCTAGATAAAAACGCCGGTAGACTAAAACTGGAAAGCCTGGGGATGAGTGAACGGGACTTGGAATCTATTAAGTCCATTGTTAATCGACCACACGGAATTATGCTGGTTACGGGGCCTACAGGCTCGGGTAAAACGACAACTCTTTATTCGGGGTTGTCCGAAATTAACGATAGAAGCCGAAACATCTTAACGGTTGAAGATCCGATCGAGTACAACTTACCCGGAATCGGTCAAACTCAAGTTAATACCAAGGTGGATATGACATTTGCTCGCGGCTTGCGGGCGATTTTGCGTCAGGACCCAGACGTCGTCATGATCGGTGAAATTCGTGACTTGGAGACTGCTGAGATCGCTGTACAAGCAAGTTTAACGGGGCATATGGTGCTTTCAACTCTGCATACAAATAGCGCCGTTGGTTCGATAACGCGGCTAATGGATATGGGCGTTGAGCCTTTTCTAATTAGCTCTAGTATGGTCGGAATTGTCGCACAGCGGCTAGTGCGAGTGCTTTGCCAAGAGTGTAAAGAGCCGATGGAGGCAACCCCTTCTGTTTGTGATTATTTGCAGGTTGACCCAAGTTCGCCCCCGGTCATATACAAAACCAAAGGCTGCTCGGAATGTAATCACCAAGGCTATAAAGGGCGAGTGGGTATTTACGAAGTGATTGAGGTGGACGAGCGGCTTCGCGAGTTGATTCATAACAAAGCGGGCGAAATGGAGCTAGAGGCTTGTGCTCGCGAACGTAGCCCTAGCATTCATGAAGACGGTATTGCCAAGGTTTTATCCGGTATTACAACGATAGAAGAGGTTGTGCGTGTTACGCATAAGGGATAGCTATGGCTGCATTTGATTATAAAGCGCTTGATGAGCGCGGGCGCCAGCAGAAAGGAGTCATGGAGGCAGACAGTGCCCGCCAGATAAGGCAGCAGCTCCGTGACAAGGGCTGGGTTCCCCTTGAAGTCGAACAAAGTATTGAAAAAGAAGGCGCTAGCGGAATTTTCCAAGCGCGTAAGTCGATTAGCGTTAAAGATTTGTCGTTGTTGACACGGCAGATAGCAACCTTGGTTCAATCTGGGATACCCATAGAAGAAACGCTCAGTGCGGTCTCTTCCCAAAGTGAAAAGCCGGCGATCAGAAGCATGATGCTTGCGATACGTGCCAAGGTACTTGAAGGGTATACCTTGGCTGATAGCCTTGCGGAATTCCCCGCTGCTTTTCCTAAGCTCTATCGTTCGACGGTAGCAGCGGGCGAGCACGCGGGCCATTTGGACTTGGTACTCAATCGATTGGCTGACTACACAGAATCCCGTCAGGCTGCGCGACAGAAAATACAGCTAGCGGCCATCTACCCTTTGATTCTAAGTGTCGTGGCGATTGCGATAGTCGTGGTTCTTCTCACTTATGTCGTTCCCGATATTATTGAGGTATTTATAAATAATGGTCAGGAGCTACCTCCTCTGACTCAGGCTTTGCTTGCTTGCAGTGGCTTCTTAGGCGATTGGGGGTTGCTATTGTTATTCATCTTGATAGGGGCCGGTGTCGGTTTCAAATTGGCGTTAAAGAAAGATGCATTTCGATTGGCTTATCATAAAAAACTACTGCAAATGCCGTTCATCAAAAAGTTGACGCGAGGTGCGAATACCTCTCAGTTTGCGAGTACGCTAAGTATCTTAAACAGTAGTGGTGTGCCTTTGGTCGACGCCATGCGAATAGCTTCTGAAGTGCTTAGTAACGATTGCATGCGGGCTGCGCTGCTTGACGCAGCTCAGTCTGTTAGCGAGGGAGGTAGTTTGTACAAGTCCATCGAGCAGACTGGGTATTTCCCTCCAATAATGGTGCATATGATTGCGAGTGGCGAGTCGAGCGGTGAGCTTGATCAGATGTTGGAGCGCACAGCGTCGCATCAGGAGAGTGACCTGCAAGGGTTGATAGAAACTTTGGTTGGCTTGTTTGAACCGTTTATGCTGCTTTTTATGGGCGCGGTTGTTCTGATTATTGTACTGGCAATCATGTTGCCAATTCTGAATATGAGTAATTTAGTTGGCTAACGCTCCGCTATGGAGTTTATAGATATAATTTTAATGAACAGGAAAGGGTAATGAAAAAATCTAAGGGCATGCAAAGCGGTTTTACCTTGATAGAAATTATGGTGGTGATGGTCATACTCGGGTTGCTGGTGGCGGTTGTTGCGCCAAATATACTGGGTCGTGGTGAAGAGGCGAGGGTTGGTGTGGCCAAGACACAAATCCGAAATGTCAGTAATGCCTTGGATTTATACAAGTTGGACAACTTTAATTACCCCAGTACTGAGCAAGGGCTAGAGGCCTTAGTAACCGAGCCGTCAGGCTCCCCCGAAGCAAAAAACTGGAACAAGGATGGGTACTTACCGAATGCTCCCGTCGACCCATGGGGTAATGAGTATCAGTATATTAGTCCAGGCTCAGAAGGTCCTTACGACCTGTATTCGTTTGGGCGTGATGGCAAAGAAGGTGGTGCTGATGACGGTGCCGATATTAGCGTCCACGACTTAAATTAGTTTCGTGAATACTGGCATTCCAAAAAACGTAACCAATGGCTTCACGCTAATAGAGTTGTTGGTAGTCATTGTGTTGATTGGTTTACTCGCCAGTATTGGATTAACAACGGTAGGTTCAGGGAACCAAGGCAGAGCGCTCAATAACGAAGTTAATCGTTTGCATGCGGTATTACGGATGGCGTCCGAAGAAGCTATCTATTCTAATAGTGAGATAGGCATCCGCTTTGAAAGTGATGCCTATTCGTTTTTAGTCTATGACGAAGAAGAGTCGTCTTGGGTTGATGCTCCACAACGATTTTTGCGCTCGCATACTTTTCCAGAGTGGCTGGTAGTTGAGTGGCGTAGAGAGGATGAGTTTCGCTTGCCTGACCAGAGTTCAAGCAGTGACAGTAGCGGAAAAATAGACGAAGAAGATAGCAAAGAACCCGACCTAGTAATGCTATCGAGCGGTGAGATCACGCCTTTCGTCATAGGCTTTTCATTAGATAATGATTCCGATTCTTTGCTTGAGATTAAAACGGATGAGCAGGGAGATATCATATTGCCCCATGTGCTTGAGCAAAATTCGTGACGTTTCCTAAGCGGGTGACCGACAACCCAGCTAGACCTAAGCGAGGCTTCACCTTGTTAGAGGTGCTGGTTGCGCTAATATTCTTTTCCCTGATTGGTCTGGTGATTCAACAGGTCTCGGCTTCCACTGTTTCTCAATACCAGACGGTTCGTATGAAAATGTTAGGAACCTGGATTGCTCAGAACAAAATGGCAGAATTACGACTGAGTGGTGCGTTCCCAACGCCTAAAGAATACAAGGAAGATGTCACGTATGGTGATGTTGACTGGGAGCTTGTGTCGAAAGTCAGTACAACGGATAACCCCTTTATCAACCGGGTAGAACTTTCTGCGTTTTCGCTGGGTGAGTCAGCAGATGATAGGCGCAAGCGTGCCTCGCTGACTGGTTTTTTGGGCCGCTATTGATATGAGGTCTGCTTTCATCCGTCCCGTTGGCTTTACGCTGCTTGAAGTGTTGATTGCGATATTTATTACTGCTGCGATCGGTTTGGGGTCATGGCAGGTTCTTAACCAGGCGATTCGTACAAACGAACTAACCCAGACCAGGTTAGCCGAGCTGGGTGACTTGCAAAAAATGATGTTCTTTGTGTCTCGCGATATGCAACAAGTCGCGGCGCGAAGTATCCGAGATGAATTTGGAGACTACCAGCCAGCGCTCAGTACTAAAAATGATGAATTTATAGTCGAGTTTACGCGAGTGGGTTGGCGCAACCCTTTGCCCACTTATGACGTCCGCTCAGAAGTTCAACGGGTGGCATATGAGCTGAATGCAGATGGCGATTTTTCCCGGTTGACATGGTCAGTACTCGATAGAGCTCAGGATTCTGAACCGCGAAGCCGTATCTTGATGAGCGAGCTGTCTGAAGTAAGCGTTAGCTTTCTGAGCCAAACTGATGAATGGATTGATGACTGGCCTCCAGTTTCTGGCGGGGCGGGCGCAAGCGCAGATCCGATGGCCCCTTTTAACACCCTGCCGCGAGCGATCAACCTCACGTTTACCTCAGATCGTTTTGGTGAGATGAACCGCGTTTACGATTTTGTATCGTATCAAGAACAGCAAGACATTCCTGGCGCTGCGGGAGGTGCAGGTGGAGTAGGTGGTGCGGGTGGCTCAAGTGGTGCGGGCAATGGCTCTAATAATGAAGGAGCGGGCGGCGCTGATGACGAGGATGTCGGTGAGGAAAGCGTGGAGCAAATTCGATGATCTCACCATACAAATTAGCGTTTTCAAATGACGGACGCACTCCATCAGGGGCTCATCAACAAGGCGTTGCCTTAATGATCGTGATTCTCGTATTTGCCTTGGTCACAATTCTCAGTGTTGGAATGTATAACCGACAAAGTTTGTTTATTCAGCAAGCGGGCAATATTGCCGCGCAAACCCAAGCGTATGAATTCGCGTTAACGGCTGAGAAAGTTGCTAGGGCGATACTAAAAGAAGATTGGGATAAAGATAAGAAAGACGGTTTTTTTGACGATCTCGAATTGATAAGCGCCTCGCTTGCTTACCCGTTTGAAAACGCGCTGTTGGAAGCGCAGTTTGACGATGTTCAGGGACGCTTGAACCTCAACGATCTAGTGAATTTGGATGGCAGCCCGAATACCTTAATGATTGATCGTTTCAAACGGCTATTTACTCGCCTTAACCTCGACACGGCAAAGCTTGAGGTGATAATTGACTGGCTTGATGAAGATCAGAATCAATATAGCTTTGATGGGGCCGAAGATGGCGACTATTTAGGGTTGTCGCCGCCTTTTCGAACATCCAAACAGTCTTTTTTTCATGGCAGCGAATTGAGGTTAATGTTTGGCCTTGAACTAGATGACTATCGAGAACTCAGTAAATTTGTCGTCGCGCTACCCAGAGGGTTTGGCCACACTAACGTGAATACCGCGCCGGCTGAAGTGTTGCAAGCGTTGATCGCTAATTTAACAGATCAAGAAGCTGAGCAGTTGATAGAGGCGCGTGATAGCGAGGCGTGGAAAACTATTGCGGATTTCAAGGCTGAGCCTACGCTAGACGGAAAGACGATAGACGAGACACATATTGGCGTTAACGCTTTGTTTTACGAGCTTGCGATAAAAGTCACTTTTGCGGAGCGCACGGCGCGTTTGAAAAGTTTGATTTATCGAGCGCAAAGCGACGGGGCAATGAGTATCCTTCGAAGAGATCAGGGCCAGAAGTATTTAATTACTAAAGAGAACTTATCGTTGGTTGGCGGAAGTGGTGCTTCAGGGGCATCCGGAGCTGGAGGGAGTTCCGGTTCAGCGGGCACCCCTTAAACGCAGTTTTAGTCTTGATGCGGTGTGACGGTTGGTAAGGACTTTATGGTTGATGTCCGCGTCGCAACAGCAGCTTGGGTTTTATCGTTTTGAAGTGCTTCGTTGATTTCTTGAAGAAAAATGAATGGCTTGACGGTGCTGAGAACCAAAAGATTTTCATAACAAAATAAAACTTATCGCTATAATTCTTAGTAGACTTAAATTAGTGTATCGACACACCAGTAAACTATAGGAACGGGCGCTTTAGCCTTTTAGAATTATCTTATGCCAAACAAACTATATGTGCGCTCTTGTTCGTCGGAGATTGACTCAGACAGTCACTTCGATTGGGTATTGTATGACCTTGCTGGAAAAAGAGCTTCTGCAGGGGCGGCGGATACGTTTGAAGAAATATCGCAAATCTTAATGCAGAACGGCATTGAGCAGATTGAATGCTGCCTATTGTGGCCGGCTCAGTCGGCGTTCATGACAGAAGTAGAGCTTCCTGGAAACCAGTCGCGGTACTTGGCACAGGCATTACCCTTTGCGGTGGAAGAGCGTTTGGCGCAAGACCTGTCGGAGATCCATCTTGCCGCCGGAAAACGTTCAAAGAGCGGTGCTTATCCTGTTGTATGTCTTGATAGCGACGCGTTTGAAAACATTTATCAGCATTTTCTTGAGTTAGAGAACGTTTCGTTAACTAGCGCGGTTATCGACGCGCAGTGTCTGCCACTCGGCGAAGCGGATATGACCTTGTTAGTTGGGAAAAACCGGGTGCTGGTGAACAGCCGTCGCCATCATGCACTTGGCCTGTCGATCGATAACCTTGTAGCGTATCTTGATTCTATATTCTTAGGCACCGCGGATGCTCAGCCAGGGGAATCAGAGACCTACGTGTTAAACGTGTTGATTGAAAAAGCTGAGCAAGATTCCTCTAAGCTGCTGGTAGCGGAGCTTCAGCAATATCCGAATGTTGAGGTTAATGTCGAACCGTTGGAAATATCGTCATTGGCCTTATTGTCCGAATCCGCTGTACGAAAAACTGAGCCGCTAGTTGAACTGTGTCAGGGAGCTTTTAAGGTGACGGGAGAACAGTCCGGTCATTGGTATAAATGGCGCTCGGTGGCGGCGGTTTTACTGGTAGGCTTTGTGCTTCAGTTGGGTGTTTTCGTCTCAAAGGGTGTTTACTTTTCAGCGCAGGCGGAAAAAACTAAACAAAATGCGATTGCTTCGTATCAAAAACTAGTGCCTGGGACGAAGTCAATGAGCGCTCAAAAACTGGGTCGCGTTATAAAAGGGAAGCTCAATCAAGGAAACGCTGAAACGGCAGTGGAAGCAGGATTTTTAGAGTTGCTGGGCGAGGCGGGGTATCACTTTAATCAAGAGCAAGAAAGCGCCGGCTTTACCTTTCAGTCGATTAGTTATAGTCAGCAAAGAGGCGAGTTAGTGTTAGAGCTACGAGCGAAAAACTACGAACAAGTTGGCCGTTTACAGCAGGCAATTGCGGGGGCTGGCCTAACGGCAAAGATTAGCTCAGCCGTTCAGGAAGATGGATATTTTCGAGGTCGAATTAGCGTGGGGGGGAGCTAGCTGATGTTTGAACCAATATTACGACATGAAAGTGTTGCGCCTCTCGTGCAGCGTTATGCGTCTATGAATGCAATGGAGCAGAACGTTGTTAAATTGTGCGCCGTGGTGGTCGCAGGGCTGTTGCTTTATACGCTTCTTTGGAGTCCTACAAAAGAATATATGGAACAGTCAAAAGCCGGTCTGGAGAGAGCGGAGCAATTACAGGCCTTAATCGAATCGAATAAAAATACCTTAGCGCGGCTTGCGAAAGGAAGTGGTTCCTCTAAAAGCCTTACTAGCCAGCAGCTTGTTTCGTCGGTCACTAACTTGGCTAAGCGCCAAGGCTTAAACCTGAAACGTTTCGAGCCTAGTGGCGAAAATGAAGTGAAAGTTTGGGTTGAGGGTGTTCCTTTCAATGACGTTGTAAAATGGTTGTCGGCGCTTCAAAAGTCTTTAAAAATAGAAGTTGACCAGTTGTCGTTAGAAAGAGGCGATGCAGATGGCTTAGTCAGCGCACGCCTTACATTGTCGTCCTAGGCCACTTTTCCATCACTAAAACATAAGAATAATATATGACGCTAATCACTGAAGAAACTCAGGCCCGCGTAGTACGTTTGGACCCTGCGGCTTTAACCGAAGCGAAAGCAATTTTGTTTCGAGCCTATAAGAATGAGCCAACCTTTAAGTATTTATTTGACGCGTCGCGTCCGGGCTATGAACAGCGCGTAAGAGCAACAATTCGAGAGTTGGTCAAATTGCACTTCGACTCCCAGCAAGACGTGATAGGCCTTGCCCTAGACAATCATCTAATCGGGGTAGCGCTGATCGGTAACCCGGATGTACGGCTCAACTTGGCGCGTCAGTTTAATTGGCGCGCGCGAATGATGATGACAGCAGGAATGGATTGCACGTGGAGGTACATTGAGTATCACAAGCAGATTCATCAATGCTTACCTCAAGACTCTCATCATGAACTTCCGCTATTTGGGGTTGATGACCGCTATCATAATATGGGTTATGGCCGTCAATTGATGGAAGTGATTGAGAAAATTTGTTTTGAAAACCCGAAATCATCAGGCATTGCACTCGATACGGGTAACTTTCGTTATTTAGACTTTTATAAAAAGCTTGGCTATGACGTGGTCGGGACGGTCAAACTTGGTCCATTGGAAGAAAAAGTGCTTTTTAAAGCGGTAAACAATGGGCATCACCTGAAAAAAATGCAAAAGGATAGCTCGTGAGTAAGTACGATTATGATTTATTTGTGATTGGCGCTGGTTCCGGTGGTGTTAGGTTAGCCAGAATGGCGGCATCAAAAGGCGTCAAAGTGGCCGTCGCAGAAGACCGCTACTTGGGTGGCACCTGTGTCAATGTTGGTTGCGTGCCCAAAAAATTGTTTGTGTACGCGTCTGAGGTGAATGAACAAGTTGAAGATTCGAACGGTTACGGCTGGTCTCATTCAGGAACAAGTCAATTTGATTGGCCTACGTTGTTGGCCAATAAGAATACCGAAATTTCAAGATTAAACGGCATTTATCAAAACCTCCTCGAAAACTCTGGAGCAAAAATATATGACGCAAGGGCGCGTTTCGTTGACGAGCATACGGTGTCGTTAGGAAACGAAAAAGTCACGGCGGAGCGAATCGTTATTGCAACGGGAAGCTGGCCTTTTGTCCCAGAGTTCCCAGGGAATGAGCTTGCAATTACATCGAATGAGTTCTTTTACCTTGAGCACCTTCCCGCCAAAGCGGTGGTGTTAGGTGGTGGTTATATAGCGATTGAAATGGCCGGGATCATGGCAGGTTTGGGCGTCGATACTACCTTGGTTTATCGTGGAGATATGTTTTTGCGTGGGTTTGATGAAGAGATTCGATATTTCGTCAAAGACGAGGTCGAGAAAAAAGGAATCAAGTTGTTGTTCAATAACAACATCGAGTCACTCCAAAAAGCGAATGAAAATATAGAGGTTACGTTGCAAAGCGGCGCACAACTAGACGCGGGCATTGTGCTAGCCGCTACGGGGCGTCGTCCGCATTTGCAGGATTTGGGCATGAATAATGTCGCGGTTGCACTTAACGAAAAAGGTGAAGTGGCTGTTAATGATCACTATCAAACTTCAGTCGAAAATATTTTCGCACTTGGCGATGTAACGGGTGGCATGCAATTGACCCCAGTTGCGTTGGCAGAAGGAATGCACTTGTCGGAATATTTATATGGCAAGGGTGAGGATACGGCGTTGGTCGACTATACAAATATTGCGACCGCCGTGTTTTGCCAGCCTAACATTGGCACGGTGGGGCTAAGCGAAGAGCAAGCTGGAAAAGCAGGGATAGATTGCGATATTTATGTTTCTAGCTTTCGACCTCTGAAACATACTTTATCTGGTAGTAACGAGCGCTGCATGATGAAGCTCCTTGTCGATAAAGCAACGGATAAGGTGATTGGAGCGCATATGGTAGGGCATGAAGCCGGTGAGATAATTCAAGGCATTGCAATAGCCATCAAAGCGGGCGCAACGAAAGCTGATTTTGATTCTACTATCGGTATTCACCCGACCTCTGCAGAAGAGTTTGTGACGATGCGAACAGCGCGGGCCTAGCGTTTTACAGCCTATATTTGATGGCTGGTCAGTAGTTTTTATATGGTTAAAACGATTATACTGCGGCGAATTATTTGTTGCTTTAGGAGATTATTTTGAGTTCTGTTGAATTACAGAAGCGTGTTTTATCTGGAATGCGCCCAACTGGAAAACTACACCTTGGTCATTACCATGGTGTTTTAAAGAATTGGGTTGAACTTCAACATGACTATGAGTGTTTCTTTTTTGTTGCTGACTGGCATGCGTTGACGACACATTACGAAAACCCCTACCAAATTGAACAAAGTGTTTGGGATATGATGATTGACTGGCTAGCGGCTGGCGTTAACCCAAGCTCCGCAACGATGTTTGTTCAGTCGCACGTGCCCGAACACGCTGAGCTACATCTGTTATTGTCAATGATGACGCCGCTGGGCTGGCTGGAACGCGTGCCAACCTATAAAGATCAGCAAGACAAATTAAAGGAAAAAGACTTAGCAACCTATGGCTTTTTAGGTTATCCGTTATTGCAAAGCGCAGATATATTAGTGTACCGAGCGGGGCAGGTCCCTGTTGGGGCTGACCAGGTTGCGCATGTGGAGTTAACGCGTGAAGTTGCTCGGCGTTTTAACCACCTGTACGGGAAAGACCCAGGTTTCGAAGAGCAGGCAGAAGCTGCGATTACGAAAATGGGCAAGAAAAACGCTAGACTCTACCGTAACCTCCTTAAAAAGTTTCAAGAGCAGGGCGAAGATGAAGCCTTGGAAACAGCAAGAGCGTTAATCAAAGACCAGCAGAATATTTCACTCGGTGATAGGGAGCGCTTGTTTGGGTTTATCGAAGGTGGCGGCAAAGTTATTTTGCCAGAGCCACAAGCACTGTTAACACCTTCTCCAAAAATGCCGGGCTTAGACGGACAGAAGATGTCTAAATCGTATAACAATACGATTGGTCTTCGTGAAGCGCCAGACGAAGTGGCGCAAAAGATCAAAACAATGCAGACCGATCCTCAGCGTGTAAGGCTTACCGACTCGGGTGACCCAGAAAAGTGTCCGGTATGGAAGCTTCATGAGGTTTACTCAGACTCGCAGCGTAAAAAATGGGTTCAGGAAGGCTGTATGAGTGCAGGTATAGGGTGTTTAGAGTGTAAAAAACCGCTAATTGATGCCGTACTAGAAGAGCAAAAACCGATAATTGAGCGAGCCAAACAATACGAAGAAAATCCCGAGTTGGTTCGCAGTATTGTTTCTGAAGGTACAGAGCGTGCGCGCGATGCGGCGAGGGCGACTTTAGAAGAAGTACGACAAGTGATGGGCTTGTCATTCGGTGGTTAAAGACTCTTTTGCAGCCCGACCCGCGTTACGGGCAGTAGCATTACGAAAGTTTCTGTTGAAAAAATATGTCCTTAGCACCCGCTAACCCAGTGCAGGAAGAGCTGCCATTGGCCTTGGTCGATGGTAAACCTCTCAGTGATATGCCGGAAGATCTGTATATTCCGCCTGATGCTTTGTCAGTGATACTGGAAGCATTTGAAGGGCCGCTGGATTTACTGCTCTATTTGATCCGCCGTCAGAATATGGACATCCTTTCTATTGATGTTTACGAAATCACCCGACAATACATGCGTTATATCGAAAGTGCGAAGGCGCTTAAGTTTGAGCTAGCGGCTGAGTATTTGGTAATGGCTGCCATGTTGGCGGAGATCAAATCTAGAATGTTGCTGCCTAAGCAAATAGCTGATGAAAGCGATGAAGATGATCCTCGCGCGGAGTTGATTCGACGCTTACAGCAATATGAGCGTTTTAAAACGGCGGCCGAAGACCTTGATCGTCTTCCTCGCCTGCGTCGAGAGTTTCATAGTGTTTCGGCAGATGCCGCTTCTCTTCATCAAACGACGCGCCACCCAGATGTGTCGTTGGATGAAATAATTTCTGCTTTGAATGGGGTGCTAGCACGCTCATCTATGTTCGAAAGTCATCATGTCGGAAGAGAAAAGCTATCCACGAGAGAGCGCATGTCTAAGATTCTTGATACCTTGTCGTCAACTGGGTATGCGAGCTTCTATTCGCTGTTTTCTCAAGCAGAAGGCCGTGACGGCGTTGTGGTGACGTTTCTTGCGATAATGGAGCTTGTTAAAGAACAGTTGATTGAGCTCACTCAGGTTCAGCCTTTGGGTCCGATCCATTTAAAGGTTAAGAGCTAATGACAGGCAATAATAAACCAGAAAGCGTCAACCGTCTGTCGAAGTTGGAACATATCTGTGAAGCTCTCATCTTTGCCTCAACTAAGCCGCTCGGAGTCGATAAACTGAAAGCGCTAATTGCGGGAGAGTCTTTCGAAAGTGAATACCTTGGCCTAACGAATGCAGAAATAAAGTCAGCCCTTGCCAATTTGGCGTCTAGGTATGTCGGTCGGGGGGTCGTGTTGGTGGAGGTCGCGGGCGGTTTTCGGTTTCAAACAGCAAGCGAGCTAGCTACCGTTGTTAATCGCTTATGGGATGAAAGGCCGCAAAAATATTCTCGTGCACTGTTGGAGACGTTGGCGCTAGTCGCTTATCGACAGCCCATTACTCGCGGGGATATCGAAGAGATTCGCGGGGTGTCGGTCAGTTCGCACATTATAAAGACGCTGGTCGAGCGAGATTGGGTTCGCGTAGTGGGGCACAGAGACGTACCCGGGCGCCCCGCTATTTATGCGACAACCAAGCTATTTCTTGATCACTTTAATCTAAAAGGCTTGTCTGAGTTGCCAGCACTGGCAGACATTCGAGACCTAGAGTCGATTGGTCGCGATGTAGCTCAACAGCTCGAGTTGGTCGACGATAAGTCTGTCGAGCAAACAGGTTTGTAGGGTTGTGTGTTTAGGTAGAGGTTTACTTCGCTACTCTTTGCTCTGTTTGCTTGCGGGCATTATCGGGCCTGTTAAATGTTGAACCTTTATAAGACTTTCTTGGTATTCACTTTCTAGTTTTGAGTCGGCAACGATTCCGCCGCCGCCCCAGCAATAAAGCTTGTTTCCGTCAGCGACGATTGTTCTGATCATAATGTTGCTATCAAAGTGACCGTTATCGTTCCAATAGAAGATTGAACCGCAGTAAGCGCTTCGCCGGTGTGCCTCTAACTCTTCAATTATTTGCATTGCTCTTATCTTAGGTGCTCCGGTTATTGAACCTCCCGGAAAGCACGATAGGAACGCGTCGAACTCACTGATATCGTCACGCAGCTTGCCGGTTATGGTGCTAACTAGGTGCAGTAGATCCTTGTGGCGCTCGACCACAAAAAGCTTAGGTGTTTTAACCGTGCCCGTGGCGCACACTTTACTGAGGTCGTTGCGCATAAGGTCGACGATCATCAGGTTTTCCGCACGGTCTTTCTGGCTATTCTTGAGAGATTGTACTGACATGTCGTCAAGATATTGGGCGGTCCCTTTAATTGGGCGAGTAACAATTGTTCGCTCAGTAATCTCGATAAACTGTTCGGGGGAGAAGCTGAGCACCGATTGGTCTTCGTTTATAGCCATATATGCAGAGTAGGGGGCGTCAATGGACTGCATTAATTCAAAGTATAGATCGCTCGGTGGGTGGCGGAGACTCGCTTCGTAACGCTGCGTTAGGTTGACTTGATAAACGTCTCCTGCCTTGATGTAGTCTTGTATTTTGTAGAAAGCTTTTTCGTAAGATAACCGATCAGATGAGTGCGTCCATTGATGGCGTGAGACGACTTTTCCCTGTTTCGCTGGCGGTTTGGTGACCTTAGATAGCTCGTTGAGTGCGTTCTGGAGTGTTTGCTTTGTCTGTTCAGATGCTAGAGGCGATAGGGTTAGTCGCCCAAAGTTTTCATTATGGCTTCGAGTATAAGACCAGGCATAGTAACCTGCTGTACTTGTCGGTAGGTTGCTTTTTGGCCTTTTCGACGTTCTGCCGGATAGAGCCGATTCAGCGAAGTCGTAAGATATAAACCCTAGGATTCCGCAAGTAAACGGTATTGATGAATAGTTATCGGGAATCGCTTGCTGTGACACGTTAATAGGCTGCTTATCGATATCAACCGAGAACTCGGGTAATGCGGTAAATATAAGTGTCGATTGAGCTTGGTCAATGGTCGCCCCATCAAGCAATACGCTCCGATATAAGGCGCTGCATAGAAAGTTAAGTTCGTCTCGTGTTAAGTCGAGGCGGTATTGTTGCCAGCGAGTTTCTTGGCTGATGGAAATCTTAGGGCGGGAATTAGGCATGTATGATCAAAGTAACCATGATAGTGAATAAGTCGACAACCCTAGCAAATAGACGCTAGACATTTTACGCCAGTCGCTATAATTTTACGCCGTCCCAACAATGATAAACAATTGGAGTTCCTGATGTACGATAAAAAAACCTTATTGATGTTGCCTTTGCTGCTATGTCTATTCGTCCAACCTGTCTTTGCTGAAGATACTACGAGTAAAGCTGAGCGTTTAGCGACGGCCCCAACGGGAGACGGCGTTGATCTTAGTTCGATCAAACGCGGTCGTTTAACCGAGGAGCAGGCCGTTTCCCAATTAAAGTTTATGATGGTCGCTGGCTGGAAAAGAATGGAAAGAGACCTTTTAACGCGTGGGTCATTTAAAGCATTTGGCTTAACGCTGTCGCCTGAGGGGGAATTTAAGCCATTATTTATCGACTCTCAGGAGGAAATGCCGCAAGACCTTCAGATTGCCGCTTTAGTAAAAAACGTAGAAGCGATTGCGCAAACGCGATCGGTTTGGGGGGTAGGCTTAATGTACGTGACAGGAAACGCGAGAGAAGATGGCACGATAGATAAGCGTATCGCCGTTATAGCAGAACATATAGCCGGTTTCGGGCGAGCTTGGTCATACCCATATAAATTAGTTGATGGTGAAGTAAAGTTAGGCAGCCCAACTGAAAAAGAGATGAAGCCTATTTACTTTGTAACTAACGGTAAGCGCTAGGTAGCGTAGCAAAAAGGCTTAATCAATCGTGAACTGAGGTAAAATGGGAGTTTGCTGGGGTTGTCTGACGCAAAGTGTGATTCGCTTCACGGAAACATAGCACATGTTTTTCTTAACATGTTGTTACTGGCGAGGGACACAACCCGCTAGCGAAAATTTACTACGAATGCGAAGACAACAAACCGGACCTTATAAAATTAAAACCGGTGTCTAAGCAAATAACCTAAATGATTAGGAGAATAATATGAAAGGCCTGAAAAAAATTGCATTAGCATCAGCAATCGCAGCAGTATCAGCTGGCGCACAAGCAGAACTTAAAGCTCTAGATGACTCAGCAATGGGTGAGTTGACTGGTCAAGCGGGTTTGACTATCGACATCGAAACTAAGTGGAGCATCGCTGAGTTCATGTATAAAGACGCTGGTAGCCTCTTGATTACTGGAATCGAAATGGGCGGTGACGCAACTGGTGTTAACGCGCTACAAGACGCGTCTGGTAACAACATCGGTACTGGTTCTTACTTAGATAACATCCGTATGACTATCGACATCGCTGGTGCTGGCGCGGTAGATAAGACTTTCGAAATTGGTAACAGCGGCGTGACTAACGCTTCGTTTGATAACACATTCGATTACGGTTTCTCAAAAATCTCTAGCTTGGCTGCATGGCACGTTCTTGCTAAAGGCAACGCTGACCCATTACTAGGTGCTGCTGCTGCATCAGGTTTTGATGCAGGTACTGGTCTATTCGGCGACCGTAAAGCTTCTTACGGCGACGGTGACCTAGTAATTCATTGGAGCTTTAAAGATGTTCACGCAGCTGGTGGCGGTTATGAAGCTTATAACAACGGCACTGGTTGGACTGCAGCTGGTACTAACGATGGTACTTTTGCAAACATCGATTACGCAACAGCTCGTGCTGTAGCAACTCGTGCAGTTGATTACAACTTCAAAATTGATGCGATTGGTCTAGCATCTTCAAGCTACGTTGAAGGTACTAACGTAGCTTACGATGCAGCTGGTGATTTGGTAGAGTGGGAATCAACTGCATTCACTACTGGTTTGGATACAGCTCCTAACGATACTATCTTGATCTCGCAAATTGATATCAAAGGTTACTTAGGACCAATGGATCTACATATCGAGAACAATGGCAACGGCTTCAACGATGCAGTTCTTGGTGCAGGTCGCGGTAAAGCGGATTCTGAAATCTCTTGGGATTCTTACTTCCGTATCGAAGATCTAGATCTATACATCGATATCGCTGGTGTTTTGCTTGAAGATATTACGATCAACAACGATCGTGGTGATCTTAGTGGTCTAAACCAAATCGTTCTTTTGGACGGTACTGGTACTCCAGTAATTGACGCTTCAGGTAACCCAGTTTTGGTTAACTCTAGCTCATTCGGTTTTGCTCACTCTAAGCGTACTATCTACGCTGTGAAAGACGCTGTTGTTCAGTTGAACGCACAAGCTGAAGCTGGTAGCGGTAACGTTGACGACTACGTAGACGGTCTTGCTTTGAACACTGAGTTCAAAGGTGATATCTCTATCCAAGCTCTAAGCTTCGGTGATACCGGTGATTCAATCGGTGAGATCCACTTGACTGACGTTTACTCTGATACTCGTTGGACTATCTCTGCTCACTAAGTTGAGTGAAGATTCAGAGTGCCGCTTAGGCACTCTGGCTTTAAAAGTCATCCTGCGCAGCAGCGATGGCTTTTTTAGTATCTGGGTTAGTAAAAGTGAAGAAATGTTCATTTTTTGTTCGTAGATTGAGTTAGAGTCCACGTTACAGAAAACAGAAAACAGAAAACAGAAAACAGAAAACAGAAAACAGAAAACAGAAAACATAAAACAGAAAACAGAAAGAATTCAGAAGCAGTTGATAACAAAGTCGAGAAATATAAAAACCGTTGCTGTGGTATGAATTAGCAGTATGTAATTGTTAACCAACACTGCTAAAAAGAAGCCTAGAGAGGATTTAGGCGTCAGAATTATAAAAAGAAAATATAAAGGAGTGCCGAAAATGAAACTACAAAAATTAGTAACAATAAGTGCACTGACACTTATTAGTTTGTCGTCAAACGCAGAGCT
>CAJWBE010000036.1 GCA_913020045.1 uncultured Oleiphilus sp.
AATAGTGGTATCCGTCGGTGCATTCGACACAGAAGGTACCAAGTGTTTTAACGCCGACATTACTATGAACGTAAAGCACGCCTAAGCGACATTCCTAGAAGCCCCCGACTTGTATTACTTGCCTAGCTTGTAATACAAGTCTTACATCAACATGTCCTCATAACGCGACAAACCCAAATCGCCTCTTTTACTAAAGACAGTTCAACAGCAATGCTCTAAAATCCGCGTTATCCACACCGATAAGAGACTGAACGATGTCTAATAATAAAGTACTCACACCCGGCGATGCCTTTTTCTTGCTGATTGAAAGTGATAAAACGCCTAGCCAAATTGGCTCACTGGCAAGAATGAAACTACCCCCTGGTGCCGACAAAAACTTCATTTTGGACATGGTTGAGGGCTTTCGAAAATATCAACCGGCGGCTGCGCCCTACAATTTAAAGCTGGCGAAGCGAACGGCGACGAACCCAATGTACGCGTGGGAAACCGTCGACAGAGTGGACATCAACTACCACTTACGGCACTCGGCACTTCCCTATCCTGGCGGCGAACGTGAACTCGCTATTCTGATCTCTCGACTACATAGCATTCCGCTCGATCACAATCGGCCAATGTGGGAATTCCATATTATCGAAGGCCTAGAGGACAACTGCTTTGCGATCTATAGCAAAATGCATCACGCATTAATTGATGGCGTAGCTGGCTCTCGTTTGTTGCAACAATGGATGTCGCAAACCGAGCCAAAAGTAACGGCGAACTTCGTTCCGTTCTGGGCCATGCCTATCCCCAAAGGTAAAACTAAACTTAAAGAACACGCCGCGCAAAAGGCGGTTCGTCGTGCCCCTAAATCATTGCTCGACAAACTATCAGGGCCGGTTAAGTCAGCCTTGGGTGTATTTGACGCCACACTCGAAAGTGTTCTGGGCTCGCGAAGCAAAAAGAACCCAAATCTCGTTGCGCCGTACAGCGCCCCAGAATCTATGTTGAATGTGCCGGTCGGCCCTCAGCGTCGTGTGAGTACAGTTGCCTTCACCACAGAGCGTTTACTCGCTATCGGTAAGCAACGCAATGGCACTCTCAACGATGTCGTGATGGCTATTTGTGGCGGTGCACTGCGCAATTATTTGATTGAGCAAAATGCCTTGCCAAGCAAACCTCTTGTGGCACAGGTGCCGGTTTCTTTTCGTGCAAAAGATGACCTCGGCGGTGGCAACTCAATAGGAATGGTACTTTCCTCACTCGGCACTGATGAGCCCGACACCCTCGCCCGCTTTGATAAAACGAAAGCCTCGATGTCCGCAGGCAAGTCCCTGCTTTCGAAAATGGACGCCCTTCAAATTACCGCTTACAGCGCCTTAATGACACTACCGTTTTCGGTCGGGCAGATGACAGGTTTCGGAAATAGTAAAAGTCGTCCGATGAGTAACGTCGTCATCTCCAACGTACCGGGGCCTCGCGAAAAGCGCTATCTCAACGGCGCCGAAGTCATCAATGTACACCCGGTATCCTTCGTTATGCAGGGACAAGCGCTAAACATCACGTTGTTTACCTATGCCGACCAAATCACCTTCGTGTTTACTGCCTGTCGCGAGTCATTACCAAGTGTTCAACGTTTGGTAGAGCACACGACCGAAGCACTAGAAGCGTTGGAAAACGAGCTACATATCACCAACAAAACGCCTGCGCCAAAAAAGCCAGTCAGCGCAAAGAAAAAGCCCGTCGCAACTAAACCAAAAACGACCAAAGCACCCGTTAAAAAACCTGTCGCCAAAAAGCCAGTTACCAAAAAGAAACCGGTAGCGAAAGCGGCACCCAAAGCGGTCAAGGCAGCACCTGCGGCCAAAACAAAAAAAGCGCCAGCCACTCCAAACTGAAGCAGGTAGCGCTTTAAAGGGAAAGTCGAAAAAAGCAGGAGGCAGACCACCTTAAAACCTTAGGCAAACAATCCTTGTCTACGGCTAAAGCGTGGTCTGTCCCCAACTACGATTCCAGACCCAATAAACCTTAACGTTTGTCTACGCCTTCCAGCGTGTAGCCTGCAATGTTTGACTTGAACACGCGCAAAGTACCTTGGCCTTCGTCTTCTTGAACCGCCTCAAATTGATCCTTGTCTTTCTTCTTATTACCTGCCGATTTTGTGCGAAGCACAATCGCGTCAAGGTTACCCGCGCCGGCTTCTTCCAGCGTAAAACCCTCGCCACCATTGTCCAAGGACTTAGATCGACTAACGATAACACTTACGTCACCCTCATCTTCTTCCGAGAGCTTAAAGCCATCATCATTATTCTCTTTCGCGATCGTTCGAACAAATGCCGAGTCAATGCTCCCTGGCCCCTCTTCGTCAAAATCGACACCTTCGTCCAAGTTACCTGCGATAGTAGACCCAACCATGAACGCGTATAGGCTGCCTTCACCCGCCTCATCCAAGTCGATACCGTCATCCAGATCTAAGACAATTTCATACTCTTCTACTGAGCCATCATCATGCAGGCTGACCTCACGCTCAAAGCATGTATCGTCTAAGGTTCCAGTTGGTAGAGCAGGAATTTCGCTCTCTTGAACCTCACCTTCGTCGTACTCACCATCTGACTCATAAGCGCCTAAAAGCGCTGGGTCACAGTATCCACCGTTATCAGTAAACTGGGTGCGAATGACATCAACGAAAATGCTTCCTTCATTCCCCTCGTCCAACTCAACACCGTCAGCACCAACCTTGGTAAATATAGAGTTGCGCGAGTAAAAATAGATGTCGCCTTCACCTCGGTCATCGACGCGCAAACCATCCGCATCAAACTTGCCATTGCCGACATCAGCAATCGTTGAGTTAATCATTCTCACGTCAACAGACGCTGGAGAACCTTCACCGCCGCCACCAGAACCCGATCCACATTTATCAGCAAGACTGCAATCTGATATATGAACACCGTGGTTTGCAAATCCTTCGACATGAACATTTCGTAGCGACACGCTAACTGTGCCGGTTTGGTCATCGCGCACATCCACAAATATGCCTTTACCGGCGATTTCGCCGTCTAAGTCACCTCGATTAGATATGTCATACGCGCCCGGTTTCCCTTCCAATCGTAAATTTGAGAGATGAAGATCCGCCCCTTCGTTGATTGAAAGAAGCGTTTCATTCTTCGCCAAACTCAATGTCTGCCCCGAGCCAATCAAACGTAGGCTCTTGCTCTCGTCATAGTTAAGTGTCGACTCTAGATTAATGGTGCGAATACTAGGGAGAATATATATAACGCTAGCCTGCTTCGTCTCTAAGGCATGACGCAACGAACCGGCACCTGCGTCATTGCTATTAATGACCGCCGAAAAACCGCCCGCGTTGGCCCCCATTGACGCACTCAACATTGCCGCGCTCAACATTGTCTTTTTCATTGCTGTATTCACCTTGAGTTTCTCCATAATGTGTTAAGAACGCGTTAACGGTCTCACAGGCACATGACGGAAATATTTCAAGAATAAGAAATAGCGCCAATTCACTAAGAATCAGCGTAAGAGTCGTTGTTTGAATAACGGCAACAAGTAAAACGACTGCGAAGATTTAATTACATCTATCGATGTCACCGCAGGGGGCTAATTTTTCACCACGAGACGAAAGTTTTCATAGGCTAGTTGCGTTTTAGCTTGACGTGAAAAAGCTGACATTCCATCGATTTTTTTCAATAACTCATCTAACACGTTTTTGTCTTCAGCAGCATTGTATGTCGCCAAACTACGCTGGAACATCCAATACGAAAAAGGCGTAATAGCTCGTGTTGAGTGCACGCCTTCAATATCAAAATCGTGCTTCCCAATAACACGACTGACAGTTTTTTTGTCCGCATGCTCAGCACGCCATTTATCAAGTGCCGCGCCTGTTTTTTCGAGTACCGGAAACTGCTCTCGTGTCATGCGTTTTAGCACAGGTATCAGCGTTTGTGGAATGTCATCGTTTGGCAGAAAATCACCATACTGTGCGTCTTTCATCAGCTCTAAACGCTCAACCCACTTAGCAACATGCGGTGCCCTTTTCTTCATCATTTTACCGGGGTAAGGGTCACGATATAGATGCGCGTACAATGGCCCCAAAAAGCCATAATCACCAATACTAGGTCTATTGCCTAACAAGTAAGGATACTTTTCCAAATGCACATTAAGATCATCTAGTAGGCCTTCATAACTTCGTTCAATCGCCTTGCCCATCGCCTTATCAATACCAAAATATGGCTTATACAAATTACCAAAAGCCATTGCGGGTACGGCACCCATTCCATATTGAAAAATAGACCAAGCATTGGGTATTGCGGTACTACCAAACTCTTTCAAAATAAAGCGCAAATTGTGGCACTTAAACTGCCAACGGTAGTGCATGGCGGGCATGACTAACCATTCATCCCCATAGCTTTCTAACAACGTTGCAACCAGCTTTTGTTTTGGTGTTTCTGGGTAAACTGAGTGTTCGGGAAACCGCGCTTCGAGGTAATCAATAATACAGGTTGTATCTTGAATACATTCATCATCAGGGGTGAGTAAAACAGGAATAATACGCTTACCAACACGAGGCATAATAACGTCGCTATATATTTTCATGGTCGATAACGTTTCAACAAAAGGTATTTTCTTGTGCCTTAAATAGCCACGCACCTTGCCGCTATATAGTGAAACCTCTGTCCCTATGAGCTGGTATTGTTCAGCCGACATGCTCTATTCCGTCTCTGTCATATTTGTAGTGCAAACATCATAACCGCAGATACAGGCAAGCATTAACGCATGTATTCGGTTTTCACCGTTCCATACTTTCCGCCCTAGGACAGGCACTCCCTTGCTGATCAAAGCTTCGTTAACGTTTTTATAAGCGCGGTCATTTATCAAATCAAATATGGAGAGCGGCATAACTAATAAGAAAATCATGACAATGATGCCAATTATGATATTTAACACTTCCCCGAGAAATTTCAATTCTGGCGTCTAGCGCAGCAATACAGGACGGGAGCGAAGCGACGGTCCATCCCACGTTTCTTTGTGAGCGATCTTTGATTGCTTGGTTATATTTTTTAGGCCTATAATAAGACCTAATTAACGACCGCTTTATAGTACTGGTGATATTATGACAACTCGAATTTTGACCGAAGCCGCAGCAAGTATTAGTGAACTAAAGGCGAACCCAATGAAAGTTGCTTTAAGTGCCGACGGTGAACCAATTGCCGTACTTAACAGGAATGAAGCAGCCTTTTACTGTGTGCCAGCAGAAGCCTACGAGCACTTAATGGACAGAGTTGAAGACCTTGAACTGATTGCCCTTGCGGAACAAAGAAAAAATGAGGCGAGCGTTAAGGTTAGTTTAGATGACCTATGAACTTGAGTTTAAAAAGTCAGCCCTGAAAGAATGGAATAAGCTCGGCGCTACTGTAAAAGAGCAATTTAAGAAGAAACTAACCGAGGTGTTAGAAGGCCCGCACATACCTGCTGCAAAACTCTCTGGCGCAAACGACCTATATAAAATAAAACTACGACAGGCTGGTTACCGCTTAGTTTATGAAGTAAACAATGAAGTAATTACTGTAACCGTGGTTTCTGTTGGTAAACGTGAACGCGGTGATGTTTATAAAACAGCAATAAAACGAATCAAATAGAAAGTTGGTGTTCCCTACAAAAAGTAGACTGCAGTAGCTCAGACTTGATCTGACAGTTACCCGCTTTTTACCGGTGCCTATTTAAAAAAGTGCCTGTCACATGTCTTCTTACTTCAGAAAATGCATTTTTGTAAGTCGGTCGTGGCGACGGGCATCTAACTTTTGACCACCCCCTAAGTCTCTGTTTTTTATCAGATAATTAGAATATAGTGGCATAGTTGGAAATATCCGTCATGAAGACGCATAAAAAAATAAGGGTAATCGCTGAGCCGTAAAAATAGCGATCACCACACCCATAAATGGCTCAACACTTCTTTACGTATTTCTATTGAGAGAACATAAAAAACACTAAATAAATGCGTCCCCTTTTATGATTCGCGCAAAAGCGGGTCTTTATGGCGTCCCAAAAATCAGCTCTTCTCCAGACATATGGAACTTAAAATCCGAATTAAAGTAACCAGTATCATGAATGATATAGCGACCAAAGGTCGCCGTGAATAAGGCTATCCTGGCCGCGCAGATCAAACGAGTCGACCAGCTCGAAAATCGCTAATCGCCGTATCAATTTCGGCACGCGTATTCATGACGAAGGGGCCATATTGCGCTATCGGCTCTTTCAGAGGCTTTCCGCTTAGAACCAGCAGGTTTGCTCCATCAGGGCCTGCATGCAAGTCCAATGACTCACCTTCGCTATAGATGCCCATCTGTCCACGCGCGAGTTTCTCTTCACCTTCCAAACTACCGCCAATGACATATACGGAGGCTGGAAATAGCGGATTGAACTGCAAACTTAACGCATCGTTTTTGGCGATTGTTACATCGAGCATCACAGGTTGTGTCGATAGCGGAGGAAGCGCGCCGCTCAGGTGCGCGGATTCTGTCATCGCCTTAGCAGCACTGTCCTTAGCAAACCCTTCGTTAAGGGTCATGCCACCTGCGCTTATTGTCACTTCTCCGGCAATCACAGCAACCTGACTGCCCTGATGGAATTCCTTAGTGGGAATGTCGGCAACACGAATATCTCGATAGGCTGCGGGCTTCATTTTTTCTGCTGCTGGCAGGTTTAACCACAACTGAAAGCCGTGCAACAAGCCGCTCACTTGCTCTGGCTTTTCGGAATGCAATACGCCCTTTCCGGCGGTCATCCATTGCACATCGCCCGGGCCAATGACCCCCTCGTTTCCCATATGGTCGCGGTGCCGCATTCTTCCGGCCTTCATGTAGGTGATGGTTTCCATTCCACGATGTGGGTGCTCTGGAAAACCACCGATGTAATCCGCAGCGTCGTCAGAGTTAATCTCGTCAAGCATCAAAAATGGGTCGATCAGGGCGTTGATTCTCTCACCTGCAATTCGACTAATGCGCACGCCGTCGCCATCGCTGGTCGGACGTGCGGATAATGTTTGCTGTAGTGTTCTCATCACACTCTCCTTCGTTTTAATTTTAAAGCTTCAACTCACGCGGCGACCTAAGCCTTAGTTCAAGCCTTAGGTCAAGGCTTGTCGATTATGTGGCAACGAAAAGTCTTGCTCCGGGCCCAAGGGAATCACGCAGGTTGGGTTGATGGTTTTGTGGCTCGCATAGTAGTGCGTTTTGATATGGTCGAAACTCACTGTTTCTGCAACGCCATCTACTTGGTAGAGCTCTCGAAGGTACGCACTTAACGCCGGATAATCTGCAATACGTTTAAGGTTGCATTTAAAGTGCCCGACATAAACGGCATCAAACCGAATCAGCGTCGTGAACAAACGCCAATCTGCTTCGGTCATTGTGCTGCCTACAAGATATCGCTGTTTACTCAACCTGCTTTCTAACCAATCTAGCGAATCAAACAGCTCAGAAAATGCCTCTTCATAGGCCGCCTGCGAGGTCGCAAAACCAGCGCGATAGACCCCATTGTTGATCGTGTTGTAAATACGCTCATTGACCTGGTCGATCTCGTCTTGGTGAGCTGTCGGGTAATAATCCGCTGACGAATTGCTAAGCGATTCGAACTCACTATTGAGCATTCGAATAATTTCAGACGATTCGTTACTGACGATGGTTTGCGTTTTTTTGTCCCACAAAACCGGCACCGTCACTCGCCCTTCATACTTTGCATCGGCCTTAAGGTATAGCTGATACAAAAACCGAATACCTTCCGGTGCATCACTTAGCTCCCAGCCATTCTCGAGCATGATTGGGTCGACGACCGTCACACCTATATGCGTTTCCAGACCCTTTAACTTTCTGAAGATGAGTGTTCTGTGTGCCCAAGGGCAGGCAAGCGAAACATACAAATGGTAGCGACCAGACTCAGCCGGAAATTGAGCATCTGGAGCACGACTAATCGATGCGCGAAAACGGCTATCTTGTCGTTTGAACTGCCCCCCTGATTTGCCCGTTTCATACCACTGATCCACCCACTTTCCGTTTTGAAGTAATCCCATTTTAAGCCTCGTATTTTTCCAACCGTGTTTAGTTACGTGTTTTCGACTGATTAACTCAAAGTGCTTTCAGGCAACGGTATCAGCGAATCTATCTGCGCTTGAGCCGCCGCAATAATTTGCTCGGGCTGGCCTTTAGAGCCAGAGGCATCAATGATATGGACACGCTCTACCCCCAAGAAACCCAGTACCGTTTTTAGATGCGCACTGACGTGATCCATCGCACTTCCAATCGGTGTGCCCCCTGAACTAACAACAACAAATGCCCGCTTAACGCCAGTCAGCCCCACCGGACCGTCGGCGGTATAACGAAAGGTTTTCCCCGCTCTGGCAACGTAATCAATCCATTGTTTCAGCGACACAGGCACGCCAAAGTTATAGACGGGTGCACCAATTACCAGCGTGTCTGCGGCTTTGAGCTCCGCAATAAGGGTTTCCGAAAGTTGCGTATGCGCAGCCAAAGACGCTCGATCCGAATCTGTCGATGCGTGTAAGTCGACCAGGTCTTGGGCGCTTATTTGTGGTAGCAAAGCTTGCCCCACGTCTCTCGTTACTGTGCCTTGCTCTTGATGACCAGCGGCCTGCCCGCTGCCAGTTGCTTCGCCCACTAGGTCAACGTAACTTTGCTCCAACCGGCTCACCAAATACCGAGTAAGTCGGCGTGAATTGGATGCCTCAAGTCGTGCGCTCGAATCAATATGTAAAATACTCATGCTATGCCCTTCCTAAAATATTCTGTGGCGCTTGCGCTCCCGTCAAAGAGAGCACTTAGATTTGATGTTTCTAGACCTTCGCTGTAACTCCTGACTATCGAAACTTCGACGCCAATTGTTGGTCAACACTAATACTGCCAGCGCCGCGAACAGCCAAGCTCACACTAATTGCTAACAGAGCCAGCCCAAACTCATAACCGTTGTTACTCATGAATAAACCGTTCTCCAAATGCACCGTGACAATCGCCACCACCATGGTGACACCTAAAACCAGTGACGCTGGCCGAACGAGCAGCCCGATAATCAGAAATAGCCCACCAAAGAACTCCGCGCTGCCGGCCATCAATGCCATAAGATAAGAAGGCTCAATTCCAATTGAAGACATCCACCCTGCTGTGCCCTCAAGGCCATAGCCGCCAAACCAGCCAAATAGCTTCTGCGCGCCATGGGCGGCGAAAATAACTCCCGCTGCAACGCGGATAGCCATCGTGTCTAAACCTTCATTCGATGAAACGATTTTGCTTACCAATGCCTTCATGTTAATGCTCCAGTTTTTTATCTGTCGTGAGTGGCGTGTCAGGCGTTTAGTGCCTTACTTCGCGTTGATGGAGCCAGTATAGGGAGTTCGTAAAATTGAATAAGACCCAATTTTTTACTAGAATGTTCTAATTATTAGAACAATTAAAAGGCGAGGAAAATTTGTCGACAAACCCTATTAATATTGAGGTTCTCGAGATACTGGATGCGATAGACCGACGTGGCAGCTTTGCAAAAGCAGCGGAAGAGCTGAACAAAGCGACCTCGGCGATCTCTTATGCAACACAAAAGCTCGAGGAACAACTGTCGATTACAGTATTCCAGCGCGAGGGACGGCGATCCGTGCTAACTCCGGCGGGTCAATTAATACTGACCGAGGGACGGAAGATCCTGAGCGCCACTAAGTTTCTCGCTGAAAAAGCAAAAGAAGTGGCCACTGGCTGGGAACCAAAATTACGCATTGCACTGGAATCGACAATCAATCACGAGCGCTTTTTTAACGCACTTAAAGAGTTTCTCGATCAACATGAAACACTAGAGATTGATATTACGGAGTCGGTATTGAACGGTGGCTGGGAAGCCCTTGAACACGAGAGAGTTGACTTGTTGGTTGGTGCGCCCGGCCCCGTTCCGCAACAAAAAGGATTTCGAGCGGTCGGTATCGAAGCGCCCGATATGATTCCGGTTATTTCTAAACAGCACCCACAAGCCCACCTTCTCGACACGCCAACACTATTGGAAGCCGCGCTACCCAATATGCGTCGAATCGTTACCCATGACACCTCATCGGTTAACGTAACACGCAGCGTCGGTCTGAGTGCCGGCAAACAAGTGATTTATGCACAAACGATTGATCAGAAGATTCAGGCTCAGCTAGCGGGCCTGGGGATAGGACACCTTCCTCGGCATCGCATCGAGCGCTACTTAAAAAACGGTATGCTCTTACCTCTTCCTATCGCGCCTGGCAATAATGACAATTTTATCGCGTGGAAAATAAGCCACAAAGGCAAAGCGCTTAACACCCTGTCTCAACATCTTATCAACACCAAGTGGGGCTAGCAGAAGTAGCAAAAGTAAGAAGATTAAAGTAGCTCAATCGGGCAGCCAGCCACCTAGTACCTGTATAGGCTTGGGATCGTTCATGGCAGTCACCCAAACTACTAAGGCCTGCCGCTCCATGGGCTGCTCCACTATCTCTGGCCAAACTAAAGACTTGCGCCAAGCCGAACCGGCGTTCGAGTCCATAGGACCGCGCCGATAACCCACGACTACAAAGTCATGCTCCAACGTCTTGCCAGCATTCTCGCCACTTGGGATTGGCGTCGCCACACCGAAACCCAACACCGCGGCATGCACATTGACTCGCGAAAGCGATGCATCACTATCAAATGCAATATCTATTGGAAACCGCTCTCCTTCTTTGCTGAAACTGGCCTGCAGCTCACCCTCAAATGCGCGAGCCGCCACCGGCAGCGAACGCTGCCGAAACCAGCCATTCCAACCTTGACCATTAACAACAAAGCCCGGTGTCGCCACATTAGATGTGTGCCCTTTTTGACGATAGAGACGCTGCCGACTGCTAAATTCCGCAAACGAAAACGGGTCTTTCCAGCCAATATAGTCCCAGTAATCAACATGAAAATTCACCGGAATGAGCGTATCCCACAGACGATTATCGTCAACGAAGGTATTGATCCATCTTTCGGCAGGCGGGCAGCTATAGCACCCTTGAGAGCTGTATAACTCCAGAAACGTCACTGGATGATCGGCGCTGCTTTTCACCCAAATATTGGCACCGTCTTTGTACGGAATAGTTACCTTACTTTTTGCCGAGCTATCCATCGCCATCGCGCTTTGCATGACAAACAAGAGCATTAGAGCAACGAACGAAAACCCGCGCACACCGTTTTGACACATGATACGACCCCAAACTATTAATACACCTTCGACTCATACTAAACAGACTCGCGGGTTAACGTTTAGTTCCTATGAAGTGGAGTTTTCAGGCTGCGCTAGACACTTAGATGGAGCATGGCTGTCGGCCAAATCGATAAGAAAAATTCAAGAAAACACCGGCCATCGCTCAGTGAGTAAATCGCCGTCATACACTGCAATATCACCAAATTGCTGAAACACGGCTTCGCTTTGCGTCGGCCTTAGAAACACCCAGTCATTCATCGCCAGCGGGTTCGCGTGCGAGGAATTAATCATCTCTTGATTACTTGAGCGCCCATAGACAGGGTTGTAGCGCAAACCTTGAGGGGAAACAGGTGTTGCTTTCCAATTTCCACCATAGGTAAACAAGCTACGCTGTAGATTAGGGTTCCACCATGCCATCAGTTTGCCCAGCCCAGGAACGCCGGGTATCTCAGTTTTATCCAATGCCTTGAGCACCGGTGTTGCAATAAAAGCAGCAGGGACATGGTCATCCAAACTGGGTAAGTCAAAATCAGAGGGTTTAACAAGACAGGATCCGGCTGACAACTCTGTGCATTGGCTTTGGCCCGCGCCGAGACCAGCATGCAGTTGATACGTCGGACTCCCTGCGGTGTTGAATATCGGGCGTTGGGGGAACGCTTCACCAAGGCCTGATTTGGCGAGATCAATATAGGAGTGATAACGATCCAGCACATCGGTCAGATGCGCCTTCTCGTCTCCCGGTATTTTAACGATATGCGGCTCATACCCCATCAGACCATCAAATTCGAGAAAGGGGCTACTTTTTATAACACCGAGCGCACTGACAAAATCCGCCTCCGACGAAAATCCGCCTCGGTGTAGTCCAACGTCTATCTCTAGATTAAGCCGCAAAACCTGCTGTCGCTGCTGGGCGAGGTCTCGATAGTTTTCTAACCGTTCGGGGCTATCGACTAACCAACGAATAGCGCTACCCTTTGCCTGACTGCTCTGCTCGAGAATTTTCTTCGCGCCTAGCGCTGGTAATGGCTTGCCAAGCAAGACATCAGCGCGCTCGAAATGCTCAATGATTTTTAGCAAGAACTGCTCATTGAATACCATAAAACGCTGACTGCTCGTTTGGTTCGCAATGTGCTGAAGCAGCGGGATAGAAGGTAAGGATTTGACCACCATACGATAGTCATAACTCTGACCAATGCGACGCTTTAGCGAAGCAATATTATGATCTAGTTTTTGCTTATCGATGATGAGCGTCGGGCGAGTGAGTTCTGCCTGTTTAATGGCCTGACTCAAACCCTCAAAATACTGAGAATGCCCCGCCCCTAGATCACTGGGCTTGAGCAGAGCCAGACCACCTAAAGCGCTAAGGCTAAGACCACCTTGAATCAGTTTTCGTCGCGTAATTTTCATTCTTCATCAAGCCTCTTTCGGCGCAAACAGCTTCTCAAGATAGGGGTTCAAAAACTTTCCTTTAGGATCATATTGCTGACGAATATCAAGAAAGTCCTGCCATTTAGGGTAAGCTTCACGACATTGCGCCGCGGTAAAGGTATTTATCTTACCCCAGTGTGGACGACCACCATGCTTCTGAAGAATCACCTCAATTGCCGCAAACATCGCCAGAAAATCCTCTTCAAAATACCGGTGAACAGCAATCGAAATTGCATCACGCTCGTAAAACGGACTCAGCCATGCTGACTCTGCTTTGATGTATCGACATTCGATCGGAAAGAACACTTCAGGAAAGTCTTTTTCAATCTTCGTAATCACTTCTCGCAAAGCACTCATGCCCGTTTCAATAGGAAGGTGGTATTCCATTTCATTAAAGCGAACGTTCCTATCATTTGCGTAAATGGCATAGGAATGGTCTACACGCTCCATACTGACTTGCGTTTTCAAGTAGCCGCCGACAATCAACTCACGCAATTTGGGCGACCACGATAAATAATCCCTCGCCATCTTCAAATCCATAATGCCACTGTTACCGTCTAGCTCTTCATGGCTTTCGATCGCATCGGTTGTAATGTTAAGCGTATCGACCAAGGTCATGCCGGTAAACGGAAAGTAGAAAAACTCAAAGTGCCTGTTATCTTTTGACAAAGGGTCTGACGCCGCCATCACCTCTTCAACCGGCAACCAGAAGCCATGTCGCTTTAGCTTGTACGCATCCATGCCCTTCAATGTTACGTCAGAGATTACACCTAGGGTGCCAAGCCCGACCTGAGCAGCGCTGAATAAATCGGAATTTTCATTGGCATTGCAGCGCACCTCGTCTCCTGAGGCGGTAACAAGTGTTAGGGATTCAACGTAGCTAGACAAACTACCCAAGCTTCTGCCAGTGCCGTGCGTTGCAGTGCTAATGGCGCCCGCTAAGGTTTGATGGTCCACATCAGGCATATTAAACAAGCCGAGCCCATGATCAGCCAGAATAGGACCCGTTTCACCTAAGGTTGTTCCGGCATAAAAGGTAGCGGTCTTTTTAGGTTCATCTACCGAACGAACACCGTTCAAACGTCGCATTGCCAGTAGCGTGTCATTGGTCGGCACCAGCTCCGAAAAAGAATGTCCGGCACCGACCATACGAACCCGCCCCGAACTCTCGCGAAGCACTTCTTGCAGCGCATCAATACTCGATGGCGCATACGTATTCTGAGGATAACAAACCTGATTTCCCGACCAATTCTTCCAGGGGTAAACCTTTTTCTTTGACGCAGAAGCGCCCGTTGAAGAAGGCGAAGCCAACAACGATAGACTAGGTGCCGAGGTGGCCAGTGTCGTCGCCACCAATGTTTTCAATAAATCTCGCCGCTGCATCGTTGCCCCCTAAGCACCCTGGCTCATAAAGTAAATAAGCTGTTTGAGTTGCTCTTGAGTACACTCAAAACAACGTCCCGCTGGCGGCATTCCACCATAGCCGTTCAGTGTTCTATCGAGCGTTTCATCTATGCCTTTTGAAAGTATTTTTCGCCACGCTTGAGCATCCCCCACTAACGGCGCCCCTGTTGACGCCTTGGTATGACATTGAGCACAGTCTTGACTAAAAATAGCGACCAACTCCGGCGTTAACTCTGCGCTTACACCGGCGTTTATCTGACCCGGTTTTTTAGTCGTTTGGCTATTCGTTTCAGACCAACAGCCCGATAGAAAAGTAATCGCTAGCAACAGCGATGCAACAGGAAATAAGCGTGATCTTTTCAGAAGCCTCTTCAAAAAACAAAACATGAAAAATGTCTCTAATTTGTGTGCTGGCGATCCTAACACAAAACATGAATAAAATTCATGTAACAACATCTCACTAGAAAAAGGCCACTAAGAAGCCTAGGAATAACGAATGCGAAAGGAATAGGAAAAGAGTGTGAAAACGATGAATACTCGATTATTGGGTCTTGAGAAACTCGGCAATCACATTAGCCTCTATGCACTTAAGCCCAGCACGACTAATGCCCATTTCATTTTAGCCGCCTCGCCGAATCTAATCTAACCGAGAAGCCTTTCATCAAGATACATGGCCAAGGCGTCGATTTCCAAGGGCTTAGAAAAGTAGAAACCTTGCAGTTTGTGTACGCCCAACTTAGCCAAGGTTTCGCGCTGAGCTTGAGTCTCCACACCTTCGGCAACCACATCAAATTTCATAATCGAGGCCGCATGGATAACCGCCGTCACGATGGCATAGCTACTACCTTCAAGGTTGTTGATAAACGAGCGGTCAATCTTGACGGTATCGACCGCCAAATCTTGCATCACCGACAAAGACGAGTAGCCGGTTCCAAAATCATCAATAGAGACATGAATGCCGCGCTGCTGTATTGCTTTGATTCGTTTCCGTAGTAGCTTCACATCACTGGCGAAAACCGACTCAGTAATTTCCAAGTGCAAACAATCAGGGGCTAGCCCACTTTCGCTAAGCGCGCGATCCACCATGCCAGGAAAACCATCATCCTGAAATTGGATCACGGAAACATTGACGCACACAGGCAAAGGTTTCGAGCGTTGCCACTCTGCCGCCGTATGACACGCTTGAACCATTACCCAATCACCAATATCCAGAATTAAGCCGTACTGCTCGGCGATACCGATAAACTGATCGGGCGGAATATTTTCATCACCAAACTGCCAGCGAAGCAACGCTTCAAACGAAACGGGAGCACCATCTTTAGGGCTAACAATAGGTTGGAAAACAAGGCGAAGCTGTTCTTTCTCGATGGCTTTCGCTAGACCATTTTTGAGCTTTAGTTCGCGCAGGTGCTCTGCTTCCATTTCTTCGTTAAACACACACACCGACGAGCCTTTACTTTTTTTCTGGTAGTACATTGCTGTATCAGCATGTTGAATCAACTTGCTCTCACAGGTTTCATGAATCGGAAACAGCGCAACCCCAATCGTCGCGCCCACCGATAGCTTTGCATCATCGGTTTTGTGCTCCAGCGACAACGCGTCAATAATTTCTCTTCCCAAATGAATCGCAGCCTCTCGATCCGTGCGCTCCAACGCGACGAGAAATTCATCACCACCCCATCGGCACAGTAAATTACTATCACGTGTTATCGATTGAAGACGATGCGCGCTCGCTTTTAAAATTTGGTCTCCGGCTTCATGTCCAAAGGTATCATTTATTTTCTTAAACCCATCCAAGTCGATAAATAACAAAGCTAACTCTTCACCGCTCTTCGTTAATTCCGCCAGAGATTTACTCAGATTCTTTGAAAATGCCGTCCGGTTGTATAACCCCGTCAGTGGGTCCGTATTTGATAGCTCATAAATGCGCTGCGTGCGCTCTTCAACTTCTTGCTCCATATGGTCGACAAGCGCGGCATTCTCATTTTTTAATGCAATTGCGTGCTGTGTGAACGCTGCAGACTTAGACGATATTGCCAACATCACGATGGTAAAAGAAAATCCTAAAATCCCGAGAACTCGGTCAGCATATTCTGCACACAGCAATCAGCAGATAGACGCCGGCGCCAATAGCAGGAACACATAGAGCATTGCCGTTCGTTTATGCGCGGCCAACACCGTCGCGGACCCACCGGCCATTGCAGACACGACAACAATGATGGTCGTTTGCTCGATCAATGCGCTAAATTGAATAACGTGTACCGCGTACGTCGCCCACATCAGTGCGGTCGCCCAAACACCAACCACGAACCGCGTCAAAGCCTGCTTACCGTCGTACTCCGTATTTTGTAACTGCATTTGCCACCGACGGACGTCCATATAACGCACCGCCATTAATAAAGTCATGGCACCGAGCCACAAGAACTTAAAATCAGAGGTATTTTCTGTTTTGAATGCGAACACCAAAAAACTTGATGCAACAACAGAAACTAGAATACCCGCAACGGCATTGCCATAGAGAAGGTCTGCAGAATCACGCTGAACCGACGCAAGAAAGGTAGGGTTCATACTCGTAAAATCCCTTTGTAATCAATAAAAAGTATTATCCCTACAGTTTAGTAGAGAATAGTGAAACAAGTGATCTAAAACGCACTTTAGTGATGCGGTTCCAACTAACTCGAGCATCTGCTCAAGCTAACTGCACAGGGATGACCAAATTGCACAATTACAACACTTCTTAACCACTTCGCAACTGAACAAATTTCGTACTATCCTTATCCTACCGCGCAAATTTTAAGGAGGTCATATGAATTTCAAACTAGGAACATGTCTACTGCTAGGTACGTTGCTTTCATCTGTCGCCAGCGCAGAACCAGTTATGGACAAAGCACAATATGCCGATTACAGCGTTAAGTATCGCTGCATTGAACAGCGCCTTCACAATGACCTCGAAAAGAAAGAAGAAGCGTTAATTAGTCTCGATGATGAATATGGCTTACACGAAGACAACTTCGACGCATTCGATGAACTGATTACGGAATATGAGCGCGATGAGTCTCTGCTAGAAAGCGTCGGCGAGCGAGCAAAAACCGAGTGCAAATAAGAGTGCCAATAAGGACTCAAGTAAAAGTGCCAATAGCATTTAAGTCTGTCTAGCGCTGCACCCATCACAACACACGTCAGCTCACCAAAAACAAACACCTTAAGCATTACTTGATGCTTAAGGTTGGTTCTCCCCTTCCACACGCGCGAACTCTCACCTCCACGATAAAGCGTTGATTTTGTTTACACATCACGTTTTCTCATCAACGACAAGAAACCATACCCTATTGTATTTAAAGGTTTAATTAACACTGGCACCTTTAGTGCTTTACCGACTAATGTTAATTATTATTTAGACTTCAAGGGAATCGTCATGAATAGGAAAGTAGTTGTAGCTCTAATGAGCTTACTTTTTGTTGGGTCAGCAAACGCGTACGTTGTGAATACCAATGGTTTTGCATTTGGAAGCTCTTGGGATAATCCAAGCAGTAACGTAGATACGGTTTTAAATAGCTTGCAAGACGAAGCTGGCGACAACCTAACCCTGAACATGATCTCTGCAGAAACTTGGTCTGGCATCGGCGCAACCTCCGTCATTCTCGAAGAACTAGCGGGATACAAAAACAACACCACTTTCGGCTGGTACGAGCAAGGAACGAATAACTTTAACCAAATATTTGCCGGTGCCGATGGCAAAGGTAAAAGTGCAGTCATTGATTTTGGAAGCATGATGGATATCGGCTTTTACATTAACCCAAACGGCCGCGCAGCGAACCGTATGTTTACCGAAAGTGACCGCAACACCCACGACGACGTTCAAGTTGCCGTGTTTAAAGTTGAAGAGCTAGTCGATACTTATATTCTTGGCTGGGAAGACTTGGACTTAAACGGTGGCAACGGCGGTGATCGTGACTACCAAGACATGATCGTTCGCGTTCAGATTGCTCAAGTTCCAGAGCCCGGCACTGTCGCGCTATTAGGCTTAGGTTTACTTGGTCTGGTACTAGCGAGACGCAAACAGGCTAATAGCTAGGCCAAACGTCTACTGTATTCAAAAAGCCGCTATCTTCAGCGGCTTTTTTATTTCAACCGTTAGTCTGTCGCACTTTCAAGCAGCTCAATTTAGCCCTCCCCTTTTTCTAGATACCTCAGGTCGGTTAACTTTGTTCGCTAAACTCACCCAAGATCGGCGTGTTAAAAGATTATCAATCAATACCTCCGTAGTTAGTCGAAGTAAGCCGCTGCCTAATTAGCAATCAACGCTCGTTACCGCTAGAATCGCCCCTCAAAATTAGTTGTCAAAAAAGCAGTGAGTCAGATGAACAGAAAGATAGAATTATTAGCGCCAGGCGGTGATGTCGAAGCCATTAAAGCAGCGGTCGTTGCTGGGGCCAATGCGGTGTATTGCGGACTCGATACCTTCAACGCGCGTAATAGAGCCTCCAACCTTTCTTTCGACGATCTAATCGGTGTTCTTCGCCTTGCTCACAAATATGACTGCGAGGTTTTTTTAACGCTCAACGTGGTGATTCTAGAGCACGAATTGCCCACTATGATTAAGCTACTCAACAAGCTCGTCAATAGCGGAATTGACGGCATTATCGTGCAAGATTTGGGTATGTTTAATTTGGTCAAAAAATTCTTCCCGACTTTAGATATTCACGCATCAACTCAGCTCACCACGCATAATGAAGGACAGATACACTTCCTCAATAAGATTGGCGCCTCAAGAGTTAACTTGTCGCGTGAGCTCAATATTGGCGAAATTAAGTCATTGACCAAGCTATCCCATGACCTAGGCGTCTTAACGGAGGTATTTGTCCACGGCGCTCTCTGCATTGCCTTTTCAGGCCAATGTTATTCAAGTTCGGTTAGTGTTGGGAATTCAGGAAACCGAGGTCGCTGCAGCCAAGCCTGTCGCGACGAATATGAAGTGACGGCCACAGGCAACAAATACCCTCTCAACCTAAAAGACAACTCCGCCTATTTTGACTTACCCGAGCTGGTTGAGGCTGGCGTTGACTCACTCAAAGTTGAAGGTCGTATTAAAGGTGCTCATTACGTTTATACCGTGGTCGATACCTGGCGCAAGCAGATAGACCAGTTTATCAACACGGGCGAACTGCTCCCAGACGATTCAAATTTGCACAAAGTGTTCAATCGCGATTTCACCAATTCCTTCTTGCAAGGCAACTTGACCAAAGACATGTTCATCGACAACCCTCGCGACCATAGCGTCAAGCATGCGGTCGACAGCAGCGGTGCTATCTCGGTAGTACAAATTCAAGAAGTGAAAGATGATCTTCATTCAGATCGCAATGCATTAGGCGGCGAGCTAAGAGAAAAAATTGAATATCTAAGTACGGCCAAACTACCGCTTACACTTGAGTTTTCAGGATCGCTCAACACGCCGCTAACCGTTACGGCTAGCGTAGGTGCCGACAGCACAGACAGCGCCGACGCAAAAGTCATTACCGTACACTCCGAATCACTGTTAACGGAGGCCGGCAACGCAGAGCTCGATCAAGAGTCACTCATTAAGCGATTTAGAAGCTTTAACAATGCTGAGTTTGCACTTAACGAGTATGTGTTCGCAGACTATGCGCCAAACTTGAGCCTTCCATTCAAAGAATTAACGGCGCTCAAGAATCAACTCGCCTTTTTACTCAATAATTCGACTGACGTTGTTCCGAATGTAGATGTACCGGCATTAAGCAAAGACAACAAGGCCTCAGGAAAACCCAAGATGTCTATCTTGATCGCGGACGAAAAAGACTTCCCTCTCTGTGACCTAACCGATGCAGACGTATACTTTAAGCTGCCCGAGAGTTTCAAAAAGGACTGCACAAAATATATCGATTTGTTAACGGCAAACCCTCGATTGATTCCTTGGTTTCCAGCCGTGCTAATTGGAAAAGATTATTTAGAAGCCGTCAAAATCCTTGAGCAAGTAAAGCCGGCACGCATCGTTAGTAATAACACCGGCGTCGCTTACAAAGCATATGAAATGGGAATTGAATGGATCGCAGGTCCGTTTTTGAACACCACCAATTCATATGCTCTGCTGACCTTAAAAGAGGAACTTAACTGCGCGGGCGCGTTTATTTCAAACGAGATAAACCGGATGCAGTTAAAAAATATCGCGCGCCCCGACAACTTCAAAATGCTCTACAGCATCTATCACCCCATTCTCATGATGACCAGCCGACAGTGCTTCTTCCAACAAACCGTGGGCTGTAAAAAACCAAGTATCGAAGATGGCTGCATGCTTAAGTGTGAAAAAGCGACCACCATTACTAATGTAAAAGGAGTCTCATTCGCTATTGATAAACAAAAAGGCGGCTACCCAAGCATCTACAATGACGAACAGTTTTTGAACTTAGATGTGGTCAATGATTTGGCTGATTTATTCGATGAGTTTTTCATTGATCTAACAAATATTGGCGCAGGCTCAAAAGCCGAACAAAACAAAGCGCAATTGATCGAGCACTTTGAAAGCCTACTTCAGGGTAACGAAAGCGCATCGATCCAACTAAACGAGATGATTAGCGTGTCGACCAACGCGCAATATCGTCAGGGCTTATAACGACGAATAAGCCCAAAAAAATCATTACCAACATCGACTATGCAGCGACTCTAATGCTACCCATACTCTACTCACTGCAACACTGCCCTTACGCCATGCGAGCAAGACTCGGCTTACTCATGGCACAGCAAAAAGTAGTATTGCGGGCCGTCGTGACAAAAGATAAACCAGCAGAGATGCTAGCCGCGTCACCTAAGGGAACCATTCCCGTTCTGGTTCTTCCTGATCAAACCGTCATTGATGAGAGCCTAGATATTATGGTTTGGGCGCTGCGACAAAATGATCCACAGGACTTACTTCACGCTGACGCGCCTAGTCATTTACCTGCCATGCTAGATTTGATTCAGCGCAACGACCAAGCGTTTAAACCTCAGCTAGAAACCTACAAAAAATCTAAACGATTCCACTTAAAGACTGAGGCCGAAGAACGTGAAAAGTGCGAAACGTTTATTGCAGAGTTAGAGCAGCGTCTAGCTGCCGCAACTGATGCAAAAAACAACGAATTAAACGGGCACTTTATTGGCTCCAAGCCAAGCCTAATCGATTACGCCCTGCTCCCGTTTGTGCGTCAGTTTGCCCGCGTCAATAGACCTTGGTTCAACCAAGCACCGTACCCGCACTTACGACTGTGGCTTGATACACATCTGCAAAGTCGCTTGTATTCGCGAGCCATGGCAAAGTATCCATTGTGGCTGGATAACCGTGAAGAGTGTTTACTGGGCGAAGACTGACCGCGCCAACAGAATTATTTAATTTCAGTTTTGATGACCGATACAGCGAAACTAATGCAATGAATGTGGAATAATTTCTCGCTGTTTTTTTACTATCCAATCTTCTTTCAGGAACACCTAATTATGTCTGACTCACGATTTAAGAGCTTTTTAGAACGCATGGGAAAGTTCGGCTTCGAGATGGACGACAGACTTGAGCAAAAAAGCGTTAATGGTCTGCTTGGAATGTATGCGAGCCAAGCAATTCCGCAAGGAACACTACTCGGTAAGTTCCCCATTTCCATGATGATACCTCGCTCCGAGAGCATCGAGTTTGAGGATGGTCCCAACAAAGAAACGCAAAGCTTAGTACATGCCCTCGCAATACAGCTGGCGGATAAAGAATCGCCATATCAATGCTACTTTGAATACTGCGGTGACCTTGCTGAACGCGAAGATCGCAGCGTATGTTTTTTCAAAACAGAAGACTTTAGCGCTTTAGATAAAATGAATCCGCTACTAGCACAGATGGCTATCACTTCGCGCAATAGCTGGGAACATCTGATTCAAACCGTTGCCACAAAAGATCCGTCGCTCGATAAAGACCCTATTATGCTCGCCAGCCTAATCTACCGTGAGCGGTGCTGGGGCGAAGGGCTAGGCTTCTTACCCGGCATTGATCTATTCAACCACAACACCCACAGTCAGATATCGCCACAACGGGCACTAATTAACGACGAAAAATGCCTGGTGCTCATCGCTGATAAAGACATAGCAGCAGGAGAAGAAATCAAAATCACCTATGGTCGAAAGGACATGTTTAAATTTGCCTTTAACTATGACTTTTTTGATCCCAGTGATTTTCATATCATCAGCTACAGCGCACGGATTACTCAGGCCATAAGCGATGCGTTTGTATTAAAAATCGTTGAAAACCTTCAACAACATTATCCCGTGCATATTTTTGAAGCTAATGGTGTCCAAAAGTTCGCGATCAACGAATCAAGTGCGTATTTCTTGGAACAAGGTCCAAATAGCGCCATGGTGGATCTCGTCTCGCGTTTAGCTATCAGCAATGAAGTAGACCTTAAAAGAGGCCATGCCGACGAGAAAACGACTGCCCGATACATGCTTTATATTCTGCAGTCTTTCAAAAACGCGAATAAATCGCTGAGCATATCCAGAGACTCCGTTCCCGAAAAGCTCAGAAGCTTCCATGACATGCTCGTCGCGGAGCTAGCAATCTTGGATGCAAATATTAAAGTCGTTGAACCCAGGTGTGCCTAGTCGCTGTGCGACCCTAAAACCGAGACAACAAAACACCAACGACCGCGTAAGCGAGCGAAGACACGAGAAGAGGACGTAAAGGCAAGATGAAAATCAAACTCAGAGACGCCGATGTCAATGTCATTAAAAAAGGCAACGGTGAGCCTGCCTTGCTGATTCACGGCGTACCTGACTCAGCAGACATTTGGAGTCCTGTCATTGAAAAGCTCGAAACACAATTCACTTGTTTTGCACCAGACCTACCCGGCTTTAACCTCTCAGACATGCCAAACGATTTCGAATTCGAACTCAACGCATACGGCCAGTATATTAATGAGCTAGTCGAAGCCTTAGGCATCGAAGAGCCTTTAACGCTTGTTTTGCATGACTGGGGTGGCATATTCGGGATGTCTTTTGCTTGCCAATATCCAGAGAAGGTAAAACGTATCGTAGGCGGCTCATTTCCGTTTAGTCCTCACTATCAATGGCATGCGTGGGCGCGTGTATGGAGAACGCCCCTATTAGGTGAACTATCCTTAGCGGCAATGAACCGGCCACTATTTCATTGGGAGATGAAACGCAGTGGAAGCGAAGTATCAAAAGAGCACATAGACCAATCTTACAATAAGATAAATGCGCTTACTAAGCGCACCATCCTTAGCCTTTATCGCTCTGCGTCGCCCAGTAAATTCGAAGCATTCTCCCCTTTAATAGAAAGGCTGACAGAAACGGTGCCAATAGACTGCGTATGGGGCCAAGACGACAAATATGTACCCGAGACAGTCGCAAGTTATTTGAAGCCGCGAACATCAAAGGCGCTCGAAAACTGTGGGCATTGGGTTCCTATAGAATCTCCGGAAGCGCTCACAAACTTGCTGCTAGACCACTAGCTTTTTAACCAACCTGCTGCCCTATTCTCACCATGCCTTGTAGCGCTAACAAGGCTCTCTCAAACGCGCATTCGTTCGCAAAATAATACCTTTCGTAAACTTTTTTATTGTTCTTGTAAACCAATCCAAGCGTACGCCCGTATACCTCCCTGATATCACATTGAAACGACCGGTCTTCTCTATCAATCACATGTTGCTTAGCTTCGGCTCAAGGCACCACACTAAAATAGATGAGGAAAATAAAATGAAATTTAAAGCAAACGGGCTTCGTTTACTCGGAGCTGCCTTGATGGTGACGTTAATTTCCACTCCTGCCCACGCTTGGTATTTTTTTAAGGGTGGCTGGCACAAAGAGAAAGTAAGCATTACCGACACTGTTGCCATGAGTGGCGGTGAATTCGACAGAAAACGAAGCGACTACGACATCCTTCTTAATGCGGTCCTTATTGCAGGGCTCGACGGCGCGTTAGCCGACCCAGATGCAGACCTAACAGTTTTTGCACCGACCGATCTTGCATTTATTCGTTTAGCCCGCGACCTTGGTTACCATGGCTACAACGAAGAAGCAGCGTTCAACACGATTGTTGAAACCCTAACTGTGCTCGGCAATGGCGACCCCGTTCCTTTACTGACAAACATCCTGCTTTACCATGTAAGCCCTGGCGAGCAGAAAGCGAAAAACCTACTGCGCTCCGATTCAATCCCGACCCTTCTCGAAGGTGCAACCATACTGCCAAGCTACAATCGCTTAGTGGATAACGACCCTGAATTCAAAAACCCAAGACTCAGCTTTTGGTCACGCGGCACTAAAGCGAGTAATGGTGTTATTTATCGAATTGGACGTGTTCTGATTCCAGCAGACCTACCTGAACTAGGTCAAGAAGAACTACCCACGATCACTGGTACAGTTGTCGCAAGCGGTGGAGACTTTGACGAAAACCCACATGATTTCGACTTGCTCCTAAACGCAGTGCTTGCAGCGAATCTAGCAGGCGCTTTAGACGACCCTGATTCAGCATTGACAGTGTTCGCACCAAACGATGCGGCGTTTATCAAGTTAGCAAACGACTTAGGCTACGCAGGTTCAGACGAAGCCGGCGCATTTAGTGCGATCGCAACAGCCCTGACAGACCTTGGCGGCGGCGAGTTAGTGCCAATCCTAACGAATGTTCTGCTATACCATGTCGCGCCAGAAGCTAAAACGCTGAAAAACGTTTTGGAATCAGACAGCATTGAAACGCTTCTAGACGGTGCGACTTTCTCGCCAAATGGTCTGAAGCTGGTAGACAATGCACCGGCACTGCGTGATCCGCGAATCCGCACCTATAGCAGCGACATACTGACAAGCAACGGCCGCATTCACACGATCGACCGAGTCTTGATTCCTGTCGCTATTCCTTAAAACGAATACAGATAGTCGGTAAGACAGGAAGCCCATCTCAAATGAAATGGGCTTTTTTATAATAAAAACATACTAGGCGCAGAATAACGGTAGCCAGAAACAATTAAGAGTCCGCGTTTAAGCAGCACCATCTATTTGAACCTGCGTATACGCAATAAAAAGAGACATTACCAAACCGAGCTCAAACAGCATCCACATGGGGATGGCGAGCAACAACTGAGACAATATATCCGGCGGCGTCAGAAGCATGCCAATCACAAAACATCCGACAAGAACATAAGGCCGTTTCTCGGCTAGAGACTCTCTCGTTGTCACACCCATCAGAATCAACAGAATGACCGCAATAGGGATTTCAAAAGCAAAACCGAAGGCGAAGAATAGTTTAATCACGAAATCCAAATAGCTCGCGATATCCGTCATGACCGCCACCCCTTCCGGCGCGACCTGAGTAAAGAAACCAAAAACAAGCGGAAAAACCACGAAATACGCAAAGCATATACCGACATAAAACAACAAGATGCTCGACGTGAGCAAAGGAAACGCTAACGACATCTCGCTACGTTTTAAGCCCGGTTTAACGAACGACCATGTCTGATACAAGATAAAAGGCATCGACACGAAAATCGCCACCACGAATGACAGCTTAAATGGCGTCAAAAACGGTGACGCCACATCGGTTGCAATCATATTACTCGACTCGGGTAAATGCGCCCTCAACGGCTCTGACAAAAGCGTGTAAAGATCGTTAGCAAAATAAAATAGCCCGATAAACGCTATGCCAATGAAGGCTACACAGTAAAGCAAACGGTTTCGTATTTCGGTGATATGCGTAATCAATGGCTGCTTATCTTCGTTATCAATAGTCAGTGTATCGTTCATTATGGGTCGCTCTGTTTACGCGGAGGCGGATAGTTTTTCTTCAGTGATAGACGAGGCACTCGCTAGATGATCCGTGGAAGTTGTATCATTTATGGCGGTGCTTTTAGCTGTTCCACTGGTATTGATTTCCGTAGAAGCTGGCATTTTATTTTCACCACCCAGCGCGTAACCTGACAACGATTGACTAAACGCTTGATTGATAGGCACTAGCTCTTTGTTTAGTTCTTCGAGAGCGCTATTTTTCTTGAGCTCTTTAGTGATCTCTTCGTTCTCAATCTGACGATTTATCTCATCAGACCACTGGCTAGCCGTGCGCTTTGCATAGCCTATCCAACGCCCTGCCTGCTGGGCAGCTTTTGGCAAGCGCTGAGGTCCTAGCACCAGCAGTGCAATTACCCCAACGATAAACAGTTCAAGAATACCGACATCAAACATACCTTGCCCCTACCACTTTTAAACGCCCCTTAGATAACGCTAACTAAGCACGCTCTTTACTAATAACCGTTACAGAGTCTATAGCTGGATCAGCAGAGCTTTTATCAACTGTTTTTTTATCAATAAAACCTGCGTCGATAGCCGTATCTGTTTGATTGTTTAATTTTTCATCATCGTTCATCGCCTTTTTAAAGCCGCGCACGGCGCCGCCTATATCGCCTCCCATATTTCGAAGCTTCTTAGTACCAAATAACAGTGCCACGATGACCAAGATAATGATTAGTTGTGTAGGGCTGATTCCCATTGTTCACTCCCGAGATTTAAAAAATTAATAAGTTGGCGGTTTATGAACACGCGTCTTAGAGACACTCGTTTTCAACAGCGTCAATCTGCTGCCCATAAACCACCGAAACATCCTTGTTCTTAGTTGTCCCTTTAAGCCTTAAGACCCAATGATTCCGCCATCCTTACGCGTGATAACAAGCGTACAATCTCGCGGAATCGTTGTTCCGTCAAAGGCTGCAGGGAAGCTAGTCGCAGAAGGGTCACCGTTACCTGGGTGCTGAATGTTCACGAATGCTGTGCGTTGATCCGGCGTGATCGTAAATCCGGTGATCTCGTCACTACTGACACCAACCAAAAGGCGCTTAGGCTCTGGCGTTTCTTTGTTGGTATCAAATACAACCAACTGGTCTTGAAGTCCATCTGGCTGACCACCGTCAGTACCAATAAACAAACGACCATAGGGATCAGCCCATGCCGCGTCAGGGTCTGTGAATACAGCCTCAGTGCCGCGAGTCGAAGACGCAATCAGATAAATATCCCAAGTGAAGTCATTGCCCAAATGGTCACCCGAGTCTCTTGTGCGAATAATATGGCCGTCACTATTCGGCGCTTCGGGGTTCGCTGCATTCGCTTCAGAACGATTGGTATTATTCGTTAAGGTCCAAAACACTTCGCCGCTTGTGCCTATCGTCGTCCACTCAGGACGATCCATTGGCGTTGCACCTAGTAGGTCTGATGCAAGACGGGCGTAAATCAATACTTCAGCTTGCGACTCGAATCGCTCTGCCAATATAGGGTTATCGATCGTTAGCTCCATCCATTCACCGGTGCCATCATCGTTAAACTTAGCAACGAACAAACTCCCCTTATCCAGAGGGCTCTCGCCTTCGGCAATGGCATGCTCCCAAGCTTTATCAGAAACATACTTATAGCAATAATCAAAACGTTGATCGTCACCCATATAGGCAGCAATACGACCATTTGAGCTTTCAGCAATCGCGATAGCTTCGTGCTTAAAGCGACCAAGAGCGGTGCGTTTGACTGGCTTTTGAGTACCGTCAAATGGATCAATCTCGACGATCCAACCAAAACGATTTTGCTCGTTAGCGTAGTCTTCGTCGGTCAGGTCAAAACGCTTATCAAATAAGTGCCAGCCATAGCCAAACCCAGAATCAGAAAACCCGTAGCGTTGTTGCTCTTCAGTCGGGACTAACAAGCCATTTGCGCCGAAGTAACCATTAAAGTTTTCTTCACACGTCAGGTACGTTCCCCATGGCGTCGCACCAGAACCGCAGTTATTGACGGTCCCCAGTGCAATATTTCCATTAGGGTTTTGCAATAACTCAGAGGCAGCGGCCGGCCCAGAAAACGCAACAGGAGTATTCACGGTGATACGACGTGTGTTCTTACTTTTAACGACTTTCCAACCGTTGCGGCGCGTTTGCTTCAGTTTTAATACGGATACTCCGTGAATATTCTGCGAAACTCGAACATCTTCAAGGCTCTCTGGCGCAGACTTTCCAAGCGCGTGGGAGTTATTGCCATACTCATGATTCACACACAACATACCGAGGTCATTACGCATACGGTAGTGCTTTCCATAAGCGAGTTTTTTGCGCTGATCCATTGGGAAGAACCACATTCCGTCATGACCCAGACCGGTTTGTAATGCTGCTTCAGCGGACGTAGGTCGCGTGTTTGGATCACCGTTGTACTCGGCAGTCGCGCCCGGCTCAATAGGCGTTCCCCAAGGAATTAAAACCTCATATTGATAGTCTTCTGAAATAGTGGGCATAGTTGTGTCGACCACATCTTCAATCGCAACCGGCTTAAAACTAACTAACTCTTTATTGTGCTTCTTGTGCCTCCAACCCCATCCAGCACTTGCTGTTGGCGCTAAAAAAGAAGTCGCCGCAACGGTCAGGCTTCCAGCCATCACCTTGCGGCGGGTCATATTAGTTTCTAATACAGAGGCAAACGGTCGGTTGCCAGAGGTATTTGACGGTAAATTCTCGATATCATCATGCAACTGTCCATTCTCGACAGTTCCGTTATCCTGCTGTGACATAGCTAAGTCTCTCTCAGTTAAGTTGATCTTTGTCTACTCGACTTTTGGCAAAAAGTAAGCCGAACAAAATGCGCTCTAAAGGTGAGCCTCTTTTCAAATTTCAACCTGACTGTAAATTTCGACTATGACACTTCGGTGACGATTAAATGAACCTTTTAATTTGGACTTGCGGTGGCTAAGGCTAAGCATCGACCTTCAGCCAATAGAGACTTAGAAAACTCGAGTTGATTCACACTTCAAGTCGGCGGAACGCCACTCTTTCAACTCGAGTTGTTTCCGGTCAACTTCCGCTATTGCCTTCGCCGTAAGCAAAACTCATAATCATTACGAGATAGTAAGATCTTGTTTCAAATTTGGTCGTCACATTTCTTGAAAACCTACTACCTTAAGTAGGAACTTCTGGGAGCTAGCGAATGAATCGAAAAAGTATCGTTCAACAAGACCACAAACGCTGGGGAGTATTGGGCCAATCCCTCCTCAACAGCATGATTGGCGAGTACTTAGAAAAAGAAAAGAACCCTCTGGCCATGCAAATGGGGTTTTATCATCACGATAAAAAGCTGAGTTTAGACGCTAGTTTTCCACAGCAATTTCGAGCGCCAATCACCAGCAAAGTGCTTATTTTTGTGAACGGCCTGACAAGCTTAGAGTCCGTGTGGGATTACCCCAAAGAAGGTAGCTCGAGTGCATCAATCGTTAGCCACTATATCGACATCTGTTTCGATTCTAACGAGCAAACGCCTCACGAAAACTATGGCCAACAGCTACATAAAGAGTTCGGCTTTACACCGCTTTATCTGCGCTACAACACAGGACTTTCGCTAGAGAAAAACGGCCTAAATTTTTCTGAGCAGTTAAGCCAATTATTCTCGGCCTACCCAATTGAAATAAATGATCTAATGTTAGTCGGTTTCAGCGGCGGTGGTGCCCTGCTCAGCCACACTCAGAATATTGCACAAAGCAGCGAGCAACGATGGCTAAAGGCCTTGTCAAAATGTGTCTATCTGGGGAACCCGAATCAAGGCTCAATAGCTAGCAATATGATTTACTTGAGCGGTGATTTTTTCAGGCATCTTCCGATTTACTACGTCAGCCTTCTGGCGGATTGGCTAGATTATCGACTCAACAAAAAACAAGCGCTACCTAGTAACACGCATGCCAATGCTGAAGAAGAGCGTAAGCGCCCAAGCGCCAATTCATATTTCCTAGCGTCCAGCCGACATTACTTCATTTCAGGTGGTACTCAAGACCGAAGACACAATGTGTTCAACCAGAACATGACGAATAACGCTCTTTGCTCTCAGGTTAACAAAGCCCCGTCCTATAAGCCCATAAACGTTCGATCCGCTCACCTAAGCGGCACCTCTCCGGTCCGGCTAGCACACTCTGAAAAAGTTTACGCATTGATCGCAAACTGGATCAACAAAGAGGAAAGTATTCAGCCCTACGAAACCAACTATTACCAACAGCCAGCTTCCCAGCTGGTCTCGGTTGAAGAACAAAATCGCGACACATCGCCAACCATCGATTCAACCAGTAAAACCTTTGTGGCGGGCACCGTTGATTTCATGGCAAGCGCCTACGACAAGACCATTGAAAAAATCGAAACGATGCACTATTCAATCGCGGAAGAGCCTTTCTATGCACTAGAAAAACTCCCTATCGCGAGCCAAATCGCTAAGCCTTTTGAAGCGAAACATCGCGACACGCTCGATACATTCTATCGATCACTTAGAAACGGCGGGCGCATGATGCATAAGGTCGCGGCAGACATGGTGACAGATTAAAAGTCAGCCCAGAAATACAGGGACTAGATGAGTTCAGTCGTTTGAAACAAGCGGTACGGATAATGGTGTGAAGTTATGTTGGTTCATAATGCGGCGGTAGATACCTGAGGCTTTGATCTTCTTGAGTTGCTGATTGAACTCGTCTCGAACTTTTGCGCTACGAAACAAATAACCGTTTGGGCTTTCTCCCAAAAATGCAAACTCATCAACGTCAGGCGAGATATCAATTTCGCCCTCGCGTCCAACCTCTTTTCGATAATAATTGAATATCTGTTTGTCCATTTGAATCGCGTCAACACGCTCCAAATAAAGCATTTTGACCTGTACTGACTGGTCATGATGTTCACTATAAAGGGGACTATTTTGAGCCATTTCTGCATATTCGTCGCCCAAATGCGCTACCGCGCCCTGCCAAGACATTAAGCGGTAATCGACTAGATCGGAGAGCGTCTCAAACTGAAACTCTCGCTTTTTAAGCGTATAAACAAAGTTCTCGTAGGCGTAGGAGATATCTGAAAAGAAACCCGTCAGATGCTCATTTTGGATGGTACTGGTATTAATATCAGACACCACATCAACTAGCCCAAGCTGATATGACTTTAAGCGACGCGCATAGGGTAAATAGACCTTCTCTATTTTATAATCCAAAGGGGTCAGCGCTGCCTCAATAATCTCAACCACAATGCCTTCATGTTTATCCGGCATCACCCACGGGGCCAACGCATTACCAAAAGCAACTTTGATCGTTTCCTCTGCATTAAGCACCGAAAAAGGAAAAGCAAATAAGAAGAAAAAATAGATATGCGGACTCGAGCTGTCATGAGGCCCCCAATAAGCCAAGGTAATATTGCAAACGCTACCCAACACTATAGTTCAAATATCACACACTCGAAACGCCACTCAAAAACTAACACAGAACCAGATACACACAGACAACCATAAGCCCCAAAACCTTAATTTAGACACTTGTATCTTAGGGAACTTGCGGAAATGAGCGACGACAGTGGCCTACCTGCTCGGCCCAGCCCTCAAGATATTTGGGATGCTGCTCCATGTAATCGAACGAAAAATATCCGCCACCAATAACGTCCGAAATGCTCTCGTAATCTAACTCGTCGGGGTAACCTTTTATTTGCTCGTACTTTCCAACTAGGAAAAGTTCCGCTTCAACCATGGCGTCTATTCTGCCGAGGTTGAACATTTCTATTAACTGTTCAAAGGACTGCACCTTCACGTCAGCATTAATTCCCATGGCAGTCAATTGACTAATAAAATGCGTGCCGAGCCGCGTACCAACAATAGAGCTACCTGGGTCAAACTGGGTCTTTTTGCTCTTTATCAACATGGTTCTGGTATTGATAAGATCAGAGACATAGTGCGCCTGTTTGTCTCGAGCATTTGTCCTAACAAGGTTCAAGCCCAAATCAAGAATACCCTGCTCCAAGGAGAGCATCATTCGCTGATAAGTGGGTTGCTCAATGTAATTAACAGCGAAAGCTTGAGATAGTAAACAGTCGGTGAAGGGGGCTAACAAGCCTTTGGTCTGTTCTGAATCAAGATAAAAAGAATTGGTCGGCACAAAGCCAACATTGATAGGACGGTCAGCTGCCTCAACGGCACCAATCGATAACCCGAGATGACTCGTTAAAAAGAGACATACGATAAAATATAATCTTTGTAAGCCGTCTGCCATATAAAGGAGCCTAGTATTGCAAAGAAAATCACCCTATAAGCTCTAGAAGAGTCTGGCCGACTAATCTAGCTTCGCTACGAGTCCTAGTCTTGTTACTGGCCAAAAAACGACGGAAAGGCAATAAATCAGGATTGGCCAGTCCAGCTCAAACTCATCAGCGGGTTTGACTTAGTTATTCCTGTCGGGCCTTATCTTCACGTAAACGATCCCGATAGTTTGATCGCGCTAGCGCTTGCAGATCCTCGACCTGATCACTTTCATCAACAATTTCTCTGCCCAGTAACGTTTCGATCGCATCTTCCAAGGTCACCACTCCAGCCGTCTGCCCGAACTCATCCTCAACCAAAAACAAATGCACATGCTTTTTAATAAACTGATCGAGCAACTGCTGCACGGGCATTTTTTCCGACACACGTAAAATAGGCTTAGACTCGGTCTGAACAGCGTGGTCTCCTCGCCCAGAACGCTCCGCTTCATAGAGATCCGCTCGAATCACCTTGCCTTGAATATCGTCAATATTCTCTCCATACAGAGGAATACGCGTGAACTGTCGTGTTTCAGGGTTATCAAGCGCTTCACTGATGGTCATCGATTGAGGCAGCATATGAACGACCGTTCTTGGCGTCAAAATCTGATCGGTTGTGACTTCCCTAAGGTTCAATACATTGGATAGGTATTGGTTCTCCTGCGTGAACAAGTTACCGTCCTTATGACCAAGCGAGGCCAGCGCGATAATCTCTTCACGCGTAATTTCATTTTCTTTCGAGTGAGTAAACAGCTTGGTAATGCGCGTAGCCAACCAGACCAAGGGATATACGAGTTTGACCAACCAAGAAATCACGTATGAAGAAGGTATCGCGAGCTGGCGCCAAAATGTCGCACCAAGTGTTTTGGGAATAATTTCCGAAAAATACAAAATCGCCAAGGTCAGTACCACGGCAATCAGCGTTTCCCACTCTTGTCCAAAAACCTGTAGCGCCTGAGAACCGACGCCCGCAGCACCCATGGTATGGGCAAATGTGTTCAGGATAAGAATACTAGACAATGATTCGTCGAGTTTTTCACGAACCGCCGCCAGCTTCGCGCCGCGCCGAGGTTTATCAACCAACGTTTGTTCCGCAAAACTAGGCGTAATAGACAATAAAACAGCTTCTAGAATTGAGCACATAAAAGACACACCTATCGCGATGGCCAGATAAATGATCAACAGTGTCATACCTTACGTCCCATAGAATTACCAAAGGCTTACTTTAGCACTTTGCCTGATTACGTTCCTACTCTAAAGAACTAGAAGAGCGAATTTTTATCTGCTCGTTTGGGCGCGCTAGTGCGACCAAAGTGTCGGGATCAGTGAAAAGCTCCTTTAGAGGCGCAAATGGAAAAGAGATAATTAACAGTCTTTTTAGAAAACAAGGAGATCACGTCCAAAAACCATCTATACTTAAAGACAAGTAGGTTTTTCTAGTCATGCATTTAGTCGGTGTCTGCTGCGTGAATAAGCGATACAAGACGAAAGCGGCAAGTCAGAATGGAGCGTAGTAATTGTTGTGAAAGGCGTTCAGTTTGGACATTTCTTTTGCGTTGCTTTGTTCATCTTAGGTTTAGGCAGCAACACCTATGCTCATAAGACAACTGGGTTAACGATATTCGTCGACAGCAGCTACCCACCTTATATGTACAAAACAGAAGGCACTTCTGCCGACGGTTTGTATCCTCGCCTATTGAAAGAACTTATTAGGCAGTCAAACAATAAAGCGGACATCAAAGCTTACCCCTGGAAACGAGCGTTACTATTTAGTGAGGCCGGAAAAGGTGCCGTTGGCGGCGCTTACAAGAATGATGAACGCATCAAAACGTATGATTTCTCAAACCCACTCTATGAAGAAAAACTAGTCCTATTTGTTAACAAGAATAAGTCGTTTGACTATAACTCCATCGAAGATCTTAAGGGCAAAGTGATTGGCGTCAATAGAGGCTGGTCGTATGGGCAGGCGTTCGACGAAGCGCGAAACAATGGCTTATTCACCGTCCATGTCAGTAATGACCCTACTGATAATTTCAAAATGCTCGCGCTCGGCAGGATTGACAGCGTCATCCTTGAGCAGACCTCAGGAGACTTCCACACACAGCTTCTCGAAATTGAAGACAACATCATGTCACTGCCAGTCGCGTTCTCTCTCAACAGTGGCTATCTAATAATCCCTAAAACCCTCCACATGACGACGTTTATAAGCGAAATAAACGAAGCTCTAGAAAAAATTAAAAAAGACGGAACCTACAACGAGATTGTGAAAGCATTCACCCACGGAATCGTGAAGCCCTTGCAAGACGAAGACTCCAACACCCCTTAGTTAAAAAGAGAGTGATGACACCAAGCACGGTTAAACTCCCGCCTCAATTACTTTGGCAATGCGATCGATCGCTAACAGTTATATAGATGGCCACTATGTAATCGCTTCACGATTACACGCGCTACGGAACTGCTGAAGCGAGAGTTTATTTCTCGTTTTGATAACCCACACAGCGAAGTATCCTAAGTTATTATGGAATAATTCCGCGCTATTTTTTTAACAACAAACATTTAGTTGCAGGAACTCGCGATATGTCTACCTCACGATTTGAAACGTTTTTGACACGTATGGGGAAGCTTGGTTTTGAGATGGACCCAAGAGTTCAACAAAAAGATATCAACGGCCTGTTAGGAATGCATGCAACAGAGTCAATACCCAAAGGGACTCTCCTAGGTAAATTCCCCTTGTCAATGATGATTCCGCGCTCCGACTCAGTAGATTTTTCAGAGGATCCAAATGGTGACATCCAAAGTCTAATTCATGCCATGGCAACACAGCTCGCAGACAAAAACTCACCTTACCAAGGTTACTTTGAGTTCTGTGGAACCGTCTCCGAAAGAGAAAGCCGAAGCGTATGCTTTTTTACACCTCAAGACTTCGCAATACTGAACACAATGAACCCCCTGCTTGCGAAACTCGCTCAGACCTCAAAAATGCAGTGGGAATATCTGGTCCATGCGGTTTGCACAAAAGACCCTTCATTGGACAAGCAACATGTATTACTTGCTAGTTTGATTTATCGTGAGAGATGCTGGGGCGGCAGCCTTGGTTTTTTACCGGGAATGGATCTGTTCAACCACAATACAAAAAGCAATATTTTCCCTCAACGTGTTCAATTTGAGGACGGCGAAAGTATCGCGTTCATCACCGACAAAGATATAGCGCCCGGTGAAGAAATCAAAATCACCTATGGTAAAAAGGATATATTTCAGTTTTCGTTCAATTATGATTTTTTCGACCCGACTGACTTCCATATCATCAGTTTTAGCTCACGAATTAAGCCAACGCTTAGTGATGCATTTGTCCAGAAAGTCTGTGAGAACTTAAAAAAACACTACGACATTAGAATATTCGAAGAAGACGGCAGCCAAAAATTCATGATCAATGAATCAAGGGCGTTCTTTTTGGAACAAGGCCCTAATACTGCGATGGTAGAGCTCGTATCTCGATTAGCCATTAACGATGAAGCCGCTCTAAAACGCGGCAGCGCCGATGAAAAAACAGCAGCGAGATACATGCTCTATATACTTCAATCGTATAAACAAGCAAACAATGTTAAGAACGTTCCTAAGGCATCAATTCCCGAAAAGCTGCACAGCTTTCACGACATGCTAACCGCCGAGCTCAACATACTTGACGCCAACATCCGCGTCATACAGCCCAAGTGTGCGTGATTGGAAGGAGAGTAAATCGGGGACAGACCACGTTTAATGATCTGTATTAGTCCCGACTTAATCTGACACTTCATCTTGAAATGAAGAGAGTTACCCGTTTTGATAAAGGTGCGAATCTAAAATCAAAACAAAAGGTAACTCTCAATGC
>CAJWBE010000037.1 GCA_913020045.1 uncultured Oleiphilus sp.
GTGAGATAAGCGGACTTAACGGGTGAAATGATTTTCGCTGGGTGTTAGACAAAAGCCAACCTAAAACACGCCGACTTTGACACCGTTTTGACACCGGCTTTCGCTAAATAGCGGATCAGGTACGAGTGGAATCGACGGCAAGTGCTTTAACAATCGCTGTATGATTTTTTTCGATTATACGCAGCATGGTTTGCGTTTGTTTTACGTCCGCAGCGAAGTAGTCGCCATCAGAAAATAGCTCGATCTCTTGGTTCAATGCAAACTGTACTGAAAGGGCTCTGACCCCTTCTGACCCCTTAAATTGACCCCTTAAATTCGACCCCTTAAATTCCACTTAAATTCCTAGAGTTTAAACTTACCGACAATTTTGCCGAGGCGGCCGGTTAGTCCGCCAAGCTGCCCGCTAGCATTTCTGGTTTGATCTACGCGGAAGGCACTATCCTCTGCCACTTTTGCGATATTGACCACGTTGCGGTTGACTTCCTCTGCGACCGCGCTTTGCTCTTCTGCAGCGCTAGCGATTTGTAGGTTCATATCGTTGATGCTTGAGATTGCTTGGGTAATGGTTTGCAACGAATCGCCGGTTTTAATAATCGTTTCGACGTTTGTTTGCACTTGGTCCAGGCTGATTTGCATGCTTGATACGGTTTCGTTTGCACCATTTTGCAAACGTTCTATCATGGTGTTGATATCTTCTGTGGACTGTTGTGTGCGTCCTGCCAATGTGCGAACTTCATCTGCAACGACAGCGAAGCCCCGACCTTGCTCACCTGCTCTAGCGGCTTCAATTGCAGCGTTTAATGCTAGCAAGTTAGTTTGTTCTGCAATGCCACGAATAACTTCTAATACTCCTCCAATTTCACTCGTCTCATGTTGTAGTTTCTGAATGGCTTCGGAGGAGGACTGAATATCCTTATGGAGAGCGTGAATAGAGGCAATGGCGCTTTCCACCACAAGTTTCACTTCTTCTGAGTCATTATTTGCGCTACTCGCTTCGCTTGCGGTTGATGCAGCATTTTGCGCTACATCGTGAACTGTGGCCGTCATTTGATTCATGGCCGTCGCAACTTGATCAATCTCAGACAACTGAGATTGCACGCCTTCGCTTGAGTCGTCAGCGCTGCCTTTCAAATCCGACGCTGATTGAGTGAGTTGACTCGTTATTTCTACCAACTGTGTCAGCATGTCTCTAAGGTTTGCCGACATGGTATGCATTCCCCGCAAAAGTCTGCCAACCTCGTCGTCTGAACCTTGTTCGATCTGAACAGTGAGATCTCCTTCGGAGATTTTTTCCATGGTGCGAACGGCGCTTTCGATGGGTAAAAAGGATCTGCGAACGTACCAAGCGAAAAATAAGCCGACAAGGGTCAATATCGCTAAGGTAGTAACATAACTGGTGTTGCTGATATTGTTCGCAGCAGCAATAGATAAAGTGTGTTCTTGTATGTCAACTAGATGGGCAATGGATTGGCCTTCGGGATCTTTAATAGGAGTAATGGTGACTCCATAGTGTTTGCCCTCATGTTCTATTTCCTGGTAATCCGCTATACCGAGATCCGGGAGTGAAATGTTGAGCCCATCGAAGAGGTCAGAATTTGTGGTTGCTTCGAGATTTCCGGTGGAGTTTATAACGGTGACTTCTGAATCATTGTTAAGCTTAAAGTCGGCCAGTGCTGCATCCAGGCCAATTATAAAGATACCAGCCCCAATTACCTTACCTCTTTGAAGTACAGGAAATGACACTTCAATCACCAGTCCGTCACTATCCATAGCAACGCCCCTGATCGCTTTCCCCTGCTCAAGCGCTTGTTGAACCGTATATTTTTCGCTTTGCCCTGGCTGTGTATTTGGCATTGAAAATAGTATTTTACTATCCAAGCCGGTCAATTGTTGTTTGGTGATGATTCCAGAGGAACTTAATCGACGAAAGGTAGGGGCAGCCTCTTCCGTCAGTGTGTCGGAGTCGCCTTTAAGTATGAGTTTGCGCAAGTTGCGGTCGCGCGTGATGGCACCCATTTCGGCTGCCATTTTATCCTGTTGACTCGAAACGATTTTATTCCAAAGTACTTGGTTAGCACGATAAGTGGCGGACTCATATCTCTCTGCCCAGTTGGCAGAAATCATTTTGGAGCTAATGATTAGTGCTAAGGCAACAATGAACACGCTAACTAAGGAGGCTAGCGTGATGCGGAAGCGTAAGCTCATAGAAAGCCCTTCTTTTGGTTCTCCAAAATCTGCTGTTTCTTTTGCTTTTAAGGCTATTCGACAGGGTGTCCAGCTGCCTTCCAGGCAGGGAAGCCATCTCTATAGTAGTATACTTTTGAAAAACCCCAACCCACAGCTTGTTCGCTACATTTTGAAGACCGTAGGCAACTGGCACCATTACAATAGCAGACGATGGCTTCATCTTTTTTAGCTTCTCCGCTTAGTGATGCCTCGGTGAAATTGCTTTTTAGTTCCAAGTGGACTGCATCGGGTATTCTGCCTGCGTCCCAATCGGAGTTTTTTCTGGTGTCAACGAACATTATGCCACTGTCAAAAAGGCTTTTTGCTTTTGCCGTCTCCACCGTTTCTGCTCCGTCTACCTTAAGTGGCGAGACTTTTTCCGCGTACGCATTCGAAAACGAAAAAAGAAAAATAAGAGTTGTACCGAATATAAAATTTATCATGAAGAATCTCCACCTATATAACCAAAATGATTAACGTATAAAATAACTGTCAACTGGTTATGTAAGTAAAGCACTAATTTTATAAATCTCAATGTGGTTGGCGTTGGTAAAAGGTGCTAGTTTAATGGGAGTCCTGTCTGATGAGGCTTTCTAAAAGGACGGTGTTCTATGTCGCTTGGTATAGCGATCTATCGCTTTACCAAGGAATGATTTGGAGCCGTATTTAGAATACGGCCAGCCCGGAATCGCTGCGATTAGTTGTTGTGTGAATGGATGTTGAGGATTTCTGATAACGTCATCTACTGCACCTTGCTCCACAATCTTTCCACTATCCATGACCAATACCCGCTGATAAAACATGCGCACAACATTTAAGTCGTGACTCTCTAGGACGTAGTTGAACGAATCTAAGGGGTCAAAACGAATCTAAGGGGTCAAAGCCCTTTAATCTATAAAAATGACCGATTTGTATAAAAGCCAATGTGCCCAGACCATGAGATACAGGGTCAGCTTTACTTTCAAAACCGAAATCTACGCAAGGTCCGCAATTCACCAACAGCCGTTGTGATTTTATTCACGGCCGACATGTCTGCTTATTGGTGTTAACCGAAGCGGTGGCCTATTAAAGTTTTAGTCCGTTTATCTCGCAAAGTCAGTGCACAAAAAACCTCAAGCTTTCTTCTGCCTTTTTAGCTCTATCAATAGATCATCCTTCATTAGTAGCAGGAGTTTTGCCTTGTAAGGCTATCATTAGGGTTTATATATAGCATGTTAATGATAGACTATCACTAACTCCCTAAACACAGTGATAGGTGCGATGAAATACATATACGCTAGGGTTTCTACGGAAGACCAAGATGTAAAACAACAAGCCGATTATCTGTCGGACAAATACGATCATGATTGCGTTGTTACGGAGTGCTTTACTGGCACGACAACAGATAGGCCTAAATTCCAGAATCTTTTAGCTGAGCTAAAGAGTGGAGATACCTTGATTGTTTATCATGTGAGCCGTCTTGGGCGGAAAACCTCAGAGGTTCTTGAAACCGTTGAGTTGCTCCAAGAGAAAGGTGTGTCGGTGTTTGTGGATCAACTTCAGGGGATCGATATTACGTCAGGCGTTGGAAAGTTGTTATTCACTATGTTGAGTGGGTTGGCCGAGCTGGAGCGAGAGCAGATGTTGGAGCGGCAGAGAATAGGGATTAATCGTGCGAAATCAGAAGGCAAATACAAAGGGCGAAAACCCGTAGATGATGATCTCATTGAATCCGCGAGGACTTTGATTGCGTCTGGAATGACTAAGGAAAAGGTTGCTCAACAATTAGGAGTTGGGGTCGCCACACTTTATAGAAGATTGAAGTGAAAAATTCGAAGTTTCAGTGGGCAAAATGGCTATTTACTTTGGTGGCTTTTGGTCGTAAAAAGTTAAGTTTTGGGGCTCAAGGAGGGTAAAAGGTAACTAAATTCTATGTATTTGTTCATTATTTGAAGATATCTAGATCATTGGGTGGGTTGAATCTTCATTTTTTATTAGCTTACCCACCCACCCATCAAAACGTAACTAAAAATAAATGGGGTTGATTCTAATATTGCGCCATGGTGCTGCTCCAATCGACGATAACTATCTGGATGATTTGCGCGAAAAGTTAGCGAAAATAGCTGGGTTTGGCAATCACAATCTAAGTCCGTATGTTCTGATGGCTGAAGCGCCTAGAAATAGATGAGTTTGTGGAAAGAATCGTATAGAATGGCGCGTTTTTTGAGCAGAGCGTCTCATTTTCGCTTTGCCAGTCCTGTTAGATGATCAAAGAGGCTTTTCCCTATGTTTACTCGTGATATGACAATTGCTGGTTTTGACGACGATATCGCTAATGCAATCAATGCAGAAGCTACGCGTCAGGAAGAACATATCGAATTAATTGCGTCTGAAAACTATACCAGCCCTAGGGTGATGGAAGCGCAAGGTTCTGTACTAACCAACAAGTATGCCGAAGGTTATCCTGGGAAACGTTACTACGGCGGTTGTGAGCATGTTGACGTTGTTGAGCAGCTAGCGATCGATCGAGCGAAGGAGCTGTTTGGGGCAGACTATGCCAATGTTCAGCCGCATTCTGGGTCGCAAGCAAATGCAGCTGTTTACATGGCCTTGTGCTCGCCTGGTGATACCGTCTTGGGTATGAGTTTGGCGCACGGCGGTCACTTGACACATGGCGCTTCTGTTAGCTTTTCTGGTCGTATTTATAACGCGGTTCAGTACGGTTTGAATGATGCGACGGGCGAGATTGATTACGAACAAGTTGAAAGTTTGGCGCGTGAGCACAAACCAAAAATGATCGTTGCGGGTTTTTCAGCTTACTCTCGCATTGTCGATTGGAAGCGTTTTAGAGCGATTGCTGACGAAGTGGGTGCTTATTTGTTTGTCGATATGGCGCATATCGCAGGCTTGGTAGCGGCGGGTGTCTATCCTAGTCCGGTTGATATTGCAGATGTTACGACTACGACTACCCATAAAACACTGGGTGGCCCTCGTGGTGGTTTGATCTTAGCGAAGTCTAACGAAGCACTGGAGAAGAAACTGAACTTTGCAGTGTTCCCTGAAAGTCAGGGTGGCCCATTGATGCATGTGATTGCAGCGAAAGCAGTATGCTTTAAAGAAGCGATGTCCGAAGAATTTAAAACCTACCAAGCTCAGGTCGTTGTCAATGCGCAATCAATGGTTAGCGTGTTTCAAGAGCGTGGTTACAACGTCGTGTCGAATGGCACTGATGACCACTTGTTTTTGTTGGATCTAGTGGATAAAGATATTACGGGTAAGGATGCAGATGCCGCCTTGGGTCGCGCTAATATTACAGTGAACAAAAATGCTGTGCCTAACGACCCACGCTCTCCGTTCGTGACGAGTGGTTTACGTATTGGTACGCCTGCGGTGACGCGTCGTGGCTTTAATGCAGACGATTGTCAGCAATTGGCAGGTTGGATGTGTGACGTCTTAGACGCCTTGGTTGCGAATCCAGACGATGACAGCGTTATTACGTCGACGCAGGTTAAGGTTAAAGAGATTTGCGCTCGTTTACCTGTCTACGCATAGGTCTACTTAATTCGTGACAAAGCACCGAGGTTGAGTGATGCACTGCCCGTTTTGTAAGGCAAATGATACGAAGGTAATCGACTCGCGGCTGGTCTCTGAGGGAGATCAAGTCCGCCGACGTCGCGAGTGCGTGTCGTGTAAAGAGCGTTTTACGACGTTTGAAACAGCGGAGCTATTGATGCCTCGTGTGGTCAAGCAAGATGGAACGCGTCAGCCTTTCGATGAAGACAAGCTTAATCGTGGTTTTTCTCGTGCCTTGGAAAAGCGTCCAGTGAGTATTGAGGCGATAGAGAAATCGATTAACAACATCAAGTATCGTTTGCGTTCGACGGGCGAAAGAGAAGTTACCTCGTTGATGGTCGGCGAAGCCGTGATGCAAGAGTTGAGAAGCTTGGATGATGTTGCTTACGTTAGGTTTGCGTCGGTTTATCGTAGCTTCCAAGATATTAATGAGTTTAAAGAAGAGGTTGAACGTTTATCGCGCGAAGGCGAGCGTGTTGATGATGGTTCGATCGGCGGCGACGGCAAGCAGTGAAACGCTCGTTGCGTGTCAGTGTTGGGTTCGACGAGGAATGAATGATGCGGTGTGATGACTCTGCTCAAGAGTGGACGGAGCAAGACTGCAAATATATGGCAGAGGCGCTGCGTTTGGCCGCCAATGGTCTCTACAGTTCCGATCCAAACCCACGTGTCGGTTGCGTATTGGTTGCTGGGGGCGAAATTGTTGGTAAGGGCTGGCATGTCCGGGCAGGTCAGGCTCACGCAGAGGTCAATGCGCTGGCTGAGGCGGGCTTACGGTCTCAGGGAGCGACAGCTTATGTCACGCTAGAGCCTTGTAGTCATCAAGGTAGAACTGGCCCGTGCGCAGACGCATTGATTAAGGCAGGCGTTGCAGGCGTTGTGATTGGGATGAAAGACCCGAACCCTTTGGTGGCCGGTAATGGTGTTCGGCGATTAGTTGATGCAAATATAAGCGTTCGGGTCGGATTGTTGTCCGAGCAGGCTAACGCGCTTAATCCAGGGTTCATCAAACGGATGTCTTCAGGGCGACCTTTTGTCCGGATTAAAATGGCGATGAGCTTGGACGGTCGAACAGCAATGGCCTCCGGTGAAAGCCAGTGGATTACGGGACCGCATGCCAGGGCGGACGTGCAGCGCTTACGAGCACGTAGCTCAGTTGTTTTAACCGGCTCCGGCACCGTGTTAAGCGATAACCCAGCAATGACGGTCAGAGATTCTGAGTTAAGGTCGAACGACGGAATTTTACGGCAGCCAATCAGGGCGGTATTCGATTGGCGTGGCAAGTTATCTGGGGATGAACAGTTTTTTAACGATTCGGCAAAAGTGCTGCACTTCTGCGGCGTTGCCGACAAGAAGATGCCGGCTTGGGTCGAATCGATTCCATTGAGTTTTGATGGCGACATGCCGTGTCTTGATGACGTAATGCTAGTGCTGGCAAAGCATGAGTGTAATGAAGTACTCGTTGAGGCCGGTGCGGTAATGACCGGTGCATTTATTGCACAGCAATGCTGGGATGAGTTGGTGGTGTATATGGCGCCGAAATTAATGGGAAGTCGAGCAAGGCCTTTGTTTGACTTGGGCTTGGATAGCATGAATGAAGCCCATGGTCTAAAGTTGACAGAGACTCGAATGGTCGGTGATGACCTTAGATTGACATATGTTCCCGCGCGATGACCGGGATGACTAGTGCGCGAGTGCGTGCCTCAACAAAATTGTAGCTAGGTATTCATGTTTACAGGCATTATCGAAGCAATTGGGCGAATCGATAAAGTCGTTCGTCAAACACATGATTTGAGTTTGGTGATCGATGTTGGGCAGTTGTGCCTTGGCGATGTCCAGTTAGGCGATAGCATTGCTGTAAACGGTGTGTGCCTTACCGTTGTTAGTTTGCTGGGCAATGCCTTTGAAGCGGATGTCTCGATTGAGTCCTTAGGCAACACTAATATTGGGGCTTTTACGGTCGGGTCGCGAGTCAACCTTGAGAAAGCGTTAACCTTGTCGACGCGATTGGGTGGACACATGGTGAGCGGGCATGTCGATGGCGTTGGCCACGTTGCTCGAATTACGAAAGACGGGCGCTCGACGCGTTATGATATTGATGCGCCTGCTGAGTTACATAAATACATCGCAGCAAAAGGCTCGATTACGGTGGATGGTGTTAGCCTAACGGTAACAGCGCTGCGCCCTGAAGGTTTTAGTTTAAATATCGTGCCGCACACAGCAGGCAACACGATTATTCCAGAGTATTTGGTAGGGACCTCTTTGCATTTGGAAGTGGATGTGATCGCTCGTTATACAGAGCGGCTATTGAATGCGGGAAGTGTTAGCAAGCCGAGTGAGCCTGCTAGCGCGCTAGATAAAGATTTTTTGTACGCTCATGGTTTTACCGGGCGCCACTAGTTTGGTGTTCGATTATATGGAGGCTTAATGAAGCTCAATACTGTTGAAGAGCTTGTCGAAGATATTCGTCAAGGCAAAATGGTTGTGTTGATGGATGATGAAGATCGCGAAAACGAAGGCGACTTAGTCATGGCGGCAGAACAGGTGCGCCCCGAAGATATTAACTTTATGGCGACAAACGCACGTGGTCTAATTTGTTTGACCTTAACACGAGAGCGTTGTGATTTTTTGGGTCTCAACCCAATGGTACAAGCGAATCATGCTCAATTTAGCACTAACTTTACAGCCTCTATTGAGGCGGCAGAAGGCGTTACCACCGGTATTTCTGCAGCAGATCGAGCGCACACTATCCGTGTTGCGGTAGGTCGTAATACTGAGCCGAGAGATATTGTTCAGCCCGGTCATGTTTTTCCGATAGCAGCGCAAGCAGGTGGTGTTTTGAGCCGTGCAGGGCATACCGAGGCTGGTTGCGATTTAGCGCGTATGGCAGGCTTTGAAGCGGCGGCGGCCATTGTTGAGATTATGAATGAAGACGGCACCATGGCACGTCGTCCGGACTTGGAAGTTTTTGCCAAGGAACATAATCTAAAAATCGGCACAATCGCTGATATGATTCACTACCGTGCGATGAATGAGCAAACGGTAGTGCGCCAAGATGAGAAAGAAATTGATACAGAGTACGGCCCTTTCAAACTCATCACCTATAAAGATACCTTGCAGCAGAATACACATATGGCCTTTGTGAAAGGCGATCTCGAACAAGCCGATTCGCCGGTTGTACGTGTGCAGTCTCCCGATATCCTTCGAGATACCTTGGGCGTGAAAAAAGAGGGCTCTGAAAGCTGGTCTTCGCATCGCGCCATGGAGCGTATTCAGCAAGAAGGTGCTGGCGTACTGGTGGTGTTGCGTGAATACGCAGAGCAGGACTTGGCAGAGCGACTAGATGACTTTTATGCTGATCGACCAGCAACTGCGCAGACCGGTACTGGCGCGTATCTAACGGTCGGCACCGGTTCGCAGATATTACGAGATCTTGGCGTGACAAAAATGCGTCTTCTCAATCCTCCAGTCAAGTTTTCCGCTATTTCGGGGTTTGACTTGGAAGTCGTAGAGTTTATTCCGTACGCTGAAAAGTAAAGCCTCAGCTAGTACAACAGTTAATTGATTAAGAGCGATAGAGTATGAGAAACATTAAAACGTATGAAGGCGACTTCAAAAATGTCTCCGGTAAGTTTGCGATGGTGGTGGGGCGTTTCAATAGTTTTGTAGTGGAAAGCTTGTTAGAAGGTGCGATCGATGCGTTGGTTCGCCAAGGTATCCCAGAAAGCGATATTGAAATCTATCGCGTACCGGGTGCCTTCGAGATTCCATTAGCCGTTAAACGTATCGCTGAAAGCAAAAAATACGATGCAATTGTGGCACTAGGTGCTGTGATTCGCGGTGGTACTCCACACTTTGAATATGTTGCTGGAGAGTGCACCAAGGGGCTTGGGTCGTTGTCTCTTGAGTATGCGATGCCGGTTGCATTTGGCGTTTTGACCGTTGACTCGATTGAACAAGCGATTGAGCGTTCAGGCACTAAAGCTGGTAATAAGGGCGCTGAGGCTGCAATGTCGGTGTTAGAGATGCTTCAGCTTTTCAAAGGAGCGGGTATTTAAGTGTCCGATACGCAAGCGCCTAAAGGGCCCAGTACGTCACAACGCAAACGAGCTAGAAAGCTGGTGCTTCAAGCTCTGTACCAATGGCAGTTGTCGCAGTCGTCTTTGAGTCAAATCGAAGCGGAGTTCCGTACTGACAATGATTTCGCTAAGGTTGATATTGAGTACTTTAGCGAGGTTTTCTACGCGATTCCCAAGATGGTAGATGAGTTAGATAAGCAGTTTGATGTGTTCCTGGACCGAGCTATTACAGATGTAGATCCGATTGAGGTCTCGCTGCTGAGAATGGGAACCTACGAGCTGATGCACCGTGTTGATATCCCATATCGAGTAGTGCTCAATGAAGCGGTTGAGCTAGCCAAGCAATTTGGCGGCACTGATGGCCACAAATATATTAATAGTATTTTGGATAAGCTTAGCTTGCGACTGCGCTCTGCAGAAACAAGCCGCTTTAAGAAGTCTTAAGCATCTGTCGTAGGCCCTATGGTTGAGTCCACTGTTTCGGAGTTTGACCTGATAAAGCGCTATTTTTATGCGCTTGGGCCTCGAGATGAAAGCGTCATTGTCGGCCCTGGTGATGACTGTGCGGTTATTGTCCCTCCTCTCAACACAAAGCTTTGCTGCTCCATTGATACCCTAGTTGAGGGTGTTCATTTTCCGCCGGGGATGCAGAGTAAACATGTCGCAACACGAGCGTTAGGCTCGGCTTTGAGTGACCTTGCCGCTATGGGAGCAAGTCCTTCTCATTTTACCCTATCGCTTACAATGCCTAGTGCTGATGCCGAGTGGCTCAACGGCTTTGCTGCAGCATTAGCCGGCATGTCTGAGCTGTATGGTGTCGCCCTGGTTGGCGGTGACACGACGAGAGGGCCTTTGAGTGTCTCGATTCAGGTGCATGGCTGGTTGCCGGTTGATGCAGGTCTTATGAGATCCGGCGCTCAGCCCGGCGACCTACTTGTGGTTTCAGGTACTTTGGGTGATGCCGGGGCTGGCCTTAAATTAGTGCTTTCTGACAATCATACTGATGCGACTGCTGGGAGTAGTGAATATGTGCTGGAACATCGGTTTTATTGTCCTCAGCCCAGACTTGAGTTAGGTAAGCACTTGCTGGATAACGCTTCATCATGCATCGACATCTCGGATGGCCTGCTGAGTGATGCGTGTCATATTGCTCAGCGATCGGATGTTTGTCTGTCGATAGATGCGCGTACATTGCCCATTTCGAGCGCCCTGAGTAAGGTTTATCCAAAGCATTCGACGGAGCTTGCGCTCGGGGCAGGAGATGACTATGAATTGTTGTTTACGGTGAAGCCTGGTGATATGCCGGACTTGATGAAAAACTCTTCGACACCCTTAACGGTTATTGGGAATGTTGCCGCAAGTGTTGACGGCACGGATTTAGAGCTTCTTGGTGCAGAAGGCCTTGATATCAAACAATTGAAACGGGGGTACGTCCATTTTGAGTAAGTTGCCTAAGGGTTTTCTGTTGAACCCTATTCATTTTGCAGCATTTGGTTTTGGCAGTGGCTGCTCCCCTAAGGCGCCAGGTACAGCAGGCACGCTGATGGCGGTACCTATCTATTTGTTGATGCAGTATTTGTCGCTCGACATATACGCGCTGTTATTGCTCGTTGCGTTTGTGGTCGGGGTTTGGTTCTGTTCGAAAGCGTCGAAGGCGCTTGGGGTGCATGACCACGGTGGCATTGTATGGGATGAGTTTGTCGGTTTTTGGATTACGATGCTTGCGGCACCGCAAGGATGGTTGTGGGTAATCTACGGATTTTTATTGTTTCGGCTTTTTGATATCTGGAAACCTCAACCAATAAAACTCGTTGACCGTCACGTGCACGGAGGCTTCGGCATCATGCTTGATGACGTTCTTGCGGGTATATACGCGTGGCTTGTTTTGCAGCTGACGGCTTACACGATTAATGGCTCACTGCCTTTTTAAGCCGCTTTCAGTGAATGCTGGGCAGCTTCTCAACGACATGAAGGAAGCGTTGCAAACTTTGAGATGCTCTTTGCTTGTCTGCGTAAGGTCCGCTATCAAAGCCTTCGCGAGTCGAAAAGTACCATTGATTGCCCACACAGAAGAAACGGTCTGAGCGAAATGGTATATCGCCGAGCTCTCCAGTTCTATGGTTTGCCGCGTGCATAATTATCACCTCTATTGTTTTTGTTTGGTTGATTATTAGCCTTCCCAATCAAATGTATATCAAAATTCACATTTATCAACACTCTCGTTAAGCATTTGTCGAATGTGCGTTGATATTCGACAATTTTGGCTAAGCTGGCAGCTTGCTATTGAAAGCGATGGTAAGTCTCGTCAGAATGTCGGCAACTTTTTTGAATAGAGGTAGTTATGGGTTTTTCTCGTCGAGTAGTTCTTTTGGTGTGTCTGCTGCTGTTAAGCGCATGTTCGAGTGGAAAATTAGTGAAAACGTACTCAGGTGATACCTTGCCTAAAGCACAACTTGCTTCGCTCACGGCGGGCGAGAATGTTTCTTTGTTGTCTGTGAATGGAGAAAAAGTGCCTGACTATTTGTTGAGCGGTATCTCCGTTGATTATGGATTAAAGCCAGGTAAGCACGTTGTGCTATTTCAGTATGAAAGCGTCTGGAGTGTCGCTAGGGTTAGCGAAGACAGTCCGCGCTCAAAGGCGGTAGAGTCTGTTCCTCGCGAGGTGACTATCGATGTCAAGGCGGGCGACCGGTTGTCGTTTCGCTATGCAGAGGCTTCTAATATTAGAGAAGCGGAACGCTTAGCCTCGAATTTTGAGGCGGATGTGGTGAATCAAAAAGGTTGGGTATTAGCGAGCTCTGGTGACCCAGCGATTCAAAAAGTTGAAGCGCCAGAAGCCGTTGCGGCAGCAGGGGTGGGGGCGGTTGTTTCGCCCGGTTCGGGTCTACCTGCTGTTGATGCAATAAAAATACTCTGGGCAGACCTATCTGCGGAAGATAAAAAAGACTTTCTTAAATGGGCCTTTCAGTAACGGAGCCCAGTCACTCTATGAGTTAAATAAAGGGGGGCGCAATCAGATAGGCTAAAACAAGAGGCTGACCCGTTATTGGTCGGCCTTTTCTTTATTGGAAAAGAGGTTGTTCACTAAGCCGACTGCGTCTTCGATTAGACCTGTTTGAGGCGCTGGCTTAAGGTTGGTTTCGCTGCTAGCTGTTAGCTGGCCTTCATCAATGGTTTTTAGCGCTTTTTCCAAGTAATGGCTAAACGACTCTGTCGTCTTGACGAGTTCAGGGCAATAGGTGGTCGTAAGGGTATATTGCCCGTTATAGCTGACAATCGTAATGCCGATACCAAGTCCGTCGAAAAGCGGGCTGGCGCAGGTATGACTGATGAGCTCGTTGTCTTCCATATATAGCGGGAACTGCGGACCTGGAATGTTTGTGATCGGAAGGTTAAACATGGGTTTGTGTTTCTGCGCGAGTAAGAACTCGGAGTAAACTCTCGCTGACAGGGCGGCCATGCATGACGGTATGAGCTCTGTCAGGCGCGCCGCTGAGATCGCTGCGTCATAGTGGCTGGATGATTGTGCGGACTCGTGAATTCGACGAATGCGCTGGATCGGGTCTTTTTCCGTTGTGACGAGCGAGAATAAGCTAGCGGCCAGCTGGTTGCCGGACTTTACTTCTAAGCTCGTAGAGCGAACGGCAATGGGAGACATCGCAATCAAAGGTATTTTCGGAAGGGTTTTACTATTGTCGCTCAGGTAATGACATATCGCTTCTGCGCATATTCCCATGATGACATCATTCGTTGTCACATCATTTAAATTCTGCCTGATCGTTCGTATCTGTGATGCCGGGATAACTAAGGTGTCGACGGCTCTTTTATTCGATACCGACTGATTGACTGGAGTTTTTGCCACTTTCAGCAATGCATCGGGCAGGTTTAGGCCTTTTAAGCGCTCAGCTAGAACCCCATAGAATGCTGAAGCTGCCGTGTCTTTAGCGATGTGAGCTAGTTTCTTCGGAATACTAAACGCGTTGCTGTACGCCTCGTCAAGCCAGTTAGTTGACTTTGGTAAAGGGTTTGGTTGCCAGTTCTCTTCGTCCGGAAGTTCATGAACCTCAGGCGCCAGTTTTAATAGCTGACTTAGAATGTCGTCGCCGGTATTCCCGTCAACGGCAGAGATATGAATGTTAATGATCAGCGCAAAGTGCTGCTTGCTGTATGGCGATTGCTTTTCTAAGCCTTCTACGTAGGTGACGTTCCATAAGGGCTTATCACGGTCCAGCGGTTTGCTTAGTATTGTTGCGGTTAGTTCGTTTAGGCTTGATTGCCCAGGAAGGTCTGATAGCGATAGGTAGTGAATGTGGTTGTCGATATCAAAATGCGGGTCTTCAGCCCAAGTAGGGAGCTCTAAGTTGAGCGACGACTCAAGTACGCGATGTCTAAATAAGCGTTCATTGCCTAGCTTGCTATAGAGTATTTCTCGAAATCGATTAAAGTTGAACCGAGACCGAGGGCTCTTTTTCTTAAATACAAATGCGCCGCCAACGTTAAGTGGGGCTCTGTCTGACTCTAAGTACAAAAACGAAGCATCTAGCTCTGAAAGCGATTCCATAAAAACTCTTGCGGGTATCTCTTAGCGTTGTTTCAAGCAATTTGGCGCAGCCAAAAAGAGCTACGGTACCCAAATAGAAGTAGTGCTCAAAGGTTATTCGTACTACAAAGTTGAGCAGAGCCTCAGTATATGCCGAGAACCCAGTACTCGCCAGCCTATTTGTCTCTAGATACTGCTAGATTGGCGAGTCCGATAAGCGCTTTTTTGTACTCAGAGTCAGGTACAACGTTTAGGCTGGTGAGTGCGGCTCGTTGGCAGCGTAACGCCGCCTCCTGAGTGTAATCTAGAGCGCCGCATGCTTTCACGATCTGGCAGATTTGATCTAGCTTAGCAGTTTCACCCGAGCGAATAGCTTTTCGGATAAGTTTGCGGTCTGTTTCACTGGCGGTTTTCATTGCTTGAATTAAGGGGAGTGTTGGCTTTCCTTCCGCAAGATCGTCGCCGACATTCTTACCCATTGTTTCTGCGTTTCCAGTGTAGTCGAGCATGTCATCGACTAGCTGGAATGCAAGCCCAAGTTGAAGGCCGTATTCGGTGAGTGCGGCGTGCGTCTTTTTGTCGGCGTCGCTCAGATTAGCGGCCGAGCTTGCGGCGGCTTCAAATAGCATGGCTGTTTTGTTGCGAATAACGTTGAAATAGTTCTCTTCAGTGATGTCGGGGTTTTTGCAGTTAGTGAGTTGAAAAACCTCGCCTTCTGCAATGACCTTTGTTGCCTCTGCGAGAGTGTGCATGATGTCTAGGCTTTTTAGCTCCACCATCATTTGAAATGCGCGCGCATACAAAAAATCACCCACTAAAACGCTAGGCGCATTGCCCCACTTGGCATTCGCGGTTGATCGTCCTCTGCGCAAGTCAGACGTATCGACAACGTCATCGTGCAGTAATGTTGCGGTATGAAGAAACTCAATGACCGTGGCTAGCTTGACATGTTGCTGACCTCTATACCCAAGTGCGCCGCACACCAAAAGCACCAATAGAGGGCGCAAGCGCTTGCCACCACTTTCGATAATATACTCAGCTATTTTCTCGACGAGTGGGACGTCTGACGAAAGCTGTGAGGTAATTAGTTGGTTTGCTTGCTCAAAATCTTTTTCGACAACGTGGTAAATGTCTTGTATCTGCATTTTTAGGGGTTCGTAATTCTATAATCGGCTAATAAATATGCGGGTAGGAGGCATGTATAATGAAAGACGAATCGTATGAGTCGTGTGCGATGGTGTCAAGGAAAGAGCTAGCTTTCGTATGTTCTTGCATTTAAATACTTGATCGCATAGAATCACGCGCCCTCGAGGACATTGACGTTCCCTGTAATAGGGTTGCCGAAGAGCTTCCTATAGAAACAGGCGCTTCTAGCTAGGTATTTACTAGTCCGAAGTAATTAAGTAACGCAGAGATAAGCGCTTAAAGCGGCCTCGAGTAGTCTATTAGTTTGTGGAGAAACACAGAATGTACGCAGTTATTGTAAGCGGTGGTAAGCAGCACCGTGTCACCGAAGGCGAAGTACTTAAGCTTGAGAAAATCGAGTTAGAAACTGGCGCTAAAATAGATTTTGATAAAGTGTTGCTCGTCGTGAACGGCGATGATGTGAAAGTAGGTGAGCCATCTGTTAAGGGTGCCAAGGTAACTGCTGAGGTAGTTAGTCATGGTCGACATAAGAAAGTTAAGATTCTTAAGTTCAAGCGTCGTAAGCACCACATGAAACAAATGGGTCATCGTCAGTGGTTCACTGAAGTGAAGATCACTGGAATTAAAGGTTAATTGCTGTTCGCTTGTTGGCGGATATGTTTAAAAAATTAGAGGAGTAGGATAATGGCTCACAAGAAAGCGGGTGGTAGTACCCGTAACGGTCGCGATTCGGAGTCGAAACGATTAGGTGTTAAGCGTTTTGGTGGTGAAACTGTGACAGCTGGAAATATTTTGGTTCGTCAGCGTGGAACGCGTTTCCATGCAGGTGAAAACGTAGGTTGTGGTAAGGACCATACTCTATTTGCAACGGCTCACGGCGTAGTTAAGTTCGTCACAAAAGGTCCGTTGAATCGCAAATATGTGGTAATTGAAGCGGCGGAATAAGCTTCTCCATATTGAAATTTGCGAAAAAAGCTCCGTATTGCGGGGCTTTTTTTTTGCTGCGAACATTGGGTTGTTAGCTCTATACTCTGCGTATCAGCGTAGAAAAACCGGATTTGATAAATGAAATTTGTAGATGAAGCCACGATTGCTGTCGAAGCTGGAAAGGGTGGCAATGGTTGCCTAAGTTTTCGTCGGGAAAAATACATTCCGAGGGGTGGGCCTGATGGTGGAGACGGTGGCGATGGCGGTTCGATTATTCTCGAAGCGAACGACTCTATCAATACCCTGATCGACTATCGATATCAGCGGCACTACAAGGCGCGCTCTGGTGAGACGGGGAGTGGGCGGAATTGTACTGGCGCTAAAGGTGAAGACCTTACGTTATTGGTGCCTGTTGGTACGAGCATTTTTGATATTGATACGGAGGAGGTTCTTGGGGATTTAACGTCTGTTGGGCAGACTCTTGTGGTCTCCCAGGGAGGTTTTCACGGATTAGGTAATACTCGCTTTAAATCGAGTACAAACCGCGCGCCGCGACAAACGACGAAAGGTAGTGATGGTGAGGCGCGAAATATTCGCCTTGAATTGCAGGTGTTGGCCGATGTCGGGCTCTTGGGTTTACCGAATGCGGGCAAGTCGACTCTAATTCGTTCTATTTCTGCAGCGAAGCCTAAAGTGGCTGATTATCCTTTTACAACGCTGGTGCCAAATCTTGGTGTCGTTAGGGTGCAGGAGCATAAAAGCTTCGTAGTTGCTGATATTCCGGGTTTAATTAAGGGCGCAGCAGACGGCGCAGGGCTGGGGATTCGCTTCCTAAAGCATTTGGTTAGAACGCGCCTGTTGTTGCATGTTGTCGATATGGCGCCCTTTGACGGTAAAGACCCTGAAGAGGCGGTGCGAGAAATTGTGGCGGAGTTAGAAAAGTTCAGTCCAACTTTGGCGTCTCGAGATCGTTGGTTGGTATTGAATAAGCTGGATATGATTCCTGAAGATGAGCGTGATGCGCTGTGCGAAGGTCTAGTGTCAGCGCTGAATATGGATGTGCCGGTGTATAAAATCTCCGCCATCAGTAAGGTCGGATTGGACCGACTTTGCCTCGATATCATGCAGTGGATTGAGGATAGAGCGGTTGCAGAGTCGGATAGTGAAGAGCTTGCTGAGAAAGAAGCTGATATCAAACGGCAGATGCAGGAAGAGGCGCGACTGTGTCTAGAGGAATACAACGCAAATAGAAAGGCTCGGCGTGACGCGGCAAAAGCGGGCGACGACGATGACGATGATGACTTTGATGATATCGAAGTCGAGTATGCGCAGTAATAACACGGAAGGGTCAGGTTGAGTTGTATGAGTAAGCGGCGACAATCTCTTGCGCAATCAAAGCGCTGGGTCGTAAAGATAGGCAGTGCTTTGCTGACAGATGATGGTAAAGGTTTAGCGCGTGATCTGATTGCTGGTTGGGTTGCTCAATTGGCGACTCTGAGGGCCGAGGGTCTAGAGCTGGTGTTGGTTTCTTCTGGCTCTGTTGCCGAAGGGATGACGCGTTTAGGCTTGACGCAAAGGCCTAAGCACTTGAATGAATTGCAAGCTGCAGCTGCCGTTGGGCAAATGGGCCTGGTTCAGGCTTACGAGACCTGCTTTCAGTCTCATGGCTTAAATACGGCACAAGTGTTACTCACGCACGATGATCTTTCTGACCGGAAGCGTTACCTGAATGCCCGCAGTACCATTAATACTCTGATTGGGTTCGGAGCAATCCCTATTATTAATGAAAACGACACCGTTGCGACCGACGAAATTTGCTTTGGTGACAATGATACCTTGGGTGCGCTTGTCGCTAATTTAGTTGATGCTGATGGTTTGGTTATTTTGACCGATCAGGATGGGATGTTCGATGGCGACCCGCGTAACAATCCTGAAGCTAAGTTGTTGTCAGAGGTTTCGGCTGTCGACGACGGCTTGGATGCGATGGCGGGTGCTCGCTCAGGTAGTCTGGGTCGAGGAGGTATGGTGACAAAAGTACGTGCGGCTAGGCTGGCTAGTCGCTCTGGTGCTTTTACGGTCATTGCGGGCGGTCGAATCGATAGTGTGCTAACTAGGCTTCGCGCTGGCGAAAATGTTGGAACGCTCCTGTATGCAGACACGTCGCGTCAAATGGCCAGAAAACAGTGGCTCGCCGGCCATCTGCAGACTCGAGGGAAGCTTGTGCTGGACGATGGCGCTGTTGCTGTTTTGCAGCGTGGAGGTAAGAGTCTTCTTCCGATTGGCGTTGTGTCAGTCTCGGGTGATTTTCGTCGTGGTGAAATGGTTGAGTTTTTGAATTGTGCTGGGCGAGAGATAGCAAGAGGGTTGGTGAACTATGATTCGCTTGATGCGCAAAAAATAATTGGGCGCAGCAGTGATGAAATTTTGACTATTCTGGGTTTCTCGCATGAAGAGGAGTTGGTACACCGGGACAACTTGGTACTAACTTAAGGGTATTTTTGTTGATCAGCTTTGTGTAGTCGCCTGGTTGTGGCAGACACAAAAAAGCCGACAGCTTTTAGGGTTGTCGGCTTTTTTATTTCTTAGAACTTCGAATTAAGCTTTTAGGGCTTTAACGCGAGCGTTCATGCGGCTCTTTGTGCGAGCAGCTTTGTTCTTCGGGTAGATCCCTTTGTTGACCATGCTGTCGATCATAGGGACTGCAGTCAAGAATGCTGCTTGAGCGTCATCATAGTTTCCGCTCTCAATTTGAGCATCAACTTTTTTGATGTATGTGCGGACCATTGAACGTTGGCCTGCATTGTGCTGGCGGCGTTTTTCTTGTTGACGCGCGCGTTTTTTCGAAGATGGGGAGTTTGCCACCGTATTGCTCCTAAGTTCCGATTGTTTCTAAATCACAGCTCGTCAAACAAAATATTGCGAGCCGCATAAAAATGACGCGAGACTATGCCGCTTTAGGTCGGCTATGTCAATAGCAACCGCGTCATCGGATGTGTTTTAGGCCGCCATCTTCAATATTAGAGATTCGCAGGTCCTTTGGTTCATATATTTCGGCACTGGGTAGTTCATATGAGCTTCTTCCAAAGCAAGTTTTGCAATCTTCGGAATATCTTCTGCTTTCAGCGCATCCAGCTGGCTTGGGATATTAAATTCAACGAGCATCGTTCTGATTTTCTTGATGAACTTGTTCGCCAGCTGTTGTTTGCTTTCAGATCCGGTTTTTAAGCCTGATGCGACGGCTAGATCGGCGAGGCGTCCAGTAATTTCGTCTTTTGAATAGTCGAGCACATGTGGCAATACGATCGAGTTCGCGAGCCCATGAGGTGTTTGATAAAGTGCGCCGAAATTATGCGCGATAGCATGTACATAACCAACGCTCGCTTTTGTAAAGGCGAGTCCGGCGTAGTAAGAGGCCATCGCCATGTTTTGTCTCGCCACTATGTTATTGCCATCTTTGACGGCGGTTTCGAGGTTTTGCATGATGAGCTTGGTTGCTGCCAGGCTGTAGGCTTCGGTGTCTGTTGTTGCATTAACAGATATGTAAGATTCAATGGCGTGTGTGAGGGCGTCCATTCCGGTTGCAGCTGTCACTGAAGCCGGCAGGCCTCGCATTAGCTTGCCGTCAAGTGCGGCCATCATCGGAACTAGTTTAGGGTCAATGATTGGCGTTTTCTGATGAGATATAGGGTCTGATAGTACCGATACAATCGTTACTTCAGAGCCGGTGCCTGCGGTGGTTGGAATCGCAAAAAACGGCAGTGGTGCGCGACGGAGCTTAAATAGGCCAGCCATTTTCTTAATGGGTTTATTATTTGTCGCTAACGCAGCAATGGCCTTGCTGGCGTCAATAGGAGACCCACCGCCAATTGCCAATACAGCTTCGCAGTTGTTTTTGCGAAGTACTTTAAGGCCGTTTTCGACTTGGGTATAGGTTGGGTCGGGTAGAATTTTGTCGTAGATAACAAACTTAACGCCGGCATTGCTCAGTCTTTCCGTAATGCTATCGAGCAGTCCGATACTAACCAGCACCTCGTCGGTCACAATGAGTAGTTTTTTTATGCCTAGTTGAGAGATCGCGTCGCACATTTCTAAGGAAGAGTCTGCTCCGCTGAATAGCGTTGGTTTAGGCATAGGGATAACAGCAGCGGCAACTTTCAAGGCCTTAGCTAGGCCTTTGTAGTATTGGACTTTAATAGGGAAAAGCATACGAATAATCTCTCACAATCGAATGAATCAAAATTAGAGTATAAGCTCTAATTTTGATTTTGTGAATACTTTCTCGTCTCTGCTAGGTATTCAAGCCTTTTGTTTGTAATACATCGTGCTGCACGATCTTGGCCTGGATCGGTTTGCAGTTTTGCGAGTGACAGCGTATCTCGGTTGGTGAGCTCAATACGTTTCAAATAGCGTCTGGAGTTTTTTAAGGTGCGGTTTGACCGCATCTTTATCTTCTTTGCTTACTTGGTTTTTTAGATAGTTAAGCATTGAGTTGTTTTGCCGAATGGCACTTGATACAACGGCTTGCTGTTGTTTAGAGAGCTTTCCTGACTCCTTTAAAGCTTCAAGTTTTGATGTGTCGAGGCTTCCTTGCTGAGATTCAACTTGAATGGCGGCGGCGGCTCGCGTGATTCTAAGTGTCGTGTCAGCCCAAGACTCCAGAGAAACGAAGCCGAATCGCTTAACCACTGCTGAGGCTGATTGTCCTAGGCCTGACTCGTTTAGGGGGCGGAGCATGTCATCGACAGACAGTGAAAGAGGGTTTTCTGGGCCCTCGTTTGTTTCCTCATACTCCCTTAACTCGGATTGGTGCTCCTCTCCCCAGGCAGTGAATGCCTTTTGAGATTCGACCCAGCGGTTAACGGTATCTGTGTTAAGTGGCTCGGCAGCTATTGTCGCCGCGGATAGGGCCAAGCATGTGAAGAAGAATAAGGAGCGTAATAAGTGAGTGATCATAATCGTTAGCCTTAGTTTGTGTTTATATGGAGAGCCTAAATAATAAAATGTTACAGATTATAAAATATCTGCAACATACAAAGCGCATCACAGCGCTTATTATTCAATCATCAGATGAGGGAAAGCGATTCAGGCCCGCTTTTTCTCGATGAACAGTTTTCAGGATTGCATTCGAAGTATTATTTTGACCCGGCTCTAATGCCGGGTTTTTTTATGCGTAAAATTTGTCTTACGGCACGGCTTTAAGCTTAGTTGATTGCTTTTCAGGCATGTCGTCCAATAGTTGATTAACCGCCATTGCAAACTCAGTCCCTGAGTCTTCCTGCAAGAAATGCCCCCCTTTGAGGGTGACGTGCGGCATGCCTTGGGCTCCAGGTACTTTAGACTGCATGTAGTGATCACCGCCTTTTGTAATGGGGTCGCCATTGCTAAACGTAGTGAGGAAGGGTTTTTGCCATTGTTCGAGAATAGTCCAGGCTTGCTTGTTCGCGGCGCTCGCGACATTGTTTGGCGTTGTTGGTACGAGTGCAGGGAAGGCTCTAGATCCCGCTTTAAACGCTTTACTTGGAAATGGAGCGTCATAGGCTCTGCGTTCGTCCTTACTTAGGCTTTTAAAGCTACCGAATTCGATAATTTTAGAGATTGGAAACCAAGGGCTATTTAGCGCGAAGGCTTTCCATAGTTTGAATGCCTTGGGTATTTTTTCTTCACCTGTTGGCAGCATCCCATTGCCAACCACGATCGCTTTAAAGCGCGCCTCGTGTTCGGCTGCTAGGCGCAACCCAAGCAATGAACCCCAATCTTGGCAGACTAAAGTGATGTTTTTTAGGTCTAAGTGCTCAATAAGTTTTAGTAGCCAGTCGAGGTGAGTTTGATAGCTATAGTCTTCGATTTTTGAGGGTTTGTCCGACTTTCCGAAACCGATTAAGTCTGGCGCAATCACGCGGTGCCCCGCTGCGCTGCAAATCGGAATCATGTGCCGGTAAAGATAAGACCACGTAGGCTCGCCGTGCAGCATGAGTATCGGGTCAGCGCTTGCCGGGCCTTCGTCTACATAGTGCATACGTGGGCCCCCAACATCTAAATAGTTTGGCGTGAAGGCATAATTGGGGAGCTTGTCAAAGCAGCTATCTGGTGTTCTGAGATATTCAGTCATGGAGGTCTCGGTCGGGCTGGTGTTATTTTAGTTTTGGTGGCTGAGTGGGCGAACAATGTTTGAATACTGGCTTATACTCAGTGCTCGAACTCTATTACAGCCTAACTTATCAGGCAAGGGTGCCTAAGAGTATGGCTGAACGGATGAGCAAACTATGAAAGGCTGGGGATATTCTTTAGCGGTGTTAGTAGGCGCGCTATTTGGGTGGCTTGCGCAACAGTTTTGGCTGGCCTCTCAGGCAGATGATAGTGCGGCTAAGGCTATGCAGCTGGTCAAAAGTGAGCAGCGAATTAAGCGCTTGAGTGAGTCGAATGTGTTTTCTGAAGGGAGTACGTTGTCGAGCGCTGCGCCGGGGGGTGATGAGATTCTTAGCCCTGAGTTGCAATTACTAAGGGCTGGTGAGTATCAGGGCTTGTTGGATGCCTATCAAGGCAACGAACTGGTTTACGGTTTGACTCCTCCTCAGTTAGAGATATTGATTAAGGGCTTGATCGAGTTAGAGCGCTTTGATGAAGCGCTATTTTTATTGAATGACTTACTTGAGCAAGGTGCCTACAACGATGAGCGGGAACATGAGCTCTATATGGCAAATGTGGTCGCCGACATTGATGATATTTTCAGCCAAGCATCACAGTGGCAAAGTCTAACGGATATGTATGCTTGGTTAGTGAGTGTGCAACCTAGCCATATCCCCTATGTTCTTAGATTTGTTCATTGGTTGATAGAAACCAAGCGCTATGATCAAGCTGAGTCGCAGCTAGTGAGCGCGCGAAATGATGTGCTTTATGTTGGAGAGGTAGAGCGTTTGGAAAGTGCTCTTAATGAACGACGAAATTTTGAATTGTCCGACTCTCAAAGTATTCCGCTGGAGCGTGTTGGTAATCACTTTATTGTTGAACTAGAGTTCGAGTCTGGAGAGCGTGCTCGAATGCTAATCGATACGGGAGCTAGCCTGAGCGTCATAAAAGAATCTGAGTTGAACCGTTTGGCGCTTAGTCAGCTGGACCAAGAGCCAGTAACCATGAAGACTGCGAACGGTTTATTAGATGCGCAAAGGTTAACGGCTCCCTCTGTTAACTTAGGTGGGCGTCTATTTTCGAACGTCGATATGGTGACCACGCCACTAACGGACTTTGCCTATGATGGTTTGTTAGGCATGAGCGTCCTTGGTCGGCTAAAGTTTTATATTGACCAAGAGCAAAGTGCGTTAGTGATCGGTCAGTACTAATCTTGATCTAATTTAAGGTCGACATAGCCGCGCTGGATAGAAATCTCGAAGCTTTTAGCGCCGTCTGCGAGTTCGATAAAGCGATTTCGGTAGGCCCGCAAACGTTGCAGTTCTTCCTTGTCAGGGAAATTTTCAGAACCTTCATATTTTTGACACATCTTGTACAGGTGCTCCAAGTACGTGGCCCTGCTGCGAGCAACCAAGTCAACTAGCGGCTTTAGTCCGTCGATGTTGAGTTCTTCAATTCGGGCATTGATGTGCTCTCGGTTCGACTCGCGCAATAGTTGTTCGAATTGCAGTATTAAGCGATTAATGTCTTTTTCTTCCATTTCGGATTAGCTCCAGCTTGGTTTTTTAATAAGCATAGTGAAAGACTAAAGATACGCGAGCCGCGTTTGCAATTAGAAGACAACTTAGTATGCTTCAGTCTTTTTCGGAATAAGTCTGAATGACGAAGCCAAATGCGCCTCTTCAACAAGCGCCTGAGCCACCAAAACCCAAGGTGATACTAGAGAGCAAAAGTAGTAGTTTGCTGAAGTCTACCGGTACCGTTGGGGTGATGACCTTACTGTCTAGGGTTCTCGGCTTAGTGAGGGACGTGGTTGTTGCAAACTTTTTTGGTGCCAGCGCGGGTGCCGACGCATTTTTTGTTGCCTTCAAAATCCCAAATTTTTTTCGTCGCCTGTTTGCTGAGGGTGCATTTTCTCAGGCCTTCGTGCCTGTTTTTTCAGAGTATAAAACACAGCGTAGCGTGGACGATGTAAGGCAGCTCGCTAATGTGGTTGCGGGTTGTTTGGGTTTTGTACTGTTGGTGGTCACTTTGCTCGCCATGGCTGGTGCGCCTTGGTTAACTGCGCTATTTGCCCCAGGGTTTATCGACGAGCCAGCGAAGTACGCCTTGGCAAGCGAAATGCTTCGTATCACCTTCCCTTATTTAATGCTCATTTCGATGACCGCGTTCGCGGGTTCTATTTTGAATAGTTACGGCTATTTTGCAGTGCCGGCGTTTACGCCTGTTTTGCTTAATATCGTACTGATCTGCTCGGCTATTTTTTTGGCGCCGATGTTTGATCAACCTATTGTTGGTTTAGCTTATGGGGTGCTGATCGCAGGAGCATTACAAATGTTCTTTCAGCTGCCTTTCTTGTTGAAAATGGGTTTACTGCCGCGCCCCAGTCTCGACTATAGCCACGAAGGCGTGAAGCGCATTGGACGTCTAATGTTACCGGCCTTGTTTGGCGTTTCGGTGAGCCAGATAAATCTATTGCTTGATACGATATTGGCGTCGTTTTTAGAAACCGGCAGTATTTCGTGGCTCTACTACTCTGATCGCTTGGCTGAACTACCGTTGGGCGTTTTCGGTATTGCTATTGCTACCGTGATTTTGCCCTCGTTATCAAAAAGACATGCAGGTCAGACCAGCGAAGCATTTTCTCTGACAATCGACTGGGCCTTGCGCATCGTTATATTGCTCGGCGCGCCGGCGGCGCTAGCATTAATTGTATTGGCTGAGCCGCTTGTTACTAGTCTGTTTTACTATGGAGCAATGACCGAGCACGATGTGTTTATGTCTGCAGAAAGCTTAAGGGCCTATGCGTTAGGGTTGCTAGCGTTTATGTTCATTAAGGTACTCGCGACAGGTTACTTCTCGCGCCAAGATATGAAAACGCCTGTCAAGATTGGCATTATCGCGATGGTTGTAAATATGGCACTTAATTTAGCGCTTATTTTTCCGCTTCAGCATACTGGGCTCGCCTTGGCGACAGCTTTATCTTCTTGGCTCAACGCTTATTTATTGTTGAGAGGTCTTTCAAAGGCAGAGGTTTATCAGAGAACCAGCGGCTGGGGGCTATTTCTACTGCGCGTTGCATTGGCGAGTGTGGCGATGATTTTTCTGGTTCAGTATCTAAATAGTGCGACCGAGCAATGGTTTGTGATGGACCTTTGGCAGCGCGTTGCTAATTTGTCGGTATTGGTGGCGACAGGGATTGGCAGTTATTTTGTCATCATTATGCTGTTAGGGCTCAACATTAAATCGGTAATAAAGGCGCCTAAGACATGACTATTGCGCATGATGAACGTATTGATGGCCCGTTGTCTGGTTGGCAAAGGCACGAGCTATTGGCCATGTTCGAGAAGTGTCTACCGGCGCATTGCATTCTTTCTGCCGATGAAGAGCTTAAGCCTTTCGAGTGTGATGGTTTATCTGCTTATCGCTCCCAGCCTCAGCTCGTCATATTGCCTGACACGAAAGAGCAATTGATCGTGCTCGTTAAGTGTTGTGCTGAAAATAAAGTGCCGATTGTTCCGCGCGGTGCGGGTACCGGTTTGTCTGGTGGTGCGATGGCGATTGATGGCGGCGTGATGGTGTCGTTGACTCGAATGAATCAAATCTTAAATATCGATGAGCGGCGCATGACTGCCAAAGTTCAACCGGGTGTGCGAAATCTCGCTATTTCAGAAGCGGTCCAAAATTTGGGACTCTATTATGCGCCAGACCCTTCGTCCCAGATAGCTTGCAGTATCGGGGGCAATGTTGCAGAAAATGCCGGAGGCGTTCATTGCTTAAAGTACGGATTGACCGTTAATAATGTTTTAGGCGTAGAGTGCATTTTGGCAGACGGGTCTTTGGTCCAAGTCGGGGGAGACTGCCTAGATAATCCTGGTTTTGACCTATTGGCCTTGCTGCATGGGTCAGAAGGTATGCTGGCCTTAGTGACAGAAGTAACGGTTAAATTATTACCAAAACCCGAACTATGCAGAACGTACTTAGTCAGTTTTGATGATGTTGAAAAAGCAGGTCGTGCGGTGGGAGCCGTCATTGGAAAAGGGATTATCCCCGCAGGAATGGAGATGATGGACAAGTTGGCCATTCAAGCGGCGGAAGATTTTGCTCACGCTGGTTACCCACGCGACGCGCAAGCGGTCTTGATTTGTGAAATGGATGGAGAAACCTCCGACGTTGAAAGTCTTGATGCTCCTTTGCGTGCAATATTGACCGAAGAGGGCGCTACTGAAATTCGAATGGCTCGCACTCCGGAAGAACAGCGAAAATTTTGGCTGGGCCGCAAAAGTGCATTTCCTGCGGTAGGGCGGTTGGCGCCCGACTATTACTGTATGGATGGAACCATTCCTAAGCGACAATTGCCCTCGGTCTTAAAGGGTATTGCTGCGTTGTCTGAAAAGTACAACCTTGCGGTCGCCAATGTGTTTCATGCGGGCGATGGTAACTTACATCCACTGATACTTTTTGATGCGAATATTCCTGAGCAGTTAAATAAGGCAGAAGCATTGGGTGGCGAAATTTTGGCCTTGTGTGTTCAATTGGGAGGCTGTATTACGGGTGAGCATGGCGTTGGGCGCGAGAAGATAAACCAAATGTGTATTCAGTTTGAGGGCTCAGAGCTAGAGCAGTTCTTAGCAACGAAAAAAGCGTTCGACCCGCAAGGTATCTTGAACCCAAATAAGAATATTCCAACGTTAGCGCGCTGTGCCGAGTTTGGTGCGATGCATGTGCACGATGGACAGTTACCGTTCCCTGAATTGGAGCGATTTTAGTGAGCACTAAATTGACACCTCCGATAGAAAAACTCATCGAGCAAGTAAAGCAAGCGACAGAGCTAGGAAGCTCTTATGTGATTGAGGGGCATGCAACAAAGAGCGCTATTTGGAAACCTGAAAAAGGCGATTTGCTATCAACTAAGGCCTTGAATCAGGTTGTTGAGTATGATCCTTCTGAGTTGGTCGTCACAGTTCAGGCGGGCGTGAGTATAGTGGCGCTTGAAGCTTTACTTGCAGAATCTGGCCAGCGTTTGAGTTTTGAGCCGCCGCTTTATGCTGGTCAGAGTCCGGAGAATAAAGGAACTGTTGGCGGAATGATCGCGAGCGGCTTAGCCGGGCCAAGACGGCCGTGGTCTGGTGGCGTCAGAGATTCGGTCTTAGGTTTGCACTTGATCAGCGGACGTGGCGAGTATCTTAGGTTTGGCGGCCAAGTCATGAAAAATGTAGCGGGCTACGATGTATCGCGACTCATGGTAGGAGCCATGGGGTGTCTCGGTTTAATCACTCAAGTCTCTTTGAAAGTGCAGCCCTTGCCTCAAGGGGTTAGTTGTTATTCTTGGGCGTGTTCTACGACGGAATTACTGGATCGTTACGCTGGATGGCAGCGTTCAATGAATCCCATTTCAGGCCTTGCGCATGATGGATCTCGCGCCTATTTACGTTTAGAGGGTGGCTTGGACAGTTGTTCTTTGTTTGCCTCGCGTAATGATTTGACTCGTTGTACAGGTATTAAAAATAATGGCGACTTTTGGGCAGGGCTACGCAATCATTCCTTGCCATTTTTCGAAGGAGACTTGCCGTTGTGGCGTCTATCTGTGCCGCCACTTACCGATTTGGCATCGGTTCTCGAATCGCACTCAGTAAGTTATCTCATGGATTGGGCCGGTGCGCAGTACTGGGTTAGAGCGGAGCAAACTGATTTTTTGCGACAGCTGGTAACGCAGCATGGAGGGAGTTTTTGCAGTTACTCTTGTACTAACGAATCTGATCTAAATGTTGCTGGCTCGGCTAGGGGGAGTGTCGCTCTAGGCGATATGAATGGATCGATACTGCTGATTCATCAACGTTTGAAGAGTGCATACGACCCCAATGGTGTTTTTAACGTAGGAGCGCTGCATGAATCGTTTTAGTGATAGGCCTGGAAATCGATGCAAACGAACCTGATTCCCTTATATCAAGAGCGTCCAGAGGGCGTTGTCGCGGAGAAAATATTGCGCAGCTGCGTGCATTGCGGTTTTTGCAATGCAACATGCCCGAGTTACCAAGTATTGGGCAACGAGTTAGATGGCCCTAGGGGGCGTATTTATCTGATCAAACAGATGTTGGAGGGCGGTGAAGTCAGTGAGAAAACGCGACTGCATTTGGACCGCTGCCTAACCTGTCAGTCTTGTGAATCAACTTGTCCATCGGGAGTTGATTATCATCGCTTATTGAACGTAGGCCGTCAGTTATTAGAAGAGAAGCTTCCGCGACGCGGTTTGCCAAGGTTCAAACGAAAAGCATTGGCGTGGTTTTTAACAAGTCCTAGGCTGTTTGGCTTGCTGCTGAGCTTGGGGCGGATTTTTCAGCCGATACTGCCAAGCGCCTTGAAATCTGCTATCCCTTCGCGAGCGGATGTTAAAATAGGGCCGCTAGATCGAACTGTTGGCGCAGGCTTGTCGCCGCGAGTGGTTTTCTTACACGAAGGTTGCGTGCAGGACGCTATCTCTCCTGAGATCAACCTTGCGACGCGCGCTGTTTTCTCCGCGCTATCAATTGATGTACAAACCCTAGCGGGCGGTTGCTGTGGTGCGATCGAGTTTCATTTAGATGAACAGGCCGTTGCGCGCTCTAGAATGCGTGAGAATATAGACCGCTGGCATGCGCTAATTAGTCAGCAGCCGTCTGCTTTTATCGTTTCGAATGCGAGTGGCTGTGGTGCTTTTTTGAAAGACTATGCTTCGATACTTGCTGACGATGCTGATTATTTAATAAAAGCGAGTGAATTGGTAAAGCGGGTTAAAGATCCGGTCGAGTTGATTGATGGGGATGAATTGGCAGCGTTGCTATCGAGCACCGCGCTCGTTAAATCGGGGCACAAAGTTGCTTATCAATCGCCCTGTAGTTTGCAGCATGGGCAAAAACTTTCAGGGGCTGTTGAGGGCTTGCTAACGCAAGCGGGGGTTGATATCTCGGTGTTGAGAGATGCGCATCTATGCTGTGGTTCGGCGGGGACTTACTCTATTTTACAGTCAGGCATTTCGCAGGAATTAAAGCAGCGAAAATTGGCGTCTATTAGCGACGTGAACGCTCGACATGTCGTGACGGCGAATATTGGATGTCAGACGCATTTGAACTCGGACTCGGGGCTTGGTGTTAAGCACTGGCTAGTTCTGGTCGCTGAAATGATAACTATGACCCGTTCTGAGTCCTGAAACCTGTAATTCAATGTGAAAGCGCTTTATTTTTCTTGCGCAAAGCGATTTAATTTATTGAATGTTTTATAGCCAAGTGAAGGCGCGTGTTACTATTTCGCTAATTGGCTTGTTTGGAGAGAGGATTATGCGCAGACAACTTAAGCAACTGACAGCCTGTTTGGTCGGCCTATTATTGGTTGGTGGCTCGATGAGCGTAATGGCGGAAGATGATGAGTTTGTTCCGGCTTATCAAAATGAAGGCAATTATGAGAGTAGTAATGGTGTTGATACCTCGGATAAGTATTTTATAAGGCACGAAGGCAGAAACTACTATACGTCGGGTAAGAAAAATGGTTTTCGTGTTAACGAGAACAACGAAGAATCGACGGATGAAACGATTGGTATTCTGACATTTTTACTCGCGCCAGCCACGATTGTATACATGAACGTTGAAGGCTTTTGGAACTGATCTGACCGCCTAGACTTATTAAACCCTCAAGATGTCATAATCTTGAGGGTTTTTTTATGCCTATAGTGTTTGGTTGATTGAATAGTGGGCGCTCTGGCACGTATAATCTGCGCCTATTTTTCGATGGTTTTGTGTTGAGTATGAGGCTGTTTAGAGGACGACAATACGCTGGCGTCGATATACCAGGTTGCGTAGCAACAATTGGTAATTTTGACGGTGTTCATTGCGGACATCAGAATATTATTACGCAACTTAAGCGTTGTGCGGAATCAATGTCTTTGCCGTCCTTGGCAATTGTTTTCGAGCCTCAGCCGCTAGAATTTTTTAATCCTAGCGAAGCTCCGGCGAGACTGATGAGCTTTAGAGAAAAGTTTGAAGCTTTAAAAAGCTGCGAGCTCGACGCTGTTTATTGTTTAAAGTTTGATGAAAATCTTAGCCAGTTAAGCGGGCAAGCGTTTATCGATCAGGTGCTGGTGAGGCGTTTGAATGTTCGCCATCTAGTGGTTGGTGACGATTTCAGGTTTGGTGGCGACCGGGAGGGGGATTTCTCCTTGTTGGTTCGAGCTGGGCATGGGTCAGGATTTTCGGTTGAGAATACGCCGACGCATCTGGATGAAGTCAGTGCCGTTAGAATTAGCAGCACAGAGATAAGACAGGCGCTTGCCGGGGGTGAATTTAAACGAGCGGCGCGATTACTCGGTCGTCCGTATGGAATAACAGGCAGAGTGCAGTATGGGCAACAGCTGGGGCGAACAATTGGCTTTCCGACCGCGAATATTTCGCTTGGGCGTATCAAGGCTCCCTTGAATGGCGTGTTTGCCGTTTCGGTGATTCGGGAGGATGGACGCAGGCAAAAAGGCGTTGCAAACATAGGCACTAAGCCAACCGTTGGTCAGTTTGAGCCCAATCTAGAGATTCACTTGTTTGATCAGAGTGAGAGCTTTTACGGCGAGCGTTTGGCTGTCGAATTTATTGAAAAAATTAGAGAAGAAAAACGTTTCGACGGCATTGATCAGTTGAAACGACAAATTGAGCAGGACAGCCGAATCGCCAGATCAGTTTTGGCGGACTAAAACGCTTCCGGCAACAGAATATGACACTAACGAGATAAAGTGAAAACCACTATGAGTGATTACAAGCACACCTTAAACCTGCCGGCTACAGATTTCCCTATGAAAGGAAATTTGGCGCAAAAAGAGCCCGGCATGCTCAAGCATTGGCAGGATATGGATCTCTATCACCAAATTCGTGAGTTACGTGCAGGGGCAGAGAAATTCGTTCTGCACGACGGTCCTCCTTATGCCAACGGAAGCATTCATATTGGTCATGCGGTTAACAAAATCCTAAAAGATATCATCGTTAAAGCGAAGGGTATTGATGGTTTTGACGCGCCGTATATTCCTGGTTGGGACTGTCACGGGCTACCGATCGAGCACAACGTCGAAAAGAAAATCGGTAAAGCGGGCGTTAAGGTCGAATATTCCAAGTTTAGACAAGCATGTCGAGATTATGCCGCGAAACAAGTTGCAGGTCAGAAGACTGACTTTATCCGCTTGGGTGTGCTCGGAGACTGGGAGAACCCTTACCTAACGATGGATTTCAAATTCGAAGCGGACATCGTTCGCTCGTTGGGAAAAATCATTGAAAACGGTCATCTTCAAAAAGGCTTTAAGCCAGTTTATTGGAGCGTGGTTGGAGGCTCTGCGTTGGCAGAAGCTGAAGTGGAATATCAAGACAAGCAGTCGACGGCGATTGATGTTCGTTATGACGTGGTAGATCGTGCAGCGGTGTTCGGCGCATTCAATGTTGATGTTAGTGATGACAACCTAGCCGTCGTTATTTGGACAACAACGCCTTGGACTCTGCCGTCCAGCCAAGCCGTGTCGCTGAATGCAGAACTTGAATACTCGTTGGTTCGCATCACGACTGATGCAGGGTCAGAATTGATCGTACTGGCGTCGGCGTTGGTCGACGACTGCATGGAGCGTTTTGGTTTTGAGTCTTCTGAGGTCGTGGGGCGATGTGACGGCGCTGCGCTTGAAGGACAGAAATTGTTGCACCCTTTTTATCGTGAAAAAGAGTTACCAGTCTTGCTGGGTGATCATGTCACGACTGACGCAGGTACGGGTGCAGTTCACACGGCGCCTGACCATGGTGTTGACGATTTTAATGTCGGAAGAAAGTACGGACTTGGTACCTTGAATTACGTTGACGATAATGGCGTTTTTCGAGACAGCGTGCCGATGTTTGCGGGTCAGCATGTATATAAAGTGGATGCGAGTGTTCTGGAAGCGTTGGAGGCACAAGGTAAACTAGTCTTGAAGCATGTCTTTACGCATAGCTATCCGCATTGCTGGAGAACCAAGACTCCGTTGATCTATCGTGCGACGCCTCAATGGTTTGTCAGTATGAATCAAAATGGTCTTAAAGCGGCGGCTCTCGATGCAGTGAAAGGTGTGAAATGGGTACCTGAGTGGGGCCAAAGCCGTATTGAATCGATGTTGGAGCAAAGCCCTGATTGGTGCATTTCGCGTCAACGTACTTGGGGCGTGCCTATCACCTTATTCGTCCACAAAGAAACTCAAGAACTGCACCCAAATACCTCTGAGTTAATTGAGTTGGTCGCTAAGAAAATTGAAGATAAAGGCATTGATGCTTGGTTCGAAATGGATGCAAGCGAGCTTTTGGGCGATGAAGCGAATGACTACAACAAAGTAACCGACACTCTCGATGTATGGTTTGACTCGGGCGTTACGCATGCTGCCGTGGTTAAAAAACGTGAAGAATTAGGACAGTATCCGGCTGATTTATATCTTGAGGGTTCTGATCAGCATCGCGGCTGGTTTCAGTCTTCACTTAAGACAGGGATTGCCATTAATGGCGCGGCACCTTATAAGCAGGTATTAACGCATGGCTTTACCGTAGATGGCGATGGCAAAAAAATGTCCAAGTCTATTGGTAACGTCGTAGCGCCTCAGGAAGTAATGAATAAGCTAGGCGCTGACATTTTACGCCTCTGGGTTGCTGCCACAGACTACAGTGGAGAAATGACTGTATCAGACGAAATTCTTAAGCGGACTGCTGACTCGTATCGCCGAATTCGTAATACTGCGCGTTTCTTGTTGTCTAACATAAACGGCTTTAACCCTGCCGAGCACATGTTGCCGCCAGAGCAAATGTTGTCTTTGGATCGCTGGATGATGGACACGGCAAACAACCTTCAAGAGCAATTGCGTAAAAGTTATACGGAATACAATTTCTTGGACGTATATCAGAAAGTCGTACAGTTTTGTGTGGGTGAGTTGGGCGGTTTTTATCTCGACATCATCAAAGATCGACAGTACACAACGCAAGCAGACAGTTTGGCGCGACGCTCTTGCCAAACGGCGATGTACCACGTGCTAGAGGCCATGACTCGATGGATTGCGCCGGTACTAAGCTTCACTGCTGACGAGTTGTGGGCAGCAATGCCATCTCCGATTTCAGGACAACGCTCAGCTAGTGTGTTTCTCGAAACCTGGTATGAAGGTCTGGTGCCTCTTGATGCGAATGCCGACCAAGGTCAGGACTACTGGCTTTCTATCATGAATGTCAAAAACGCCGTTAACAAGCGCATCGAAGAAGAGCGTAAAGTAGGAACCGTAAAAGGCTCGTTAGGGACAGAGATTCAGTTGTTCTGCGAAGGCGATCTTTATGAGGCCTTGGCGGAACTGGGCGATGAATTGCGGTTTGTGTTGTTAAGTTCCCATGCGTCAGTCAAAGCTGTGTCAGACCCACAAGCAAGCAAGGCAAAGCCGAGTGATCTCGAAGGTCTATCGTTGATTGTTGAGGCTTCTGAGAAAGCAAAATGCGAGCGTTGCTGGCATCATCGAGAAGACGTTGGACAAAGCGAGGTGCACCCGAGTTTATGTGGTCGGTGCATTGAAAATGTGGATGGCGACGGTGAAAAGAGGCTATTTGCGTGAGCACAAAGAACGGACAATCAATGTTGGTCTGGCTGGTCTTGAGTGCCGTCATTGTTGTTGCAGACTTGGTGACGAAGTATTACGCGACGAACCTTCTCAATTATGCGATGCCAGTCGAGGTGATTCCTGCGTTTTTTAATTTTACCTTGCTTCATAATACCGGCGCGGCCTTTAGCTTTTTAGCTACCCAGTCTGGTTGGCAGCGATGGTTCTTTGTGTCACTAGCTGTGATTGTGAGTTTGGCCCTAGTGCGCTGGTTGCAAACGTTGAATGGCGATCGCTGGATGGCCATTTCGATAGCGCTGGTATTGGGCGGGGCAATAGGGAACTTGTATGATCGAATCACGCTTGGATATGTGGTTGATTTCTTACATTTTTACTGGGGGGATTACCACTTTCCTGCGTTTAATATCGCTGATACCGCTATTTCGATCGGTGCTGCCATGATGATATTGGATCTTTTCCGAAAAGAAGACACAACCGCTGAGCCGAAAGCGTAGCGATTTACTTTACATGATCGCTGAGCCATTGGCTGTTTAGCAGTTAAGTTTATATACATACAGAGTAGAATTTATTTTGTCACAAGACATCGCTGAGAATACCCGTATTGCACTCCATTTCGAACTGCGTATGGAAGATGGTTCGGTGGTTGATTCCACCTTTGAAAAACAACCCGCAGAGTTTGAGTTTGGTGATGGGCAGTTGCCGAGCGGTTTCGAATCGTACCTAGTAGGGATGAAAGCTGGAGAGTCTGCCGAGTATTCCGTTTTGCCTGAAAAGGCCTTTGGTATGCCAAACCCGAATAACATTCAAACATTTAAACGCGCTGATTTTGCCGATGATATGGAACTGGCTGAAGGCTTGGTGATTTCGTTTGCTGATGCCAGTCAGTCTGAGTTACCGGGGGTTGTGAGTTCGTTTGATGAGCAAGATGTTGTGGTGGATTTTAACCACCCTTTGGCAGGCCAAACATTAGCGTTCAAAGTCGAAATCATTAGCGTCGCGGCGTTATAGGGTAAGAGGGTAGTTTTATGCAGGTCAATTTAGCAAACCCTCGGGGTTTTTGTGCCGGCGTGGATCGTGCGATAGAAATCGTAAATCGTGCGCTTGAAGTGTTCGGTGCACCGGTCTATGTTCGTCATGAGGTGGTTCATAACCGCTTTGTTGTTGACGATCTTAAGAATCGAGGGGCTATTTTTGTTGACGAATTGCACGAAGTCCCGGACGACAGCTTAGTTATTTTTTCTGCTCATGGTGTTTCGAAAGCGGTTCAAGAAGAGGCGAGATCTAGAGGCTTAAATGTATTTGATGCAACGTGTCCGTTGGTGACGAAGGTGCATATGGAAGTTGCTAAATATAGTAAAGACGGCAGCGAATGTATCTTGATAGGGCATGAAGGCCACCCAGAAGTAGAAGG
>CAJWBE010000038.1 GCA_913020045.1 uncultured Oleiphilus sp.
CTCTTTCCCAAATATCAAGAACCTCTAATTATGCTTGGTAAGAACCTCTTTCCCAAATATCAAGAACCTCTAATTATGCTTGGTAAGAACCTCTTTCCCAAATATCAAGAACCTCTAATTATCACTTGGCAAGAACCTCTTACTTAATTATCAAGAACCTCTCTCACTCCACTTATTCCTCTATTTGTAAGAGGATCTTGACAACAGACTTCGTCGGCAAGAACCTCTTTCGTGCTTTTTGCGCTCTATGGCTTGGGCTATTGTAGTGACTTTTAAAGGTATAGAGATTCTCCGAGCTTCTCTAAGCTTTCCGTTGTAACTGTTTTATTCATCAGTGTCTTCCTTGGACTCAGCGTCCGTGAAAACTGGGTAGAACCCGCTCCGAATTTAGTACATTTTTTGGAGCGTTTTCAGGCAGCTCTATTCGCACTATATGGTCTAAGGTATTGTTTTATATCGAATTAAGTCGCCTTGCGCGACTTAATATCGGGGCTGCAATCACAGCCCACCTAAACATTCCTTTTACAAACTTTTTATTGTTTGGGGGAGTTGCCTTTAATTGTTTACTTTGTCGAGTTACCCCCTCAAAAAAAGCACTTAACGCGTCAATCGATATTGAAAATCGAGGCATACTATTTTTATGGATAGGGAAACATGCGCTTGTTTACTCACTAAACCGTTGCATGCTTATCCTGCTTGATCACTGAAAAAAATGCCGGAGGTTGTAGATGAGTATGTCGAAGTTTGACGAGGTTATGTGTGTGTCGGAGGTTGCTGAGTATTTAAAACTAGACCCAGTAACTATTCGTCTTTACGCAAGAGAACAAAAAATACCCGCACGAAAAATGGGCAACCAATGGCGGTTTCTAAAGCAATCACTTGTTCGTTGGATGGAAGAGGGCTACCCTAATTCTGAGCGAAAACCGGCGGTTGTTGCATCAACGTCGGAGAATAATCAATGTCATTATTCAAAAGAGCTGATGTCTACTGGGTCGATATCCGGCACCGTGGACGTCGAATACGAAAAAGCACTGGGACTATCGAGTTAGCGTCTGCTCAAGAGTTCCATGATCGGGTCAAGGCTGACCTGTGGCGAATAGAAAAACTAGGGGATCGTCCCCGTAAAACCTGGAAAGATGCTGTCATGCGCTGGTTGTTAGAAAACCAGCAAAAAAAGAGCCTTAACGACGATAAGCGTCGGTTTAAGTTGTTGCATGCTTGGCTTGGGGGTATTTACCTAGACGAGATCGATAGAGAGCTGGTTGATCGGGTTAAGTATGAACGCGCAAGCCAGAGCAAGGTCAACGCGAAGGGCGTGGAAACGGGTAAACGTGTGTCAGTTGCTGAAGTAAATCGTTTACTGGCACTGCTGAGGAGTGTGCTCAATGCGGCTCGTGATGATTGGGAGTGGATTGAACGCGCACCGAAAGTGAAGCTGTTTAAGGAGAAGTCTCGCAGAATCCGTTGGCTTACACCCGAGCAAGTCGCGAACTTGTTGAGCGTACTGCCCACGCATACGAGATATTTGGTGCGATTCACATTGGCGACGGGCTTGCGAGAGCAGAACGTGTTGCAGCTTAAGTGGTCTCAATTGGATTTGTCTCGGCGTATAGCGTGGCTGCATGATGATGAAACAAAAAATGGTAATGCTTTAGGTGTACCGCTTAGTGATGAGGCGCTAACTGTAATACGTCAAAACCGTTTTAAGCACCGGGAATACGTGTTTAGCTATAAAGGTTCGCCAATCAAAAGAGCGAATAGCACGGCTTGGCGCAATGGTTTAAAGAAAGCCAATATTACGGATTTTCGTTGGCATGATTTAAGGCATACGTGGGCAAGTTGGCATGTACAAAATGGTACTGCGTTAAATGTGTTACAAGAGTTAGGCGGCTGGGAGTCGGTTGAGATGGTGCGACGGTATGCCCATTTAGGGCGTGAAAATTTAGCGTCAGCAGCTGATAATTTACCGACTGGTCACATTTTGGACACAGTCAAAATTTAGGCGAAAAAAAAGGCGTTTCGCAATTAAGCGTAAACACCTTTATTTCCTGTGTTGTGTTGGCTCCTCGAGCTGGGCTCGAACCAGCGACCCACGGATTAACAGTCCGTTGCTCTACCAACTGAGCTATCGAGGAATGTCTTCACAACGGCGCGCATATTACTGACTTACCCTGACCTCGTCAATACTATTTTTTCTATAAAATAGAAGTTTTTTCAGTCTTAGTTATTACTTGGTTATAATTGAGACAAATTGCTTAAAAACTAGCTAGGACGACTAAATAACGTGCAGTATTCTCCCCCTTGGTGGCTTAAAAATGGTCACATTCAAAGTATCTATCCTTCGCTGTTTCGTCAGCTCGATGATTCATTTTTAGAGCGCATTCGACTGGCTACGCCAGATGATGATTTTCTAGATATCGATGTTGGCAAGCAGGGTAACGACCGTGTCGTGATTGTGTCCCATGGCTTAGAGGGCAACAGTCGTCGCCCATACTGTTTAGGAATGATGAAAGCGGCGTTAAACCATTCGTGGGATGTGGTTGCATGGAATTTTCGCTCATGCAGCGGTGAGCCAAATAATAAACTCGCTTCCTACCACAGTGGCCAAACGCAAGACCTAGCGCAGGTGGTTAACTGGGCGGTTGAGCAGGGCTATCGTGAGATTTCATTGGTTGGATTTAGTATTGGAGGGAATAAAACTCTGCTGTATTTAGGCTCAGATAGCATCGTTAAGCCTAGGCAGATAATCGGCGCGGTTGTTTTTTCGGTACCGGTAGACCTGCGATCCAGTGCCTACCATTTGGCAAAAGCGAAAAACAAAGTGTACATGAAGAACTTTTTGGTGAGTTTCAAGGAAAAGCTAGGTATCAAAAGCAAGCTTTATCCGGGCCAAATAGATATTGATTTATTTAAGTCGGTAAAGAATTTTTTGCACTTGGATGAGTTATTTACTGCGCCTATGAACGGTTTTTCAAGCGCAGAGGAATATTGGCGTGAGAGTAGTAGTCGCTTCAAATTGCCGGGCATTTCGGTACCCACTTTGCTCGTAAGCGCTCAAGACGACCCATTTCTTACACCAGAGTGCTTCCCGCGGGATATTGTTGCTGCAAATAGCTATCTGTCACTCGAAACACCAAAGTATGGTGGGCATGTAGGGTTTATGTCTGTGAACAAAGAAAACCGTTATTGGTCAGAATCAAGAGCGCTGGCGTTTTTTAACAAACATAGCCGAGCGGCAGAGAAAAGGTGATTTCTGATTTCTGATTTCTGCTTTCTTCTTTAAGCCGTGACAGCGCAGTGGCGTATCTGGCGTTTTTCGGTTTGTGAGTGCGACGAACTAACTATTTTTGCCATTAAGTAGTTGGTCAAGGTAAGGCCAGATAGTGTTTAAAATCATGGTTTGTGCGTTGGCTTTCGGGTGAAGACCGTCATCTTGCATCAGTTCTGGTTCGGTGGCGACGCCTTCAAGCATAAATGGAACAAGGACCGTAGAGAGTTCGGCGTTAAGTTTTCCATAAATAGCATGAAAAGCTTTGGAGTACGCCGCGCCATAGTTTGGTGGAATATGCATGCCGACCAATAAAACTTGAGCGCCCGCGTCTTGGGCGAGTGTAATCATCTCTCTTAGATTGGTTTCTATCACCGGCGGGGGGAAGCCTCGAAGGCCATCGTTGGCGCCAAGCTCAATGATGACAATCTGCGGGGTATGGTTTGTTAGCAATACAGGTAAAGACCGTAATCCACCGCCAGTTGTTTCTCCGCTGATACTGCCATTGATCACGCGATGAGAATCCTTTAGTTTATCACTCAGAAGTGCAACCCAACCTTGCTCTAATTGAATGCCGTAGGCTGCACTAAGGCTGTCGCCAAGGACAACGATATTATCGTGTTTCGTCCCAGCATAAGTGTTTGAAAGCGTTGCCGACAAGGCAATAGCGATTAGTAACGTCAGTAACGGATGCAATGAAGTTCGCAACTTACAAAAGGTAGTATTCAATTCTATGTCTATCCCTAAAGTATCGGAAAAAAATAGTATGCCCGCGCTAAGCGTGAAGAATGTTAGTAAGCATGTAGCGCTCGATGGGCGTTCGCTTGAAATACTGACGGGGATTGGGCTTGAAATCAAGCAGGGTGAGTCGGTTGCGATTGTCGGTCGATCTGGCTCTGGAAAAACAACGTTATTAGGTTTGATGGCGGGGCTAGATACTACTAGTGCCGGCACAATTGAACTAATGGGGCATCAACTAGAGAACTTAACTGAAGATGAGCGGGCAGAGCTTAGGGCTCAATATATCGGGTTTGTATTTCAATCTTTCCATTTGCTGCCAGGTTTAACCGCTGTCGAAAATGTCATGTTGCCGCTAGAGCTTTTAAAGCAAGAGGGCGCTGAAGAGAAAGCCGTTGAACTGCTTAATTCTTTGGGCTTAGGCGAACAGCTATCGCACTATCCGCAGCAACTTTCAGGGGGAGAGCAGCAGCGTGTCGCGTTAGCTCGCGCGGTTATTGCGAGACCGACAATTCTGTTTGCTGATGAACCAACGGGTAACTTGGACTCTAGTACTGGTGCGGAAATCATTGATCTTTTGTTTGAATACAACGATCGACTAAACACCACATTGGTGTTGGTTACCCATGATGAGGCGCTAGCAAATAAGTGTCAGCGGCAAGTATTGATTAAAGATGGAAAACTAGTCGATAGACACTCTAACAGCTCTGAGTCTGACAATGATGAAGCGGTTGCTGAGGAAGTGCTGGAAGGTTCGATATCATGAGCCTTTTGAAACAAATGCGCGGCAGCGTGTTGTGGCGCCAGCGTCACCAATTCTCGCTACGGATTTTGTTTAGTGCGATAGTGGTTGCTTCATTGGCGCTGGTGTCCATCACCAGTATCTCTGCCATTCTAAGTAAAAGCTTGGTCGGAGCTTCAACTACCTTTTTAGCGGGAGATAGGCAGTTAACATCGCCGAGGAAGATTCCTGAAAACTGGTTAGATAAAGCAAGTTCTCTTGGTTTAGAGGTCGCACAGAGCGCTGAATTCAGCACGATGGTCAGTCGAAAATCCCAAGATGGCAGTGCGACCTTTCAACTGGTGACAGTGAAAGCTGTCGGTGACCGTTATCCATTAAAAGGTGAGCTGTTAAAGTCGGACTCAGTTGATGATGTTGCGGTTAGTCAACTAAGTGGACCAGAGCAAGGCGGGTTATGGATGCAAGCGCGTCTGCATGGACTGCTTGGTTTTCAGCAGGCAGATAAAATAACGATCGGCGTCAAAGAGTTCAGTTATGAGGGCATTTTGAATCAAGAGCCGGATGTAGGGTTTCAATTTAGTTCGTTTTCTCCACGCCTGATGATTCATATGGGTGACCTCGCTAAAACTGAAGTAGTGCAGCCAGGAAGCCGCGTTAAGTGGCAGGCGTACTTCGTAGGCTCGCCATCCGCGCTGCTCGAATATGAGGCGTGGGTGAGTCCCAAGCTTGATAGCAGTCAGAAATGGTTGGGTTTAAGGGAGGGGCGCCCGGCAATATCTGATGCGCTCGATAAGGCTGAGCGTTACTTGTTGTTGGGGGGGAGTTTAGCCGTATTGCTTGCCGCGCTTGCGATCGCCATTAGCTCTCGTCAGTTTGCACAGGAGCAGACCAACTATGTGGCTATTACTAAGGCCTTAGGAATGCGCGGTGACTCGCTATTGCAGCGTTACCTTAAGGAGCTGGTTGTACTTGCATTGTTGGGGGTCGGTATTGGTTGGTTGTTTGCCGCGGCGGCAATTAATGCTTGGTTATTCTTAATGCGCGACGCGCTGCCAAGCCTGGAGTCTGTTAGCAGTGTTATGCCTCCGTTTCGTTCGCTCTCTCTGTCGATGGTGACAGCGTTAGTGTTTTTAGTTGCGTTCTGTTTACCTCAGCTAGCAATGCTTCGCCGGGTTGCGCCAATGCGCGTTCTTAGGGGGGCTCAGCAATTGCCGCTAGCGCGTCGTGGTGCAACGTTGTTGACGGCCGGTTTGGGGAGTGCAGGCTTGTTATACTGGTATGGAGGTAGCTGGCTGACGGTTGGAATTTTGATGTTAGGTTTGTTGCTGATTGCACTGGTTGTTGTGGCCTTGCATCGTTTGGTCCTTGAAGTGGTCCAAACAATTTGGGTACCAAAAATGGAGGCGGGGAGTGCGCTTAAATTGACTCTTCAGAGAGTAACCCGTCAGCGCTCAGAGTCGTTAACCCAGCTGACTGTTTTTACTGTGGCAATTTTTCTTTTCGCCGTGTTATTACTGACCAGAACTGGGCTGATCGATGAGTGGAAAAGCCAACTTCCAGACAACGCGCCCAATCATTTTTTAATTAACATTTCACCGAATGAACTTGAGTCCATAGAGTCGCTTTTAACCGAGTTGAGCATCGACTCTTCGGCCCTATACCCAATGGCGCGCGGCCGGCTAACACATATAAATGGCATGGATGTTAAGGTCGCCGTGACTAAAGATGTCGGCGCGCTCAATCGAGAATTAAATTTGAGTTGGGCGGCGCAGTTGCCGGAAGACAATGTGGTGCTAGAGGGCGCTTGGTGGCCTGACGCCGGTCGAGACGCCGCAGGTGGTGTGTCGATAGAATCAGAGCTTGCTGGCAAGCTAAATGTGGCATTGGGTGATAACTTGTTATTCAACCTAGGAGGGCGCGAAATTGCTGCACGAGTGACCAGTATTCGAAGCGTAGAGTGGGACAGTATGCGGCCTAACTTCTATATGCTGTTTCCAGAAGGGGCATTGGATTCATTTCCCGCAACGTACATTACTTCGTTTTTTCTCGCTAAGTCTGATAAAGACAAACTCAACGCGATTGCGGAGCAGTTTCCAACCGTCTCGGTACTCGAACTTGACGATCTTGTGATGAAAATTAAGTCAATCGTCGCGCAGGTAACCAGTGTTATTGAATTGTTATTGGTCTTCGTTTTTATTTCTACACTGCTTGTTCTGATGGCTTTGGTCGCCGCCAGTCGAAAACGGCGTGTACAGGAAGCGTTACTGTTTCGTACGATGGGCGCTAAAGCAGCGCTTCTGCATCGTATTCAGTTTTACGAGTTCGGAGTGCTTGGTTTGATGTCGTCGGTGGTCGCACTTGCTGCCGCAGAGGTAGCAGTATATGTGCTCAAATCGCAGTTATTTGGAGGAGCATTTTTGCTGAACTGGCAGGCCTGGGCGCTGTTGCCGGTGTCGACTGCGCTATTGCTTGCATTATTCGGATACCTTCAAACTAGGCGGATACCTACGGTCCCTCCAATGAATGTGCTGAGGTCTAATTTGGATGCCGGTTGATAGTGCACTGCTTGAAGCCTTGGAGCGAGGTTCATGGTTTAGTTCGTTGCCAGGGGAGATGAAGGCGGCGTTGCTGTCCGAATCGCGCGTAATGCGGCTCGCGAATGGTGAAACGCTGTTTCGTAGAAACGATGATCGTTCAGGCCTTTACGGAATCGTAGACGGTATGGCGCGTATTAGCGGGCTAAATAAGCAGGGCAAAGAAGCAATTCTTACCTTTGCTCAGGCGCCCGACTGGATTGGTGAGATTGCCCTTTTTGATGGAGAGCATCGCACACATGACGCGGTATCCGAGGGAGGTCTTACGGTTTTACATATTCCCCAGTCGTCTTTGGATGCATTGCTGGAGGCTCACCCTCAGTTTTGGCGGCAATTTGGACTGTTGTTGGCGCATAAACTGCGATTGGCATTCGCGGCGATAGAAGATTTGTCTCTGTTGCCCGCGCCGTTGCGTTTGGCGAGGCGACTAGTGATTATCGCGCAAGGCTATGGCGAGCAATCCGATATGCCGGCCAAACTTTTACTAAGCGTATCTCAGGAGCAGCTCGGTCAAATGCTCTCTATCTCGCGACAAACAACCAATCAAATCTTACGTGAGCTAGCGAAAAAAGGGTTGATCAAAGTGGCGTATGGAGAGATAGAAATAATTGATTTGGAGGGTTTGAAGGCTATGCTGTCGTGAAATCCGTTTTAAGTTGTGAGTCGGCTTTGATTGTCGTGTACCTGACAGTCAGCGTTTAGCGGCCTTGATAAAATGGTCACTTCATCTGATAAGCGTCCTTGTCGCCGACAATGACGATGATAACTAAGTTTATCAATGTATAACTAATATCGAGAGGGCATCCAATGAGAACGTTAACAGAGCAACTTACCCAGTACGCAAAGTATCATCGAGACCCAAGAAACATCGCAACACACTTTGTCGGTATTCCGATGATCGTGTTGGCAATCGCGGTACTGTTATCTCGCCCTGCATTTGAGGTATTTGGCATCGTATGGACGCCAGCCTTGGTCCTGATTATCGCAAGCATTGTTTATTATATTAAGCTTGATGTCGCCTTAGGGGCTCTCATGGCTTTGTTATTGGTAGGGGTATATCAACTGGCTTTATTTTTAAGTGCTGGGGGTGTTTCAGATTTGCTAATGTGGGGTGTTGGGCTTTTTGTTCTTGGCTGGGTGATTCAGTTTGTCGGCCATTATTATGAAGGAAAGAAGCCAGCATTCGTTGATGACATCATGGGCTTGGTTATCGGCCCTTTGTTTGTCGTAGCCGAGGCGTTGTTCATGGTGGGTGCACGTAAGCAGTTGCAAGAAGATATTGAGTCGGTGGCCGGTCGTGTAGTGATTTCAAAGCCTAAGGTTTCGGCATAACGATCGCCCAGAAGAAAGATGCGTAGAACGCGTTTAATTAATGCCCTCCGGTTCGATTAAACGCGTCGTTTGTTTCACAATAAGCGTCGACGATCTTTGCGCTCTATAAGCAAGGGGGTTGGCGCGTTTTACTTGCCACGTACGTTGAGTATTACCTCGCGATTGGCCTGTTCACGTATTGACCTATCTTTGCTTCTTGAGATGGCCAGATTTGAAACTGGTTATGCAACGGTGTTTTTCAAAATTGTAATGTGACCGCAGGTCACAAACTAATTCCATTTCCTCAATCCTCTGCTATTATGTCCGGCCAATTTGGACCCTCTATTACTCAACTCAAGGTTTTGATGTTAGAGGTCTGTTGTATCAAAAAAAACCTGAGGATTATAAGAATGGCATTGCGTCACACTCTATTAGCGCTTGCGCTCGTTATGGCAAGCTCGGCAGCCTCTGCGCTGGAAAAAAAGAAATTCTGTATGTATGACCCTGTTGGCGCCAATGGACCGGCAATGACCTTCTTTTCAGACCTTAAGCCAAAAGCGATTAACTGGGGTTTGGATATAACGCTTGAAGCGTACACGGACGAGAAAGTTGCTTCGAACAACTTTAAAGCAGGTCAATGTGACTTAGTATTTTTGACCGCTATTCTTAGTCGCGCCTATGTTCCATTCGGCGGTACCCTAGATGCAATCGGAGGAATTCTTAGTGAAACAGGCCTTGAGCGTGTGCTTAAAGCGATCACTAATCCAAAAGCGGGCGCATTGTTAACGAATGGTAACTACGAAGTGGTAGGAACTTTACCAGTTGGCTCAGTTTACTTGTTCGTTAATGATCGCAATATTGATACCGTTGCAGAATTTAGTGGCAAAAAAATCTCAATCCTTAACGAAGATCCGCAAAGCTTGAAGTTTGCAAACCTAGCAGGTGCGTCGCCAGTGGGTACATCATTGGCAACTTTTTCAGGCCAGTTTAATAACGGCAATATCGACATCCTGCCAATGGTTGCTCTTGGATATAATGTGTTTGAGCTTTACCACGGCTTAGGCGAGAACGGTGGAATTATTGATGAAAAACTGCTTTACGGCATGATGCAGGCAGTTACGCATAAAGATCGTTTTGACGATCAGTTTGGACAAAGAATGCGCGAATATATTCTAGGCCGCCTTCCCGATATCCATAATATGGTTAAAACTGCAGAAGAAGAAATTCCTTCTAAATATTGGATTAAAACTGATCCAGAAACGAAAGCGGCAATCCAGAAGTTCAAGAAAGACATCCGTCTATCCTTGCGTGATGAGGGTGTCCATGACAAAAAAGCGCTTAAGTTACTGTGGAAGATTCGCTGTAGCGAAGATGCCACACGTTCAGAGTGTGGCACGCCAGAGTAAGTTTTTGATCGTTTAGATTATCATAAGCCGCTTGTTGAATAGACAAGCGGTTTTTTTTTGATTGTTATTCTGTATCGACATCAATTTTGGAACCTAACTATTTGTTTAGACTCGTGATGTATCAAGTTCTTGGGGGTGCGTTCCCTTTCCCGCGCCCCTATAATGCGATTTGTTGCTAATAAGGGTAGTGGGAATAAATAATGTCAGCGGATCTAATTGCGAAGCGTCTGACCTGCGAGCGGGATGACCGCCTGCTATTCTCCAATCTTGATTTTGTGTTGCGCGCTGGTGACGTTGTTCAAGTGGTAGGTCCGAATGGTGCCGGTAAAACAACACTTCTTAGAATTATCGCCGGCTTATATCAAAATTTTGATGGTCAGCTTTTGTGGGGGGCTGACGACGTAGCGAACCAGCGTGACTCGTTTAACCATGAACTCTTGTTTTTGGGCCATAAATCTGCGATCAACCCTCTACTGACCGTTCAAGAAAATTTGAATTTCCTTTGTGCAATGCACGAAGACCACACACGACAAGCGCAAACTGACGCATTAGAACAGGTTGGCTTGCGCGGTTATGAGGATATTTATTGCCAGAACTTGTCCGCAGGACAGTTGCGCCGCGTTGCGCTTGCACGGCTCTATTTGTCTAACGCTAAACTTTGGGTGCTTGATGAAATCTTTACCGCGATCGACCTTGCTGGCGTAGCGCAACTAGAGCAGTTGCTAGAAAATAAAGCAAAAGCGGGGGTCGCTGTTATTTTCACTACTCACCATAAGCCTAGTCTTGATGGTTTGCGTCACCTCAATTTAGAGGATTTTCGGGTATGAGCAGTCCTGCTGTTTCATTACGGACATCTTTTGGCGCGCTTATTTCTAGAGAGCTCCAATGTGCCTTACGTAAACGTCAGGACCTAGCAAACCCGCTAGTTTTTTTCGTCTTAGTAGTGGTCTTGTTTCCATTAGGGGTAAGCCCAGAACCATCATTTTTGGAAACCGCATCTAGCGGTGTCGTTTGGGTCGCTGCGTTGCTCTCGACAATGCTTTCGCTTGACCGTTTGTTTCGCGACGATTATGAACATGGCACGCTTGAGCAATTGGTCATATCACCGCAACCTCTATACTTAATTGTGTTGGTTAAAATAGCTCTACATTGGTGCTTAACAGGCCTTCCACTTCTGTTACTGTCGCCGGTGCTAGCCGTGATGATGCATCTACCTGCTGAGCACATTCCTGTCTTGATGCTGACTTTGTTGTTAGGCACGCCAACCCTTAGTTTGATTGGTGGAATCGGCGCGGCTTTGACGGTAAGCTTGCGCAGCGGCGGAGTGCTGGTGTCACTCATTATTTTGCCACTCACGATACCGGTTCTAATATTTGGTACGGGGACAATACTGGCTAGTATTGACGGCATTCCTGTCGCAGGTTATCTCGCGACGATGGGGGCATTTTTAATGCTGGCGATTACTCTGTCGCCTTTCGCTTGCGCTGCGGCGCTAAAAATGAGCGTGTCGTCTTGAATATGCTATGCGACTGCACTTTCTTAACTTTTTTCTAATCACGATACAGACATGAATTGGACGTTTTTTCACAAGCTAGGTTCTCCAAAATGGTTCTATGACCTGTCCGCTCGTTTGCAGCCATGGTTTTTGGTAACCGGTGTGTTGCTCATGGCTATTGCAACGGTTTGGGGGCTAGCGTTTGCGCCGCAAGATTATCAGCAAGGCAATAGCTTCCGAATTATCTATCTGCATGTACCGACAGCGATTCTGGCTCAATCCTGCTACATGATGATGGCTGCAAGCGCGTTAGTTAGCTTGGTTTGGAAAATGAAGATGGCGGATATGTTCATTGTTGCGGCTGCTCCGATCGGTGCGGCGTTTACGTTCCTTGCGCTGTTTACTGGCGCTGTTTGGGGCAAGCCTACATGGGGAACATGGTGGGTGTGGGATGCACGCTTAACGTCGATGCTGGTGCTTTTGTTTTTATACTTTGGTGTCATGGCGCTGCGTGCGGCGTTTGATGATTTAGATATGAGTTCTCGTGCAACCGCGATTCTCGTGATTGTAGGGGTTGTTAACATTCCAATTATTAAATATTCAGTCGATTGGTGGAACACACTGCATCAGCCCGCGACCTTTACCTTAACTGAAAAACCCGCCATGCCTCCGGAGATGTGGTTGCCGCTGTTGGTAATGGTGATAGGTATCTACTGTTTTTTCACCGCTGTACTTTTGGTTCGAATGCAAACTGAGATCTTACGACGCGAGCGCCGTACCAAGTGGGTGCGTGGAATCGTCGAAGCCGAGGCGTCCAAATGAATTTCGACAGTTTCAACGATTTTTTAATGATGGGTGGGCACGGATTATATGTTTGGTTGTCATACGGAGTAGGGTTGCTGGTTTTGATGATCGCAGCGATTTCTCCGGTAATCGAACGAAAGCGAGTCATAAAGCAAGTTGCACAGCAAATAAAGCGGCAAGTAAGTGCTCCGCATGAGGGCAGTCCTCATGTTTCCGAGCTACATGGGCAAAGAGAAAATCATAAAGAGGCAGTAAAATGAACCCCAAACGCAAACAAAGGCTGACGCTGGTGCTATTCCTTTTTGTTGGTTTTGGTGCCGTCGTAGGGTTAGCGATGTACGCGCTAACTGAAAACATAAATCTATTTTACAACCCTACTCAGATTGCCGCGGGTGAAGCGCCACAAGGTGCTCGTATCCGTGCAGGCGGAATGGTGTTAGAAGGAAGCGTCACAAGAAATGAAGTGAGCTTGGCTGTTGGATTTAGTTTGACAGATTATGAGTCGGTCGTGCCGGTAGAGTTTCAGGGTATTCTTCCTGACCTGTTTAGAGAGGGCCAAGGGATTGTTGCACTGGGTCGCCTAAATGAAAAAGGCGTTTTGATTGCTGATGAAGTGCTCGCGAAGCATGATGAAAATTACATGCCGCCAGAAGTAGCGGAAGCACTTGAGAAGGCCGGATATGACGCTCAAGGTGAGGCAGCCGCAGCAGCATATGGTGAAAAAACATATGGTGAAAAAGCGTACGGTGACAAAATGTATGGTGAACAAAGCAGCAACGTTAAGGAGGCAACGCCATGATTCCAGAGCTTGGTTTACTCGCACTTATCTTGGCATTAGTACTGTCAGTCTTGCAGGCGTTTGTTCCCATTTTTGGTAGTTATCGTCATAACGTTCGTTTCATGGCAAGTGCGCGCACACTAGCCAGCGGTCAGTTTGTGATGGTCGCCCTTAGTTTCGCCTGTTTAACTTGGGCGTTTTTACAAGACGACTTTAGTGTTAAGTACGTTGCAAATCATTCAAATACCTTATTACCCGTAGCGTATAAAATTAGCGCGGTGTGGGGTGGGCATGAAGGTTCATTGTTACTTTGGGCGCTTATTCTTGCCTCGTGGACCATCGCGGTTGCGTTGTTAAGCTCTCAGCTTCCAAAAGAAATGTTGGCGCGAGTCCTTTCTGTGATGGGCATGATCAGTGTCGGTTTTTTATTGTTTATCTTACTGACATCGAATCCGTTTGACCGTTACTTACCCGGTTTTCCAACTGAAGGCGCCGACCTTAACCCTTTGTTGCAAGATTTCGGCTTGATTGTGCATCCGCCAATGCTCTATATGGGGTACGTTGGTTTTTCAGTGGCTTTTGCCTTTGCCATAGCTGCACTGCTAGGTGGCCAATTGGACAGTGCCTGGGCGCGATGGTCTCGCCCTTGGACGACCATTGCGTGGGCCTTTTTGACTGCCGGAATAGCTTTGGGTAGCTGGTGGGCATACTACGAGCTCGGCTGGGGCGGTTGGTGGTTTTGGGACCCAGTTGAAAATGCGTCTTTTATGCCGTGGCTAGTCGGGACTGCGCTCATGCACTCTTTAGCCGTCACGGAAAAGCGAGGTGCTTTTAAAAGCTGGACTGTACTGCTCGCGATTATTGCTTTCAGTCTCAGTCTGCTGGGGACGTTTTTAGTCCGTTCGGGAGTACTGACCTCTGTTCATGCGTTTGCATCAGACCCCGAGCGAGGGCAGTTTATTCTTGGTTTATTGGCAATTACCATTGTCAGCTCTCTTGTTTTATATGCACTGAGGGCGCCAGACATGCGAAGTAAAGCTGAACATGGCCTGTTATCGCGGGAGTCCTTCTTGTTGGTAAACAATGTCTTGTTAGTGTGCGCATGGGTGACCGTTATGCTTGGTACGTTGTATCCGTTAGTGCTCGACTTTATTGGCGCGGGGAAGTTGTCAATTGGCCCGCCATATTTTAATGCGCTATTTGTTCCGATAACGTGTGCTTTAGCGGTTGTGCTTGGCTTTGGTTTAGTCTCTCGCTGGAAAAACACTCCTGCAGAAATGTTCGTTACTAAGTTGCGCTGGATTGGGTTGTTGGCAGTAGGCGCGGCCTTGTGCGTACCTTACTTGCTTTTGGGTGAATTCAGGTTTGGTGTTTTTATCGGCGTCTTTTTAGCACTTTGGATCGCCGCCGTGTGCTTGCAGGACTTGGTTCAAAAAACCAACAATAGCCAAGGTCGACTGTACGGTTTGCGAAAACTTAAACCTTCTTATTGGGGAATGCAGCTTGGTCACTTTGGGTTTGCGTTTGCTATAGCGGGCGTAGCGTTGGTCTCGCTTGAATCGCAAGAGCGGGATATTCGAATGCAACCGGGCGATTACGCAGAAGTGGCTGGATACGGCTTTAAGTTTGAACGTTTAGAAAAGGTAATGGGGCCTAACTTCAGTGCCCAGCAAGCCACGTTTCGAGTCACCCGCGGTGACAATGAAGTTGCAGTGCTTGCGCCTCAAAAGCGGATGTATTTTTCTCAGAACAGCCCGATGACAGAAGCGGGAATAGACCCTGGCTTTTTCCGGGACCTTTATGTTGCCCTTGGCGAGCCACTTGAGGGTCAAGCGTGGGCGGTACGCATTCAATATAAGCCTTTTGTACGTTGGATATGGTTGGGTGCTTTGTTGATGGCATTTGGCGGCTTATGTGCCGTGTCTGATAAACGTTACCGAATGGCTAGAAAACATAGGCAAGCGCCCATCGCTGCAGGTTTGCGAACGTCGTAATTAAGGAACTGAATAGTTTATGAATAAAAGACTTGTCTATTTTGCACCGTTGTTAGCGGCATTTGGAATCGGGTTAATCCTTTATACAGCGATCGGCAAAGACCCAACGAAGCTTGAAACGGCACGCAAAGACGACCCGTTTCCAAGTTTTTTGTTGGCGGACCTCCATCAGCCTGAACGAGTTCGGACAGAAACTGACCTTGCCGGAAAGATTAGGCTCGTTAACGTTTGGGCGACATGGTGTCCTTCTTGTAAAGCAGAGCATGGTTACCTGCAAGCATTGTCGGACTCGGGCATCAATATCGTAGGGTTAAATTATAAGGATGAGCGCACTGCTGCGTTGCAATGGTTGCAGCAATTAGGCAATCCCTATGAGTTTGTTATCGATGATCCAAAAGGCAGTCTGGGCTTCGATTTAGGGGTATACGGCGCGCCGGAAACCTATGTGGTAGACGCGATGGGCGTTGTTCATTACCGTCATGTTGGCGAAGTGAACGAGCGCGTTTGGGCTTCTACATTGAAGCCAATGCTGACCAAATTAGGACTAAAGGGGCTTTAATGATAAAGCAGCTTTTACGATTAGCAGTTGTTTCTTTGATGGCCTTGTCTGCAGCGGCGCTGGCGAGTATTGATGTGTATGAGTTTAGTTCGGAGCAGAAGCGCGCCGAATACAATGCTCTGACTAAAGAGTTGCGTTGCCCAAAGTGTCAAAATCAGGATATTGCTGACTCTAACTCGCCGATTGCGCAGGATATGCGTTACCAAGTACACCGCCTGATTGAGGAAGGAAAGTCTCCCGAAACGGTCGTCGAATATATGGTAGAGCGCTTTGGCGACTTTGTGACATATAAACCCAAAATAATACCCGCTACGTACTTATTATGGTTTGGGCCTTTTGCGCTGGTTGGCCTTGGTTTGGTTGTGGTCTTGCTACTCTCGAATAAACGCCGGAAAACGAATGAGCCGCACTTGGTTGAGCTGGATGCTTCAGCAAAAGAACGCTTAGCCAATATGCTCGACGATACTGATGGTTCGCAAAAAACTAGTTCAGAAAAGGGGAAAGAATAAGTGACGGCGTTTTGGGTTTACGCGGTTTTAATCATCGCACTGGCATTGATTTTCGTACTGTTTCCGTTGCTGCGAAAAAACACTGACACATCAATGATTATTGACGCTGAGGATCGACAAGAACAGAACATTAAGATTTTCAAAGAGCGGCTTGCCGAACTAGAAAAAGAACTTGCCGCAGGCGTGCTTGATAATCAAACCTTTACCGCGTTGAAAGCCGAGTTAGAACTTGGTTTATTGGACGACGTTGACTCAGGGAATGCAGCTCAAGCTAGCGGTGCCGGAAAAGAGACATTAAGTGTGTCGGGTCAAAAACCCTATCGTTTGATGAGTGCCTTGTTGACACTCGCGACAATCGGTTTTTCACTCGCACTATATTTCAAGATTGGCGCTTACGACGACCAGAAACAACTGGAGTCCATGCGTTTTGCGCCGGCGGAAATTGCACAAGCGCGAGAAGCGGCCGAGTCTGGAGACATGGGTTCTTTGGTCGATCAACTATATAGCAAGCTGAAAACGTCACCAGATAACGTCGAAGGTTGGATGCTGTTGTCCCGCACCGCCATGAATATGGAAAATTACGGATTGGCAGCAGAAGGTTTTCAAACGGTGGTGACGAGCCTTGAGAAGCGAGGGGAAGATGCGTCGGCTGTATACGGTTTGTTAGCGCAAGCGCGTTATTTCGAGTCTGGCGGTATGTCTATCGCAGCCCAAGCGGCGGTTTCTCAAGCCTTGAGTAAGGACCCCAACGAGGTGAATGCAATCGGGCTCAAAGCGATTCATGCGTTTGACCAAAAAAATTATGGGCAGGCGGCAGGGCTTTGGGAAAGTTTGTTGACTATTGCGCCTGAGCATCCTGCACGAGGTTCAATTGAAGCGGGTATTGCTAGAGCAAGAGCGATGGCGGGTATGCCGTCAATGCCTATGGTGGCTAGGAGTGATGAACCGACTGATAACGCAGAAACAAATCAACTCGGCGCGGCCTCTATCAACGTGTCTGTTGCATTGGGAGAAGCGTTTCTTAGCGATGTTTCTCCAAGTGACACGGTTTTCGTTTTTGCCCGCGCGGTAAGTGGGCCACCCATGCCATTGGCCGCTAGTAAGCACATGGTCAGCGAGCTGCCATTGTCGTTGGTTCTCGATGATAGTAAATCGATGAGTCCGCAACTAAGGCTATCAAGTGCGAATGAGGTAAGGGTGATGGCGCGAGTTTCGAAAAGTGGACAGCCTATTGCGCAGCCAGGAGACATCGAGACGCAAGCGGTGGTTGTTTCAACTCGCGCTAATGCCAGCGCCAATTTAGTGCTAGACCAGAAGGTTAGTAACTAAGTTCAGCGCAAAATTAAGGCTAGGGGTCGCATTAGATGACTATCACGGCAGCACTAACGTTATTTGCTTCGATGGTGTTATTAGCGCTTTTGCCAGGCCCCGGAATTTTGGTTGTCGTCTCTCGGGCGCTGTCCGGCGGCTTTAGAAACGGGTTAGCGACATCGGTCGGAATTGTTGCGGGCGACTTCGTATTTATCATTCTTTCGGTCTTTGGCTTGGCCAGCTTGGCGCAAAGCATGGGTGACCTGTTTGTCTGGGTGCGGTATGCCGGCGCGGCGTACCTAATTTATTTGGGTTTATCTGTATTAAGATCTACGCAGCCGCTTGTCTCTTCTAACGTCGCTGAAACAAATCAGTCCCCAGTAAGTAGGTCAAAACTCGGCCGGTACTCGTTAGATTTTATGGCGGGTTTACTTACTACCTTGAGTAACCCGAAAGCCATTTTGTTTTATCTTAGTTTTTTTCCTGCGTTTTTGGACTTGTCTTCCGTGAACATAAGCGACTTGATTTTGATCCTCGTTATCACTGCTTTCGCCGTGGGCGGAACTATGGTTGCTTATGCGTATCTTTCTATTAAAGCCCGCCATGTAATTGCCGATAATAATCAAGGCAAGTGGCTAAGTAGGGTGTCATGCGCCTTGTTAGTAGGAAGCGGCTTATTCTTGATGATTCGATCGGCGTAAGTAATAAGGCGGATATTTTTTTATTATCCTGCAATCTGTTTTTCCTCTACTACAATTAGGCGTAATTCTTACAATAATTAAGAAACATTCAAAGAGGCTGGTATGGATTGGTTCGGGCGCAGTATTGCGAATAAATTAATGGCGACAATTGTCCTTGGGGCGCTGGTAGTCGTTGCAGCGACGCTGTATGCCTCAATACAGGCGAGAGCTGATATCGATTCGTACGATCAGTTAATTGAAGTTGATGTTGGCAATGAACGTCAAGTGCAGCATATGCTTGCAACATTTAAGACGCAGGTTCAGGAGTGGAAGAACACACTATTGCGGGGTCAAGACGATAGCCAGCGTAATAAATATTGGCAGCGTTTTCAGAAATCAGAGGACGTGATTCAAAATACAGGTGACGAACTTCTTTTAACCTTAGAAAACCCCGAAGCAAGAAAGTTGATAAAAGACTTTCTTGCTGAACATAAGAACATGGGTCAAGCGTATCGTAACGGTTATACGTCGTTCGAAAATTCTGGTTATGATCATAAAGTTGGTGATAAAGCGGTAAGTGGAATCGATAGAGCGCCTTCGAAGAAGCTCGCCGAGGCTTCAAATATTATTGCAGAAGAGGTGCATTCGATTAGCAAACTGGTGAGCGAAGAGGCTCATAGTCATAATCTATCCGCCTTAGTCGTGTTATTGGTCGCAATTGTTATCTACATAATCGTTTCTTTGACGCTGATTAATCGCGCAGTAGTTCAACCTAGTCGTGACTTAATTAAAATCATTTCTAACATCAGTGACGGTAGTCTGACTGATAGTATTACTATCGACCGCCAAGACGAACTAGGCCAATTGGCCGATGCATCTCGGCAAATGCAGAGTTTCTTAAAAGACTTAGCTCAGCAGTTAGGCGCCACAAATAGTAACTTACTCCGTGCGTCGAGCGGGCTAAACGAAGCGACGGATGGGGTGAAAGGGCGCGTTGATGCTGCTCACGATACGACCGAGCATGTTGCATCCGCCATGGCAGAAATGAGTGCGACATCTCAAGAAGTAGCGAGTCACGCGGCTGAAGCGGCGAGTGCCGCAAAAGAAGCAGACCATGCGGCGGCGGAGAGCGCTAGTACGATGCAAGGTGCTCAAGCGTCGGTTAATCGTTTGTCAGAGCAGGTCGGTTTGACAGTCGAAACGGTTAAGAAACTGGCTGAAGATACCAATGAAGTTGGCACGGTTTTGAGTGTCATACGTGGCATTGCGGAGCAAACTAACTTGCTGGCACTTAACGCAGCGATTGAAGCAGCGCGAGCAGGTGAGCAGGGTCGTGGTTTTGCGGTGGTGGCCGACGAAGTTCGAACGTTAGCGCAGAAGACTCAGCAATCGACCGAAGAGATTGAAGGGATAATTAACAACGTTCAGAACGGTGCAAAAGAGACAGTCACGGTAATGGATGCGAGCTATGAGACGACCAATCAGAGCGCATCATTATTCAAAGAAGCAACAGAGAAACTGGGAGTTGTGACTCAGAGTGTTGAGCGAATCACAGACCTTAGTCATCAAGTGGCAACGGCAGCGGAAGAGCAGACAAACGTTGCCGAAGATATCACGCGAACAATTGTTCAAGTATCGGATTTGGTAGAGGAGACGGTCGGTTCTGTCGCCGCGACGCGGACCACAGCACAAGAGCTTACTGAGATGGCCGCGCAAACTGACCAGCTTGCAAGACGTTTTACTTTCTAGCGACTACTAAGTCGAAAAAAAGCCCTCTTGGTAAACCAGAGGGCTTTTTTTATGGCTGCGTATTTGAGCAAGAACCTATTTAACGAATAGAACAAGTGCCGATCAATTAATCTTGGTCGTAAGTTACGCGCTTTAGTTCGCTCTTATCGATATGATCGAAGTCGCGGCCGTAGATAAACAATTTGGTACTTTCGCGGTAATTAAGGTAATCGCCCTCAATCGTCATCGTCATCTCGAAGGATCTGGTTTCTGCTTTTTCTTTCATAAAGGGCGATTGGACGATGCCAAAGGTATCGCTGCCAGCCGTCGCATTAACCTGAACTAGCGTTTTGTTTTCATCAATGCTCAGCGTCCCGCCGGCTAAAAGGCAAACACCGCGAGGAATCGTGAGCGAGTGCATCACAGAGCCCGTGGCAGCCTCGTATAGCCAGTGTCCGATCTGATCGTGAAATATCAGTCCGTTCTCTTCTTTTCGCACGACATGGTGGTAGCGTAAAGAAACGAGCTGCTGCTCTTCAGCGTTTTCCGCGGGGCCAGAAGGCGTGAAGGTAAGTTCGTCAATGAACTCCGTGCGATCTTTTTCCCCATCAGCGTCAGGCGCAATATCTAAGCCGCGTTTGCCGACCCATTTGCCGATAAGTTGTCCTAGCGGGCCATAATTGACGCCGTCTATGATTGTTTCCATTTAGTTACTCTCTCTAGTCAAAATTGCGTATGTCGTGTTCTAACAAATAATATTGTAATTGAGGTGCTCAGTCTCTAATAAATAACGGCTAACAAATCCATTGGTATAAAACTCAAAGCTGTATGCGTGGCTGATTACGAAACAATATAACAGTTAGATTCACTGTTGCTTAAGCTGGGTCAATTAAATAGTGATTTACACCGCTTGATGAGACGATCTATTTCGAACGCTTGTTTTGGTTGCGGCACTGTACATGTAATGCGATTCTCTAGGTGAATCGATTTTTGTTGTGGTTTCGCTATATAGGTAAGATATGTTTTTTACTTCATTTTTAGAACAAGTGGGTGCTGGGTCTTCTGTCGTGGAAATTGGCTCCGATTGGATGCAAGGCAGAGCAGGCTATGGCGGCCTGGTGGCGGCATTGGTTTTTGAGTCAATGAGAAAAAGTCTAAGCACCAGCGCGCCGGTGCGTTGCTTACAAATATCATTCGTCGGGCCCGTCACGTCCGAGCCATTGGTGGTCGATAGTGAAGTACTGCGTGAAGGTAAGTCTGTGTCCCACGTTGTTGGTCGCGGCATGCAAAATGGTGAATGCAAGGTGGTAATACAGGGAAGCTTTGGTGCGGCGCGCGATTCAGTAATTCGTGTCGATGGGCCGAAACCTCACATAGAGAAAGTACCAGATTCGTGCAAAAAGCTTGCGTATATTGAAGGGGTTACGCCTGCATTTACGCAGCATTTTGATTATAGATACGCCACCAACTTTCCGTTTAGCGGAAGCAGCGATGCGCGCCTGCAAGGCTATCTGCGTTTTGCTGAACCTGAGCCTGAAATGGGCTCAGGCCAATTGATAGGCTTGGTAGACGGTTGGCCTCCTACGACTCTTCCTATGTTAGCTAAGCCTGCGATGGCAAGCTCTCTTAGTTGGACGATAGAGTTTATGCAACCGGCACCATCATTAGGCGCTGAGGAGTTTATTCTGTATGAAGCGGAAATTATTGAGTCGGCTAACGGCTATGGCCATACGCGCGCGCTAGTATGGAATGAATCGGAAGAGTTGTTAGCAATTAGTCAGCAAACCGTCACGCATTTTGCCTAATTACTTTTTTAGTTGATGTGCGTCAATATACTGGCTGACCAACACTCCTATTCTGAAGTTGAACAATTAATAGGAGATAGGCCATGACAACACATAACGACAAGATTGAAGCGCTTAGTAAAAAGCTAGAAGAGTGGGATTATAAAATTGATCGCGTACAGCATCGAGCGCAAGACCTCCCTGATGAGCTAAAAGGCAAAGCCGAGCAGGTGTACGAAGAGATGCTTGTGTACCGTGATCAGCTGCGAGAGAAACAACAGACGCTTTCCGAATCCTCAGAGCAAGCTTATAAAGATATTGAAGCATCTATTGAAGGCTTGTGGGGGAAGGTGAAGCAAGTCTTCAAAGATGCTAAAAAAGAGTTAGAAGAACACGAGGTATAGGTCTGTTTTGTCTCGTTAGTTGAAACAAGCTCTGAAGCATTGTCGTCTCGGAGCTTGTCTGCGTTTCTAACGCTCATATCATTAACTAGATTTCTAGCTTGAGTTCCATACTGGCTTCCCAGCCGTCAACAAGCAGAGGTGATTGGATTAAATTACCTTGCTCTGTATAAGCCAACGCACTGCTAACCTGCCAATAGTCGTCAATCTGAAAGCTTCCGTGAACGGTAAGTCGCGATTGGTCTTGCTTGGTCAGCCAGCTGCCTAACAAACTCATCGTTAGGTCATCGTTAAGATAGTTTTTGCTCCATCCTGCCGTTAACTGTGTAGCATGCTGCGTCCCTGGCGTTGAGCCTGAAATTTGGGCTGGCTTTACCTGCGTGTTATCCAATTGGTAGCGCCATACGCCGCCATTTAACTGGTGATTCCCTGATGTGGTGTATTCGAAACCTAAGGCGATCTCTAGTTGGTTCTCCTGCTCACCGCTAATAGAAATTAGCTGGTCTCGCTGATAGCCAAGGTCCATTTCTAGTAGCAATCGTCCTAGCGCTTTCACTATGCTTAAGCCAAACAGATCGTATCGCGAAACGCTTTGATAAAGCATTGGCGGGAAGGGTTGACCAATAATGGTGGCCGGAAGGTCTGCATAAAGGCGTGCATACATTAATGAAAAGTCCAAGCCTTCGAAACGCTGTTGAAAGGCGAGTCCGAATTCTTCGTTTAAGGAGTCTTCTGCGTCATCTAATACTTCAGTGTCGCGGTGTCGAACACGACTCAATGTTGCTTGAGGTGTGACAAAGGCCTGCCACGTTGAACGCTCGTAAAAGCATTCGCCACGAATCATGTCTTGGCCGCGGCGTATGTTTGCGTAGTCGGTGAAAAGTGACTCGGTGAAGTCGAATGGGGTCACTTGGTCGACCGCGAATGTGCCTTCGACAGCGCCCCAAAATAGGGATTGCCGGCCAGCTTTTACAAAACAATCTCGGCTACTTTGCTGCAGCCAGAGCTGACTTAGTTTATTGCGACCATAGGGCTCTTCCCGGTCCGATCTAAGTGCTAGTGTATCGCCGCGCCAATAGTAGCGGTAGTGGTTCTCGATACGAAAATAACTTCCCTTCCAAAGCGCGCTTTCATATTGCAGACCGATGCTGGAGCGCTGGGCTTGCGTTTTTTTTCCTTGAGTAACAAGGTGTTGAACGGATAGTTCAAGCCCGTCGGGCCATGAGGATTCATCGGTGGCTTGGGCGCTAAACGAAAAGTCGTCATCTGATAATAAATCTTCGGCCAACGCTGGCGCGCTAGCCAAAAAAAACAGGGCAGCAACCTTTGCCATCCAAAGTCCAAAACGTCTGAAACGACGCGAACCGAGGTGCGCAAAGCTCACTGAAAATAGTTCCGCAGTGATTCCAATACTTGTTCTCTATACGCAAAATCTGTCAGGGTTCTTTGTGTGAGGAAGTCTGGGTCAATCTTAATATTAACGGCTATTTTTTCTGTTTTCATATTCGATAGTCGTTGTCGCTTGAGGTTATAGATTGTTAGGTCGCGAGACAGCCAATGGCCGTTAATTTGTTCGTGTTCAGTGGCCATGATGCGCTTGTGTAAGGTTTCGCGCTTGTCATAAGCTTGGATTTTTAATGGCAGATAGCGCTCTTGATCGATCCAATAAATCAGCTTGCCATAGTTGGTTTTAGCATAGCGAATTGGTTTGGGCTTGGCTTCGATTACCCAGACTTCTCTGCTTTTGTATGGGCCTGATTGTAGCAGCGTATAGTCGTACTCATCCGTATTGCCATTTTCCATATCTTCTGTGGTGAACTCCGAGCCAAACAGAGACACTGGCTCCTGATCTTCCCCTGTTCCGCTGGCCATACGTTTCACTTTTCCTAGGGCTGACAGATAAAGCCAAGACTCGGTGTCTTTACTACTGTCATCGTAGCTATAGGTGAGCATGCCGATCCCACTTTCACTTGCTGGCTCCAGAACGATGGAGATAGATTGCGCATCTTTCTTTGCCTCGCCGAGTTGTTTGGAGACCGACTCAATGGATTTGACTCTTGGTGTTTCAGTGCACAACACTTTCTTATTTTTAATGGCGAAGTCGCAGGACGATAACTGAGACTTACTGAGGGTCGCATTTGATACTTCGCGAGCCTGCTGATCCACTTTGTCCATGATTGTTTGCGGGGAAGGTAGTTGATCTGCTTGCGTTAGAGCGCTCACTAAACAGGCCGTAGCCACCATCAAACATTGCATGTTCAAACTGGGTGAACGGTGATACGTGAACTTTGCGTTTTTTAAGAGCCACATAGGGAATCCTCCGATTGCGCTTTTTTGGCAAGATAGCGTCGTCTTCCCAAATCAGGTTTAAGCCAACTAATCAGCGCAGGGAATAGCAGTAAGTCAGACGATAGTGCGACGAAAATCGCTAAAGAACCGAATATGCCGGTTTTTGCGAGCCCCATGTAGTCAGAGAAAGCCAGCATGGAGAAACCTAAGCCGAGCACTAGCGTGGTGAAGGTGACCGCTTGACCTACTTCTTTTACCGTACTTGCGAGCGCCGCCTCAACGTCTCCCATTTCGAACCATGCGTCGCGGTAATGGGCAATAAAGTGAATGGTGTCGTCCACGGCGATTCCAATAATCAAGGGTGCGATAATAAGCGTATCAGTATCCAAAGGGATGCCTAGCAAGCCCATTACCCCAAAGGTAAAGAATGCAGGCAGCAGGTTTGGGACCATCGATATTAAGCCGGCTTGCACTGAACCAAGAGAAATCACCAACAAAATAGTGATGATAATAAGTGCGAAAGCGAAGCTTTTGATTTGTGCCCAGCTAATGTAATCGACCAGCGTCATCATTAGCGCCAAAGAACCCGTCACGCGCGTGTTCATATTTGGGTAGCTTGTTTGGAGTGGTTCGAAATAGTGGTTCAAATCTATTTGAGCTGACTCGAAGAAGTTTGCATATTCGTATGAACCCTTGTTTTTTATCTGCAACGAGATATGGCTTTGGCTGTAGTTGTCATTAACCAGTTGGCGGCGATCGTCAGCGTTTGCGCTATCGAAAAGATAGAGAAGCTGAGCGGTCAAGCGTGCGTCGTCTGGAATCACTTGGAAAGAGTCGCGTCCCTCATGCATGACTTTATTCGTGTCTTCAACGAGGTCCGCTAGCGAAAAGGTTTTAACGACAATATCGGGGTAGGTGTTTTCCATGTGGTCTTGTAAGGCTGAAATCGCCTTTAGCACTTTAGGGTCTTTTAAGGCGTCAGTCTGTGCAAAGTCGAGCATAAACTCCATGTTTTGGCCGCCCATCATATTGGCGTCTACGATGTCGTAAGTGACGCGAATGTCGCTCCCTTCCTTAGTTAATTCCGCCAAATTAGTATCGATACGAACTTGCGTTCCTCCCCATACAAATAACAGAAAAACACCAAAGTAAATCACCACAATAGGTTTGGCTTTGCGAGCGACGTAACGCGGAATGCTATCGAGTAGTGGCTGAAGCCAATGATTCTTTTCTCGTTCTCCAAATTTTCGTGCGGCTTTGGCGTGATAAGGGTGCCAAATATCGAGTAAAACGGGCAATAGAAAAATAGTAAAGATAAAGGCCACGCCAACACCCATTGCAGAGTTAACGCCAAAAACGCCAATTTGAGGTAGGTTGCTGACCATAAGCGCTGACATGCCAGCCATGGTAGTCACTGTGGTCAGAAAGATAGGCAGGCCCGTTTTTCGATAAGCGAGTTTCATCGCGGGCCGATGCTCATTGCCTTCGCGGCGATATAAGGTGTATGCACTTAAGACATGCACACAGTCAGCAACGCCGACCGCTAGAATCAACATAAACGACAAGCTAACCATGTTAGACAGTGCGATCCCCATCCAACTCAGTAATCCAATGGACCAGAATGCCGAACAGGAGATGACTAATACGGGCCAAACTACCGCGCTCCACGAATGAAACAAGAGCCACAAAAGCACGACGACCACGATAAGCATTAGGCCGAGTAGGGATGAGGCCTGCTTGAGGTTGTTCATGGCAAACTCCATCATGGCGGCTTGGCCGGTATAGAAAAAATCGAAATGTTGATATTTTTCTTGGGCCGCGATTGCGCGAAGATGCGTCATGAATGACAGATATTCATCCATTTGCATGTCTTGAAAAACGATTGGCTCACTACTCATTGATTCGTCAATCGTAAGCCCACCCCCCATATCGAAATCGTCGTCCGATAGCAGGTTTTGCGCGTCGATTGGAATCGAGTCACTTTGGTTAACAGGAACGACGCCAAAATCTGTTTTGATTCTGATTCCTCCATAGGCAAAGTCCTTGGAGTAATAAGTTAGCTCGAAGGCTTCTTGGGTCAGAGCAACCTGTCGTTTAGCTTCGCGCTCCGCGTCACTGTTAGGGAAATCCGCCATTAGTTTTTTTGAAATGAGGGTATCGCCGTTAGCTAATTGATAGCGCCCATTAATGAGACTGTCGATGCGGACTATTCGGGACAACTCGCTAGCGTTTTCGTTATCGGGTGTTTTTGCGTTAGCGGGGTCAAACCTAATGGTATCTAACTCTGCGTGGAATGAGCGCAAAGTGTCGATAGACTTTTCAGAAAATACATCGCCGTCTCGTGGGCGATAAACGATATAAAGTCCGTCGTCACTGCCAAACTGCTGACGAAAGTCATCAAGAGAAACTTTCGCTGGATCATCGTCTTGAAACCAACTCTCCAGAGACATATCCAGTGTGAATTTAGTCAGCATGCCATAGAGCATTGCACTGGTGATGAGTACGAAAACTGAGATAACAGTCCAACGCCAAGATAATAGTTTCTGAGGCGCCGCCTCAAATAGTAAGTTCAAACGCGCCAGTATAGATTGCACCGATCAGCCTCTTTGAAAAATATTAAAAATACGAATGTACAGTGAGATTTTGCGTTGGTTCAAGACTATCTTATAAATATGGTCTAGTCTTTAAAAAACACGAGTCGGTATCCCTCTGATTGCTTTGCAGGGTATAACCTAAAAATAATAATAAGATCAGGATTAATTTGGAGGTGTTTTGTGCGTTTACTACTCGTTTTATCCTTGTTTTTGTCATTCAGCCAGCTCGCGTTCGCGGATAGTTTAGTGATCGTCGGAGACGACAATGCTAAACCAAAAAACTGGATGAATACTGACGGCAAACCCGCAGGGATAATGATTGACCTTCTTGATGAAGTCTCTGCCAGAACCGGGATTACCTTTGATTACCAGCTAATGCCTTGGAAGCGAGCGCTGAAACTTAGCTCCTTGGGTCAGGGTAGCATTATTGGTTTCTCTAAGACCTCTGAACGTGAGAAGACGTGGCATTACTCTGTTCCGATGTACTTTGACGAGTTAGTGTTTGTGACCACTAAAGATAAATGGTTTCAGTTTGACGGACTGAGTAGCTTGAATGGCCGCTCTGTCGCCATAAAGTTGGGCGCTACCTACGGCGATGATTTTGAGCAGGCGCGTCGTGATAAGGTATTGCGCGTTGTCGAAACAACTGACCGAAAGGGCCAGCTTCAAATGCTGATGTTTGGTCGAGTAGATACCGTATTAATGAGCCCCGGTAGAGTGGCGCTGGAATCTACTTTGGCTGAAAACAAGTTCCTAATGGAGCATCGTAATGACTATATTATTCTCGAAAAACCTTTCAAGCTTGATCCAAACTTTTTGGGTATGCCCAAGTCACTAGGCAAGACCTCATTGCTCGCTAAAATTAATAAAGCATTGGAAGAGATCAGGTCAGAACCGCTGTACGAGAAAATCGTCGAACGCAATATTGAAAAAGTACTTGCTGCACTAGAAGAGTAAGTGAGCCTAGGCTCAATAACGGCCAGCATCGGGCAATGGAATTCACCTAGCTAGTTTTTTATCTTTGACCAGTCGTTCTCTGCCCGGCAGTTAGCGCAAAACATTTCTTAGTCCGTCTCCTTCGGTGCACTTGCTTCTAGCCTTGCGTTGGTGTTTTAAAAAATCAATCCATACTACTATGGTCGCATTGTTCCGCCGAGTCGTTTTCCCTATCGTGAACACATTAGTGTTATTGCTTATTCAGCGGCTTTAGTAAAAAAGGGAGTGACCATATGTCCTATCAAGAAGAATACCTAGCCTCGATTGAACGCCCAGAATCGTTTTGGCGGTCTCAGGCTGAAAAGCTATCTTGGTTTAAAGTGCCAGAGGTGATTCTCAGTAAAGATGAAAACGGCGTGGACCGCTGGTTCGCAGATGGTGAATTGAATACGAGCTATATGGCCTTAGACGCGCAAGTTGAAGCAGGCTTAGCTAACCAAGTCGCGATCTATTATGACTCGCCAGTGACGGATACCAAAGAATCGATCACCTACCAGCAGCTATTAGAGCGCGTCTCCCTTTTTGCCGGAGCACTGGCCGCGCAAGGAGTAGAGAAGGGCGACCGTGTTCTGATTTATATGCCGATGATTCCGCAAGCTGTTGTCGCAATGTTGGCTGTGGCAAGGTTAGGGGCAATTCACTCCGTTGTATTCGGAGGCTTTGCTGCAAAAGAATTGGCTGTTCGCATTGATGATGCCGCGCCCAAGGTAATCGTGTCGGCTTCTTGTGGTATCGAAATTGACCGAATCATTGACTACAAGCCATTACTCGATGAAGCAATAACACTGGCTGAGCATAAACCTAGGTGTTGTATTATTCATCAGCGAGAGCAAAGCATCGCGGCTTTAACCACGCCGCGAGACGTTTCGTGGACTCAGGCAATTGGTGAAGCGACCCCCCATTCGGCAGTTTCAGTCAAAGGTAGCGATCCGCTATATATCCTCTATACCTCCGGCACAACGGGTAAACCAAAGGGTGTTGTTAGGGACAATGGCGGTCATGCCGTTGCCATGCATTACAGTATGAAAGCGGTGTATGACATGAACCCTGGAGAGGTGTTCTGGGCAGCGTCAGACGTTGGTTGGGTGGTTGGCCACTCATACATTGTTTATGCGCCCTTGCTAAGCGGTCTATCAACCGTGTTGTACGAGGGAAAACCTGTGCGGACGCCAGATGCTGGAGCATTCTGGCGAGTGGTGGCGGAATATGGGGTTAAGTCTTTGTTTTCTGCGCCGACAGCATTCAGGGCGATAAAAAAAGAAGATGCGGAGGGCGTTCGTTATCGAGAATATGATATGTCGAGCTTGAAGAGTGTGTTTGTCGCGGGTGAGCGCCTTGACCCACCGACATATCATTGGATTAAAGATTTGACTGGTTTGCCAGTGATAGACCATTGGTGGCAGACCGAAACAGGCTGGGCGATCTGTTCTAACCTAACGGGTATCGAAACGCTGCCAACTAAAGCGGGTTCAGCAACCATGCCAAGCCCCGGTTTTGATGTTCGGATATTGGACGATAGCGGCAAAGAGCTAGCACCAAATGAGCAAGGTAGCGTCGCAATTAAGCTACCACTACCTCCAGGATGCTTTCCAACAATTTGGGGCGACTTTGAGCGCTATAACGAAGCCTATCTCACAGCGTATGAAGGTTATTATTGTTCAGGCGATGGCGGCTACAAAGACGAAGATGGCTATGTATTTATTATGGGCCGAACCGATGACGTCATTAATGTGGCTGGACATCGCCTGTCGACGGGTGAAATGGAAGAAATTGTTGCTGACCACCCATCCGTTGCTGAGTGCGCAGTGATCGGCATACGTTGTGATATCAAAGGGCAGTTACCAATTGGTTTCGTGTTAATGAAGGACGGTGACGCCTTAGACGAGATAGCCTTAGAAGCAGAGCTCGCTGTAATGATGCGCGAACGAATTGGTGCTTTGGCCTGTTTTAAAACGGCTTTATTGGTTAAGCGTCTGCCTAAAACACGCTCGGGTAAAATCCTTCGAAAGCTCATGCGGCAGATAGCTGACGGTGAAGAATATAGTATTCCGTCAACCATAGATGACCCAGCAAGCATTGATGAACTCGCTGCAGCGATGCGTGATCGAGGGATTCGAAAGGCGGTTTAGATTGGGGTGACGTGTTTGAAGACTAATGGGAATATATTGAAGGGAATAAAAACGGGTTATTCGTAGAGAAAAAGGAGTGCGAGCGGTCGATATCTTATCAACGAAAGTTAGATCGTATTGACCGCGAGCACTAAGAAAGAGACTGGCCATCACCAGCAGTACTAGTGATGGCTACAATAAAAAATGGCGACACTGTATCAGCAAACAAGACGCCGAGTCTCTTTGGCCTGTAAACTGTTAGGACGCTTTTTTACTCTTTAAGTGATTCCATTTTAATAAGTCTTCGACGGCTGCTTTTATGCTTTCTTTTGCCGGAATAAACTCAATTCCCAACTCTTGCTTAACCTTGCTGTTGTCGTAGCGCATGTCTTTACCGATGTGCGAACGCATATATGAGCCGCTGCCTTTTGGCTGAGTGTAGGATAAAAGCTTCATCACTTTGTCGCCAAACGGTGTTGCCAAATTGATCTTCGGCAGCTTGTAGTGAGAGTAACCAATCGAATTGAGGTGGTTCACGACTTGGGTCATCGTCATCGTCTCGTTTGAAACGAGGTAACGTCCGCTCGCATTTGAAGTCTCCATTGCTAAAACGTGGGCTTTTGCAACATCCCTAACGTCGACAATACCCCACGTGACGGACATGAGTGTCGGGTACGCACCGCTCATGATATCGGCGAATATCTTGTTCGATTCATTAAGGCCTGGACCGAGTGATGGGCCGATGACCATAAATGGATTGATAACAACAAGATCAAAGCCCGGTTTCTTTTTCTCGATGAAATCCCAAGCGGACCTTTCTGCAAGGGTTTTGGAATAATAGTAAGGGTTGCGCTTTAGGTCTGATTTGGTATTCCAGTTGTTTTCAGAAAACGTGGTTTCGTTGCTGGCTTCATCGGTAATAGCGGCCATCGAAGATGTCAAAACGACGCGCTTGACTCGCGCTGATTTGGCGCAAGATTCTAGAACATTTGTGGTGCCTTGAACTGCTGGGTCAACAAGATCTTTTTGCGGGTCTTTTACGTTAACAATATAAGGGCTTGCGGTATGCATCACCACATCGCAATCTGCGACGATATCATCAAATGCGCCGTTATCTTGAAGGCTTGCTTGTGCGAACTCCAAACGTTCCGCTGCACCGTCTAGTGACGTTAGGTACGGGTAACGCGATGCTTCTGAGCGAACCGTCGCTTTCACGTGATATCCCGCATCAAGCAATTGCTTAACGATATGGGCAGCAATAAATCCACTCGCTCCCGTTACGCATACTTTGGTTGAACTAGCTTTAATTTCACCGGTGCTGTCAGACATAAAAAATTCCTAGAATTGTTGTTTGGAGGTCATGTACTACTCTTTGCTGACCGTGGGTTATTTATATAATGACCCAGAGTCATTTGTCAAATACTCGTTTTTCAATTAATCTTATTACTGGGCGCTAATCCGCAACATGGGTTTTAGCCAACCCAAGCCCGTCAACCTATCGAGAGCAGTATGGCGCACGTAAAGCGAAGAGCAGTAAGTGAAGAGCAAAAGGCGCAACGCCGCGAAGATATTCTAAACTCTGCGAGAGAGTTGTTTCAGAGCTGTACCCGCTACGATGCGATCTTAATGAAACACATCGCCGAGAACATTAAGCTGACGAAGGGTACCTTGTACCTCTACTTTAAGACGAAGGAAGAGGTGTTTCTGTCTCTCTACGAGCAAGAATTCGTGACGCTATGCGAACGAATGCAGCGTGGTATTTTGTTAAAGACGAATGGCGGTACGCGCAAGCTGGATACCGGCGACATTCACGAAGTGTTAGTACAGTCCGTGACAGGTCATGACACCTTTCTTCGTTTAAACGGATTGCTGCACTCAGTGTTAGAGCAGAACATAGAGTTCGAAACAGCCCTTCGCTTCAAAACAATGCTACGAGATTTGATGATAGAAAATGCGGCGGTATTCGAAGCGAATGTCGCGGGCGTTGGCCCAGGGCGAGGCGCTGAGCTATTACTACTCGTGCACGAAGTGACCATCGGTGCCTATCACACTGCATCGCCATCGCCTTGTTTAAATTTGGTATTTGAACGCCCAGATATGCAGTTTATGAAGTTACACTTCGATGAAGAATTTCCGAAGCTATTGGGGTATTTGCTCAAAGGCTTTTTAACGAAAAGCTAGCCGCTGCGAGATGATGCACAGGGCTTCAGATGTCGCATTTTGAATCTAAGGATAGATAGGTCAGATAGTGGAATTTGTCGCGTACTTTGTGGTGATAATTGTCGTCAGTGTTGGAAGCTTCTGGCTAGCAGGTAGTCTATATGGTTTGTTTCATCGCCCGGCAATCTATTTTCCTCTCTCGCTGGCAACAAAAATGGCGTTGTGCGCAACGTTTGGCGCCATGCTTTTTATGGTCGGTGGCGTTGTTTTGGCGACGCTTGTTTTTAATGCGGAAATGAAGAAAAGGGATGATTACAAGCAATGGCCAGTTTTAATAGTCGGCGCACTAATCTCGGTGTTATGTACCGTCGTTATCTACTTTTCAGTGATCTCATTGGCCTGGAAAATTCTCGGTTAGCTTGAACTGTTTTCAGAAGATAATTAGCTAGCTAGCGTGTCAGCCACTAGGCGAAGGGACTCACATGATTGAGATAACAAACGTTGACGACCAAAAGCGCTTGCGGAGAATTACTTTAGCAGCCCAAGGGTTGTTACAAGACTGCGAGTTTGGCGATGGCCTATCTGGCGCTCTCAATGCGGTTAGGCACATCGGTTATGTTCAGCTAGACACCATCTCAGTGGTTGAACGCGCCCACCATCACGTATTTTTCTCAAGAGTTCCTGACTTTACTCCGTTGATGACAGACCAGCTCTTGGCTGATCGAAACGTTTTCGAGTATTGGTCTCATGCCGCCGCGTTAATTCCTATGTCCGACTTCCGGTTTTCATTGCCTTACAAGCACGCGATTCAAAATGGGAAAGTTCATTGGTATAAGAATTGTGACCGAAAGCTGATGGATTCTTTACTGGAAAGAATTCGTTTAGATGGCCCGCTGCGCTCACGCGACTTAGAAAACTTAAGAACTAAACGTGCCGGTTGGTGGGACTGGAAGCCCGCGAAAAAAGCGCTTGAGCAGCTTTATATGGAAGGTCATCTCATGGTTAGCGGTCGAGAGGGCTTTCAGAAAACTTACGACCTGACAGAGCGTGTTTTGCCCCCCAGTGTCAATTCGACGATGCCAACTGTTGATGAGTTTGCGAACCACCTTTTAGAACAACACTTGCGCTGTCATGGCGTCGTTTCACAAAAAGGGATCACTTACCTGCGCAAAAATGCGGACCTTCGAAAGGCGGTAAAAAGGTTGCTGAGTGACGGCGTGAGAAACAACACTTTGGAGGAACTGCGATTAAAAACGGGTGAGCGTTACGTGATGAAAAGAGGGGCATTTGAGTTGCCTCTATCTTGCGGGGCAAAATGTTTGAAAATTTTATCTCCGTTCGACAACGCAGTGATTCAACGAGATCGACTCAAATCTCTATTTGGCTATGATTACCAGATTGAGTGTTACGTCCCTGCGGCGAAGCGCCGATTTGGCTATTTCTGCCTTCCGTTACTTTACGACGATGCACTGGTTGGCCGAATGGACTGCAAGGCGCATCGAAAAATACACCAACTAGAGATTAAAGCGTTACACCTCGAAGAAGGGGTGATTGAAGACGAGATGTTGGTAGAAGCATTCGTAAAATCGATCTTGAAGTTTTGTCAGTTCCAGCAATGCGACTCGGTAGTTTTCACTGGTGGGATCAATAATCATCTTTGTCATGCCCTGAACGAGCTGAGTGATTGCTTGTGATGGGATGACGTAAGAGTATCATCAGGTGATGGTTTTGGTAAGTTGGCTAAAAAGCTTTAATTTTTGTTATGTAGTTTCGCTTGAATGCATCATGTAGGGCTAGTGAGCATTTTATTAGTAATGCTTTAGGTTCTGATTCCAAAGGAAAAATTAGATGAGTGATTTGCCAGAAGGGTTTGAAACAATCTTCAGAAGTAGCCCTTTCTTAGATTTGTTGGGGCCGATTTACAACAAAAAAACTGATAAGGGGCTAGTGATTGCTTTGTGCGTGCAAGCTAAGCATTGCAATGCCCGAGAGCAACTACATGGCGGTGTTTTAAGTAGCCTAGCTGACGTTGCGCTAGGGTATAACGCAGCGTTTTCTTCAGAACAACCAATACCGATTGTGACGGCTAGCTTGACGGTGGACTATGCAGGCTCAGCGAAGCTGGGAGATTGGGTTGAGGTTATCACGGATGTACAAAAAGTTGGCCGACGCATGGCGTTTGCGAATTGCTATTTTGTCGTTGCGGGCAAACGAATCGCTCGAGCCAGCGGCGTATTTACGGTCGTGGATTAGGGCTAAGAAAAATCAAGTGTGCGCGTTAGAGCTTTTCTTTTCATAAACAAAAACCACATTGGGTATCAAGGAATTATGAAAATGATCGGTATGTTGGGTGGCATGAGTTGGAAGTCGACAGCGAGTTATTATCGAGCCTTGAACGAGGGAGTTAGACAGT
>CAJWBE010000039.1 GCA_913020045.1 uncultured Oleiphilus sp.
TAGTAGTGCTTGTTTTAAGCCCTGTCCGTTGAGGAGGTGCGCATTATATAGAGACCAATCTTCCGGTCAACAGCTAATACGACTTTATTTTAATTATTACCAGAGTTGCCTTATAACCAATCGAAGCAAGCCGCACAGATAAATAGATATCAGTTCGTCTCTCGCCACAAGAACAAGGAGAAGCTAGCTATCAAGAGCTAACCCTGAAGCAGCCCCTTGCGCTAGTTACCCCACTCCACGACAAAGCCGAGTTTCACCATTGTTTTCAGAATCAAGCACCGCCCCCACTTGTTTTGAGTACCAGTTAGCAGCACATTAAAGGACGATAACTTAAACTCCCGTGCGATTCGTTATTTTGGGCCAAGCAAGGATGCCCAGCGATCAACAAGCGTCATATTTTTTGACTACGAATATTATTATCAGGTACCCATCATGCTGAAAAGGATAGTCTCTTTATTCCTTTGGTTAAGTCTCTCTATTTCATTCACTATGAACAGCGCGGTTGCGGCTCCTGGGGACATCCTTTCTACCCTCACGATAAATAATGTTAGTGGCGACGGTCGGGCGCCCTCCTCGCTTCAAGGTATTACCATTCACGATGGCTATATTTGGGTGCTGGATTTTGGCACTGACCGGATTTACCGAGTTTACGCTGAAGATGTTTACGACGTTGACGGCATTACACTTTTGTTTAGCGCTGGCGATAGCGACTTCAATATTCCAGTTTCTGATCCTGCCGGTGCAACAGCACCCGTATGTAACGTAGACTTTGTAGGCCAAATATGCGGTGGGGGTGGCCTGACCTTTGCCGAGAACTTCATTTGGAACGCGACGCCAATTGCAGACGACATCTATAAACTCGATCCTGTAGACGGAGACAACCTTGAAACCGAAAACGCTCTAGCAGGATTAGCATTTCCCTCTCCAACAGATATGACATTCGATGGTACGCATTTTTGGATAGCAGACTGGCAAACCAACACGATTAGCAAAGTCCTTCCTGAAGACGGGACTGTGCTTGCAGCTATTCCGGGTCCCTCCACTTTACCTGCTTGGGTTGATGTAGGCAGCGGCCAAACTACTGCAAATATTTTCGGACTAACATGGGATGGCCAAGCTCTTTGGGCGTCGGACACCGAAGAAGACAAGATATATCGCATTAACCCAAATGATGGCGCCTTACTCAATGTCTTTGACGCTCCTGGCACAAATCCGAAAGGGCTAGCGTGGGATGGCGAGTCACTTTGGCACGTAGATCAGTCCACCTCTACTATTTATAGAATAGAAAGTGGCGTTATTCCGTTCGGCATTGTTGGGTGTGTTGAAAAAAATGGGGTTGCCGTAAACGGTGACGTTTTGCTATCCCAGAATGCCATTGGAGATCAAGCAACAGCGACAGACGTTGATGGCTGCTTTTCATTTTCAAGCTTTACATCCGGCGTACCACTGCAAGTAAGAGTTAGCGAAACGGGCGTGGATGAAAAGCCTGTGCTAGCGCTAATCGGCGGAGACGTGACACTAATAGTAGGCGACACATATAGTGAGCCCGGCGTCACTGCTGCCGACACAGAAGATGGCGATATAAGCCTCAGCGTTGTCGCCACTCCGGATGTCATCAACACGCCGTCTTTAATAAACACATCGGTCCCAAACCCGACCGGCCAGATTGTCACTTACAACGTAATTGATTCAGCCGGCAATGCGGCAGACCCTATTACGCGAACCGTTTATGTTTTAGAGGTGGACACTACCCCGCCAGTCATTACGCTAAACGGTGACAATCCTACTTTTGTAGAGCAAGCAGGCCTCTATGTCGAACCCGGAGCGCTCGCCATTGACGATAGGGATGGCGACATCTCCGCTAATCTAGTTATTTCCAGTAATGTAAATGCCGCCATTGCTGGTAGCTATTCAGTCACTTACGACGTCACTGATTCAACCGGCAACGTTGCAGCAACAGTTACAAGGTCAGTGATTGTTCAGGACACAACCATACCTACTATTTCAATTAATGGCTTATCGCCAGCAAGTCACGAGCGCGGAGATGCTTATACCGACGCAGGTGCCACAGCGACCGATAATATAGATGGCGATATCAGTAGCGACATCGTTACGACCGGCTCAGTTTCACAAAATACGAGCGGCAGCTACGTTCTCACTTATGATGTAACAGATTTCGCCGGCAATGCAGCGACAACAATGTCTCGTATCGTCAATGTTACGGATACCACGGCCCCCACTATCACAATAATTGGCGCTGCATCTTACAATCAAGAACTGAATACGGCATTTGTAGACCCTGGCGTCACCGCAAATGACTACCCCGGCGATGACCTAACAGGATCAGTCACCGTATCAGGATCTGTCAATACTGCTCTTGCTGGAAATTATGTCCTTACCTATGACGTATCTGACGTTGCTGGCAATGCAGCAACAAGCGTCACACGCACAGTTATTGTTGCCGACACGGGCGTACCAGAGATATCGCTGCTCGGTGACAATCCGATTAATCACGAGCTTAACACGCCATTTACTGACCCCGGCGCGACTGCATCAGATACGATTGATGGAGACATTACCGCGAATATCATCGCAACCGGAACCGTTAATACAGCCCTTGCTGGCACATACACGCTAACTTATAACGTCAGCGATTCAACGGGGAATAACGCAATAACAGTAACCCGGGATGTTATTGTTTCTGACACAATGCCCCCCCTTATCACACTTAATGGGCTGGCCACGGTCAGTCATGAGCAAGGTGTTACCTACACCGATGGCGGAGCCACTGCCTCGGATATCATTGATGGAGACCTTACCGCCAACATTTTAGTAGGCGGCGACGCCGTCAACATCAATCTACCCGGCACCTATATCATTACTTACAACGTTAGTGACGCGGTCGGCAATGCCGCAGCGCCTGTTACTCGAGCAGTTGAAGTGGCAGATCGCACCATACCGGTCATCACTCTAATAGGAGCCAACCCTCTTGAACACGAAGTTAGTACAATATTCAACGACCCTGGGGCAACGGCCGTCGACAACATTGACGGCAGCATTACCGGTAACATTGGGGTCACCGGTGCAGTGGATGCCAGTACCATTGGTAGTTATACCCTAACCTATAGCGTCCAAGACTCATCGGGTAACGCTGCAGCAGCCTTGACTCGCACAGTGAATGTCGTTGACACTGGCGCGCCAAGCATCGCACTCATTGGTGCCAATCCAATCTTGCATGAGCTTGCCACACCGTTTACCGACCCAGGTGCGACCGCCTCCGATGCGGCAGACGGCGACGTCACCGCCAGCATTATTACCACCGGCGCTGTAAACACTGCATTAGCAGGTACCTATACCCTGACGTATAACGTCAACGATTCACAAAGCAACCCCGCACCAACCGTCACGCGTGATGTTATCGTCGCTGACCGCACCGCACCGGTCATTACCTTAGCGGGCGCAGCAACTCTCAATCACGAACAAGGCACCCCCTACACAGATGCGGGTGCAACCGCGGCGGATATTATTGATGGCGACGTTTCGATAAATATCACCGTTGGAGGAACTGTTAACTCTGCGCTTGCCGGCACTTATGTTCTCAACTACAACGTTAGCGATGCAGCTGGCAACGCTGCCACGCAAGTAACTCGCACCGTAACCGTGGTAGACACCACTATTCCGGTCATCACCCTGAATGGCGCCAGCCCGCTCAACCATGAAGTCAACACGCTATTCACAGATCCGGGCGCGACCGCCAATGACAATATTGACGGTATCATCACAGCCAATATCGGTGTCTCCGGTACAGTCGATGCAAGTGTTCAGGGTAGTTATTCGCTCACCTACAATGTGCAGGATTCCTCAGGTAATCCGGCTACGACAGTGACTCGTACCGTGAATGTTGTTGATACTGGCGCGCCGAGCATTGCGCTCATCGGTGCCAACCCTATCTTGCATGAGCTTGCCACGCCTTTTAGCGATCCAGGCGCGACCGCCTCCGATGCCGCAGATGGAAACATTACAGGAAGCATCACCACCACTGGCAGCGTGAATACAGCCTTGGCCGGGACCTACACCTTGACGTACAACGTCAACGATTCGCAAAGCAACCCAGCCCCGACTGTGACACGTGACGTCATCGTCGCTGACCGCACTGCACCCGTCATTACCCTGACTGGCGCAGCGACACTAAACATCGAACAAGGTTCGGTTTATACCGAATCAGGGGCCACCGCTTCCGATACAATTGATGGCAATGTAAGTGCCTCCATCATTATTGGTGGCGCCGTTAATACCAGCGTTGCGGGAACTTATGTGTTGACCTATAACGTTAGTGATGCAGCCGGCAACGCCGCGAACCAACTAACCAGAACCGTGACCGTCGCCGATCAAACGGCACCAGTGATCGCGCTCAATGGCACAAGTCCTATTGCTCATGAAGTGAACACAATATTCACCGACCCAGGGGCAACCGCTACAGATAACATCGATGGTAATATCTCTAGTAATATTGGCGTATCGGGCACTGTCAACGCCGGAGCAGTTGGCGCTTATGTATTGACCTACAATGTTTCTGACTCATCAGGCAACGCTGCGACAGCGGTAACTCGAACTGTTAACGTTACTGACACCGGCGCTCCCGTTATCAGCATACTTGGAGCGAACCCGCTAAACCATGAACTTAACACTGCCTACACAGATCCTGGCGCGACGGCTTCAGATGCAGTCGATGGCAACCTAACTGGCAGTATCGTCACGGTTAATAATGTTAACGCCAACCTCGCGGGTAGCTACACAGTTACATACGACGTTAGCGACTCAAACAGCAATGCCGCGGCAACACAAACCCGTACGGTGAATGTCGGTGACTTCACCGCTCCCGTGATTACACTCACGGGAAGCCCCAATATCAATGTGGAACTAGGAAGTAGTTATACCGACGCCGGCGCAACGGCTAGCGATAACATTGATGGAGTGCTTACCGGTAGCATTGTTGTCGCTGGGAGCGTCAACCCGTTAGCAGCTGGCACCTACGTCATCAGTTATGATGTTTCAGATGCGGCGGGAAATACTGCCTCACAAGTCACTCGTACAGTGGTTGTTTCAGACACTACTGCGCCAGTACTGACGCTTATCGGCAGTGCCGCAATTAACCACGAACAAGGCACCGCCTATAGCGATGCCGGTGCAAGCGCGACTGACAACACCGATGGCGACATATCTGGCACAATCACGGTCTCTGGATTCGTCGACGCTACTGCCGCAGGAACCTACGTACTTAGCTATAACGCCAGCGATGCCGCTGGAAACAATGCGACTACCGTAACTCGCTCAGTGACCGTCCAAGATACAATCATTCCGACACTAAGCTTGATTGGCGCAACGCCACTAAATCATGAACAAGGTACGGTATACGTTGATCCAGGCGCCTCAGCTAACGACAGCGTTGACGGCGATATATCTCCGAGCGTGATTACATCAGGGGCAGTCGACAGCGCTATTGCCGCTACTTACACACTGACCTATAACGTCAGCGATGTAGCCGGTAACAACGCCGTAGCGATCACTCGGGATGTCATTGTCTCCGATACAACCGCCCCTACAATTACATTGACAGGGCTAGCAACCGTTAACCTTGAAAAAGGTGCCGTTTACACAGATTCCGGTGCAACCGGTTTTGACTCTGTTGATGGCGACATAACGCCGTCAATCGTCGTCAATAATACTGTCAACGCAAACGTATCCGGCTCTTATACCGTCTTCTATGATCTGAACGACGCAGCTGGCAATACTGCAGCAACCGTCACTAGAACAGTGGTCGTAGCAGACACCATCGCGCCAGTCATTGCTTTGACAGGCCCATCAATTGTTAATCAAGATCAAGGTGCCACCTACTCAGATCAAGGTGCTACCGCGAGTGATAACTTCGATGGCGATATTACATCAAACATTGTGGTTACGGGCTCGGTCGACATAAACACTCCGGCGACGTATACACTTAGCTACAATGTCAATGATGCGGATGGCAATCCAGCAGTCACTGTAACAAGAGACGTTGTCGTTGCTGACGTTACCGCTCCTGTGATCACCTTAACGGGCAGCCCGACAGTGAATGTTGAACAAGGCTCCTCCTACATTGATGCAGGCGCTACTGCTAGCGACGATGTTGACGGCAACGTCTCAGGCTCCATTGCAATATCGGGTGATAGCGTCAACGCAGCGGTCTCCGGCACTTACATTATTCGTTATGACGTTAGCGACGTTGCCGGCAATGCCGCAGCGCAAATAACACGAACCGTGGTCGTTTCCGACACGACGATACCCGTTATAGCGCTTATCGGCACCACACCGACCAATCATCAGCAAGGCACTACCTATGTCGATGCTGGCGCGTCGGCTAGTGATAACATCGATGGCAATATTACAGGGAGCATTTCTGTAACTGGCTCTGTTAATGAAAACTTGGCGGGCTCATACGTTCTCACTTACAACGTGAGTGATGCGGCCGGAAACGGTGCGGTAACGGTTTCACGAACGGTCATTGTTGCTGATACCCAAGCGCCAACCATTACCTTAGTCGGAGCGTCATCAATCAATCATGAGCAAGGCGACGTTTACACGGATGCAGGAGCAACAGCGAATGATTCCGTCGACGGCATTCTAACGGGTAGCATCGCCACGGTTAACAGCGTAAATACAGCACTCGCGGGAGCCTATTCTGTCACCTATGATGTCAGTGATGCTGCAGGCAACGCCGCCACCCAAGTTGTGCGAGCAGTCAATGTTTCAGACACGACTATCCCAACGATTACACTACTAGGAGATAGCAGTATTGATTTGACGAATGGGACAATATTCGTTGACCCCAGCTATACGGCGAATGACAACATCGACGGTGATATAACGGCGGATGTCGTCAGAACAGGGTCCATCAATATTAATGTCGACGGTGCCTACGTACTGAGCTACAACGTCTTCGACGCGGGTGGAAACGCGGCAATAACAGTCACACGGACTGTGAATGTGATTACGCCAACTCCGATTACAATTGAAGCAGAAACAGCGACAATTGGTGGCTTACATTCGGTCTCTACCACCAACACAGGTTACTTAGGGTCTGGCTATATAGAGCATTCAGGAGAAGGCTATATCGAGTACACCTTTGATGCCTTCGGCGTGCCGTATAATTTGCAAGTACGTTACGCATGGGACACAGGCGATAGGCCTTTAGAAGTCATTTTAAACAGCACTCCGCTGACCCCTAACCTTTCGTTCCCCGCAACGGGTGGATTAGAAACTTGGTTGAATACCGCCACATTTGCGATCACGCCTCAGTCTGGGACGAATACAATCAGGCTATCTACGACAGGACTCAGTGGTGCCAATATCGACCAACTTATTATTACTCCGCAATAAGGTAGCCACATGAAACACGTTTATAAGTTGGCCGCCTTTACAATATCTACCGCCTTACTCAGCGCATGCGGCGGTGGGGGCGGAGGCGGAGGCGAGTCTTCAAGTAGTAGCCCTGTCAATAACGTACGCACTGGCTCATTTATTGATTCAGCCGTTGAGGGACTTAGGTACTCAACCCCTACTCGGTCTGGACTGACCAATACACTCGGTGAGTTTAAATATCTCGACGGTGAGCAAGTGACCTTTGAGATAGGAGGTACCGTGCTTGGCGTGACAGAAGGGCAAGAAACCATTACGCCCTTCACCCTATTTGGAATTGCTCCACTAGAACAAGAAAGCCGAATCTCGGCAAGTCTTAATCAGGATACGGTTTCAAGCTTCGAGCGCGCTTTGAATGTAGCCATGCTGCTGCAAAATCTCGATGAAGACGGCGACCCAGAAAATGGGATTGATCTGGCGCAAGCAAATCAACTTCTCAAAAGTGACTCGGTTAACCTAATCGTCAAGTCCAAGCAGTTCCTTTCTCAACCTGACCTCCGTACCCTTCTAACAAAGGCTGACCTGACAGCAAGCCGCGATATGCTTTTATCTGTTAAGCATATCTATGAAAGCCTTGATGTCGAAATTGAATCGAGCCAAGTGTCTCGCTTTAATTCAGAAATCGGTTTAGGTCAGGTTCAAAGTATTAGTTATCAATATGATCAAAATGGCAGGGTCACTCAAGAGCGCGCCGACAATAACGGCGATGGAAACGATGACGTACTAAAACAAACTTCATACGACGCTCAGGGAAACATTGAGCGGGTTCAAGACACTATTAATAACATCACTGAAGTGATGACCTATGATGCCAATAATAATCTTACCTCGCGTTTAACAGAGACTTCCGAGTCCACCAACATGGAACGGTATAGCTACAACATAAGTAACAAAGTTCGTCGTTTTGAGCTAGATAGAGGGAATGATGGAACCATTGATTCGACAACCCTATACGAGTACGAGGGTTTCAACCTCTCTTCCTATACGATTGACAAGGACGGTGACGGTGAACCCGATGCGCGAGCCGACTATGTCTATGAAAGTGGCCGTGTCGCCACCTTCGTCGAAGACACCGATAACAACGGCATACCTGAGCTAATCATCGCCTATTCCTATGATGAAAACGGTAATCGTCAATCTTATAACATCAGTGTCAGCTCTGACGGCTTTCCTACTGCGCCGGGAAAATTTACCTATGATCAATACAACAACGTTACACGTTATGAGCTGGATATCGATTTAGACGACAGCCCAGACTATATCGAAACCTATACCTATAATAGTGACCGCCAAAGAACCGCTTACTATCGCGACGCTAACGGTGATGGTAGCTGGAACAGCATTATCCAATACATCTATGATGAGAACGGAAAGCGAACCCAGATGGCCGAAGATAACAATGGCGACGGGATTGCCGATAAAGTTTGGAAAGGAAACTATCAACCTGAAATATTGGAAAATGCTTGGGATGTTATTTTAGCCGATAGCTAGCTAACACCCCGTTCATTGTTGACCAACCTAATTCGACTCAGCTGGGTATTTCTCATCAACATACCCAGGCGGCATAACGAATACTTTCAGGTCGCGATAGCGCCAAACATCTTTAAACATCTGAATAAGTTCGTCGAGATTCAGTCTGATTGGATTCAAAGTCGTTGGCTGGCGATTGGTCAGTCCATACTTAAGCTCACCTACTCTGCTTTCATCAACAAATGTCCCGAATAATCGATCCCAAATAATCAGCACTCCTCCGAAATTGCGATCAATCTGATCAGGTTTACAGCCATGATGAACTCGGTGGTGAGACGGTGTATTAAACACCCACTCCAGCGGACCAAGTCGCTTAACAACCTCTGTATGCAAAAAGAACTGGTAAGCTAGACTTGCCTCAATAGCGAACAGAGCCCAGTTCTTGTCAAAGCCAATAATCGCCAACGGCAACCACCAAATCACCCAACTGAAATTCAAGTCCATTAAGAAATTTTGACGAAGCGCTGTTGAAAAGTTCAAATTCCTAGAAGAGTGATGAGTAACATGGTTAGCCCAAAACCAGCGCACCTTGTGCATTGTAAAGTGATAGCAGTAGTAGAAAAAATCTTGCGCCACAAACAACATTAAAATACCAACAACACCTACGTCTGGTTGGTATTGAAAGCCATAGCCTTGCACAGTTTCGTAGAACACCTGAATAAACAAGGCAACCGCAATACCGTCTACGATTTTATACATCGCTCCGGTACATATGTTTGAAACAGATTCGCGCCATTCATACTCTTTCATCCCTTTGCGCTTTAAATATATAGCCTCTATGACGATTATGGTCATGAAAATCATGCCAAAAATAGCAATAAACATCAGCGCGTGTACCAAGTCATTCATCGTTTTATTCCACTAAAATTATCATATGGCTAGAGTAAACAGCTGAGTCAGTCTAGTATTGACCATTACTAGTAAAATTTTGACAATCTGCGCCACAACATTGATTTATGCTAAATAACTTCTTTATTACCCGCGATGCGCCCTCTTTTCTTGGCCACTTTCTAAAGTCGCTCGATGTTGAGTTGCCTGATCTGCAAGCAAAAATCCAACAGTACTCTAATGGAAGAGCGATTCTCTATGAACAGTGGTGGGACCTGTTGGATGAGCTTGATACTGAATTGGGCCAAGACGCTTTAGGCGTAAAAATTGGAAGTACGATAGGTACAGAGCAATGTGGCGTTTTAGGTTATCTCTTTAGAACAAGCCCGTCGCTAATCGAAGCGCTCGCATGCTACCAACGCTATGAGTCCCTGCTCTACGCAGGAAGCAAAGTAGCGGCAATTCGCACCAATGATACATTGACTCTCACTTGGCCAAGCGAGCTTGGCCTATCAAGGCAATTATCCGACTCGTTGCTGCTGTCATCTCTGGTCAACATCATACGAGAGGTACTCAATGACCCCGCCATCTCACCAGTAAATGTTGCATTCGCCCATTCGATACCTCCAGATGATACACACATCTATAAAGAGTTTTTTGGCTGTACACCATTGGAACAACAAACCAACCTCAGTATTGCGTTAGATATCAAAGATCTTGAGAGATCGATTCCGTTTCATGATAGAACCCTGCACTCACTGCTAGGTCAACAAGCGGATGCTCTGGTTGAACAACTACCTAGCACAAATAGCGCAATAGAAGACGTAAAAAAAGCGATAGGGCAAGGCCTGCATCAGCAACGCTCTAACGCGGAGACAGTTGCAACAACAATGAATATTTCTGTACGAACGCTGCATCGAAAAATAAAAACGGCGGGCACGACCTTCAGAAATATACTCAAGGAAGTGAGAATGACACTCACCATACGCTACCTGTCGGATGAAAGCCTTTCCATTACCGAAGTTGCATTATTGTTGGGATATAGCGAGCAAAGCGCCTTCAATAGAGCACACCAAACATGGTTTGGTATGACGCCTAAACAGCATAGGTCTAAGCTAACCAAAATCCACTAGCCTATACATGTTCAACATTGGACTCAGCCCGCCGGTACTGGTTTCCAGGGCTGCGAATGTTTGAGCTGTGGGTGCCCTACTATATGCAAGTAAGGCCGGTTGTTTCGCTGAGCCCAAGGCGACAATTCATATTCTGAACAGCGGCACCCGAGGCGCCTTTGCCAAGATTATCCAAGCGCGCTACCAAATAAATGCGACCTTCCGATTCGTAAACAAACAGCTCAATGGAGTTGGTAGCGTTGCATGCAGTTGGCTTCAAAAAACCTTCATCTAGCTGGCTCTCATCATTGAGCGGCAAAACCTTAACAAAAGCTTCGCTCGCATAGGCACGGGTTAACATGCCATGAATATCTTGCGCACTACCCTTTAAAAGGTGTGCATGCAGAGCGACCGACACCAACATTCCTTGCGAAAAGCTACCAACAGTCGGAACAAATACGGGCGCATAATCCAAACCAGTCAGCTGCTGCATTTCAGGCAAATGCTTGTGATTCAAATCTAAATTTTTCAATCTCGCAGCAGCATCACTCAAGTCATCTCCGACTTTCGACTCATAGTCGCTAATCATGGCCGTGCCACCACCGCTGTATCCCGTAATCGCGCTCACCACCAGCGGGTAGCTTGTTGGCAACAATCCTGACTCGACAAGTGGACGAACCAACAAAATCATTCCCGTTGGGTAACAGCCAGGGTTCGCGATACGGTTACTTTTTTTGATTTTATCTCTGTTACCCGCGAGTTCAGGGATACCATATACCCAGTCTGGGTTGATTCGAAAGGCGGTCGACGCATCAATAATGACCGTTTTTGGGTTATCAATTAGCGCAACCGCTTGACGGCTAGCATCGTCCGGTAAACACAAAAACACAACGTCAGCTTTGTTCAAAAACTCTTTACGTAGCTCAGGGTCTTTCTTTCGCTCCTGATCAATACTCAACACTTCTATATCAGGGTGAGCCCCGAGTCGCTCGTGAATTTGTAAGCCTGTTGTGCCGTACTGACCATCGATATACGCTGTAAAACTCATCGTGCTTTTTCGCCTCCTGAACTGGCGCTATGTAATCAAGGCTGCGTACTATAGGCGCTTCGCACCTCTTCAGCAATAATTGCCAAGCCTTTTTCAACCTTCGAAGGTTCTTGTGAATACGTTATTCGAATGCACTCGTTCCGGTGCGGCCACTCGCGATCATTAGGTGCATCTAAACCAAGAAAAAAATGATGCCCAGGAACCACAAGCACGCCTTTTCGCTTCAGTCGCTCATACAGCTCCTGGCTATTTATCGGGCAACCTTCTAGCCATAGCCATAAGAACATTGCTCCCTCAACCTTATGCAAACGAAATGGCAAGCCAGCTAATTTTTCGCGTAGGCTCTCCTCAGCACGTTTTGCTTTTTCCAAATAAAACGGCCTAATTACCTCATTACTTAGGCGAATAATATCGCCACTTTTAACAAGGTCATAAGCCATCATGCTACCGAAGCTACCCGTAGCCAAATTGAGGATAGCATTCACTCCTGACAAGGCCTGAACAATGTCTTCTCGCGCTATTACGATTCCCGTTCTAGCTGCAGGCAAGCCAAACTTAGAAAGACTCAAACACATTATCGTGTTGTCATTCCAAAAAGGAGTCGCTTCGCTGAAAATCAAATTAGGGAACGGTGTTCCATAAGCACCATCAACGATCAAAGGTACATCATTCTCAATCGCAAGCCGATTTAAGCGCTCCATCTCAGAGTCAGTCAACACATTACCCGTCGGGTTTGTCGGTCTAGATACACAAATAGCACCGGTGCGATCGGTAATGTCGAGCGTTGAAAAATCAACGTGATACTTGAATGTCGTGCTATCAATCAACTCAATATCTGGCCGATTCGCTTTGAAGAAATCGTGCCCCAATCCCGCGTCTGCATAACCGATATATTCTGGCGCTAGTGGAAGCTGAATCTGTTTCGTCGAGCCGTCGGAAAACGCACCACCAAACAAATTGAATAACATAAAGAACGCCGCCTGACTGCCATTCGTCAGCGCAATATTTTCGGACTTCAAGCTCCAACCATACTCTCGGTTTAGCAAATCCCTTATTGCAATAACGAAACTTTGCTCACCCTGCGGCGGGTCATAAATGCCAATCAGGCGCCTAAAGTCGGCCTCCGATGAAAGGATCGCCTGCATCCGAGCTTTCAGCTGCCTCTCAACTTCGGGTATATGCGCTGGATTGCCGCCACCCATCATAATCATGTCTGAGCCACTCGCGAAAGCGTGGCCTAGGTCATCCATTAAGGTCGTAATACCGGATTCGTTGGCAAACTTCTCACCAAACGCAGAAAGCTTCATTCGGTCTTATCTCCTAAAATAAATCGTTTAATCCAATGTGCGACAAGATCATTGTCAATCGTACGTGTAAGGCTATCCATCGCATGTTCATATTGACCAGGTAAATAACGCTCTTGCCGACTGTGCATCAGGCGTGCGCTGTAATCCAAAGTGAACTCTGGATGCCCTTGGAAAGCTAATACTCGACCTGGAATATGAAATGCGCCATTCGGACAGAAGTGACTGCCATATAAGGCATGGGCGCCTTCTGGCAAGCGAACCACTTGATCTTGATGACTATAAAGCAAGCAAAGCTGATCTGGCGCATTTTCCATCCAAGCCGGTGTTGTTTCAGTCGTAACCAAACGGTGAGACAAGGCACCAATCCCCCACCCTAGTTCAGATTTCTGCGCTAGACCTCCTAAAGAGTGCGCAATCATTTGATGACCAAAACAAATACCAACAAGCGGGACATGAGACTCATAAGCTCTGTTGACGAAGTCCCTCAAACTCACGAGCCATGGTTGCGAGTCATAAACGCCCACTTTACTTCCAGTCAGCAAGTAAGCATCGCACTCGTTAATCGAAGAGGGGTAGTCGTTTTCAAGGACAGAGTAAACTCTCAGCTCAAGGTCATCCATTTCACCGACAAGTAAACGTTTAAACATTTCACCGTAGCTTTTATAGTCCGCACGCAGCAAAGGAGAGAGTTCATCACAATCGAGTATTCCCAAAATCATTTCTTTACCCATCATCCGTATTAGTTTCTTTTAACAAAAACGATCGTTTATTATCGACGATCGCACATATCAACACCCACTATTGCCTCCGCCAAGCAATCCTACTATGTTTGAGATAACTCAAGCACACAACGTAAAGTTTCTTACGTCTTATGGAGCTCAGCTATGCCAATATCAACAACCCACCATTCATTCATCGCCACCGTTAAGTACATATTTCTAGCGCTCGTTCTTACGGCTTCCGGTCAAGCGTTTGCTCAAGAAAGCACTCCACTCATTAGTGTTAACGGGCAAGGTAAGGTCAGTGCTCAGCCCGATCAAGCTAACGTTGCCTTGCAGTTCTCAGAGTCCAGTATGGACGCAAGTAAAGCGCGCCAAGTGGTCGACAAAGAAGTAGAAAAACTACTGCGCAAACTAAAAAACTACACGATCAAAGAAAACTCCCTAGATAGCAGTCAAACTCAGATTCACCCTCAGTATGATTACCATCAAAACCGATCAGAGCTAAAGGGCTATCAAGTCCAACGATCAGTCAGTTTTATACTGTCAGATCTAAGCGAAATTGAAGCCCTCGTCGAGACGATATCTGAATCAAAAGACGCCCGCCTTCAGCCTCTTCAATTCGGTGTATCTAAGCCTGCACAACTCCAAAACAAAGCATTGAACAAAGCGATCAAACAGTCAAAAGCTACCGCGCAAAAAATAGCGGAGAGTTATGGCGTCACGCTAGGAAAAATCCATAGCGTTAACTATCAATCAAGCCGCTCAAACCGCCCGGTCCTTAGGGCGATGAGTATGGACATGGCGAGCGCCGAAAGCGCCCCAACCTATAAACAGAAAGATCTCGATTTTACAGCAAACATACAGGTTTCCTTTACCTTCGAATAGCTGAAAAAACTCGAGTTAATCGGTTCGATTGATAGTAAACAAACAAACCCGCTAGCACACCAGCCGAACCCATTACCATCTGATTGGTAATGGGTTCCTCATTCAGCACGTTACCCAAAAATAGCGCCATGACAGGAGTGACCAAGGTCACCATCGCGACTGCCGTCGCACCACGCTCTTTGACAATATAAAAGTAGGCCATAAACCCAATCAATGAACCACCTATAGCCAAATAGAGTATCGACCAAGGAGAGCGGCTATCCATGTCGAAATTTGGAACAACGCCGTCAAGAACCCACCAGGTCAACAGAAAAAGAGGTGCCGACAACAACAACGAGCCTACGGACATACCCAAAGGATGTCCTCGATAGTTTTCACGCTGCAATAAGACGCCACTTAAGCTGTATAAAGTCACTGCCAACATAAGTAGTAATAAACCTTTCCAGCCTTCACCATGTATCGCCCATTCATCCAAACAAATCACAGATAAACCAATAAAGCTAAGCCCAAGTGCTATCCATCGAACCGGCGTAAATACACCCTGCCCAAGCAAACGTACGCTGAACAAGTTAGAAAAAACGGGCGCCAAGGCGAACATTACCGATATCAAGCCAGAGGGCACATAATTCGCAGCGACATAGGTAGAAAGCAAGGCGCCATACACCCCAAGTAAAGAAGTTAGGTATACACGAACGGCGGCACGACTCCAGCTTAATTCTATACGCAAACATTTAAGTAAAACGAAACCTAGCACCGCCGCAATGTTCATCCGCAGCGCAATCGCCGCAAAGGGTGAAACAGTTTCATTGCTCCAGGCAATACCTAGCGGTGTCGTAGACCAAACAACTAAAATGGTGGCATATGCCACTGGCACAGACATGACTTTTCTCCTAGTGTCGTAAATGACCTAGAAGCAACAGAGAAAAGAAAGGTAGTTCAAAAGAGTGAAGCCACCGCACTATTCGCTGTGGCTTCGAGGGGACTATAAACCTATCTAACGGTTCCCACTCCAATCCACAGCACGCTGGCAAAACGCACGCGCCAAACAGCCGGTACGAGGCGAACCATACGGGCAACAAAGCCCGCCAGGCACTCGATGGCAGTTTGTTTTGAGATTTGGGGTGATGTGTTATTTTTCATAGCGCTCAACTATGGGGCGTGGCCGAATTCTTGTCAACGAGCAGATGAATTTATTTTCTATCCGCCGCTAACTGGGTTGGTCGATGTTTGAAAGCTCTAGTGTAGCCTTGCTGACACCGAGTATTGCTTCCCAGCGCGGCGTTGATTCAGCAATGTAACTACCCGTGAGTTGGTTCGCTAAATGCTCACTGGAGTCATACCAACGAATACACTGATAGCTAGGTTTTGGACCCATATCTAACCAATGCTTTACGCCCTTTGGGATAATCAAAAAATCGCCAGGAATGCAGTGTAACGCATGCACCTGATTGTTAATGTTTAGAAATACAAGAACTGAGCCCGAAGTAAAAAACCGAACCTCGTGCTCTAGATGATAATGCTCTGAAAGATGCTTGTCTCTTAAAGAAACAGCGCTATTCTGCTCACAATCGACGGTAACGAAGTCAGCAAAGCGATACCCTAAGGCTTCCTTAATTTCATCTACTTTTTGCTGATATACGCTAAGGATACTGCGTGCGGAAATCCACGAAACATTGTCCATTTCTTTTAGCGACCAAGTCTCTAGCCGAACGCCTTCACAGGCCAACTGCTCAACAAAGAGCTTCGTCCTGTCAGGATTAGAGGCATGATAAAGAATCAACCGACCCATGGCTTCCCGTTAAACGTTGACTAAGAAACAGCGCAGTACTCTGGTGACACTTACAAAAGCATTTCGCACCGCTTATTTGATTGAAGCAGAAACTTTGTAAAGTACCACCCAGATCTACAATGGTTTACAAAGCCAGAACACAAGGTAATTTTCAGCAGTCACTTATCTTCGCGCTTAGCACGAGCAGCAACGAGTTGAGCAGCAATAGAAATAGCAATTTCAGGCGGTGTTTTGCTCGCGATATCAACACCGATTGGCGCATGAAGCGCGCTCAAACGAGATTTGCTCACGCCTAAGCTCTCCAATCTTTCGAGCCGTTTATCAGATGTTCTCACGGAGCCTAGCGCGCCCACATAAAAAGCATCTGTTTCTAGGGCGGCAATCAATCCTAAGTCATCAACACGTGGGTCATGCGCCAGCGCGACGATCGCGCAACTGCGGTCATTAAACTGACGCTGAATAAGATCATCGGGCAATATATCGGTATACAACGTGACGCCACTGGGGAGGTCTGTTCGGTCGACAACCTCTTTGCGCGGTTCACATAAAGAGACTTCAAATTCAAGCGTTTCCGCAATGGGGATCAAATATCGAGCCGGCTCACCTAAACCTAAAATCAAGAGGCGCTCTACAGGCCCCAACATATGAGATAAGCCCCTCTTCTGGGACAGGGATATCGTTGTCGATAGCAAGCCGCCTTCACGAACAGAAAGGACGCCCGTTTCAAAGTCATTGCGGCGACATACCGACTTACGTTGATTTAAACTGGACAAAAGCTGCTCGAAATGATCAAACGACGCAAACGTATGCCACTCCAGAAGCACATCTAGAGAGCCGCCACAGGGAAGCTCTATCTTGGCCTGTTCACTAGAATCATGTCCAAATGTTCGTAAGAAAGGAGCATTAGAAGTGCCAAGCTCACGTAACTCTTCAAGCAGTACATCTTCGATACAACCACTCGAAAGTGAACCCACAACAAGATTACGCTTGGCATTGAAAGCAAACAAACTGCCGGCGGGGCGTGGTGATGCTCCCCACGTCGACACAACGGTCGCCAACCAGCACCCTTCCTTGCACGAGAGCCATTCGACAACGCTCTCAACTACCTCATGATTGACTGCATGCATGTCTAACTAGCCATCGACCACAATGGATAGAAGTACTCAAACAAGCTACCCACTAAGACACATCGAACGGCAAACGGCGATGACGCTTACCCGTCGCTGAAAACAACGCCCCCGCCATCGCCGGAGCCAAAGGCGGCAAGCCTGGCTCTCCCACCCCTGAGGGCGCTTCAACGCTTTCAATGAAAACCGTTTCTATTGAAGGTGTCTGATTCATTCTGAGCATTTGATAATCATGAAAGTTACTTTGTTCAACACGTCCGTCTGCAATCGTGATCTCGCCATAAAGCGCAGCCGTCAAACCAAAAATCACGCAACTTTCCATCTGCATGTTAACAACATCAGGGTTCACAACGGTGCCGCAATCAATCGCACTCACCACTCGTAACACCTCGATCTCATTGCCGTCTAACTTCAGTTCAACCACTTGCGCGACATAACTGCCAAACGACTCATGTGCGGCGATCCCTTGATAGACTCCGTCTTTTGTTTGAGTGCCCCAACCCGCTTTTTCAGCAGCCGCATCTAATACAGCCAACATTCGCGGCGAATTGCTGAGTAGCTCTCGCCGATAAAGATACCCATCTTTGCCCAGCTCCGTCGCAAGCTCATCAATAAAACACTCGGTCACAAATGCATTGTGCGAGTGCCCCACAGAGCGCCAATAACTAACCGGAACACCTGCATCAGACTTCGTATGGCGCACGCGAACTGAAGGAATGTTATAGGGAAGCCCCTGAGCGCCTTCGTAAGGAGAGGTGTCCGCGGGTGTCATGGGAGAACCTTCCGTCAGCAAGCCAGCGTGACCTAGCATGCTATACATAAATTTTGGTGCCCAAGGAAACGTTGCAGGAGCTGCATCCCAGACATACCAGTCCATAATTTTTGGGCACACAATCTGATGGTCCCATGCCTTAGCTTTACCCGTTTTCGAATCTACCACCGCCCGCATTTTATGATAGCTAGCGGGACGATAGAGATCATTGCGAGTATCATCTTCACGTGACCAAACCAACTTGATTACTTGACCTGTCTGGTACGAAATCTCTGCCGCTTCACCAACAAAATCTTGGCTCAAACGTCGACCGAAGCCACCACCAATAAATTGGTTATGGATAAAGACTTCGTTCAATGAAAGGTCGGTCACTTTGGCAACGGCAACCTGCGCCAAATCTGGGCCTTGCGTAGAAGTCCAAATATCTGCTCGGTCACTTTGAACGTGCGCAACGCAGTTCATTGGCTCCATCGTTGCGTGCGCTAAGAAGGGTAATTCATATTCGACTTCGAGCACCGAAGACGAGCCCTCAAACACCTCATCTACGTCACCGTCATCACGCACAACATTGCCCGAATCTTCTATGGCATGCTGCTTGTACTGCTCAAATATTTGAGAAGTACTGATTGGAGCCTCTTCATTGCGCAGCCACGTGACAATTAGTTTTTCTTGCGCCTTTCGCGCTTTCCAGTAACTCTGCGCAACAATGGCAATGCCATGGCTAACTTCTAGCACATGCGTCACGCCCGCTAGCGCGCTAACCTCGTCACCATTATAAGAGCTAACCGAAGCGCCAATATAAGGGGCACGAACAATAATGGCGTAGAGCATGTCTTTTTGTTGGCTATCAATACCAAAGTTAGCTTTTCCGCTCACTTTTAAATGGCTATCAAGGCGCTGATTCTGCTTACCAATGTATTTAAAGTCTGACGGTTTTTTTAGTCCGACCTCATTCGGGACATCCTGCTTAGCGGCAATGCTCGCTAATCCACCATAGCGTAGAGACTTGCCAGAACCTTGATGAACAACACGTCCTTCACTCGCGACGAATTGATCTAAAGGTAACTGAAAGACCTCAGAAGCCGCCATCAGTAACATTTGCTTAGCCGCCGCCCCTATCTCTCTTAACGGAACCCAGCTAGACGACAAACTATTGCTGCCCCCTGTTATTTGAATACCGTAATCAGGATTGCGATACTGCTTATTGGCAGGTGCGAACACCACCGAAATATCGCTTGGCGCGATATCCAGCTCCTCAGCGATCAAGGTTGTTAAACCCGTGTAAGTTCCTTGACCCATCTCAACTCTGTCTAGCGTAAAAACGACTTGATCATCCGAACCAATCGTTAGCCAGCCATTCGCCTCCCAACTCCCATCATCACGAATGGTGTTACCAATCAACGTACTGCAACCGGGCAAAGCGACGCCTAACGTTAGCGCCCCGGTACCCAGCGACATATTTTTAATCAATTCGCGACGAGTCGTCGAAATATTAGCGACGGTAGAAATTGCTAGAGCACTTTTTGTTGTCATTCTCGAGCGCTCCTATACTTTGATTTCGTAGGCGAGATCACTCGCTTGCGCGATTTGAGAAGCCGCCTGCTTGATGGCCTTTCTAATTCTCGGATAGGTCCCGCAACGACAGATATTTCCAGACATCGCCATGTCGATATCTTCATCCGACGGTTGTGCGTTTTTCGCCAACAACGCGCTTGCACTCATTAACTGCCCCGACTGGCAATAACCACACTGAGGAACGTTGTTCTCTATCCAGCTAGTTTGCACGGGATGCAAAACGTCACCATCAGCAAGCCCTTCTATCGTGGTAATTGACTGTCCTGCAATCACTGAAACCGGCGTAATACATGAACGAATTGCTTGGCCATTGAGATGAACAGTACACGCGCCACATAGCCCCTTACCGCAACCGAACTTGGTACCAGTGAGTCCAATTTCGTCTCGGATAACCCATAGAAGCGGAGTATCTTCGTCAACATCAAGAGTAACGGGCGCGCCGTTAAGTCGGAATTCCATGTAATATCCTCTGCCAAACAGTGGTTGTTCAATGAAGTTTAGGTGCTTACCGTAGTCGCGATTAGTCACGAATAGTCGCGAGACCGACACGCTTGTCACTGTAAATGAGCGTACAGGCTCAACTATTCAAGTTAGAAATCGCTTCTAATACATTAAATGACCCGCAGTCATATAAGCGATATTAGGGCGGCAGTTACTGGAAAGCAAGTGCTTATCGCAGACCAAATGTCTCTCTATTTTTTTGCTTTGTTTTATCGCCTTTTTTCAGCATCACATATACAGCGCCGGTGCCGCCGTGCTGCTTCTGTGCGGAATGAAACGCGAGAACTTCGTCTATCTGGGGCAACCATACCGCTAAATGGCTTTTCAGCTGAGCAACTTTATCCGCATTTCTATCCCCTTTTCCATGCAGGATAATCACTGTGCGTAGCTCGTAGTAAAAACACTCCCTCAAAAATTGAAATACCTCACGACGAGCCTCATCGACGGTCATTCTATGCAGGTCCAGGCGCGCATCAATTTCGTACTGCCCCATGCGTAGCTTCTTATAAACGCCGTGCTGCACACCGTTGGAGCGATACTCCAGAATATCCATCGAACCTAGCTTTGTGACCTCGGCCGACACCAGCGGATCGAAACTCTGGCGATTCGCCACGGCTAAACTACGCCTAACGGCTTGACCCGGCGTCGCCTCTGCTTTTTTGTGAAGCTTCGCTCGGGTCTGCTTTATCGGTTTAACGTCTGCCATTTCATTGGCAAATGAATCATCTTCAGACATGTCGGTACAACTCATTGAAACTTATCAAGACTCTCTGATTTTCAATACTATTCTAAGTCACAACATAAACACTAGGACATCGCTTCAGCTTTAGCACTTGCCTTTTTTAGGCTTGGGTTAACATTAAAAACACCCTCCAATGCTTCCCATGGCGGGATAGGCTGACAACTTGAGAACATAAACTCAGTGAAGGCCACCACCTTTGAAGGCGGCTCACGCCGGCTAGGGTAAACCAAGTAGAAGGTACGTTCGGCAAATGGCGTATCTGGCAATAGGTGCACCAGTTTGCCGTTGCGTACATCTTCGCTGAGAAGAATTTGCGGCACTGCACCAATTCCCATTCCCTCCATCGCCATGTTTTTAATCATTTCCATATCGTTGGCGATCATCCTCGAACGAGGTTCAACCTGTAAATCCTGACCACTGCGCACAAAGGTCCAAGGCGCGCCCGGGTGGGAAATACAAGCATGCTGATCTAAGTCTTCAATTCGCTCTGGCGCCCCATGCTTGGCTAGATATGCCGGCGATGCGCACAATGAAAGACGAGCAGTGCCCAAGTTTCTTGTCACCAAGCTGGAATCTGCTAGCGGGCCGATCCGAAATGCAATATCTATCTCTTGCTCCAACATGTCCAAAGACTTGTTGTCTGCGATCAACTCGATATTTACTTTTGGATACTGATCAAGAAATGCCTTTATCGTTGAAACGAAAAATGGTGTACCGAATGCTAGCGGCGTACTAATTCGCAACAAACCACTTGGCTCCGACTGCATATTGTTAACGACACGATCGGCCTCTTCTGCCTGCTCAAGCATCTTCAAACAATGTTGATAATAGACTTTGCCTGTTTCGGTTGGCTTCAAATTACGTGTCGTGCGATTTATCAAACGAACACCGATTCTGCGCTCAAGCTGGCTTACCTTTCGGCTCACGGTAGACTTAGGTAATTTCAATTTATCAGCCGCTTTGGTAAAGCTTCCTGCACTCACGACTACGGCAAAAATTGCCATTTCATTTAAATCTTGCATACGCTATCGCGCCTCCCGTCTATGCCATTATTGGAACAGTAATTCCAAACTTAGCGTATTAACAACAAAATAGGAACAAATTTAGAATAGATGACCAGTGGTCACGATGCGCTTTTGTGAGGAACGTCTCACTTTTATTCGCCTCGTGACATACGGGAGTTAGATCGTTTAAGGTTCTACGTCGCTAAATTTTGTTGCGTGCGTCGCACGCCACACTTTGCGCGATAACAAAAACACAAAAAAGGGAGAGATAGTTTTGATTGATAAATTTGCAGCCAATGTCATACGGTGGCGTTGGGCTATCATCATCCTCACGCTAGTAATTGTCGCTCTCATCGCTAGAGGCGCTGAAAACATTGGCTTTAGCTCAAATTACCGGGTCTTCTTTTCAGCCGACAACGAACAATTGGTCGCGTTTGAAACCCTGCAAAATACATACTCCAAGTCAGACAACATTCTCTTCGTCGTCGAACCGACAGATGAAATCGTTTTTAGCCATAAAACTTTAGCCGCGATCCAAGACTTGACCGAGCGCTCGTGGCAAATCCCTTTCTCGACCCGAGTCGACTCTATCACCAACTACCAGCACACGGTTGCGGAAGAAGATGACTTGCTCGTCAATGATCTAGTCGAGTTTCCAGAAGATGCAGAATTGGAAAATGTAAAGCATATTGCCCTAGGTGAGCCGCTACTTTTACGCAGATTGATTTCAGAAGATGCACGCATCACGGCGGTCAATGCGACCGTCCAGCTTCCTCAACTTACCGAAGAAGAAATGCCAGAGGTGGTCGCCTTTGCTCGCGACATGATTACGAAATTCGAAGCCGACTACCCCGCTATTAATGTCTATATGACGGGCAGCGTTATGCTTGGCAATGCGTTTTCTGAATCCGCAAAAAAGGACATGATGAGTCTATTGCCGATTATGTTTTTAGTCATCATTGTAACGCTGTGGCTTTTGCTGCGATCCATCGCAGGGACCTTTGCGACGGTAACCGTCATCTTGCTATCGATTCTAACGGCAATGGGGATGTTCGGTTGGCTTGGCTGGACACTCACGGGACCGTCTACCAGCGCCCCAACGGTGATAACAACAATGGCCGTCGCAGACTGCGTGCATATATTGGTTACGTTTCTATTTAATATGCGTCAAGGAATGCCCAAAGCAGATGCTATGCAAGAGAGCATCCGAATCAACTTTCAGCCTGTTTTTATTACCAGTGTGACGACAGTACTGGGTTTTATGACCATGAATTTCAGTGAAGTACCTCCGTTTCGAGATCTGGGAAACACTGTCGCAATGGGTGTCATCGCTGCATTTTTCTTTTCTGTCTTGTTTTTACCGGCATTAGTCATGGTATTGCCAGTTCGCATGAAAGACAAAAAACAAAGCAGCCACCAAGCGATCGACTCACTGGCAAAGTTCATCATTAACCACCGCAATGGCGTGCTAACCGGCTCTATCCTTGTCTCCGCCCTTTTGCTGGCGATGATTCCACTCAACCAAGTAAACGATGAATTCGTTAAGTACTTCAAATCGTCAGTGGAGTTTAGGCAAGACACTGATTTCACGGCTGAAAACCTTTCAGGAATATACTCGATTCAATACTCATTGATATCAGGTGAGTCTAATGGCATCAGTGACCCTGCATTCCTTGAGCAAGTAGAAAGGTTCTCGGCTTGGCTACAAGAAAAATCAATCGTCACCAACGTAGAAACTATCACTGAGGTATTCAAACGACTAAATAAAAACATGCATGGCGACGATGAAAATTATTTTAAGCTTCCCGAAAGCAAAGAGCTCGCATCGCAATATCTCTTGCTATATGAAATGTCACTGCCCTACGGCTTAGATTTAAACAACCAGCTAAATGTCGATAAATCGTCGGTTAGAATATTGGTATCACTCGAAAATATATCCAGTCGTGAGACCTTAATTCTCGAAAAAGAAATCGCACAATGGATACGCGACAATACCGATATCAAAGAGTTCTACGGCGCTAGCCCAAACATTATGTTTTCCCATATTGGCGAGCGTAATGTCGATAGCATGATTTCGGGTGTCGGCTATGCTCTCATAATCATCTGCATCATCATGATTATGGCACTGAGGTCACTGAAACTTGGAGTGCTGAGCATCATTCCGAATGTCGTCCCTATTGGCGCTGCATTTGGAATTTGGGGGCTACTGAACGGTAACGTTGGTATCTCAATCGGCTCGGCCGTCGGTATGATTCTGGGCATCGTTATTGACGACACCGTGCACTTCCTAAGTAAATATCAACGCGCCAAACGAGAAAAAGGTTACTCAGCAGAACAAGCGGTGGAATACGCTTTCTCAACGGTCGGGACCGCTCTTTGGGTCACTACCTTTGTCTTGTGTGCCGGTTTCATGGTGCTCGCTATGTCGGAGTTCAATATGAACGCACACATGGGAATCTTTACCGCTTGCGCCATCGCTCTCGCTCTCATCTTCGACTTTTTCGCTCTTCCTGCCCTGCTTCTCAAAATCGACGGAAAGCCAAATCAAGGGGCCCCTGCGGCTGCAGGCAATAACAGTGAGGACACTGTTGCCACAACAAGTTCGTAGAATAAAATCCAAAAACAAAAAAGCCGACGGTGAAGGCTCATCGTCGGCTTTTTTGTTTTATTCGCTCGTTATAGGCTTGCCAGAATCATTATAAGAGAAAGGCTATTTTAAAGCGTATTAATGCCCTAACACCTGACAATTTTAAGCAAGTTTAGTGAATCAACTTACGCATCACTATTTCGATAGTGTTTTTCCATTCCATCAAGCACATTACGCAATAGTTGGTCCAGACACTCTCGGTAGTTCTTATGACCGGGGCGACGGAATAACGCACTCAGCTCATGCTTACTCAAGGTAAAGTCACTCAATTCAAGTATCTCGAGTAGCTCATCTGCTTGGAGGTCTAATGCAATCTTCAGCTTCCGCAATACAATATTGTTATTAAGCACCTTTTCAGGCTCTGGTATTTCGTCGCCATTAGGACCCCTGCTTTCAACAATAAAGCCATTCAAAAACCGAGCAAGATACTGATCTTCGCATGCGACAAACGCGGGATCTTCCTCACGCGCAAGCCAAGATAAAACCTCGGCCTTACTACTTTCATGACCACCCAGCTTGAGTATCGAAACCATAAGCGAATCGCTAATATCAAAAATATAACGAACGCGGCGTAAGATATCGTTGTTGTTGATAACTAGTCCTCCCATGCTTGAGGCTTAGCATCCGCCTCAATCGGTTTAGCAGCAATCTCTACATAAATCGTCGTAATGTTGTTGGCCACCAAGTCATCAATACTCTGAGTTAATGACGATACAGGCACGGCAACGGCCGTCTCTTCAGATTGACCAAACTTGCAGTCAAAGCCCCAATACTTCGCACCGGCAGGGATCGGCTTTTTACGCTCTTTTTTAAGGAACTTTCTGATGTCGTGCTTTACCGAGTCTACGACGCGAGGCAATTTAATTTTGGGGTGAACGAGATTATAGCTTTGTTTCATTTGAATCCTACTAAGATGAGCCGTCGTTGCTAGCGTACGTGTCGCTCTGGCGTAAACAATCCTTCGCCAGCAAAACCTGCGATACAATGAAAAACCACGTTAAAACGACTGAGGCACTAATTGCGCGCAGTGTAATGTTTATACAGTCATTCTGCCAATACTTTGAGATTTACCGCCACTAAATTGTCGTGCCACCAGCGCGACCATTTAGCAAAAACACTAAGCCAAGGCGACTAACAGTCGGTCGAAACAACCGTGACAAGGCAGTTGGGGTCACCAAATGAGTCATATGAAATGTAGCAACCGTTTGCAGTCGGTGCGCCCGTGCCTCGAATGTCGTAACCAATTCTCGTATAACGGTTATCAACGATAGAGGTTAAGCCACCTGATTCTGTCAAACTAATATGGTCTAACATACTCAATCTATCGCCAAGCTCCGCCCTACTTTCAGGACATAAGTTGCGCCAATCAACTTCCGATGTACCCGCTTCAGTTTCAACCAAATAGATAGACTGATTCCCCGGATTAGCAGCCGAAACCGACAAGCCATTCACGTATGCTCGGCTTCTAATAACGCTAATAGTAGACAACATTGCACCTTCAATACCCTCAAGCGTTACGACGCGCGCGGAGCTTGAAAGCGCGGCATACTTAGGAAGGGCAAATGCGGCAAGAGCACCCAAAACCAGCAGCACCACAACAAGCTCTATCAAAGTAAACCCTGTTTTCTTGGATAACTCCGACGAACAAAAACTATCCAAAGGCACTCGCTTTGAGATACATCTTTTCAGCATAACAATCGATAACTCTTCTCGAAAACAACAAATAATGCAGCTGCCCAAAGGTGACGCCACACTTTAATGATAGATGAAATTTTGAATTAGCAGAATAACAGAAAGGATAGAACAGAACGCGGCACGACTAATACCTACTCAAATAGACAGGCATAGCATGAGAACAGAATAAGTTGACTCTCGCGGCAACGTCTACTCGGGACGAGCGCACTCTCCGCGAGAGCGGTCTAAACGACAGCGAATCTTCCAGAGTAGCTTAAGCGCGGTTGGGTGGTTTACTTTGTCTTCTTTAAGCGCAAGGCGAACACGCTTACTAAAGTGATCAATATCATCCTGCGTAAACTGGCCTATTTCAATCCAGTATTTAGACGGGATTTCTTCCTCAGCGTCCTTAACAAGCTTATTAATAGCGGCCAGGCGACCTAAAATATAACGTCGCATGTTGTAACCAAAATCATCAGGAAACTCATCCTTACGCGCAACAGTTTGAAGCATCCCGTAGTACATTCTGTAATTAATAATGCCGCCTTTTTCGCCTAGGCCGTGATACAGCTCAAAAGTGTTATAGGCCAGCGCAGGCATCAAAAGAATGTCCACATTGCCATTATTAAACTGAGCAGCGAACGTAGAGAGCGTAGTACCAACCGGTGTGGCCCCAGCTAAGCGCGCAAACTTCATTGCTTGCGGATCATTATTCAAAACAGACAAGCGGCGACCCGCAAATCCGTCGATACTATCTATGGAGCGGTCATTAACAAACGCATACATCGAGCCGACAGGAAACGTCGCGATAACTTCATATTTCCCTTGAGTCATGAGCTTTCCCGCTCTTGGTCGAGCCAAGGTCGCTAAGGCCAACTCCAAGCCCTTTTCTGAATTGATGGCACCAATCGCATCCATTGTGCCGCCAAATTTCACAAACTGACGAGACAAAATAGCGCTTAATAAAACCGCCTCACATTTCTTCGCTTTAAAATCAGCCGCCGCAATTTTTTCATCCGTATACGATACGAATTTTATGCTAACGCCCCAGGACTGGGCTTTTGGAATGACGTCCGAATAAAAGGACATGATGGGACCGTTTCGACCTACAGGGTCCCAAACGCAGAAGGTCTTGCGCTCTAGCGCGAATGCGGACATGCAAACAAGCGTGCCTATCAAAATATAAACACTCTGGTACAGCCTGACCCTAAACTCACTCCTTGTGCTCAAAGAACCCACCTTCATAATGCGTTTATTTTTATCAGTGCAACTATTTTTAATACCTTCGCTGTGCCGCGAGATAGTCAACCACGTTCTTTCGCGATGCGAACCAGTTTGCTGTAATCGTTTATTCAAAACTTGTCTTAAGCGAATAAGCCCTTATGATTGGGGACTTTCTGGCGCCTTGAGTTGATTTTTGTTGTCTACTTGCTCAATTGCAGCCCACGCACACTATAACGAAGGCATGGTCGGTTCAAGCCCTATCACAAAAAAACATGAAGCCTATCAAGCAAAGCTCAGATTCTGACACAATGATTTGCATACTCGGCGCAACGGCTACCGGCAAAACTCGCTTAGCTGTCGCGCTAGCCGAGCATTTTAACGGTGAAATCATATCGGCTGATTCTCGACAAGTTTATCGAGGCTTAGACATCGGCAGCGGCAAAGATCTAGATGAGTATGGCTCTACGCCCTACCATCTGATAGACATTGTGGACCCCGGGCACGAATTCAATGTGTTTGAATTTGTGCTCAGCTATAACGAAGCACTGCAGAAAATCCGAGCCAATAAAAAGCTACCTTTCTTAGTAGGAGGCACAGGCATGTACCTTGATGCCATCCTGAGCGCCTACCAACTTACCGTTCGCAATACTAATCATTCTGAGTCACTGTCCAAGCTCAGTGACACCGAGCTTAGCGCCAAACTGAATGCCTTGCTTCCGCAACAACACAACACAAGCGATAGCGCGAGCAGAGCACGAATGATTAGCGCTATTGAAATCGCTCTAGCGGAACAAGCTGGAGAGCCCATCGTTCAGGCGACTCCGTCCCAAACACTTATTCTGGGTATCGCAATGCCACGCGAGACGATCCGCGAGCGAATCACCCTCAGACTCAAACAACGTCTAGCGCATGGATTAATAGAAGAGGTCGAACGCCTTAACAAAGAAGGGGTTAGCTGGGAGCAATTACACTTTTATGGGCTGGAATATCGTTTTATCTCACAACACCTGCAAGGGCAGCTTAGTTATAACGACATGTACCAAAAGCTAAACTCCGCCATTCATCAATTTGCCAAACAACAAGAAAAGTGGTTTCGAAACTTAGAAAAGAAAGGTCATAATATTCAATGGATTGACCGAAAGAATGACATCGAGTCAGTAGCAAAAAATATGTTAGCCGACTACCTCTCTCATCACGAGTAAATGTTGCCGGCGCGCTTGCTCGCCTACCTAACTATCCCTATGCCTTTCCTCCTTATTCAGAAGGAGAAATTCAAACCCTCTCTGAACGCTACCTCAATATATGTCGCTTGAATAAGTGGCGACTCACGCTGCGCACCAAAACACAACGTTATCTGGTCTTTGCTCTACAAAACGAGCACCAAATTGGATCATTCATCAAATGACAATCAAATAGAATGCTCAGAAAACCACCTATCACGATCAACAACCTACCTTTAAATACTTATTTATCAATCACTTAATAGATCCTCGATTAATAGTGGCATGGCCTGTGCTGAAGGAGAGTCACCCATGCACACAAAAGGTCCGCGTAAGACGAACCAAAAGCAATGTGTGCGGTTTTGGACTGAGCAGACAAAAGGCATACGAGGCAAGCATGAAAGCATTGAATATAGTCGTAGTAGGAAATGGAATGGTGGGCCATCACTTTGTTGATCAACTCGCCCTATCTGACGTTAACGCGTGTATTACGGTATTGGGCTCTGAAACACGACCCGCTTACGACAGAGTCCACTTATCAGAAGTCTTCTCAGGCAAAGAGCCAAGCGATCTTGCTCTCACAACACGCGAATATTATGAAGAGAAAGGGGTAAACGCCCACTTTGGCGACGCTGTTGTTAACATTGACCGCGAGAAAAAAGAAGCCATCACTGAAAGCGGTCGTAGGTTCGCTTATGACAAACTAATATTAGCCACTGGGTCATATCCTTTTGTGCCACCTATCAAGGGCTCAGAACGCAAGCAATGCTTAACCTACCGTACCATTGATGACCTGGGCGAAATCAAATCTAATGCCAAGGACTCCAAAATTGGCGTCGTTGTTGGGGGGGGGCTTCTTGGACTCGAATGTGCCAATGCCCTTCAGAACCTCGGACTCGAAACGCACGTTGTCGAATTTGCACCCGGCCTAATGGGTGTTCAACTCGATGACGGCGGCAGCAAGATGTTACGCCGCAAAATAGAAGCCCTTGGTGTAACGGTACACACGCAAAAAGCCACCTCACTGATTGACGATCAAAGTGATGATACCAAGCTGCGCATGCACTTTGCTGACGACACCCATCTCGATACCGATATGATCGTGTTCTCAGCGGGCATTCGCCCCTATGACCAATTGGCTCGCAAAACAGGTTTAGACGTTGGCGAGCGAGGCGGTATCGTTATTGATTACCACTGCCGTACCAGCGATTCAGACATCTATGCCATTGGCGAATGTGCACTCTATGGCAACATGATCTATGGCCTAGTCGCGCCTGGCTATCGCATGGCTGAAGTTGCCGTACAACAATTTAGCGATCTAGAAGAAAAGCCCTCATTCAAAGGCGCCGACATGAGTACCAAGCTCAAGCTGCTTGGCGTCGATGTTGGTTCTATCGGCGACGCGCATGGCCGAACGCCGGGCTCCGTTACCTATGTATTCAGTGATGAAAAAATTGAAGAGTACAAGCGTCTCGTGGTTAGCGAAGACGGCAAGCGTTTGCTTGGAGCAGTACTCGTAGGTGACTGCTCAGACTACGACACCTTGCTCCAATATTTCCTCAACGAAATAGACTTACCTGAATCACCAGAAAGTATGATCCTGCCCTCAGTAGACGGTGCGGCGCCAGCGTTGGGGGCTTCGGCTCTTCCCATGACGGCAACAATCTGTTCCTGCCACAATGTTAGTAAAGGCGATATTTTTTCTGCCATTGACGGTGGCTGCTGCAGTGTTGGCGATGTAAAGGGCTCAACGAAAGCTGCAACCGGTTGCGGCGGCTGTGCAGCCCTACTTAAGAACGTCGTCGACGACGAAATGGAAGCGCGCGGTTTAAGCGTCGACAAAAGCATCTGTGAACACTTTCCACATACTCGCGAAGAACTTTATCACCTGATTCGAGTCGGCGAATTAAAGTCCTTTGATGCCCTAATCGAAAAACACGGCACGGGAATTGGCTGTGACATCTGTAAGCCCGCGGCCGCGAACATGCTGGCCTCTGCTTGGAACGACTACGTGCTAGGTGCAAGCCATGTTGGCCTGCAAGACACCAACGATACTTTCCTTGCAAACATGCAAAAAGATGGCACCTATTCAGTTGTTCCGCGCGTCCCCGGTGGCGAAATCAAACCCAGCCAATTGATTGTGATCGGGCAAGTCGCGGAGAAATACAAACTCTACACAAAAATAACGGGCGGCCAGCGCATCGACTTATTCGGCGCACGCCTGAACGAACTTCCCGATATTTGGAAAGAACTAATCGACGCGGGACTAGAAACAGGACATGCCTACGGGAAATCCCTACGTACCGTTAAATCATGCGTTGGGTCCACTTGGTGTCGCTATGGTGTGCAAGACAGTGTTGGCCAAGCCATCGACCTTGAGAACCGCTACAAGGGCCTTCGTGCGCCACACAAAATTAAGTTTGCAGTATCAGGCTGTACCCGCGAATGCGCAGAGGCGCAAAGCAAGGATATTGGCATCATCGCGACCGAAAATGGCTGGAACCTATACGTGTGCGGAAATGGCGGTATGAAACCGCGTCACGGAGACTTATTTGCAACCGACTTAAGCACAGAAACGCTGGTTAAATATATCGACAGAATACTTATGTTCTACATCAAAACCGGAGACCGCTTACAACGCACCTCCGTTTGGATGGACAATCTAGAGGGTGGTCTGGACTACCTGAAAGAAGTCATTATCGAGGACAGCTTGGGCATCGCAGAAGAGCTTGAACAACAAATGGAGCATGTGGTTTCGACCTATCAATGTGAGTGGAAAACGACCATTGAAGACGACGACAAACTTAAGCGCTTCCGCCAGTTCGTTAACTCCAAAGAAGAAGACAGCAATGTTGTTTTTGTCGAGGAACGCGGCCAAATGCGGCCCGCTAACGAAACAGAGAAAAGTAAACTAATCGCCAAATCAGCTTAAAAAATCAAGGAGAACGAAACATGTCAATTGAAACGATTATCTGCGACAAGTCCGACTTGATCGAAAACTCTGGCGTCTGCGCTCTACTCAATGACGAGCAGGTCGCAATCTTTTACTTACCTGCCACGGAGCAAAAAGTATTCGCCATCTCCAACTGGGACCCCATCGGGCAGGCTAACGTCCTTTCGCGCGGAATCATAGGCGACATTGGCGGTGAAATTGTCGTCGCCTCGCCGCTCTATAAACAGCACTTTAGCCTCACCAGCGGGCAATGCTTAGAAGACGAAACAGCACCCGTTAAGACCTACCCTATCGCGCTTAAGAGTGACAAAGTAGTCATTGGTTAACTAAGACAGAGACTGAAAAAAACTAATTGAATTTCTGATGTAGGAAAACGACTTTCCCTTGTATGTCGCAAGGCTTCACCCGCCCTTTACTGAATAAGTTTAGGACGGGTTTTTTTATATCTATTCGTCCGTGTATTTATCGGCGATCGCCAAGAATATCTGATCATTATCGAGAAACACCTGCAGCATTATCGGATCGAAATGCTTGCCTTTTCCCTCGCGCATAATGTCCAACGCTTGCTCATGTGTCATTGGGTCTTTGTAGCATCGACGTGAGATCAGGGCATCGTATACGTCCGCAACCGCCATTAACCGCGCCGAGATAGGAATTGAGTCACCAGACAAGCCTTGAGGGTAGCCAGACCCATCCCATTTTTCATGATGGCCATAGGCAATTTCTTGCGCGTACTTGAGAAACAGAGCGCCGCGCCCTTTAACAGACTCGCAGGCTTTTTTAAGGGCATCCGCTCCCAATGTCGGGTGAGTGCGCATTATCTCCCACTCGTCTTCCGTCAGTTTACCCGGCTTAAGCAGCACATTGTCAGGGATACCTACTTTACCCACATCGTGCAGAGGCGCCGTTTTAAACATCGCCTCTATCGTGTCGTCATTATCAAGCTCTGATGCATATTCAGGAAATTCCCGAATCATTTCAGCTAAGGTTTTTACGTAATATTGGGTTCGAATAATATGACTGCCCGTCTCATTATCACGCGCTTCCGCTAGCGAGGTAAGCGCGTTGATAATCACATCTTGAGTATGTGAGATTTCTTCCGTTCTTTCTCGAACCTTTTGCTCCAGCACTCGATTCTGCGCCTCCAGCTCTTTCTTCGCGTCCTGAAGCATCATCTGGGTACTTATACGCGCCCTGACTATCGGCGCACAAACGGGCTTCGTGATGTAATCGACCGCGCCCTGCTGCAGACCAAGCGCCTCATCGCCCTCTTCGTTTCGAGCCGTCACGAAAATAACGGGAATCTGTCGCCACGCCGTATTTAGATTTATTTGCGCCAAAACGTCGATCCCGGACATCTCTGGCATATTCACATCCAGAAGAATCAGATCAATTTCATCATGATGGTCTTTCACTTGTTCCAGCGCTTGCTCGCCGCTGGTGGCAATTAACAAGTCATAGTCGACCCTAAGTACTTCAACCAGAATTTTGATATTGGTTGGTTCATCATCGACCAAAAGAATTGAAGGCTTCCGCATGCTGTGTCGTCCCCTGAACTGTATCGTTTCACCGTCGGAATACGGGTTTGTCTGTATACTTTAAATTCAATACCAAAAAGTATAGAAGACCTTCTCGCACAGGCCATCTTAAGTTTGTAATAAATCAAAGCCTCTTGTAACCGTTTACTTTGCGAGCCTTATGAGCATGCAAACCTACATTCTCTTTCTATACTTAAAATCCAGAATGCGCATTTGTCTTCTGCGCGCCATTCCACATTGCTAGGTAGATGGATCTCAAGCCATGACAAGTTCTTCAAAAACAGTTCTGAAAATACTACTCACCTTTCTTTTTGTTACCGCATTCAGCGCTCAAAGTCATGCCACGACAGCCGCTCTGGTGACAGAGAGCAACATGGCCGTGTCACTGGGGCCATATATGGACGTGTTGATTGATGAAAGCGGTGAACTCAACTTTGATATGGTCAAACGAACAGAAAACGATGACTCGTCAAGCTCAGCAGAGGACGACACTGCGCGTTGGAATCCTGTCGGCGCGGCCAATATTATCGGCGGTTTTACAGATTCCGTTTACTGGGTCCGTTTTACAGTAGAGAACCAATTAGCTCAGCGTGTGGAATGGCTGTTAGAGGTCAACTATTCACTACTGGATCATATCGAGCTGTATGCACCTGACGATTCAGGCAATTATCAGAAAACAGTTGCGGGCGACAAACTGCCCTATGACCAACGCCCAATCGACTATCGCAACTTCCTATTTCCACTAGAAACAGCGAGCCAAGGTCGCGAAACTTACTACCTACGATTCGATTCCGAAAGCTCTATGT
>CAJWBE010000040.1 GCA_913020045.1 uncultured Oleiphilus sp.
CTTAGGATTTCTCCGTCGTAACCGGTAACCCGCACACCTGCAGCACGCGCTAAAGGTACATGCTGTGATACAAATGCTTCAAGCTCGTCGGCGTTCACTGCCGTCACAAATTGCTCTGTACTCACCCACTCTCTCCTATTCTTATTTGCTACCCAACAACTTCAGCAGAATAACACTTACCCGAAACGAATATGCTCACTTTGTTGCAGGCAAAAAAAAGGAGGCTAGTAGCCTCCTTCTTATTCTAAACACGGCACATTGGCCTTGTTTACTAGCCTTCTTCAGACATTTCTTTCATGCTCAGTTTGATACGGCCACGGTTATCAACATCAAGAACCTTAACCTTAACCATCTGGCCTTCAGACAATACGTCAGTCACATTCTCAACACGCTCGTTAGAGATTTGAGAAATATGTACCAAGCCGTCTTTACCCGGAAGAATGTTGACGAATGCGCCGAAGTCTACGATACGCTCAACTTTGCCTTCGTATACTTGGCCAATTTCAGCTTCAGCAGTGATTGACATCACTTTGTCGACTGCGGCCTGCGCTGCTTCTTTATTCTCTGCATAAATGCGGATAGAACCATCGTCTTCAATATCAACTGAAGCACCAGTTTCTTCTGTAATCGAGCGGATCGTTGCACCACCCTTACCAATTACGTCACGAATCTTATCTGGGTGAACACTCATGGTTAGCATCGCAGGCGCTTTGTCCGATACTGCATCACGAGGGGTATCAATGACTTTAGCCATTTCACCCAAAATGTGGATACGTGCATCGTGAGCTTGCTTCAACGCAATCTCCATGATTTCTTCATTGATACCTTCGATTTTGATATCCATCTGCAATGCAGTAATACCTTCGTCAGTACCAGCAACTTTAAAGTCCATATCGCCAAGGTGATCTTCGTCACCCAAGATATCAGTCAGAACAGCAAAGCCTGCGTCTTCTTTCACCAAGCCCATTGCGATACCCGCCACTGGCGCAGCAAGTGGTACACCGGCATCCATCAATGCCAACGAGCTACCACATACTGATGCCATTGAGCTTGAACCGTTAGATTCAGTGATCTCTGACACCATACGAACTGAGTATGGGAATTCTTCAATGTTAGGCATCAATGACTGAACGCCACGCTTAGCTAGCTTACCGTGACCAATTTCACGACGGCCCGGCGCGCCCATACGACCACACTCACCTACTGAGTAAGGAGGGAAGTTGTAGTGCAACATGAAGTGTTCTTTGTATTCGCCCGCTAATGCGTCAACGATTTGTGCATCACGCATGGTGCCCAACGTTGCTGCCACAATGGCTTGTGTCTCGCCACGTGTGAACAAAGCTGACCCGTGTGCGTTAGGTAGCACACCAACTTCGACAGAGATAGGACGAACGGTAGCGTTATCACGACCGTCGATACGCGGCTCGCCAGCGATGATTCGACCACGAACTACTTTCTTCTCTAGCTTACTGAAGTAACCTTTAACGTCTTCTTCAGAAGGCGCATTTTCTTCGCCCGTCGCTAAAGTTTCTAGTGCTTTAGTACGCAACTCGCCCAGTGCGTTATAACGTTCCATTTTATCGCTAATCGAGTACGCAGCGCTGATGCCATCGGCGTAAGCTGATTCGATTGAAGAGACCAAGTCAGTGTTAACCGCTTCTGGCGTCCAGTCCCAAGCAGGCGTACCGACTTCAGCAGCAAACTCTTTTACAGCCGTTACAACTGCTTGCATTGAGTTGTGTGCGAACAATACTGCCCCCAACATCTCATCTTCTGTTAGCTCTTGCGCTTCTGACTCAACCATCAACACTGCATCTTGCGTACCTGCAACGATCATGTTCAACAAAGAATCTTCAAGATATTCATTTGTTGGGTTTAGTTCGTAACCGTTTTCGTCAGTGAAGCCAACACGTGCTGCACCAATTGGGCCGCTGAACGGAATACCAGAAATTGCTAACGCCGCTGACGTACCAATCATTGCTGCGATATCAGGATCTTGTGTTTTGTTCGCAGACATCACCTGACAAACAACTTGTACTTCGTTGATAAAACCATTCGGGAACAAAGGACGAATCGGGCGATCGATCAAGCGCGATGTCAGTGTTTCTTTTTCCGAAGGACGGTTTTCACGTTTGATGTAGCCGCCTGGGATTTTACCAATAGAGTATTGCTTCTCTTGGTAGTGTACTGATAGTGGGAAAAAGTCTTGCCCTGGTTTTGCTTTCTTTGCTGCTGTGACAGCAACTAGAACAACCGTATCGTCAACGGTGACTAATACTGAACCTTCCGCTTGACGTGCAACACGTCCAGTTTCGAGGGTGACTGTTGAATTACCATATTGAAATTGCTTAGTTACGGGATTCACTTCCGCTCCTTCTTTTTAAGATATAGACAGAGCTTTACAGGCCATCTTCGACTAAAGCTTTATGCGTGAAGGCTCTGGATTAACCAAAACACTCAGCTATAAAACTTTAACGATACTCTATAAAACTCACTTTAAATTACTGATTGGTATTCACTAAATACTTAACTAATACCACTAACAAAAAAATACCGGGCCACCCGCCAACGCAAGCAACCCGGTACTTTTAATTTTTATATCTAACTCGCCCAATCTGCTTAAGCATATTGATACGTTTCAAATACTTATTAACGACGTAGACCTAAACGACCGATAACGGCTACGTAACGCTCTGCGTTTTTGCCTTTCAAATAATCCAACAACTTACGACGTTGGTTTACCATACGAATCAAACCACGACGTGAGTGGTGATCGTGATTGTTCTCTTTAAAGTGTGATTGCAGTTTATTGATGTTAGCCGTCAACAATGCAACTTGTACTTCAGGTGAACCAGTATCACCTTCTGCTTGCTGGTAATCTGCAACGATAGCTGCTTTTTCTTGAGCACTTAGTGCCATAGTCTTTTCCTCAATATGCGTTTATTAAAACCATCGACACCACGCATAGATACAGCGCCAACGGGAGTGCGATTTCTGTCTCTAGACAAAGATCCGCACAGAAAACTAAATTGTGTCGCTCGCTGAAAAATTCACGAGCCGCTCGGGTTTTACTTCACCATCTGAACTGACGGTTACCACCCCGGCAAACACCTCTGAACCCGGTGCTTTTTCGTCTTCGGTATACAGGCGGCAAAGGCCCGTAATTTCAGACGGCGGTATTCTAACTGCTTGACCGTGCAATATCGAGCTTCCCAGAGCACTATTTACAAAAATACGCGGTAAATTTGGCAACAAGGCGTCAACCGGCAACAGAAAAGCATCCAAAACGGCATTATCCCCGTCACACGCCTCTAGTCTCTCAAGCGTCACCGCCTGATCTAACGAAAAATGGCCCGCCTTGAAACGGCGCAGCATTGAGACATGAGCACCACAACCCATTGATTTACCGATATCTTCAACCAAGGAACGAATATAAGTCCCCTTCGAACACACCACTGTTAAATCCAGTTCTGACTCGCGCTGTTCTGTTAATTCAAGTTGAAAAATTGTGACTGGCCGAGCCGGACGTTCAATTTCGATTCCCTTGCGGGCGTACTCATATAAAGGTCGACCCTCATGTTTCAAGGCAGAGTACATTGAAGGGACCTGCTTGATATCGCCGCGAAATGGCAGCAGTAGCTCATCAAGCTGCGCTGCGCTCAAGACAGGTACGTCATTCGTAGCAACCACTTCACCTTCACTATCGCCTGTGGTGCGGATCTCGCCCAAGGTCGCCGTTGTAAAGTAGCCCTTATCCGCATCAAGAAGATATTTTGAGAACTTTGTCGCCTCGCCGAGGCAAATTGGCAGAACGCCAGTTGCAAGCGGGTCAAGACTGCCCGTATGACCGCCTTTTTGGGCGGTAAACAGCCTTCGAACCTTTTGCAAAACGCCATTGGAAGAGAAGCCTTGCGGTTTATCTAATATCAGTACGCCATCAAGCGCACGACCTTTACGTCGTCTAGCCAATCTCTATCCAGCTCTACTAAGTATCGTCGTGTTTGTTAGCGCTTTGATCAGCGGATGAGGTGTCATCATCACCAACGACTTCATTTTCTGAGTCTTTGGCGCGAGCCTGCCTAATCAAACCATCAAGCCTACGACCCTCCCCTACCGACGCGTCAAAATGAAAACGCAACTGCGGAATGGTTCGTAGTTTAATCAGGCGACTTAACTCGCTACGAAGGAAGCCCGCAGCACCATTAAGTATTTTGATCGTTGACTTCACTTCATCAGAGTCTTCTGTCACATCGTCAATCGTTAGTAACGTGACATACACTTCTGCATAGCCCAAGTCCTTTGATACCAACACCTGATTCACAGTCACCATGCCAACACGCGGATCTTTAACCGAGTGACGAATCAACTCGGCTAAATCTCGCTGTATTTGATCAGCAATTCGGTCTGTACGCTTAAATTCTCTAGCCATACTAGTAATCACCAACCTGAACGTGCATCAATCGACCCATCAAGACAATGTTCGCTCAACAGAGACTTTATCGAAGACTTCGATTTTATCGCCAACTTTAACGTCGTAGTTTTTGACTCCGATACCACACTCAGTACCTGAACGAACTTCGTTTACGTCGTCTTTAAAACGTCGTAAAGATTCTAGCTCGCCTTCAAAAATAACGATGTCATCACGTAAGACGCGAATCTTCTTGTTACGGTAAATAGTGCCTTCTAACACCATACAACCTGCAACTTGACCAAACTTAGGCGACTTAAATACGTCTCGCACTTCCGCAATACCGACAATATCTTCGCGGAACTCAGGGGCTAACATCCCCGTCAATGCTTGTTTAACATGATCAATGATTTCATAGATCACGCTGTAGTAGCGCAAGTCTAAACCTTCTTCTTCGATCACTTTTCTTGCCGACGCATCAGCTCGTACATTAAAGCCGACAATGACTGCATTTGTTGCTAAAGCAAGGTTTGCATCTGTCTCGGCAATACCACCAACACCGCTTGAAACGATCTTGACTTGAACCTCTTCGTTACCGATCTCGTTCAGTGCTGCGGTCAATGCTTCAAGCGAGCCACGCACGTCTGTCTTGAGAACGATATTCAAATTCTTAACTTCTTCAGCGCCCATGTTCTCGAATAGGTTCTCAAGCTTCGCAGCTTGCTGACGCTGCAAACGATCCTTACGACTTCTGTCTGAACGGAATTCCGCCAGCTCACGCGCTTTACGCTCGTCAGCAACCACAACAAATTCGTCGCCAGCATCAGGCGTACCGTTCAAGCCAAGAATTTCGACAGGGATAGAAGGTCCAGCTTCCGCTGCTTTCTTACCCGCTTCGTCTAGCATCGCTTTAACACGCCCGTAAAAACTGCCCGCTAGAACCATATCGCCGCGCTTCAATGTACCGTTTTGTACCAATACAGTAGACACTGCACCACGGCCTTTATCTAGCCTAGATTCAACGACGACACCTTTAGCAGGAACATCTTTAACCGCTTTCAATTCCAACATTTCAGACTGAAGAAGCACCGCATCCAGCAGAGCATCGACACCTTCGCCGGTGTGAGCTGACACAGGAATAAACTGAACGTCACCGCCCCAATCTTCAGGAATGACATCTTTCGCGGCTAACTCATTCTTAACGCGATCAGGATCAACGCCTTCTTTGTCCATTTTGTTAATCGCTACAACCAAAGGTACGCCAGCAGCACGTGCGTGCTGAACCGCTTCTTCAGTTTGTGGCATAACGCCATCATCGGCAGCAACCACCAGAATAACGATATCTGTACACTGTGCACCACGTGCTCGCATTGCAGTAAACGCCGCGTGTCCGGGTGTATCAAGGAACGAGATCATTCCGTGCCCCGTTTCGACGTGATAAGCGCCAATGTGCTGCGTAATCCCACCAGACTCTCCCGCAGCGACTTTAGCGCGACGAATGTAATCCAACAGTGATGTCTTACCATGATCTACGTGACCCATCACACTCACGACAGGTGCTCTAGGCACTTCGTCGCCAGCATAGTCAATGCTTTCCAATACTTCGTTTTCCAAAGCATCGTCTTGCACTAGTTTGACTTTATGGCCCATTTCTTCAACGACGAGCGTGGCCGTTTCTTGGTCGATGGACTGATTGACCGTGACCATCACGCCCATTCCCATCAATACTTTCACGACAGCTACGCCCTTAACAGACATCTTGTCGGCCAATTCACTGACAACAACCGTGTCACTAATCGATACTTCTTTGCTCACAGGAGACACCGGTTTTTCAAATGCATGTGTTCGCTTAACCTTCTTCTTCGCTTTAAGGCGGCGAGGCTGCTCAACTTCTTGCTCTTCAAGGCTAATGGCCTTCAAAGGGTCAACCAAATCTTCTTCACGCTGACGCGGACCACGATGTCCAGCAGACTTCGTATGCTTCTTAGGCCGGTCTTCATCTTTCTCTTCGTGCGGCTTTTTCTTGTGCTTCTTCTTACCTTTACCATCTTGTTCAGCTGGGGGAGCAACTGCTTGAACGGGCGCAGGAGCAGACTTAGGCTTCTTAGCCTCTTCTGCAGCTTTCGCCTTGGCCTGCTCTTCTTCTGCTAAACGCTGCTTTTCGGCTTCAGCTTTTTTAGCCGCCTCTTCAGCTGACTTCTTAGCTTCTAATTCCGCTTCTTCTTTTTGCTGCGCTTCCAGCTCAGCAGACATGTCTGGCCGCTTCACATAAGTTCGCTTTTTACGAACCTCAACATTAACCGTTTTAGTTTTGCCTTGGCCACCCGACATTTTAAGCGTCGAAGTTGTTTTACGCTTTAAAGTAATGCGCTTTGGCTCGCCATCTGCATCACCATGACTACGCTTCAAAAATGCTAAAAGATCTTTCTTTTCTTCATCTGAAACGACGCCACTTTCACTTCGCTTTGCGAGGCCGGCATCTTCTATTTGCTTCAACAGTCTTTCGACTGGAGCGCCGATATCTTCAGCCAGCTGCTTTACTGTTACTTCTGACATGACAATTCTCCTGACTTACGTCGATTAATCCTGGCCTTCAAACCATGGTGCACGCGCAGTCATAATCAGCTGCCCCGCTCGTTCTTCATTCATACCATCAATTTCCAGCATCTCGTCTACCGACTGTTCCGCCAAGTCTTCCATGGTAATAATCCCTTTACTCGCTAAAACGAGCGCCAGGTGCTTATCCATTCCGTCCATAGTCAGTAAGTCTTCAGCAGGCTCACCCGCCTCCAACTGTTCTTCTGACGCTAACGCAGCGTTCAACAACGAATCTTTTGCTCGTCGACGTAGCTCTTCTACGATATCTTCATCAAATGCTTCTATTGATAGCATCTCTTCAAGCGGCACGTAGGCGATCTCTTCGAGAGTTGTAAAGCCCTCGTTGACTAACTCAAGCGCAAGATCTTCGTCAATATCCAGTTTTTCAACAAACACCTCAATGTACTTAGATGCCTCTTGTTCTTGCTGCTGACCGGCTTCTTCCTCGGTCATCACATTAAGTTCCCAGCCAGTCAACTCAGCCGCCAAACGTACGTTCTGGCCAGCGCGACCAATGGCCATTGCTAAGTTTTCAGCAGCAACCGCCACATCCATAGAATGTGTATCTTCATCAACAACAATCGATGCAACCTCAGCAGGCGCCATTGCGTTAACAACGAGCTGTGCGGGGTTATCGTCCCACATCACAATATCTACTCGCTCATTACCCAGCTCACCGGAAACCGCCTGAACTCGAGCGCCTCGCATACCAACACACGCACCCACAGGGTCTATCCGTTTGTCGTTTGTTTTAACGGCGATTTTTGCTCGTGAACCCGGGTCACGAGCGGCACCTCGAATTTCGATCACTTCTTCCGAAATCTCCGGCACTTCAATCCTGAACAACTCAATCAGCATTGCAGGCGCAGTTCGGCTCAAAATAAGCTGAGGGCCACGAGGCTCAACACGAATTTCTTCAAGTAAAGCTCGAACCCTATCGCCCATGCGGAAAACTTCCCGAGCGACTAAGTTTTCTCTCGGCAACAATGCTTCTGCATTACTACCCAGATCAACGATTACGTTATCTCGCGTCACTTTCTTAACGGTACCCGAAACCAACTCGCCTAACCGGTCGCGATAGTTATCTACAATTTTTTCTCGCTCAGCTTCACGAACCTTTTGAACAATAATTTGTTTCGCGGCCTGCGCACCAATACGACCAAACGCGACGGACTCGACTTCTTCGATATATTCGTCGCCCGGCTTCAAGTCAGGACTAATTTCCTCTGCTTCCTGGAACGTCAGCTCGGTTCCCAGTGTCGGAACTGATTCATTATCAACAATAATCCAGCGTCTAAATGTTTCGTATCCGCCAGTCTTACGGTCAATATTGACGTAGACATCTGCATTTTCTTCGTCGTCGTAGCGCTTTTTCGTTGCTGTTGCTAAAGCCAGCTCTATTGCTTCAAAAATGACATCCTTATCGACGCCTTTCTCATTAGAAACCGCTTCAACCACTAGCAATATTTCTTTGTTCATCGCGTTACTTGCTCCAGTAATCAAAATCAATCAAATTGTGGCACAACATTAGTTTTATCAATGCCTTCAAGCGGAAACAAGAACTCTTCCTGATCCACTTTAATCACGACATCATTTCCTTCAACGCCAGCCAAAATACCTTTATATTTACGACGGCCTTCAAAAGCCATACGCAAACGTAATTCTACTAAGCTCCCGGTAAATCGCTTAAATTGTTCCACTGTGTATAAGGGACGATCTAGTCCAGGAGAGGACACTTCTAAGGTGTAATCATTTGCAATGGGGTCTTCAACATCTAACACCGCACTCAACTGCCGACTAACCTTTTCGCAATCTGCCAACTCAACGCCGCCCTGTTTTTGCGGGCGCTCATCGTCACTCGCCAAGGCATCTTCATCCGCCGCCGACTCTGCTGATTCTGCGCTTTCAATATACACGCGCAACATCGACTGTTTACCCTGAGAAATAAATTCGATACCCCAGCATTCAAGGCCTAAACCTTCAACAACTGGACGAATCATTTCGTCCAGCAACTTAGTTTTTGCAGATGTTCGATTAGACAATAGACAACACCATTTTCAATATTTTTGCGGAGGTGATAGACCTCCAGAAACAAAAAATGGGCATTACGCCCATCACTATTAAAAAGCCCCTTCAATGAGGGGCTTTTTGCAAGACTTCTTTCGGAGGCCAAAACTTGGCGAACGCCAACATTTCGCGATCTAGCCTTAACGAACCCTCGTCCATTGAAGCCACTCCTTTTAACGGTGCGCATTATATGCACACCGTCGAATCCGGTCAACCCAGAAACGACAAAGCCCGTCATTAAAAGACGGGCTTTGAAAATGGTGCCGAAGGCCGGACTTGAACCGGCACAGCTATACAGCCACTACCCCCTCAAGATAGCGTGTCTACCAATTCCACCACTCCGGCATAAAACTTATTCAAGCTCAGGAACCTTCCCTTCACTTTCAGCGAACCCAGACATTCCTGCCTCAAGTCCACTCTCCATAGACGCTTTCATTTCTTCCATGGTTTGATTGTATTCAACAGGCTCGCCTGAAGTATCAAAGTTAGGCTCCTCAAATACATCGCCCGCCTCTAGCTGAGCAGGAACAACAATCTGTTCTCCGCCAGCAGCGACTTCAGCTCTTTCCTTCGCTATCAAAGCCAGCGTAATACTCGTAACAAAAAATACAACCGCGAGGGTCGAGGTCGATTTTGTTAAAAAGTTTCCGCTACCCTGACTACCAAAAACTGTTTGGGATGCACCACCACCAAACGAAGCACCAGCTTCTGCACCTTTACCTTGCTGCAACAAAACCAGTGCTACCACTGCTAGAGATACTAAGATATGTACAACAACAACGGCAGTCTCTAACATTTCCATAACGCTAATCCATACTCTCGCAAATTTTCTTAAAATCGTCAGCCTTCAAGGATGCACCACCCACTAGACCGCCATCGATATCCAACTGCCCAAATAACTCAGCTGCAGTTGCCACACTAACACTACCACCGTACAAAATTGCACACCGTTCAGCGAGTGAAGCTGATTTATCAGCCACCACCGAACGAATAAAGGCATGCATCGCTTGGGCGATTTCTGGCGTTGCCGTTTTACCGGTGCCAATTGCCCAAACAGGCTCATACGCTATTACCATCGAAGCCAATTCAACATCTGAAAATGCCGACAATACAGCCTCTAACTGTGCTCTAACCACCAACTCAGCTTGATCAGCATCTCGCTCAGCCAGTGTTTCACCAACACACAACACCGGTATAATTTTCTTCTCGATTAATTGCGCCACTTTGGCTACAACCATCTGATCTGTTTCCGAGTACAAGGTTCGCCGCTCAGAATGACCTACCAAGCAGTACTCTACTCCGATATCTGACAGCATTGCGGCAGATATTTCACCGGTAAAAGCACCCTTGTCATCTTGCGCAACATTCTGCGCACCTAGGCCCAATCCTGATCCAGAAAACGCGTCTCCAAGCTGCTGAAGATAAACAGCGGGAGGCGCTAACACTACCTTCACTCGCTCAGACAACTTTTCAATTTCAGGCTGGAGCTGGGATGAAAAGTCGTCGATAAACGACTGACTTCCGTTCATTTTCCAGTTTCCGGCAATAATCTTTTGACGCATAATCCGATATAGCCCTACTCAGAAGGGCGCAAATACTAACTGAGTTAAACGCTAGTTACAAGAAAATATAAGGCCGACTTCAACCGATTTGAGTCGACACCACGGAGACCAACTCATCCACGACAGAATTGACCAATTCTTCGTCATCTCCTTCAGCCATGACACGGATTAGCGGCTCTGTTCCCGACGCTCTTAGCAACACTCTTCCACTGCCATTGAAGCGCTTTTCTTGCGCCGCTACTGCCGCAGCTATTTCATTGTTAGACAGAGGATCCATGCGCTCTCTGATCCTTACATTCTTGAGCACTTGAGGAAGCTTCTTCATCGTCAGCTTGAGCTCATGTAAAGTCTTTTCCTCATTCCACATAGCAATCAGTACCTGCAATGCAGAAACAATACCGTCTCCCGTCGTCGCCTTGTCAAAACAGATCAAATGCCCTGACCCCTCGCCTCCGAGCTGCCAATTATTCTGTTTGAGCTGCTCCATGACATATCGGTCGCCCACACCTGCCCGGACAAACGGAACCCCTAAGGATTCAAAAGCCATCTCGGCACCATAGTTAGTCATTAATGTGCCAACTACACCCCCAACTAAGCGACCAGACTCTTTTCTGTTTTTCGCGATAATATAGATAAGCTCATCACCGTCAAGCAACTCACCCTTGTGATCGACCATCACAACACGATCGCCATCACCATCAAAAGCAATACCTAGATCAGCTCCCTCTTCGAGCACTTTGTCGATCAATGCCGCCGGACTGGTAGAACCAACATCTTTATTGATATTAAGGCCGTTCGGCTGAACACCTATCGTAACGAGCTCAGCACCTAGCTCACGAAACACATAAGGCGCTACTTGATAGGTAGCGCCATGAGCACAATCCAACACGATCTTCATGCCATCGAGCGACATCACCGACGGAATCGTACTCTTACAAAATTCGACATAACGCCCGACCGCGTCATCGATCCGCTTGGCCTTGCCCAGCTGATCAGGTGCGACAACCTTTAAGTCTTTATCAAGGTAAGACTCAATTTCTAGCTCAACTTGGTCGTCGAGTTTCATACCCTGTGCCGAGAAAAACTTAATTCCGTTATCTTGGTAGGGGTTATGCGACGCACTAATAACAATACCGGCATTAGCGCGATATGTTCGGGTCAAATACGCCACCGCAGGGGTCGGCATTGGCCCAAGCAAACGAACGTCAACACCCGCTGCAGATAGGCCCGCCTCTAAAGCAGATTCAAAAAGATAGCCGGAAATTCTTGTATCTTTACCAATAATGACGCGATTGCGGCCACTCGACTTTTTAAATACCTGACCGCAAGCCCACCCTAACTTGAGCATAAACTCAGGCGTTATCGCGCCCTCACCAAGACAACCTCGAATACCATCCGTTCCAAAATACTTTCGATTTCCCATTATCTCTCCCTAACGTCGTCCGACACCTAACACTGCATCAACTACTTTTAGCGCATCAACAGTCTCTGCGACATCATGCACTCTTATAATTTTTGCGCCATTCATGGCGGCAACCACCGCCGCTGAAACGCTACCATAAAGACGCCCATCAACATCTCTATCCAAAATATGACCGATCATTGATTTGCGCGAAAGTCCGACCAATACTGGGCAACCCAACCCTGACAACGAACTCAAATCACGCAACAAATCCAAATTATGCGCCAACGACTTTCCAAAACCAAACCCTGGATCAAGCACCACGCGCTCTTGAGCGACACCTGCCTGCATCAACAAAGATAAGCGCTGCCTTAAATAAGCCTGCACATCGCCAACGACATCATCGTAACCCGGAGCGCGCTGCATAGTACTGGGATCGCCTTGCATGTGCATGACGCAGATCGCAACATCTGAGTTTTTTATCGCATCAATCGCCCCTTCAAAAGAAAAGGCGCGTACGTCGTTAACCAAGCCACAACCCAAGCGAACGACCTCTGTCATAACTTCTGGCTTACTGGTATCAACCGACACCACTACATCGCACTCTTTCACAACACGCTCAACAACAGGACAGACTCGATCGAGCTCCTCTTGCACCGATACTTCTGCGGCACCGGGGCGCGTCGACTCACCTCCAATATCAACTAATGAGGCTCCCTGCTCAACCATCAGAGATGCCTGACGAACCGCTAGCTCAGCGGTCGTATACTGCCCACCATCCGAAAACGAGTCAGGCGTAACATTCAGCACTCCCATTACATGGGTACGCGCCAACGATAACGTTCTCGAAGAGCACTTTAATTCCGGCATTAAGTTAGCGATTCCTTCTAAACATCAACAAATAAAAAAGGCGCAACATAGTTGCACCTTTATATTTCAATCAACGGTAAAGCTTACAGCTCGTTGGCTGGCCCACCTACCGTACCGCCAGATTCACTTGAATCCTTTTTATCTGCGGGCGTTTCGTCTTTTTCCTCTGGCTCGGGCTCAGGTTTAGCGGCAGAACCACCATTACCTGATCCATTTCCACCCCAACCTTTTGGCGGCCTTGGCGTCTTGCCTTCCATAATGTCGTCAATTTGTTGAGCATCGATGGTTTCATATTTCATCAAGGCGTCGGCCATTGCATCAAGTTTCGAGCGATTCTCTTCGAGAATTTTTTCTGCCGTTGAATAACACTCGTCGATAATCGTTCGCACCTCTTCATCGATGGTGCTGCGGGTCGAACCAGCAACATGAGATGAAGAGCCGCCTGCCGACTTGCCTAGAAAAACTTCTTCTTGCGCTTCGTCATACATAAGTGGGCCTAGTCTTTCAGACAAGCCCCACTTCGTTACCATATTTCGAGCAATTTCTGTGGCGCGCTGAATATCATTAGAGGCGCCAGTAGTGACGCCATCAGCACCGAGGGTCATTTCTTCCGCAATACGACCGCCGTACAGTGAACAAATCTGACTAATAATCTGCCGACGACTTAAGCTATAACGGTCTTCTTCCGGTAGAAACATAGTCACTCCCAAGGCACGACCACGCGGAATAATACTTACTTTATAGACCGGGTCATGCTCCGGCACCACCCGCCCAACAATCGCGTGACCAGCTTCATGGTAAGCAGTGTTCTGTTTTTCTTTTTCCGACATCACCATCGACTTGCGCTCAGCGCCCATCATGATTTTGTCTTTTGCCAACTCAAATTCACTCATCGAAACCGCGCGTTTATCCGAACGCGCTGCAAACAACGACGCTTCGTTCACCAAGTTAGCCAAGTCAGCACCCGAGAATCCAGGCGTACCACGAGCGATCAAACTCGGCACGACATCCTCGTCTAATGGCACCTTCTTCATATGCACTTTCAAAATTTGCTCGCGACCTAGAATGTCCGGCAAGCCAACAACAACCTGTCTGTCGAAACGACCCGGTCGCAACAAAGCAGGGTCCAAAACGTCAGGTCGGTTAGTCGCAGCGATCACAATAACCCCTTCACTGCCTTCAAAACCGTCCATCTCAACAAGCAACTGGTTAAGCGTTTGCTCACGCTCATCGTGTCCACCACCCAAACCTGCGCCACGGTGACGACCAACTGCATCGATCTCATCGATGAAAATAATACAAGGCGATTGCTTTTTAGCTTGCTCGAACATGTCTCTCACTCGAGATGCACCAACACCCACAAACATTTCGACAAAATCAGAACCCGAAATAGAAAAGAATGGCACTTTTGCTTCGCCCGCAATAGCTTTAGCCAAAAGTGTTTTACCCGTACCCGGCTGCCCGACCATTAACACACCGCGCGGGATCTTTCCGCCTAAGCGTTGAAACTTACTCGGGTCACGCAGAAACTCAACCAGCTCTTTAACATCTTCTTTTGCCTCATCAACCCCTGCCACATCGGCGAAGGTTGTTTTGATCTGATCTTCGCTCATCAAGCGCGCTTTACTCTTACCGAAGGACATCGGCCCCTTGCCGCCGCCACCGCCTTGCATTTGCCGCATAAAAAACATGAACACAGCAATAATCACTAAGATTGGAAATGACGCGACCAAGAGCTGCGTCCAAATGCTTTGTTTTTCAGGCTCTTTACCGACCACGCGAACTTTGTTACTGATAAGGTCATCCATCAGGCGAGGATCTTCAACCATCGGACGGACCGTTGAATAGCGACGACCATCGGAAGTTTCAATATCAAAACTTAAACCATCAATAACCACTTCCTTTACCTGACCGCCCTGGACAAGCTCTATGAACTGGGAATAATCCATTGACTGCTTCTGAGTCTGCGCGTTGAAATTATTGAAGACCATCAACAAGACTGCCGCGATCACAAGCCAAAGTACGAGATTTTTTACCATGTCATTCAAAGGGGAAGCCTCTAACTAATACGAATTGATGACCAACGCTCTAGGCGAAGAATTAAATATACATCCTGATACTCAAATATACTATTGCCAACGAGCCAATTTGGATCACTTAGACAGAAGAATCTCTCACATCATTTTTTGAAACCAACCCCGACCAGATAGATCTCTCTGGAACGCGCCCTGGAAGAGTCAGGTTTCCGACTAACGACCTTAGTAAAACAGCTTCGCATCTCTTTTAGCAGCTCATCAAAGCCTTCGCCTTGAAACACCTTAGCCACAAAAGAGCCGTTTACGCGCAAAGTCTGCTTCGCCATATCTAACGCCAATTCAACCAAGTGCATAGCATTAGGAATATCAATCGCTGCATTGCCACTCATATTGGGGGCCATATCTGAAATTACAAGATCTGCTTCGCCATCAATTTCAGACATTAGCTTTTCAAACACTTCATCTTCAGTAAAATCACCCTGAATAAAGGTGACGTCGGGCAACGGATCCATCAGCAAAATATCACTCGCTATCACCTTGCCCTTACCACCTATGTATTCTGTTGCCACCTGACTCCAGCCACCCGGTGCAGACCCCAAATCGATAACCGTCATACCTTGCTTAAACAATCGGTCTTTCTCGTGCAACTCTTTAAGTTTATAACTGGCACGTGAGCGATAACCGTCCTCTTGAGACTTCTTTACATAAACATCGTCGAAGTGCTCCTTCAACCAAACCTTACTTGTTTTTGACCTTGCCATAACGCTCACTATGCTTATTTCGATGACAGTACTATGCCGAAAGACGCCACAATACCCACCCATTAATTAATACAAGAAACTACGGGCGCGCTTTGCTAGAATGGCGCCATCGTTTTGTGTTGCAAAAACGCAACCCGTGCCAACATAACATTGGCAAATTTCATATCTACACAGGCAAATAACTCATGACGCTATCGGCGGCTGACAAGAAACAATACCGTGCCATTGCACACAATTTAAACCCAGTAATCATAGTCGGCGATAAAGGCTTATCCGAAGCACTAATGGAAGAACTAAACCGCGCACTAAGTGATCACGAGCTAATCAAAGTAAAAGTTGCCATTGGCGATCGAGATGACCGAGCACAACTGATCGATACACTGGTCAAAGACTCCGGCGCCGAACTAATACAAACAATCGGAAAAATAGCGATCCTGTTGCGCCGCAACAAAAAGCCTAACCCAAAGCTGTCCAACCTAATTCGCCAGTAAGGTTCAGGATAAATTGTACAAATAATAAAGGCGCCACTCGGCGCCTTTATTATTTCAAGCCCATACAATAATCAAACATGCAGCACTTCATCAATCTCATATTCAACAATCCCGCTGGGCACCTGTACACCAACGATATCGCCCTCCTCTTTACCAATTAGCGCTCGCGCTATCGGCGAAGAGATCGATATTTTACCTGCTTTGATATCCGCTTCGTCGTCACCAACGATGTGATAACGCACCTCTTGCTCATCATCCATGCGGATCAATGACACCGTGGTACCGAAAATCACTTTACCGGTCGGCTCGATCGATAAAACGTCGATCACTTGAGCGCCCGCCAGCTTACCTTCGATTTCTTGAATTCGCCCTTCAATAAAGCTCTGCTGCTCACGCGCGGCATGATACTCGGCGTTCTCTTTCAAATCACCATGCTCTCTGGCATCAGCAATCGCTTCGATAACACGCGGACGATCTTCAGTTTTGAGCCTGGTTAACTCTTCGCGAAGATCCTTCTCGCCTTTTACTGTCATTGGTATTCTGTTCATTCAAACTCTCTTCGTTATTCTAGTGAAGGTCTTGTAGCCGCCTAACTGTTTCATTGGATCCGTACTTAATCGCACGAACGATCGCCTCACCACCCGCTAAAGTCGTGCTGTAAGCGATTTTCTTCTGCAAAGCCGACTGACGAATCATTGCAGAATCTGCAATCGCCTGACGCCCCTCCGTGGTATTCACGATAAGATTAATATCACCATTTTTTAATGCGTCGACAACATGCGGACGCCCTTCCATGACTTTATTAACGCGCTCTACTTTAATGCCGGCGTCTTCGATCGCCGCTGCCGTTCCCGATGTCGCCATCAAGGTAAAGCCAGCTTCCACCAAGTTTTGAGCTAAAGTCACCACACCTGATTTATCAAGCTCACGAACACTTAAAAACGCTTTGCCTGCTTCAGGCAGCGTCTCGCCAGCACCAAGGTAACCTTTGGCGAAAGCCTCTTCGAAGGTATCACCAATCCCCATTACTTCACCCGTCGACTTCATCTCTGGGCCCAATATAGGATCAACTGAGGGGAACTTCTTAAACGGAAACACAGACTCTTTAACAAAAAACTGCTTCGGTACAATCTCTTTCGTAAATCCTAACTCTTCTAGTGTTTTACCCGCCATACAGCGTGCCGCTATTTTAGCCAAAGACACACCAATCGCTTTAGAAACGAAAGGAACAGTCCGTGAGGCACGAGGGTTCACCTCGATAACATAGACCTTGCCATCTTGGTACGCCAACTGAACATTCATCAAACCGACAACGCCTAACTCAAGCGCCATAGCCTTGACGACTTCCTTCATTTCTTCTTGAACTTCTTTAGACAGGGTATACGGAGGCAAGGAACATGCAGAGTCACCCGAGTGCACACCCGCTTGCTCAATGTGCTGCATAATCGCACCAATTACGACCTGCTTACCGTCACTAATCGCATCTACATCCACCTCAATGGCGGCATTCAAAAAGTGATCCAGCAACACAGGGCTATCATTCGAAACGCTTACCGCGTCTTTCATATAACGGGTTAACTCTTCTTCTTTGTATACGATCTCCATTGCTCGCCCACCCAACACATAGGATGGACGCACCACTAGAGGATAACCAATCTTGCCACCTTCAATTAAACCTTCTTCTAGACTTCTTACTGTCGCATTAGGCGGCTGTAACAAGCTCAAACGCTCTATCATTTGCTGAAAACGCTCACGGTCTTCTGCACGGTCTATTGCGTCCGGGCTCGTACCAATAATCGGTACACCTGCTTCTTCCAAACCACGCGCTAACTTAAGCGGAGTTTGGCCACCGTAGTGCACAATCACACCCTTAGGCTTTTCAAGCTGAATGATCTCGAGCACATCTTCCAAGGTGATCGACTCAAAGTACAGGCGATCAGAGGTGTCATAATCCGTCGAAACCGTCTCAGGATTACAGTTAATCATAATCGTTTCATAGCCGTCTTCGCGCATCGCTAACGCAGCATGAACACAGCAATAGTCAAACTCGATACCCTGACCAATTCGGTTTGGGCCACCGCCGATAACAACAATTTTCTCACGGTCAGTTGGGTTCGCTTCGCACTCTTCTTCATAAGTCGAGTACATGTAAGCGGTGTCAGAGGAGAACTCTGCGGCACAGGTATCAACACGTTTATAGACAGGGCGTAGGCCAAAGTCATGACGAATTGAGCGCAACTCCTTCTCAGGCATTCCCAATAGCTCTGCTAAACGACGGTCGGCAAAACCTTTTCGCTTCAGCCTCAACATTGCATCTGAAGACAGGTCTGTGCGCGTCATATTCGACACCACACACTCTTCTTCAATTAAGTCTTCTATTTGGACCAAGAACCAAGGGTCGATGCCGCTTAGCTTATACACCTGATCTACCGACATTCCTGCACGGAACGCATCACCCACCACCCACATGCGCTCTGCGCCAGGGTTTTGAAGCTCACGCTTCAAGATCGCTTTAGCGTCTTCATGCTTCAAATCTATCTTTGGTTCAAAACCAGAAGAACCGACCTCGAGACCGCGCAGGGCTTTCTGCAAAGACTCTTGGAAGGTTCTACCAATCGACATCACCTCTCCAACAGACTTCATTTGAGTCGTTAAGATAGGATCTGCCTGTGGAAATTTTTCAAAGGTGAAGCGAGGAATCTTCGTCACAACATAGTCAATCGAAGGCTCAAACGACGCCGGCGTCGCACCACCAGTAATATCGTTCTGTAGCTCATCCAAGGTATAGCCAATTGCTAACTTAGCAGCGACTTTTGCAATCGGAAAGCCTGTCGCTTTAGACGCCAGCGCAGACGAGCGCGACACACGCGGGTTCATCTCAATCACAACCATACGACCCGTGTTCGGACACATGCCAAACTGTACGTTCGACCCACCCGTTTCAACACCGATCTCTCTGAGTACCGCCAACGAGGCATTACGCATGATCTGGTATTCTTTATCCGTGAGCGTTTGTGCAGGCGCAACCGTGATAGAGTCACCCGTATGAACGCCCATCGCATCGAAATTCTCGATGGTACAAATAATAATGCAGTTGTCGTTTTTGTCGCGGACAACTTCCATTTCGTATTCTTTCCAACCTATCAATGACTCATCAATCAATAGCTCGCTGGTCGGAGACAAATCCAAACCGCGCTCACAGATCTCCATAAACTCATCGCGGTTGTAAGCGATGCCGCCACCACTGCCACCCATCGTAAAAGACGGACGGATAATGCTAGGGAATCCTAAAGTATCGAGCACCTGCAACGCTTCTTCCATGCTATGTGCAATGGCAGAACGCGGCGTCTCCAAACCAATAGCCTTCATCGCTTTATCAAAACGCTCTCTATCTTCGGCTTTGTCGATGGTGTCAGCGTTCGCCCCTACCATTTCAACGCCAAACTTTTCCAACACACCTTCACGCTCTAGATCTAGCGCGCAGTTCAGCGCAGTCTGACCACCCATGGTTGGCAGCAGTGCATCAGGTTTTTCAACTTCAATAATTTTAGCTACGGTTTCCCACGTAATAGGCTCGATGTAGGTCGCATCGGCCATTGATGGGTCTGTCATAATGGTCGCAGGGTTAGAGTTCACGAGTATCACGCGATACCCCTCTTCCCTTAGAGCCTTACACGCTTGCGCGCCAGAATAATCAAACTCACAGGCCTGCCCAATTACAATAGGCCCTGCTCCCAAGATAAGAATACTCTTGATGTCAGTACGCTTTGGCATTTAGTACGTTCCGTCCCGAATAACTAGAAGGCGATTAGCCGCCTTCCAAAAAAATTAATGAGCGCTATTTAGCAGCCCGAATCATATCGATAAACTGGTCAAACAAAGGCGCCACGTCATGAGGACCCGGGCTCGCCTCAGGATGCCCCTGAAAACTAAACGCCGGTACATCCGTGCGCCGAATACCTTGCAGTGAACCGTCAAATAACGACTTATGCGTGGCACTCAAACAGTCTGGCAGGCTTGATTCCTGAACCGCAAAACCGTGATTCTGACTCGTAATCATTACCGTGCCATCTTTCAAGCACTGCACTGGATGGTTCGCACCATGATGACCAAACTTCATTTTCTCAGTCTGAGCACCGCTTGCTAGCGCTAGCAGCTGATGCCCCAAACAAATACCGAAAACAGGAATACCTGATCCCAAAATTTCTTTGATCGCTGTAATGGCATAATCACAGGGCTCCGGATCGCCGGGACCATTCGACAAAAATATGCCATCTGGAGACATCGCCAACACTTCACTGGCTGGCGTTTGCGCAGGCACGACCGTCAGCCTACAGCCGCGCTCAGCTAGCATTCGCAAAATATTATGCTTAACACCAAAGTCATAAGCGACGACGTGGAATTCTGGGTTTTCTTGCTGAGCATAGCCACTTTCTAGCGCCCATGAAGATTCAGTCCAGTTACCCGATTCAGTTCGCGTCACGTCCTTCGCTAGATCCATCCCCTTGAGACCAGGAAAAGACTTCGCCTTAGCGATCGCGTCTTCTTCGGAAATTTCATTACCCGCGACAATACAGCCGTTTTGGGCGCCTTTTTCTCGTAATATCCTGGTCAATCGTCGCGTATCGATATCAGCGATCGCGACAATACCGTTATCAACTAAATACTGATCCAAGGACTTTTGGCTGCGCCAATTGCTCGCCATTAAAGGAAGGTTACGAATGACCAATCCAGCTGAGTGAACTTTATCCGACTCAACATCTTCGTCATTCACACCGGTGTTACCAATATGGGGATATGTCAGGGTTACTATTTGCTGAGCATAGGAAGGGTCAGTCAAGATTTCCTGATACCCCGTCATGGCGGTGTTAAATACAACCTCTCCAATGGTTTCACCATCTGTTCCGATGGAAATACCTTTAAAAATAGAGCCGTCTTCGAGTGCTAATATTGCTGGTGTTGTCAACGCCAGTTCCTCGTGGTTTAAATTACAGGTCTTCGAAAGAAACCGTCTTCAGGCGGGTTTGAGAGTACTGACGGACAATTACTTGCAAAAAAGCGAGATAGAGAAAACTCCACCTCGCTTTTCAAATCCGTTTTCGATGCGGCGCAATCGACAGCCATCTTCAAACGGCGGCATTGTACTCTTTTGAGACGAGAGTGTCTATCTGAACCCGCGCTTTCCAAGCCAGAAACGCTTATTTTTTCACCGCCCCTTTAGCGCCCTAATGAGCACTCTATTCTTGCCATCACGAACAGATAACTAGACAAGTGATCTCACTTGCACTTTTACGCCAAACAAACACTCTCAACCATCTTGTCGAACTCCCTCTCGAGAGCCGCTACAAAAGCCGGACCATCCGTTAGAGGACTTTCTGCAATCTTTTGCCTTAAGCCTGAACGTAGCTGGGCGAGCCCGCCAATATCCCGCGCCTTAGCGACCGCTTTCTCAACAAATTCCTGTTCAGAAAATGCCACCCAATCATCCATATTAAGCTGATGCAAAATACTCAAACCCACCCTGGAACGATGCTGCTCCCCCGCAAGGGTTAACGTAGGAACGCCCTGCCAAGCAGCCTCGCAAGTAGTGGTAGTGCCATTATATGGAAAGGTATCGAAATGAATATCGACTTTCGAATAGAGGCTAAGGTGATCTTCTCGCTTCGGCGTTATCCCCATCACGTCAATTCGATCGCGCGTGACACCGTTTTTCTCAAACCGATCAAGCAAAGCCTCTGCCAGCGTCTGCTCACCAAGCGGAACCGCCTTAATCAACAACCTTGACGAGGGCAGCTCGGACAACACCTTCGACCACATGCGAACATTCAGCTCAGTAAGCTTTTGCATTGAATTAAATGCGCCAAATGTCACACTCCCCGACGCCCCGCCAGGCAAAGAAGAAACAGCGGGAGCCTCAGGAGAAGGATCAAAGCAAAGAAACGAGCCATCAAGACGCACTAAACGCTCGCTGTAAAACTCATCCCCACCCTTATCGGTCTGGCTATCAACCAAACGATAATCCATTGACGATAAGCCTGTTGTATGGGGATAACCGAGATACGTTAGCTGCACTGGCGCCGCCCTTCTTGCAAACACACCAAAGCGAGCATGCGAAAAATAACCCATCAGGTCGATCAAAATATCAACGCCGTCCTCTTTCACCTGCTGATACAAGGCCTCATCCGTCAAACCGGAGCATTCACGAAAATGATCAACCTTACCTTTTATTTCTTCAGTCACGGCATCAGCTTTAGCAACATCTGAGTAGCAAAAAATTTCCCACTTTTCGGTATCATAATGTTTAAAAATGGGCATCAAAAAATAAGCAACTGAATGCAAGCGAAAGTCTTCAGAGCAAATCCCAATGCGCAATTTTCGGGACGCTAACTCGGCGACACTCAACTCACAATTCGCCACTGACTCATTTTTTTCCTCAAGCTCGATTGCTGCATCCCTATGCGACCGAAAAACGACAGACTCATCCAGGCCTTCGATGTAATTATTACTGCAGACATTCAGCCTCAAGGCACGATTCCCATCGCGACTAACCGCCAAGCTACGCTGAAAAAAAGACTGAGCTTTCTCGTTGTTAGCAATATACCCGTAACTCATGCCGCACCGATTCAGCGCTTCGATGTTATTTGGGTCAATCTGCAAGGCCTTTTCAAATGCTTCAATCGCCGCTAGATAATGATTCATAAAAAAGCAGCACAAACCATGATATAACTGCGCATCAGCAGAGCCAGATTGCATTTCGGCGAAGACTTTTGAGGGCTCTCGGCCGAGCTGCCAAAAACCGTGATCAACAGATATGCGCACAGCACGCTCTAAGGCCTGCATCGCGAAAGGAGATGGACTCTGACAAGCGCTCAGATAAGCCTGCACCGACTCTTCAAATGCTCCTACTTGAGTTAACAGCTGAGCTAGCACAAACCAAGCTTCAATATCTTTCGGATTAGCCTGCACTAACGACTGCGCAAGCTTAACTGCCTCAGGAAAATTCTTTTGTTGCGCTAGCAGAGATATTTTTTGCTTAACCTGCATTTCTTTTTTTGGATTCATCACACACCCTTTATTGCAAACGCAACCAATACAAAAAAACGCAGCCCCCCTATCGTCGCCCGACAGTTTTGTCGAACAGGAGTCTGCGCTTTATCTAATTCAAACAGTCTATCAGCCCTCACTAGAGTGGGCTATGACCTACTTCAGGTTTACAATCACCAAGGATCAGGCGTTCACTTAAGGTTGAGCACGTCTCGCATTTCAAACAAGCCTGCATCCTGCCGGCCAATCCAATCTGCCGCTCTCACCGCACCACGAGCAAACGACATTCGACTCGATGCTTTGTGCGTAATTTCAACGCGCTCTCCATCACCCAAAAACATAACCGTATGATCGCCGACAACATCGCCGCCTCGCACGGTAGCGAAACCTATTGTTTCTTTTTCTCGCGCACCGGTATGCCCCTCACGACCGTAAATTGCGACCTCTCGCAAATTGCGATCCAAGCCTTTGGCAACTGATTCCCCCATTGCCAAGGCTGTTCCAGACGGCGCATCTACCTTGTGGCGATGATGAGCCTCATAGATTTCAACATCATAATCATCACCCAATATCTCAGCCGCCCTCTCAAGCAAGTTCAGGCACACATTGACGCCCGTACTAAAGTTAGCCGCTTTACACATCGCAATCTGATGCGAATAAGAAAGAAGCTCCGCCTCCTGCTCTGGCGTAAATCCGGTAGTACCCACCACTAAACCTTTCTGATGACGCGCGCATAGTTGAGCATTCGCCAATGTCGCATCCGGCGCAGTAAAATCGATCAAGACATCAAAGTCGCTTAACACATCGCTCAGCTGTCCAGCGATAACCACACCATTTTTACCAAGCCCGCTCACCTCACCAGCATCCGCGCCAATAAGAGTACTGTCAGGCAGAACAATCGCAGCGCCTAAGCTTACTGACTCTGATTGAGACACCGCCTCAATCAGCATTTTGCCCATTCGCCCTATCGCCCCTGTTACTGCAATACGTGTCATCAGTCTCTCGCCTTGCTTAAAGTTTCATATCGTCGAAGAAGCTTTTGACCCCTTCGAACCAGGAGTGTTTTTGTGGCGCATGCCTCTTAGTGCCCTCCTTGTCTAAGGTCGCCTGAAACTCGCGCAACAAATCTTTCTGTTTCTTGTTCAAGTTAACCGGCGTTTCTACCACCACACGACACATTAAGTCACCCGACGCTCCGCCGCGAACAGGCTCAACGCCTTTTCCACGAAGACGAAACATCTTGCCACTTTGTGTTTCGGCAGGAATTTTCAACTTAACGCGACCATCAAGCGTTGGCACTTCCAGCTCACCGCCCAATGCAGCATCAATCAATGTGATCGGCACATCGCAGTATAAGTTTTTACCATCACGCACAAAGATCGGATGCTCTTTAACTGACACTTGAACATATAGGTCGCCCGATGGACCACCTTGCGCTCCCGCCTCACCCTCACCCGACAAACGAATTCGGTCACCCGTATCAACACCTGGCGGCACTTTAACGGATAAGGTTTTCTGTTCTTCCTGTACGCCAGAACCCTGACATGAAGAACAAGGATTTTTAATCGTCTTGCCTTGACCACGACAATGCGGACATGTCTGCTGAACAGAGAAAAAACCCTGTTGCATGCGAACCTGACCAGCACCATGACAGGTGCCACACATCTCAGGCTTAGAACCCTTTGCTGCACCCGATCCAGCACAAGGGTTACACTTCACCTGCGTTGGAACGCGAATCTTAACGGTCTTACCTTTTACCGCTTCTTCGAGGTCTAACTCTAAGTTATAGCGTAGATCTGATCCTCTGGAGCTTCTCGAACGACCGCCGCCAGCGCCACCGCCGCCAAAAATATCACCAAACACGTCACCGAAAATATCACCAAAACCGCCACCGCCACCACCAAAGCCAGCTCCGCCGCCATTCTGGTCGACCCCTGCATGACCATATTGATCATACGCTGCGCGCTTTTGCTCATCCGACAGAATTTCGTAAGCTTCAGTCGCCTCTTTGAATTTTTCTTCAGACTCTTTGTCGTCAGGGTTGCGGTCGGGATGATGCTTCATCGCCAAACGGCGATACGCCTTCTTAACCTCTTTGTCATCCGCTGAACGGTCTACACCGAGTATTTCGTAATAATCTCTTTTCGACATTCTGTCCACATCGCTTCATCAATTCCACCCGGAAAACATTCCGGCGGATATAGTCGTTTACAAATCGGGGATACAGAAACGCGGAAGACAGGGCTTCCGCGTTTCAAGTCGCATACCCACTAGAGGATAGACTTACTTCTTGTCGTCTTTCACTTCTTCGAATTCAGCATCAACCACATCGTCAGCCGCTGCACTCTCAGTTTGCTCTGCTTCAGCACCAGGTGCTTCACCAGCCGCTGCTTGCTCAGCATACATCTTTTGCGCCAAGCCAGACGAAGCTTCAGTCAACGCTTGAGTTTTAGCTTCGATCGCTTCCTTATCAGAACCTTTCAATGCTTCCTCAAGTTCAGCGATAGCAGTTTCGATTGCCGTACGCTCTTCGTCAGTCGCCTTGTCTCCCGCTTCTTCAAGCGTTTTCTTAGTCGCATGAACAATGGCGTCGCCTTGATTTCGCGCTGTAATCAACTCTTCGAACTGACGATCTGCGTCTGCATTTGCTTCCGCGTCATTGACCATGCTTTCGATCTCGTCATCAGAAAGACCCGACGATGCTTTAATGACAATCGATTGCTCTTTGCCAGTCGCCTTATCTTTCGCAGACACATTCAAGATACCGTTTGCATCAATATCGAAGGTGACTTCAATTTGAGGCATGCCGCGAGGCGCCGGAGGAATATCAGCCAAGTCAAAACGACCTAGTGATTTATTCGTCGCCGCTTGCTTACGCTCACCCTGAACAACATGAATCGTTACTGCTGTTTGGTTATCGTCCGCCGTCGAAAAGGTTTGTGACTTCTTCGTTGGGATCGTTGTGTTTTTGTCAATCAGTGGCGTAGCAACACCACCCATTGTCTCAATACCTAGCGTCAATGGCGACACATCCAACAACAATACGTCTTTTACATCACCCGACAGTACCGCTGCCTGAATTGCCGCACCGATCGCAACCGCTTCGTCAGGGTTAACATCTTTACGTGGCTCTTGTCCGAAAAACTCTTGCACTTTAGCTTGCACTAAAGGCATACGTGTTTGACCACCGACCAAAATAACATCATCAATTTCTGAAGCGCTTAAGCCAGCGTCATTCAAAGCCGTTTTACAGGGCGCCAAGCTACGCTCGACTAAATCTTCAACCAACGACTCCAACTTCGAGCGAGTCAATTTAACATTCAAATGCTTAGGACCCGACGCATCAGCCGTAATATAAGGCAAGTTCACATCAGTTTGCTGCGCACTAGAAAGTTCTACCTTTGCTTTTTCAGCCGCTTCTTTCAAACGCTGCATCGCTAATGGATCACCTTTAAGGTCCATACCGCTGTCTTTCTTGAAAGCTTCTGCCAAGTATTCAATCAGAGCCATATCGAAATCTTCACCACCGAGGAACGTATCACCGTTGGTAGCTAGCACTTCAAACTGCTTCTCGCCGTCAACGTCGGCAATTTCGATAATGGAGATATCAAACGTACCACCACCCAAGTCGTATACTGCAATCGTCGAGTCGCCAGTACTTTTGTCCAAACCATAAGCAAGTGCGGCCGCTGTTGGCTCATTGATAATACGTTTAACATCTAGACCCGCAATTTTACCGGCGTCTTTCGTCGCTTGACGCTGTGAGTCATTGAAGTAAGCCGGCACAGTAATAACCGCTTCTGTGACACTTTCGCCAAGGTAATCTTCAGCAGTTTTCTTCATCTTTTTCAGAATTTCTGCAGCGATTTGAGGTGGCGCTTTCTTATCACCGTCTACTTCAACCCACGCATCACCATTGTCGGCTTCGACAATTTTATAAGGAACCATCGCGATGTCTTTCTGAACGACATCATCTTTAAAACGACGACCGATCAAACGTTTGATTGCGAACAAAGTATTTGCAGGGTTCGTTACTGCCTGGCGCTTTGCCGGTTGACCCACCAAAGTTTCGCCATCAGCAAAAGCAATGATCGAAGGCGTAGTACGATCACCCTCTGCATTCTCAATTACTTTTGCTTTCTCACCGTCAAGAACAGCAACACAAGAGTTAGTTGTTCCCAAGTCTATTCCAATAATTTTACCCATTTTTCGCTCCGCTTTTACTCTGTGCTCGTAGGCAACGCCTACTTATATTTCGATTTAGTTTCTATGTTAGGCCTGTTTTTATATTTTCAAGGCCTAGGGCTAACTGATACCAAGCCCATTTACTGCTTTAATCTGCTTATTTAGCAACAACAACCATCGCCGGCCGAATAAGACGCCCATTCAAGGTATAACCCGACTGCATTGCTGCGATCACTGTATTGGGCTCGGCGCCCGGTGACTCAATCATGGTCATCGCTTCGTGCAATGCTGGGTCAAACGTCTGACCAACGGCATCGACCTGCTCCAAGCTAAACTTACCAATGCCACTCAGGAACATAGACAGCGTCATTTCAACACCTTCACGCAATGGCCCAGTTTCGTTACCACTCTCTTTTTCCAGCTCGATCGCTTTTTCAAGACTATCAATCACGGGGAGAAGCTCTTTGGCGAACTTTTCAAGCGCAAACTTATGCGCCTTCTCTACATCCATTTCTGAACGGCGGCGAATATTTTGCATTTCAGCCTGTGCGCGAATCGCCTGATCTTTATAACCCGCCATCTCTGCCGCAAGCTTCTCTGCTTCAGCCTGCCAATTCTTCTCGTCTGATGACGGAGACTCAGCATTTGTTTCAGCTTCTATCACCTGCTCAGCTGCTGCATCCGATCCAACTTCACCATCATTCAGAGTTTCACCATTCGTATTCAGATTTTCGCCTTCGACACTCACTCGCGCCCCCTTAACCTATCTTTCTGTCATTCAAGCTGAATATTTTGACGCCCAGATTAGTGCGCGCCAAAACAAAGTTGCTGCCTATATGGGGCTGCTCAAAAAAGTTTCAAGGATAATTGGATTAGTTTTTTTCACATCAAGCCGCAAAAAACACTTCACATTATACTGTTTTGATATACAGTATAATGTGAATGTTCAACGAAACGGTCAACATCAAATGCTAAGCCAACTCTCCGTCAAAAATTTCGCCATCGCCGAACAGGTTGAGGTGCTATTCGACAAAGGTATGTCCGTACTAAGCGGAGAAACCGGCGCAGGCAAATCCATCATTTTAGGCGCACTAGGGCTGGCGCTTGGCGACCGTGCAGACACCTCGATGGTTCGCTTTGGCGAAGATAAAGCAGAGGTATCCGCGGTCTTCTTGCTAGCAGAAGACTCCAAAGGTTTTCAGTGGTTAAAAGATCACGACCTTGAAGATGGAGAGCAATGTATATTAAGAAGAGTCATTACAGCGGAAGGCCGATCTAGAGGTTACATCAATGGCCAGCCCTGCCCCCTTCAGCACCTCAAGACTATTGGCGAGTTCTTAATTGATATTCATAGCCAGCACGAACATCAATCATTGCTCAATAAAGAAAACCATCGAGTCGTCGTCGACTCGTATGGACAACTTGAAACGCTATCAAAAGAGGTAGCCGTATCATTCGACGCTTGGAAACAAAAAGAAAAAACACTAACACAACTCGAAACGAACCAAGATGAAGTTCAAGCGAAGCTTCAGTTACTAACGTTTCAGGTTGATGAGTTAGAAAACATCAATTTACAAGCTGGAGAAGTCACATCGCTGGAATCAGAGCAGAGCGAGCTTTCCAACGCAGAGCTACTTATCGCAAAAGCACACGAAGCCTTGGTAATCTGCAGCGACGGCGAAAACAACTTAGCGACCATGTTGTCGAATGCTAGCGCTTCCCTTTCAGGCCTTCCGACAGACAATACCCAGTTATCTGAGGCCTTAAGTCTATTTAGTGAAGCTCAAATACAAATTGACGAAGCAAGCAACAGCCTTCGACATTTTGCTGACGACTTCGACGTTAACCCAGAGCGACTTCAATCAGTAGAAGAGCGATTAAGCGCCGCCTATCAACTCGCCAGAAAACATCGCTGTGAACCAGAAGAGCTGACCGATAAACTCACCGAATTGAGCAATGAGATGCTGCGACTAAATGCTGACCAGAATTTGGAAGCGCTTAGCCAAGAAGTCGCAACGCTCAAGAGTCACTTTATTGATTTAGCGAAAAAACTAAGTACTCTTCGCCATAAACAAGCGCGCACTCTTGAAGCAGAGGTCTCCAAGCAACTCGAATTATTAGACATGAAAGGCATCGGTTTTTATGTCCAACTAGAACCTCTCCCCGAGCGCAGCATTAATCAGCACGGACTAGACTCCCTTGAGTTTTTAGTCAGCACTAACGCAGGTCAGCCTGCAAAACCTTTGCGCAAGGTCGCGTCGGGCGGCGAGCTATCACGAATCAGCCTAGCAATCCAAGTGGCTATCGCCAAACGCTCAACCATCCCTACACTCGTTTTTGATGAGGTTGACGTAGGCATAAGTGGCGGAACAGCTCAGATAGTAGGCCGACTGCTCCGGTCATTAGGAAGCCAAGGCCAAGTTATTTGCGTCACCCATCAAGCGCAAGTGGCATCTCAGGGGCACCAGCACTTTTTTATTAGCAAACACGAAAAAAACAAAACAGTACGCTCCTCAGTAGACAAACTTAGCGATGAACAGCGCACACATGAAATTGCAAGAATGCTAGGCGGAATCAAAATAACCGATCAGACAGTCGCTCATGCGAAAGAAATGCTGAGCGAGTGCTCAGCATAATAAATGTAACTCAACTCAATCAGGACTTTGGCTTAACATAGAGCGTTAAGCTGTGGTCCACCAACTCAAAGCCATGCTCTTCAGCAATCTGCTTTTGTCTTTCTTCGATGACTGAATCGCAGAATTCGATCACTTGACCGCTCACAGTGTCGACCATATGGTCATGGTGTTCGTCCTTGGCCAATTCAAACACAGCGTGGCCGCCTTCGAAATTGTGGCGAAGTACTAAACCCGCCGTTTCAAACTGCGTCAGAACGCGATAAACCGTTGCAAGGCCAACATCGTCGCCGGTTTCAAGCAACGCTTTATAGACATCCTCTGCACTCATGTGGTGGTCCGCCGCACTTTCGAGCAAACCAAGCACTTTCAAGCGAGGAAGTGTTACTTTTAAACCTACTTTCTTCAATTCGGTATTGTCAGGCATGTTGCGTGATAAATCCTGTTAACAGAGTCGGTGCGATTCAGGTATGATGCATCGCCTTAGAAATTTTGACCAAAGATAGTGGAATTTAAAGACAGATGCAAAAGCTCAGAAGCACAATATCCACCCTACTCTCTTGCCTAATAATTAGCTCAGTTTTCTTCCTAGCAGGCTGCTCGTTTCCTGGCGTCTACAAGATCAACGTTCAACAGGGAAATATCGTCACCCAAGATATGCTAGACAAACTAAGACCCGGCATGACGAAACGACAAGTTCATTTCGTGTTAGGCAACCCGGTAGTAACGAACTTATTCAACGAAACCCAAGAGTCCTACTTGTACACTTATCAAAAAGCTGGCGGAGAGACCGTCTCGCAGAACATAAAGGTCTATTATTTAGACGATGTGTTTGAACGATACGAAGGAGACCTTTTAGAAGAGCATCCAGCTTACTAGCACTCTAGCCTTAATAGCCAAAACCCTCGTTAATCAGCTGCTTTTTTGGCTGCTCGATTCAAGCGCGCTTGCTTTGGGTCGATCAGCAATGGTCGATAAATTTCAATCCGATCGCCCTCTCGCAAAAGCGTATCCTTTGGCGTTTTAACGACTTTCCCAAACAACCCCATATGAACGGTATCAAAATCGATTTCCGGAAAAACAGATTGAATGCCCGAACGGACCGCGCCATCAAACACTGAACAACCTTGCTCAACACTCAATGTCATTATCTGCTGCTTAGCAGGCGTGCCATAAACCACCTCAATCGCCAAACTATCTTGCTCTGCACCTGTCACGTTATTTGTCACTCTTGACCCTCACTACTTGTAAACGACTTTTGCGCGCGAACAAAAAGCATCAACCATCGAATTAGCGGCTTGATTGAAAATAGCCCCAAATGCAACACGAGAAAGACTCTTCTTGAGGTCGAACTCCAGCAACAACTCAACTTTCGACGCATCACTATCCAAATGCACAAAACGCCACTCGCCGCTTAAACGACTAAAAGGCCCGTCGACCAAACTCATCACGATTCGAGACGGGTCAGAGTAATCATTTCGCGTTGTAAAAGACTGCTTTACTGCGCCTTTACTAACCTCAAGCTGCGCAACCATTAAGCCATTGCTATCTTCTAAGACACGAGAACGCGCACACCATGGTAAAAATATAGGGTATGACGATACGTCGTTAACCAGAGAAAACATCTCCGCTGACGAATGCATCACCAATGCGCTGCGATGAATACTTAAAGACATAAGACCCGTAGATTAGTAAAAACGCATATTGTAACGGCTGACTTAAGTTTGTCACCTACCGATACGCTCCGAACAACAACAAATAATCACAAGGTAAATCAAACACGAACCCAATAACTTGGTGTAGAATACGCATCTTTACGATTCAAGGTTCTATTTGCCAGCACTATGTCCAAAAAGAAAGCCAAGTCTTCCGACAACAATATCGCTCAAAATAAACGTGCCCGTCACGATTATCATATCGAAACCATCTTTGAGGCAGGTATGGTGCTGGCCGGCTGGGAAGTAAAAAGCTTACGCGAAGGCAAAGCACAACTAACCGACACCCATGTGTTTCTAAAAAATGGCGAAGCATGGTTGCTCAATGCGCACTTCACACCTCTGCTAACTGCTTCGACTCACGTCGTTGCCGAACCAACCCGCATGCGCAAGCTACT
>CAJWBE010000041.1 GCA_913020045.1 uncultured Oleiphilus sp.
CCGCATAGAGGAACACACTAAATACGATGATGATTTTTTGAAACATGACTAACCCTCCTGGGGAGATAACTTTGAATAGTTTAACAAGTTGTTTCGTGACAAGAGGTGTTGCTGACCTGCTGTCGCGTCCGTTCTTCTGACGTTTTGGTATGTATTCCTTTTCCCTCCGTCAACGCAGATCTTGTAAATTTTAGGTCAGCGACTTTCGCTACCTGGCCGCTCACGTTGACCTCCATAACGACGCCATCGGTGATAATAATGTTGACCTCCATTCGGGAAGGCCTGCCAACGTATTGGCCTTGCGCTATCGATATATTGATTGTTTGCGATGGTTGATTGGAAGGCGTATTTGCGGTGGTTAACTTACTCTTGGGATGCTGGAGCACGAGGAACCCGTGTTTAAAAAGGTAATAGGCGGCGGCACCGGCAGCGCTGCCGGTAGCGATATCTTCCACAGCACCTTTGTTGTCCCATGTTCTTCCTTCTGCTTTGGAAATATCTAGTACATATACGAATTTCGCGCCATGCTGTGCTAACAGCGCTTCGAACTGAGAATGATTGATGGCCGCGCGCGCGATACCCTGTGTCAAAGGAACGATAAGGTAGGGAAGGCCAAGCGAAATGACCTCCAGCGGAAGACCACCTGTTTGGCTTTCTGACAAATTCAGGGCTGCTAGTATCTTTAGCTTCTCATCTTGGTTGAGCTGTTTGATGTTATTCGGTTGTCCCTGACTCATGCTTGTTCTGTAATAGCTTTCAGTCACTTGGCTGCGCAGTTTGACGAGCTGTTGGTTTAGTTCAACTTCCCAGAGATGTTCGTCGAATACGCCAAATTCTTCATGAAGGTGTGCGCCCAAGCCAATGAGTGGATGACCAGCAAAATCTAACTCCTCCTCCATCGTAAAAATCTTCGCTCGAAAGCGTGACCGACTGATTTGATGCGTCACAAAAATCGATTCAAATTGACGCATTTCTTGAGTGAATGAAAGCATCTTGGACGTCGTCATATCTTCTAGGTCATAAAAAATAGTCAGCCCGTTTCCTGCTAATGTTTGATCTGAGAATACATTTACAAGTTTGCATTTCATGGCGTTGGACCCTGAGCATTAATGTGAGGCGAGAAGCGCAAATTTCAGTACTCGCTTTGATTTAACGACAATGCATAGTCTCGAAAGTCTTTAGGAGGCCGCCCCAGCGCGCGCTGTACGCCATCACATACCCTAGCATTGCGCCCATCGAGTACTTCTTGAAACAGAAAACTCAACATCGATATAGTTTCTATTGGAGCGCCTTGGCTATGCATTTGGTCGTTGAATTGTGCTGTCGTGATGGGCACAAACTCTATCTTGCGATGCGTTGCTTGGCCTATTTCGGATGCGACTTCTCTAAAAGACAAAAGGCGCGGACCGGTGACCTCGTATAGTTGTCCTTGATGATGTGATTCCGTTAATGCGGCCACCGCCACATCCGCTATATCATCGACATCGACAAAAGGCTCGCCAACATCGCTAACCGGCAATGCAATGACTCCGGAGTTGATTAGGTCCGAAAAAGCACCTTCGTTGAAATTCTGATTGAACCAGCTGGCGCGAATAATGGTCCAAGCCATCCCACTTGCCATCACTATTTCTTCACAGCGCTGCGCAGCAGGCTCTCCTCTTCCTGAGAGCAGCACAATATGCTTGGTTCCGTGGCGTCTAGCGACCTGACAAAAGTCTTCAATGGATTTAGGTGCAGTGGGCACCGCAAGGTCAGGGTAGTAGGTTAGGTAAACCGTTTTGATTCCCTTTAGTGCTTCATTCCATGAGCTGGGGGTTTCCCAGTCGAATGGCGTTTCAGAGCCGCGGGACCCTGGTCGAGCAATGATATTCTTGTTTGCTAACTTTCTTAGGACACGCTTACCTGTTTTTCCTGTGCTGCCGATAATCAATATTTGATTGGTTTGACCGCGTTGAGAATTATTTGTCATGAGTCTTTCCGTTGCTGATGAGTAGGTAGACGTACTATAGTGAAACTTTCCGTATCATTAGATGCTAAATGTTCAAATTTATTGATCAATCGTTCGGGGTGGATGTTGTGGTGGATAACTTAAAAGAATTAGCCTTAAAAAATAGGCCGCTCTCAGTGGATGGACAGCTGGCAGGTGCTAGGAAAGACCCGTTAGGGGCTTTGTTTCATTTGTTGAAAATGGAAAGCGTGTTCTATACGCAAGCTGAGCTTTCTGCGCCATGGGGCATGGACATTCCTGCGATCAAACATTCTCTAATGTTCCACTTTGTTGTTAGTGGCTGTTGCATAGTGGAAGTGGAAGGACAGAACACTCCGTTGCAATCGGGTGATTTCTTGATGGTGCCTCACGGTTTAGGTCATCGGCTATTTGACCAGAATAGTTCGGAATGTGTTCCCTTATTCGACCTACCATTGGAGCCTGTTAGTGAGCACTACGAAACTCTCAATTACGGCGGGCAGGGTGATGCTACTTTGTTGTTATGTGGCGCCGTAAGTTTCAATCACCCAATCGCCTCACGAGTATTGGATATCATGCCTGAATTCGTGAGGGTCGATACTAGGCCCGAGAATAAAAAGAATACTATTGCTCATCTTATACGCATGCTCGCGGATGAGTCATTGGTAGCGGGCTTAGGTGGTGAGGCGGTGATAACAAGGCTAGCCGATATTCTGGTAATTTATTCGCTACGAGAGTGGCTTGAATCGATTAATGACGACCGTTCTGCCTGGCTATCAGCGCTAAAAGACCCGTCCCTCGGCAGAGCAATGAGCGCAATTCATCAGTCGCCAGATAAGGCATGGACGGTAGCGACTTTGGCCATGGAAGCGGGGATGTCGCGTACCTCCTTTGCGGAGCGATTTAAGGGCGTAGTCGGTGAATCACCGCTCCAATATCTGACTCAATGGCGAATGATGTTGGCTCGCACTCGACTGAGATCAACTCGCGATACAAGGTTGGCGATTGCGATGGACTTGGGATATCAGTCTGAGGCGGCTTTTAGTCGTGCTTACAAAAAAACGATGGGCGTCACGCCGGGGCAGTCACGTAAGAATCTTTAGCGCCCGATGAGAGGGGCGTGAAAGGTGAAGACGTCTGTAGTTGATTGATTTAACATTAGTACTCTTCTTTTCAATACTTGGCGTGCTTCAAAATGTTCAAAATACCCTTTAGTTTGGTTTTTATTCTATCGATGATTCTGCTTAGTACTGGGTGCTCAGATTCTGGCAGTGATAGCTCGGAGCCCTCCGTTAATGCGGCGCAGGGTGACGCGTATGAAAGGGCCTATTCGCCTTCGATGGGACCCGAGTCAGCCAAAGTCACGATCGTTGAGTTTTTCGATCCTGCCTGCGAAGCCTGTCGGGCTTTTTATCCGCTGGTTAAACAAATTATGGAACGACATCCTGAGGATGTGCGCGTCGTATTGCGCTATGCGACGTTTCATGAAGGGTCGGATACGGTGGTTCGAATGTTAGAAGCCGCGCGCCTTCAAGATGTGTTTGTACCCGTCCTAGAAGGCTTGCTTAAAGCGCAGCCTGAGTGGGCATCGCATCATGCGCCGAATATTGACCGAGCTTGGGAAGTTGCAAAAGCCTCGGGACTGAATCTCGCGGAGGCCGAAATGGTGATGAACTCGGCTGAGTTTGATCAGCGCCTTACACAAGAGACCGCGGATATTCGGGAGTTGAAAATAAGCCAAACCCCTACGTTCTTCGTGAATAAAAAACCGCTTACCGATTTTGGCGGTCAGCAGCTTTATGACTTGGTGGTTTCTGAACTTTAATCAACGAGGGCAGGAACTTTCTTTAGCTTAGTTTGTTTGAGCAGAGGTGCGTTCTATCTCACCTCTCTGTCTTCTCAGTCCTGACGAGAAACGTCCACAGAGACTTCGAGAATAGGGCTTTTTCCGCCACCAAAGATAACCCCCTTCAAGGGTGTTACGTCGTAATAATCCCGGCCGAAGGCCGTCACGATATGCTGGCCTTCGGCCCGAACGTCATTGGTTGGGTCAAACTCAATCCACCCCTCATCTGGTGAAAAATACGCAATCCAAGCGTGTGTTGCGTCGGCACCTACTAGCTTTTCTTGGCCAGGTGGCGGCAGGGTTTCCATATAGCCCGACACATACATCGCTGGAATGCCCATGGCTCGTAAACAACCTACTTGAAGATGTGCAAAGTCCTGACATACGCCTTTTTTGTGGCTCAATACTTCTGATAATGGCGTCGCGATTGTTGTAAAGCCGGGGGTGTAAGTGAAGTCGTTGAATATGCGACTGGTTAACTCAGATACGCTTGAATAAAGTGAGCGAGAAAGTTCAAAAGAGGGTCGCGCGTAGTCTGCTAGTGCTTCGCTGGCACGCACCATTGGTGAGTCTAAGCAGAATTCTCGAGCCATAATGACGTCTTCGGAGATGCCTTCGCGAAGGCGATTAAGGACGTCGCCGTAGGTAATTCCAAAGTCTAAGTCTAAGCCTGGTCGTTGTTCCTGAATTTCTATTTCGCTTTGCGCGGTAATGGATAACTCACTATGAGCTGTTTGAATCTCAAAATGATAACGCTGGTTGCCAAAGTAGTCGGTTCTGATATTTGAATGAATCGCTTGGGGCGTTACGATAATCTGACTACTAATGCACTTTTGCCTATTTGTGTTTCGCGGTGCCAAATTTGCTAAGTTGTAGCAGTGAGTGACCCTTGCGGCGTATTTATATGTTGTTGTGTGCTTAACCTGATACCGCATTTTCTATGCTCCCTGTAGATAGAAAAACAATGAGCAATCGTATGCTGGCGTAATGATGTTTCTGCCAAACCCAAAGGCGTATTGGAACAGTCTGAACATTAGTCGCCCCAAAACGTAGAAACGAGCTGTTGCGGATCAACTCGATGGTCGAAGTACTTATCGCTGACAAGGTTGCTGAAGTCAGAAAGCAGTTTATTTAGCTGAGAAAGTAATAACGCTAGTTTGCCTCTTGAACCGTCGGTGCACTCTACCAAATGGGCTATTCGCGAGAGTTTAAGGCTCGTAATCGCTTCTAACAGCACGCGGTCTTCTTCTTCTAATTCTCGTATGTTCATATCGCCTCGTTTAAGCGCGGCGAAGTGACTCTGTAAATGTTCAAACTGGAAGATTAATGAGCGTGGGTTATTCGTATCGAGCATAACTAATTCCAACCCGAGCTCTATCCCGCCGCGCGCTCTGCTGTGGCGTCGATACGTGATGAGGACTTCCATTGAACGAAGCATCGCATGCAGAATCGTTTCATTGTCTGCTTTGTCGACCATCGGCGAGGTCAAGGTGGTGATGGTCTTCATTATCTGTATGGCGCGTTCAACGCGGCGACCCATGTCCATGAAACGCCAACCGGTGCTTCTTACCATACTTTCTTGCATTAAGCCGGACAGAGCAATTAAGGGAATTACCAATGGGTCCAACGCTTCTTCAGGCGCAGAAGATAAGCCTTCTGACAGAGATGCATCCAAGTTGTCTAGCGCGTCCCCAATATCATTTATGACGCGAATGGTGTCTGATGATAGAAGCTCTTTTGACTCATCGGCTGAGTAAAGTAGTGAGTTCAAGGTCGACTTGATGCTGCCCGGTCGGCTTCCATCCTTAATTATCAGGAGTAACTCTTCCTCAGGGTTGGCAAGTTCTTCGTCTGTTGCGGCCAGAAACCCTGGCTGGGTGCCGGTAATTTCTGTAATTGAGCGCAGCAGTACCTTCTGAGACGCTTTACTGATGGACTGTTCGCCATTGATAAGCATGAACACCGTTCTAAGAATGCGTAGTGAGGCTTCTGCGCGTTCAGCGTACCGGCCCATCCAGAATAAATTCTCGACGACTCGACTCGGCAAGCTAACCAGTAGCGCTTCTTGTTCGCTTTGGCTTGTATCGGGGGAGCTATCTTCCTGAACTCGCTCCGGTTCTGTCGCGGTGACCCATGTGTCTTTACTTGGACAGCCTGCTTGCATGCTGATTAATTGGCTGCCAACGCTAAGTCCTACGCGAGTGAGGCCACCGGGCATGACGATGTAGGAGTTGTCAGCGGCAACTGAAAATGTGCGTAAAATCGAAGGGCGTGGTTCCAGGCCATTCGTCGTAAAACTCGGGATATGGGATTTTTCAATACGTTCTTGGGCCACGAACTGCTGAGGGCGGTGCTTAATTTTTGCCAATAGATCGTCGAGCTCTGTTTTACTGAGATCGCCTCCCCATACGCTTTTCATGAGTGCGCCACGATAGATTGGTTTGACGATCAAATTGCTTATATTAGCGGTTACAAATTTTAGGTCTGCGTCATCGCCGCACCAGTAAGTGTTGACCGAGTCTAGGCGTGGCTCTCGCCCTAGTAGTGTTTTACTTATTTGGGGGAGAAACTTCAGTAAGATCGGGTTCTCGAGTACACCAGAACCCAGTGGGTTGGCCATGACGACGCGGCCTGATCGCACGACGTCGAGCAAGCCGGGCACACCTAGTTGTGAATCGCTGCGCAACTCAACCGGGTCGCAGAATACGTCGTCGATGCGTCGGAGTATCACATCGACTCGACCTAAGCCTTCCAAGGATTTCATCCACACAAAGCCATTCCGAACAACAAGGTCGGCGCTTTGAACCAGTGGAAACCCTAAGTAATTTGAGATGTATGAATGCTCAAAGTAGGTTTCGTTATGAGCTCCGGGCGTGAGAACCACTACGCGCGCTTGGTTTTGCGAAGGAGATAGTGAAATAAGCTTGTGGCGCAGTCGCTGAAAAAAGCTAGCTAAGCGATGGACATGGCTGTCGCGAAACAAACTAGGAAATACTCGTGACATGACCGTTCTATTTTCGAGCACATAGCCCGCGCCACTTGGGGCTTGAGTGCGATCAGATGTTACGCACATACTGCCATCTTGGCGCTGAATCATATCCACAGAGTGTAGAATAAGCTCATGCTCACCCGGAAGCTGGATGCCGTCACAAGCTCTTAAGAAGCCGCCGTGTCCAAACAGTGCTTCAGGAGGCAGCGCGTGCTGCTTAAGCAGGGTTCGTTGGCCATAAAAGTCCTTCAGCATCAGATTAAAAAGCTCGGCTCTTTCAAGCAATCCAGACTCGATAGTTGCCCAATCTTCGCTTCCGATAATTGCGGGAACTAGGTCGAGTTCCCAACGGCTTTTCGGCGTGGTTTGATCGTCATATATATTATAGGTAACTCCGTCATCACGAAGTATTCTGCGAGCTTTTTCGCTTCGTTCGTTAAGCGCTTTTGCCCCGAGGTTATCTAGGCTACTAAGTAAATAGTCCCATTCGGGTTTTATGTTTCCTTCGGGCGTATAAACTGGATCGGATAGACTGGCGGCGGGGCGACTGTACCTTAAACCTTGAGTTTGCCCTTGCGTCTGCGATTGCATTTGCAGTTGAGGCTGAGGCAAAGGCTGATTTTGCGGATAAATAGAGTCGGACACGAAGACCCACCGTTCAAATGATGAAAGGGACCAATGTTGTGCATTGATCGCGCGAATATTTGCTGCGGTATTGTATACCTTTTTTCGGCTCAAACCCTAGATAACTCGATATTAGATCGCCTAGTTATCTAGAGTTTTTACGAAAGTTTCATCGTTAAATATTGTTTGGATAGCGTTTTTTCGTTATCCGTCACGTCGTATTGTTTCTAGCAGGTCCTTGGTCTGCGCAAATCTAGTGTATACGGGTATTCATTGCTGGGTTCTTCTGGCGGCGGCTCCATTGGGCGAGGCGGTTCTTGGTTGATGAAAAACTCTCTGAGCGCGTTTACCTCTGGGCGAGGCGTGAACGGGCCTTGTGTATGGCTGAGATCATCAAACCGATTAATGCGCCGCGACTCCGCCTCAAATGAGTTGACAGGGAGGTTATCGTAGCTTCGCCCTCCAGGGTGGGAGACGTGATAGGTGCAGCCGCCAACTGACTTGCCATTCCATGTGTCGATCAGGTCAAACACCAAGGGTACATGGACTCCAATGAGTGGATGTAGTGCTGATGGCGGTTGCCATGCGCGATAGCGAACGGCGCCGACATACTCGCCATGTTTGCTGGTATTACGCAAAGGAACTCGGCGGCCGTTGCAGGCTAATACATAGCGACCATCAGTAAGGCCTGTCGCTTTGATTTGAAGCCGTTCGACTGAAGAGTCAACATAGCGGGCGGTTCCAAAACTACTGCTTTCTTCCCCGAGTACATGCCACGGTTCGATCGCCCAGCGAAGCTCTAATTCGATATCATCGAGTTTTACTCGGCCATAATGAGGGAAACGAAACTCCTCAAACGGGGCTAGCCAATCTAGCTCAAAGGGGTAGCCGTGGGTTTGCAAGTCATCGACGACATCCTTCATATCTTGCCAAATATGATGCGGCATCATAAATCGGTCATGTAACGCGGTGCCCCAGCGGACTAAAGGCTTTTTATAGGGTTCTTTCCAGAAGCGCGCTAATAACGAACGGATTAACAGCGCCTGTACCAATGCCATCCGACTATGCGGAGGCATTTCAAAGCCGCGAAACTCTAGAATTCCTAGGCGGCCACTGGCGCTGCCCGGTGAATATAGCTTATCGATACAAAACTCTGAGCGGTGGGTGTTTCCGGTTATGTCGATCAAGAGGTTTCGAAGCAAACGGTCGACCAACCATGGCTGTGGTACTTCTCCATCGGTCATTTGAGCAAAGGCGATTTCTAGCTCGTAGAGCATTTCATTCCGGCCTTCATCGACCCGAGGGGCTTGGCTAGTCGGTCCCAAAAACATGCCAGAAAACAAATAAGACAAGCTTGGATGGTGTTGCCAGTAAGTAATGAAACTGCGCAGTAGGTCGGGCCGACGTAACAACGGACTGTCGGCTGGGGATGAGCCCCCTAGCGTAATATGATTGCCGCCACCGGTACCCGTATGGCGGCCGTCGAGCATGAATTTTTCAGTTGATAAGCGTGATAGCCGAGCTTCTTCATAGAGTGCAGTGGTGGTATCAACAAGTTGTTGCCAATTACTGGAAGGGTGGACGTTCACTTCGATGACACCGGGATCTGGCGTAACGAGAAGCTTCAGTAACCGAGGGTCACGGGGTGGCTCATAGCCTTCAATAATAACGGGTAGCTCAAGTTGTTTTGCTGTTTCCTCTATTGCTGAGGTTAACGCGATGTAGTCTTCCAAGTGCTCTAACGGAGGCATGAATATGTGCAGTCGGCCCTCGCGCTCTTCGATACACATCGCTGTGCGCACAACTTCTGTCCAGATAGGATCTTTTTTGGCTTTTTCGTTATCACGTTTATTCGCCAGTAGTATTTGCTCGGCTTTGCTTAGCTCGCTTGCGCTTGGTGGTGGGCCGGCAAAACGGATATCTGTTTTCTTTGCGAGAGGAATGCGTTCTTCAAACGGGTCCCGTTGAATAGGCAGAGGCTGCTCTTCTTCGGTTAGCCACGGTAAGTCATTGAGAGGAAGCCTAAGCCCGATTGGTGAGTCTCCTGGGATCAGGATGATTTTTTCGCGCTTCATTGGCCACATGCTGCTGAGCCACTGTTTTTTATCGTCGCCGCGACTGATTGGAATGACTAGTCCGCTGGCTACGTTCATTCCTTTTTGAACGAGCCTACCCAGTCGTTTGCGCGCGAGATCATCATTTGAGGAATGCGCGAGCAAGTCGATATTCTTCGGAATAGACTGTTCTTTCTGCAGGTAATGCAGTGCATCTTCGTAAACCGGCTGGCAGTGCTCGAGCGGAATGTCGAGCAAATGCGCTAAATAATGGCTAAAACGGCAGACATCTTTGATGGTGTGGCCATAGTCGGTATCGATACGCGCTAGTCTTTCTGGAGTGCTCCAAAGTGCTTCGCCATCGGTGCGCCAAAATACACCAAGCGCCCAGCGAGGAACTTCTTCTCCCGGATACCACTTACCTTGGCCATAATGAAGCAAGCCGTCGGGCGCAAAACGGTCGCGAATTTTCAATAGCAGCGTTTTGGCCATTGATAGCTTGTCGTTACCGAGGGCGTCAGTATTCCACTGTTCAGATTCCATATCATCGATAGAAACAAACGTCGGTTCGCCACCCATTGTTAGTCTTACATCATTGTCGACGAACTCCTTATCAACAGCCTCGCCAAGGGCGAGTATTTGTTGCCACTGCTCCTCGTTATAAGGTTTAGTGACACGCGGGTCCTCCAACACTCGCGTAACGGTATTGCTGAAGTCAAATTCGACTTCGCATTCATCCGTAAAACCCACAATCGGCGCGGCGGAGACCGGGTGAGGCGTACACGCTAGTGGGATATGCCCTTCACTGGCGAATAGGCCTGATGTGGGGTCGAGGCCGACCCAGCCCGCACCGGGTAAATATACTTCGCACCATGCATGCAGGTCGGTAAAGTCTTCGTCAGTCCCTGATGGGCCGTCGAGTGATTTTTCATCAGCTTTAAGTTGGACAAGATAGCCTGAGGCAAATCTAGCGGCTAAACCTAGATGACGAAGCAGTTGCACTAACAGCCACGCTGAATCCCGGCATGAGCCTTGGGCACTCTTTAACGTTTCTTCAGGTGTTTGCACACCAGGCTCAAGGCGAACTAAATAATTGATTTCTTGTTGTAAGGATTGATTGATTTCAACAAGAAAGTCATTAATACGCTGCTTCTTCGTGTTGACTGCTTTTAAGCGCTTTTTGAATAAAGCGCCACAGCTCTTTCCTCTGAAAGATTCTTTTTCAAGATAGGGCATCAGCTCTTTTTTGAGCTGTTTTGGGTATGCAAAAGGAAAGTCTTCAGCGTATTCCTCGACGAAGAAATCAAAGGGGTTGATCGCCGTCATTTCTGCAATCACTTCAACGTCTACTTCAAATTCAGTACATTTTTCAGGAAACACTAGTCGCGCAAGGTAGTTTCCGAACGCATCTTGCTGCCAATTAATAAAATGGGTTTCAGGTTTGATCTTTAAGCTGTAGCTATGAATGGGGGTTCTGCTGTGAGGCGCAGGACGGAGCCTTACGGTGTGCGGCGACAAGTTTACAGAGCGGTCAAACTTGTAGCTGGTACGATGGTTTATAGAAACACGAATGGTCACGGAGGCCGCCTTATTGGTTGGTAAACCAATTCTGAGAAATACTTGTATGGATGGCGGCTAGGTCCAACTGAATATCGTTCAGTAACTCTTTCATTGGTTCTCCTAGGTCGCTGTAATCTATGGGCTTGAGAATATCCTGTTGAATGTCTTCTAGCTCATTGAGCACAAGTTTATGGTTCGGCAGGCGCGCTAAAGATTCACTAACGGCGGATAGACAGTAAGTGATTGTTCGTGGAAATGCAGGGTCTTCAATAATGTATCGAGCGACTTGTTTACTTTTTACCGAGGCTCTAATCGTTCTGCGATAGCTTTGATCTGCGTCGAGGGCTCTTAATATGTTGCCCCAAACGATTTGGTGGCCATTGATGGCGTCGTGGTCATCCCAGACCTGCAGCTGGGCTCGCACGCCAGCATCAAGTAAGCGGGTCGTCATGTCGGCGCGCTCGATGTTTCTGCCGAGCTTCATAAAGTACCAAACGAAGTCCCTAGGCATTGTGCCCATCATGAGTCCCTGTATTTGTTGGCAGCTTTTAATTACACCATCTAAGAAGTTGAAGCGTTGACTTCGATTAATACCCTGTTGGAGGTTTTCACACACGAATAGGTTGAGTTCGTTGATCATCTCCCAGCTTTCTGCGGGTATTACATCGCGTGATGTGCGTATATTTTCTCTAGCGAATTTTAGGCAGGAGGTAACCGATGAAGGGTTAGTGTCGTCTCCTAGTAAAAATTTGACGACATTACGTTCATTCTGCACTTTATAGCGTTCGTCAAATGAGGCTTGAGCGCTGTTGATGGTAATCAAGTTATACCAGCCAATCCCAACCCCTTTAGGGAGGTCGAACATTAATTTGTCGTAGACACTGACTAGCCTGACTGTATTTTCTATCCGCTCTAAATAGCGCGCGGCCCAATAAACTCTTTCTGCAACACGAGATAACATTGGTCTCCTCCTAATCCACTATCCAGGTATCTTTACTACCACCGCCTTGCGATGAATTGACCACAAGAGAGCCTTTTGTCATAGCGACGCGTGTCAGTCCACCCATCGTGACGTAAACGTTTTTTCCTTGCAGAATAAATGGGCGAAGATCAAGGTGGCGGGCTTCTAACTCGCCCTTGCCAACAAATGTGGGTGAAGTCGACAGTGCTAGCGTCGGTTGTGCGATATAGTTTCTGGGATTGTCTTTTATTAGCTGTACAAAGTGATCGCGCTCTTTCTTTGTCGAGTGTGGGCCAACGAGCATGCCGTATCCTCCAGACTCATTGGCTGGCTTTACTACCAGTTTGTCTATGTTTTCAATGACGTATTCTCTTTGTGTTTCGTCGTAACATAAGTAGGTTTTAACATTCTTAATTAGAGGTTCTTCTTTGAGGTAGTATCGAATGATTTCTGGCACAAAAGCATAAATAACTTTGTCATCAGCGACGCCTGCGCCCGGCGCATTAGCCAAGCCTACATTACCTGCTTTCCAAGCCCTGATGAGCCCTGGAACCCCCAGCTGTGAGTCCTCTTTGAAAACTTCCGGGTCGATATACAAGTCGTCTATTCGTCGATAAATAACGTCGACACGTTCGAGGCCTGCAATAGTTTTCATGTAAACGCAGTCATCGTCTTGGACTATTAAATCGCTACCTTCTACAAGTTCGCACCCCATTTGTTGAGCTAAAAAAGCATGTTCAAAATAGGCCGAGTTGTAGATGCCGGGCGTTAACACGGCGACAACAGGTTTTTTAATTTTTCGAGGAGAGAGAGCTACTAGGGTTTCAAACAGGTTGGTGCAATAATCATCAATCGGCGCAATATTTATTTCTTCGAATAGCTCAGGAAGAATCCGCTTCGTGATTGCTCTGTTTTCTAGCATATAGGACACCCCCGAAGGTACCCTCAAGTTGTCTTCAAGAACGTAGAACTCCCCATCAGCATCACGCACCAAATCAGTGCCGCAGATGTGTGCCCAAACACCAAACGGAGGCGAAATTCCCATGCACTCTTGACGGAAGTTTGCAGACTGTTCCAATACATAGGCGGGGACGACACCGTCTTTGATGATGTTCTGGTCGTGGTAAAGGTCATCAATAAACATGTTCAGAGCTTTCAGTCGTTGCTTAAGGCCTTCAGCCGTTTTATCCCAATGAGATTTGCTTATTGTTCTAGGCACAATGTCAAAAGGCCAAGAGCGATCAATGTTCCCGTTGTCCGTGTAAACAGTGAAGCTTACGCCCATTTCTTTGATTGTGGACTCGGCAGCTTTGCGGTGTGATTCGACGGTTTCTTCAGACAGGTCTTTGAAATAAGACACCAGCTTTTCCGCCGACTTTCTTGCGACTCCGGGGCTGCTCATAACTTCATCATAGAAGTCTTCGCATTGATACGTGTTCCAAATGTTTGTCATGTTTAACCTAACACCGTTGATAGATGAATGCTGTCAGGCTAAACAACCGTTAGCCTTTGGATTTTAGTTACAGCAATAACCAGTCCAATATGGTCAAAAAAACAACAGGGAGCTAGAAAGCTAAGAAATAGGGAGGGGGAGAGTGAGTGTTGGGTTGTACCTAAGTTTGAAAGCAACTGCCGAGTGAGAGGACTAAAGCAAGGACTATCGTTGTATTAATTCAACACTGATATTTTGTCGCGTTGCCGGGCAAGGGGGTCCAAATTGATTAAAAACTGCGACGTCAGCTGCATCTCGGCCATATCCAACGATAACATAGCCACCATTTAGGGACGCCTGGGTCGCATCAAATGTGTACCATCGCCCACCAATGAACGCTTCAAACCAAGCATGCAGGTCCATCGGTTCCAATTCGTATAAATAGCCGACGACGAGTCGGGCGGGAATGCTAATACTGCGGCATAGCGCGATGCCGACGTGCGCAAAGTCGCGGCATACGCCAGAGCCTCGCTCAATTACTTCGGTTGCGGAAAGTAGGGTGTCGCTTCCTTCAATGTCGTATCTGAGGTTATGATGAATCCACTGCTCAATTGCATTGACCTGGTCATATCCCAGCAGACAACCGGCAGAGATATCTGCTGCCATCGACAGAAGTCTGTCGGATTCGCAGAAGCGGCTTGGGAGTAAATAGCTGAGAGCGGCGTCAGGAAGAAATGCTATATCGATAAACGGGGCGCCCGGATTGCGATCTGCATTGCCGGATGTTTCAATGTCGACACTTGTACTAATGGTAAATTGCCCTGGAGGCGCAATCAGGCGTTGGCACAAATTACCGTAGTTGTCCGTAAACTCAACAATGGGGATGCGTGGAAAGTGCTTATACTCTTCACTAACAATCCATTGATGCGCTCCACTTCGGGGACGTAGCATAAATATAAATGGAGTCGGAGCTGTGATATCAAACTCTAAGTAGCAGCTTGCGCGCAACAACATATAAACATTCCTTTTTATTCCGCTCAAATACTTATGGGCGCAGAAATATTGATTACTCTTAGTGCCTATAAGGGCATGACGGGGCAGATTAAACAAGAATTATTGATGTTTTATGTTGATTGTGGCGTTGATCACGTTACTCTGAATTTAATCTATAATTATTAGCAAACCACATGAATTGGTAACGAAAGACCCAAAGCTTATGATCCATATATTTCGCCGAACTTTCAGCCCCATAACCTTTTTGCTACTGGCGTTAGTGACGTTGTCGGTACCGAGTGTCTTGGCGGATGAATGCAAGCAGCTGTCGGCAACAGGAAATTCCGAATACCCTCCTTATCTTTGGCGTACGGATAAAGAATCAAATGAGCTTTCGGGGGCAATTAGTTCAATCATGGAAGAGCTTGGTCAGCGTTTGAACCGCGACATTGAACTTAAGCATGTTGGTAGTTGGTCTAGAGCGCAGGAGGAAGTGAAATCCGGGCGGGTAGATTTGATTGCGGGTGCTTTTTACACTGAGCCGAGAAGTAGGTGGATGAACTATATCCGGCCTGCCTTTCTTACGACGAATAGTGTCGTTTGGATACACTCTACGAGCGATGTCAGCTTTCATGGTCGCAGCGATTTAGTGGACAAACTTGGTGTTACGGTGATCAATAACAGCTTTGGTCAGTCGTTTGATGAATATGCAAAAAACAATCTTAAAATAGAGTACGTTGCCAGCATAGAGCAGGCCTACAAAATGTTAGTCCTAGATCGTGTGGACTACTTACTTTATGAGAAAAACCCAGGGCTGGCGTACGCGTCTAAAATGGGTGTGAGTCATCAGGTCTCAGAACTCCTGCCGTCAATTAGCAGCGAAGGTTTGTATTTAACCATCTCGCACAAGTCTAAATGTAATACCGATCAGTTAAGGTCGGAACTAGATAGGCATTTGCGCGAAATGAGCGAAGACGGTTATACCGATAAAGCATTGCAGAAAAGTCAGCAAGCTTGGGACGAAGAGGCTAGAAAAATAAAATGGCGATAGTCTAAGGTTTGTTGCTTGTCGTCCGTGAAGGACTCTGCTGCACGCTATCTATCCCAAACGTCTTGTCATAGCCTTTTCAACTTGAGTTCGCTTGAAGACCATGCTTCCTCTGATCTATCACCCTAACTATTCCTGTCCCTTCCCAGAAGATCATCGCTTCGTGATGAGTAAATTTCGACGCTTATTTGAGACGTTGCAAGATAGTGGCGTAATTGAGGCCGATCATAAAAATTTATTCTCTCCCAGCATGGCGACATTAGACGCCCTCAGTATCGCTCACGACTCAACGTATTTAGAGTCATTGCTTGGCAATAATATTTGCCCGAAAGCTTGGCGTCGGGTAGGTCTTCCGTGGAGTCAGGGTTTGGTTGACCGCACGCTGACGGCGCCCAATGGCACATTGCTGACAGCGAGAATGGCACTAAAGCACGGTATTGCTTGTCACCTAGCGGGCGGCACGCACCATGCTCATCGAGACTTTGGTAGCGGCTTTTGTATGATTAATGATCTTGCGTACACCGCGCTGCAGGTGCTCAAGCACAAAGAAGTGGGTAGGGTGTTGATCTTTGATTGTGATGTGCACCAAGGAGACGGTACTGCCGCTATATTGGTGAATGAGTCGGCGGCTTTTACCTGCTCAATACACTGTGAAAAGAATTTTCCGTTTCGAAAGACAGATAGTGATCTAGATGTTGGTTTGCCGCTGTATATGAAAGACGACGACTACCTAGACGTGGTCGACAGCACATTGGAAAGACTGCTCTATCAAATAGAACCTGACCTTGTTTTGTATGACGCAGGGGTGGATGTATGGGAGCATGATGCCTTGGGTAAGTTAGACATTAGCTGGCAAGGTATTGAACAGCGCGACCGTCTCGTGCTCGAGAAATGCTGGAGTCGTGGTACGCCCGTAGCGACTGTTATTGGGGGTGGCTATGACGAAGACCATCATCGCTTGGCGTTGCGTCATGCGATTGTAATTGAGCAGGCTCATGCCGTTGCTGGGTTGCCTGTTTTTTAAAGAGATGAAATACCACTCACGATCCGAGAGAGCGCCTTATGGCCAACGCACAGACTATCAACAATCCTTGCAGTAACCCAATGACGCTGCTTCAAGCAAAGCATAAGCAGGCGTTGGCGGACAGAGATTCCAATTCTCGTTATTGCACCTTGGCAACCCTCGAGCAAAATGACCCTTCTCAAGTGAGAATGAGAACGTTGGTGATGCGAGAGATTACCAAGGAGTCTTGTTTGATGTTTGTTAATCGTCGCGCACAGAAAAACATATCTGATTTAGAGAATACGAGGGTTGAGGTACTGTTTTTTTACCCGACGCTGATGTCGCAATTTCGCATGCGCGGCACCCTTTCTTTACTTCCGCAAAAGGTTGTCGAAACACACTGGCAGCACAAGCCCTATGAGGCCAAATTGCTTGACCATTTTTATGCACGCTTTCAAGCGCAAAGCGGATCGATTGCCGGCAGAAAGGATTTGGAAAGTGGGATTTCTCTTTTAGAAAAGGAATATCCAGACCCGAGTTCGGTACCCTTTATTGAGGATGCTGTAGGTTTGGTGGTAACGGCTAATTATCTTGAAGTATGGCAGGGAAATGATAGTGGTATCCATGACCGGCAACTCTATACCTTGCAAAAAGGTGAGTGGCACGATCAGATGATTGTGCCTTAGCTGGTCGTCGAAATCGGGTTTATTCAAATCCGTTTTCCAGTCTGTTGCGTAATGCTAGGGGTAAGCCTGCGAAGGTAAATTTGAGCGACGCAAGCGCCAGTAGCGAGAGTCATAAATGAGCACAACGGATTCAATGAGCAAAGATGTCATGTATTACGATGGGAGTTGCCCATTGTGTACCGCGGAGGTTTGCAAACTCTCACGTTACACAAAGGGTAATGTCGAGCTCCAAGACATTCATCAGCTAGAGAATGTAGAAGGCTTGCCGGATAAAGAAACCTTGCTCAAGAAATTGCATGTGAGAACCCGCGACGGAGATTGGCTAGTAGGAATCGATGCAAATATTCGGGCTTGGCACCACACGCCGTATGCCGCTTGGTGGCGCGTACTCGGGTGGCCTGTAATACGCATTTTTAGTTCGGCGGCTTATGGGCTTTGGTTGGCGTGTCGTCAGTTTAATAAGCCTAAGCAACGTGATTCAGATGATTAAGGTGGCAGCGTGAAAAATATTCCCCCGACTAAAAATCCGAACCCTCAAGGCAAGGGTCTGGTCCCTGTGTTACAGGAAATTAGTAGTCGTCAATCGAGTGCTTTTGATATTCAGTCCAGAAACCTAGCCTCGACTCTTCATGATTATGCATTGTCACGGCTAATTTTGTGTGCGGAATTTAGTTTTAAACCGGTTATCAATACGCCTTACTTTCTTTATGTGAAAAACGATGTGCTGAAGCTCAGTTTAATATCTCCGAAAGAGTGGCGGGACGAGCGCTTCGGTCTCTATATTTGTCGATGCACACTTGAGGACTCAATGCTTTGGCATGTTGCAGATAATAATGATGACCCGCGCGTCGCGCAGTATGTCTTGTCCGCATTTGATTCCTTGAAGGGCTCTTTGTTGTCAGACCTTTTTCAGGACGAGCCGCTTACTTCAACTTTGCCTTATTTCGATGAGCGTTTACCTTTTCATCGTCGTGTTCTTGCTAATGCACTGGCGACGCACCTTAGTCGCACCATCCCCTCGGTTTTATCAAAGAGCTTTCTGCAGCTAGGAAAAGAACACCCTCAATCGAGTGCAGCGCTGTCCTTCCATAGTTAGAAGGCTTGCGCCGTGTTTAGTGCGTGCTAAAGAATCGAGAGAAGGTGAGCGTAGCCTGCCAATAGTGGTCGTCATCAATCAGTGGGCTGTCTGTGATAGCGCTATCTAACCAATGGTGAGAGACCGCGATTCGAGAAAAGCCTCCCAAGAAAATAGGCGTTCCGACGCTGAGACCTACCGACTTATTCAGGCTGGTTGAACCATCGTAGGCCTTACGTTCACTATTTTCTTCGGCACTCCTCACCCCGTAATAGTAATCGGTATAGGCGCGACTGAGTCGAGTGAGCTCTACTTTAGGTGTGATGAAAATGGGCCCGACATTGTGAGCGTAAGAAAGACCTAGCTTGGTATCATTGCCATCTGAGCGCCCTTGCAGGTCTTGCATGGACGACAGTGAGAGACTGAGTTTATTGGTGGTGGTATAGGAGGCGCTAAAACCTGCGAAAAATGAGTTGCGTCGTTCACTCATGCCGGTAAAAAAGTCGGAATCACCATCGTCGAAGCCAACCATGTAATAGTCTAGTAGCGTGGATGCTTCAAAGCCTTCTTGCTCAAATAGCTGATAGCTAACACGAGGGCCCATCCAGCTGAGTTTGTTGCTACGATATCCGATAATCGGCAGCGCCTGTATTTCATTGGCCATACCACGATAAGGTGAGCTACTCATGTTCGCAAACGCTCCGTAGAACCAGCCTGACGGTTGTGCTTTTTCGGTTTTTGCTTCGTTGACTGTTCCTGATTGGGGGTTTGTCGCGTTTGCAGGGAGTGATATGCAGGCTGCAACGAAAGCAGCAGCGAAAAATTTAAGGTTGTACATCAATGAGTACCTCATTTCGGCGCAGGAATGGCAAAGCCCATGGTGGGTCATAACCCGCGTATGAGGGGCCTGATATGGATTGATAGCCGTTGTCTTTTAGCCAATTATGAAGCATTTCAGTTTGGGTTTCAAAGCGTTCATTATCCCAAAGTCCGGTATAGCGAATTGCGGCGACCGTCTTTTCTGGAAGTTCCGTTAGTTTGACACTTGGGTCGGTTGGGGACGGAGAGTTTGCTGCAGTAAATGAGGCGGGGAGCACAAAACTCAGTGTCCAACCTGTCTCGTTAGTCTTTTTAGGTGTCGCAATCACCGGGCTCGTCATCGCGATCTTCTGACTCTTATTGGCGGCTGCGGGTGAGGCGATAACGGGTGCAGTCATCGCAATGTCATCAGTAGAGAGATTGTTGCCGGTGATGTAGTCAAAAAGGCGCCTAAACGCGATACCGCTAGCGTCATCAAAATCTTCTTGGTCGACATACGTTTGGACCGCCATGACGCTGGCGTACTGGCGGATTTCAAAGTCGTTCTCTTGTTTGACCAGTGTATAGACGGCTTCTTCTGTGGTACGAACGCCCACTACGGAGCAACCTTGTAGTATTAAGCTTGAGGCGACAGCCACTAATAGGAATATTTTTCGCAGATGTCTTGGACGAATATGTTTTGCGGTGTTGAAGCTAAGCATGGTGAGGCTCTAGTTAGTTTGAGTATCGTCTATGTCATACGGCACGTTGGCTCAAATGGATCTTAGTGGGAGTGAGTGCTTCGTCTAATCTACTTGCCAGCCGTTTTTAGTAAACCTTAGGTCGGCGTGTGGTTGTCATTGTTGAACGCAAGGAGTGCGCTATAAGTGATTTGATCGACACAAAATAGCTAAATTTTACGATTCTATATAGAATCGTAAAAAAGATTCCTTTAGGTATGATTGCATAAGGTATTGTAGGGCCAGTAATTCTGGTTTATCGCAGTCTGCTCGATGAAGGCTATTAGAAACATTTTACGTGGCAGAGTAGCGGCTATTGTGGGTGAGAGTAATGAAAACTGAAATATTTCCTTTGGACATTGCAACGGGCCCAGCTTTTTGTAATCGGGTGCAAGAGCGAGCGTTGTTGAAGAATAATATTGAGCTGAATACGCATACGATTTTGTACGCGCCAAGGCGTTTTGGAAAGACCAGTTTAGTCTTCAAAGTATGTGATGAGCTCGGCCGCTCTAAGGACAAAATTACCTGTATAAATCTGGATTTAATGTGGGTATCTTCAATGGAGGATGTTCTTCAGCTGTTGTTAAAAGAGGCGAGTAAAGCGCTGTCGATCATGCTACCCAAGTATGAGCAAGCCTTGTTGCTGTTGAAAGAGATGGCTAAGAATATTGAGGCGTCAGTCAAACTGTCTGCGTCCGGAGCCGGTGTGGGCTCAAGTGTTGAACTGGACCTGAAAGCAAGAAAGGTAGCGCCCGACACGATTATTGAGGTGCTAGATACCTTAGACGCGGTGGCCCAACGCAACGAGCACAAACTGGTGTTTTTTTTAGATGAATTTCAGCAAATTGCTGAGTTACCTGGCAAACATTCGATAGAGGCAGCGTTTCGAGCGGCTGCGCAAAAAGCCACGCATCTAACGTACTTTTTTAGCGGTAGTAATCGCCACATGCTATCGCTTATGTTTGAAGACAAAGCGAGGCCGCTCTACCACATGTGTGATCATGTGAGTGTCGAACGAATTTCGAAACAAGACTATTTAGAGCACATTGACAATGCGGCGAAGATGACATGGAAGAAACCTTTAGGTGCTGACGTCATCCATGTCATTTTGAATTTAACCGCAAGGCACCCTTATTACGTCAATGCGCTTTGTCGCAAGCTGTTTCTACTGGCAACGTTGCCGACGGAAGAGAGCGTGCGTGACACTTGGCATCACTATGCTAGTCGAGAAGAAAAACGCTTTATGTCCGAATTTGGGCGGCTTAGCACGGTGCAGAAGAAGCTATTACAGGCTTTGTGCCTTTACCCAACAGACAAACCTGCTAGTGGAGGTTTTTTGAGAAAAGCGGGTATCAATAGTGGCAGTTTAAATAAGTCATTGGAGCGTCTGTACACACTCGATATGATTTATAAAAAAGCCGACGGCGTAATCGAGCCTATTGACCCAGTGATCTTATATGGCATTAAGCTGGCGCATCAGTGAGTGATGGTGGGAAGCTAGGGCGCGCAAACGTCGATGTTTACGAAAGTGTTAATTAGGTTAGCTGGCTGGTGAGTTTTGGTGGCATCAATGGCGATACCCATATTCGCTACTATACTGGTATCCAAGATAATCGCGCTTAGCAAGGCGGTTCGAGATTCTTTTGGAGAGAAAGAAATTGACGTCAGCGTCCGAAAATAATGCAAATAGTGATAGTGCGAAGTGTTCTTCCGACCGCAGTGAAACCGTAGATAGTGTCGATATCGACAAGCGCCGAAGCTTGTCGAATATTGCAAAAGTTGGTTTGACCGCCGCGCTGACCGCTAAAGCGCCTTATGTTTTTGCGAGAAATAAAACGACACTCAAGGTGTTAGGGACGCACGTTACCTTGCAAGAAGAACTGCGCCAACGGGCCATAGCAGACTTGGGTATCGATCTAGTGTTTGAACCCCGAGGTAGTGCCGCTGTATTGCAGAAAGCCTCAATTTCCCCCGCATCATTTGATCTTTATGAGCAATGGTCGAATAGCATCAATGTGCTTTGGCACTCGGGCTCTATTCAAGCGATTGATACGCAGCGAATAAAGCACTGGGATGAAATCAATAATCTCACGAAAACAGGCCGGCTGACGCCCAAAGCCAATATGGGAGCGGGTGATGCGCCATACAAAATTCTCAATGTTCAAGATGATGGCGAATTAGGCACTGACTTTACCGGGCGTGTTAGCTATTTGCCGTATGTACATAATGTAGATTCGTTTGGTTATAACACTCGCGTTATCGAACAAGGGGTGCCTTACGAAACAGAAAGTTGGGGTTGGCTTCTCGATGAGAGATATGCAGGCAAGGTGGGCATTGTTAATGCTCCGACGATTGGGCTGTTTGATTTAGCTTTAGCGGCGCAGGCTAAAGGCTTAATGCGAATCAATGATATTGGTTCGATCACTAAGCCAGAGCTGGATGAGCTCTTTGATCTGCTAATTGGTATGAAAAAGAAAGGACACTTTAGTGGTTTTTGGACTTCTGTTCCCGAGTCCGTCGATTTTATGGAAAGTGGGCGAGTAGTGATAGAGAGTATGTTTTCACCTGCCGTTTCCGCGTTGAACGGAAAAAACATACCCGTTAGTTATGCTGCGCCAAAAGAAGGTTATCGGGGTTGGCATGGGGTTATGTGTCTTTCTTCGGCGACCAAGGGCAGACAAAAAGATATTGCTTATGAGTACATGAATTGGTGGTTGTCAGGTTGGCCGGGCGCGTTTATTGCTAGGCAAGGCTATTACATTTCAAACCCTGAGCGTTCGCGGGAAGAGCTCTCAGCGCCGGAGTGGGACTTTTGGTATCAAGGAAAAGTCGCTACAACAGACCTAAGAGGCACGGATGGGAATATATCCGTGCGCAAGGGCGATACGCGTGCGGGTGGAAGCTATGAAAAACGTATGGGCAATGTAGCGGTTTGGAATACCGTTATGCCGACATACGAATACAGCTTGCAAAAATGGTACGAATTTATCAGCGCGTAAAGGATGTGGTGATATGTTCCGGTCACTTAAATTTCAAATAATTTTTGTATTAACAGTGTTGGTGACGGCTCTGTTTGTTCAGGTTTTCCTCTCGCGCATTACTCAGTCTTCGTTAAGTCTTAATCAGGCGGCGCTTAGCGAATCGTATCGAAATGTTGGACTAGTTCACGAGCTTGAGCGTGATGTTATCGACTTGCAGCGTAATCTTTTAATCTATAAAGAAACGGCGAGTGAGTTGTCAGTTTCTCGTTTTTACGACTTGATGAGCCAAGTTGAAGAGCGTTTAATCTCGATTGAATCACATATAGATGCGAATGATTTACTTGTGATTGAAGACAATATGATTGAACGTATGCGAAGGCATTTACTCGACTATAGAGACAATTTTGCGAGTGTCATTGATGGCAGAAGTCAGCGGGAGACTTTGTTTAATCTGACAATAAAGCAAAACTTTGCTGACCTGTCGGCCCTAATTGAGCGTAATAGTGGGCATTATCGAGAAGCGGACAATGAACTGAATTTGCCACAAATGCGCTACCACTTAGCCGCGACTAAGAGTTTCCTGAATCGTTATTTGCTATCCCCAGATCAAGAGTATATTGAAGGATTTACGCTTTCTTTAGAACGCGCCGATGCGGCTATTCCCCTAGAATTTACAGAGCGAGAGCAGGCGAAAAAGCTCCTTAAAAAGGTCAGGCGTAATATCGTTAGAGTGACGCACGTTACTCGTGGTTATGTGTTCTTGGTTAACGTTGTTATGGCTGGCTCAGCCAATGAGTTTCTCTACCTTACGAAATCGTTGCGGGAAACAGTGATACAGAGTCAGGCAAAGATGCGTGCCCAAACGAAGTCATCGGCAATTGAAATGCAGACTCAAAATGACATCGTGTCAGTGGTTAGTATCTTATTGGCTTTGTTGGTCGCTTTTTATCTAAGCTGGCGAATCGTTGACCCTATACGTCGAATTACCGAGGTTTTTAGGCAGTTGGCTCGTGGTGAGAGTATTTATACGATACCTGGTATTGATCGGCGTGATGAAATTGGCGACCTGGCGGGCGCTGCCAACGTTTTCCAAGGTAAAAATCGGCAAACATATGAGCTCCTAGAAAAAGCGCAAGAAATGAATACTCTGCAAGAGAAGCTAAATATAGAGCTTGAAAAAGAGAAAGAAAACGCAGAGCAGGCGGCCGAAAGCAAAAGTACCTTTCTCGCCAATATGAGCCATGAAATACGTACACCAATGAATGGAATCGTTGGCTTGGTGGACTTGGTTTTAAAAACTAATCTGGAAGACCAGCAGCGCCATTACCTTAAAAAAATCGCCTATTCTGGCCAGATAATGATGAATGTCATCAACGATATTCTAGATTTTTCCAAAATTGATGCTGGGAAATTGGATATTGAGTCTGTCGATTTTGACATCGACGATATAGTTGAGAACATTATTTCTTCAATCGACGCGCACCTTTCAAAAACAGAGCTTAAATTTCGTATTAACTCATCGCCGCGAGTTCCAAAAACACTTAAGGGAGACCCGCTCAGAATTAGCCAAATTCTGCTAAATATCTGTAGTAATGCCGCTAAATTTACTGAACGAGGGATGATTTTGGTCGATTTGGACTACGTCAGCCAAAGCTCGAATAGTGAGCTTGGTCAGTTAAAGATTGCCGTAAAAGACACGGGTGTTGGGATGACTGACGATCAACTGTCGCGCATTTTTCAATCTTTTACGCAAGCAGATGACTCCACGAGTAGACAGTTTGGCGGCACCGGACTTGGCTTGGCGATCGTTAAAAAACTAAGTGAGTTAATGGGGGGGGGAGTTTCTGTTGACTCTGAACCTGGTGTGGGTAGCTGTTTTAGGGTTGAAGTGAATGTTGGTGCTGTGGGTGTTGAAACTTTGATTCAGCCAATCGGTTCGAGCTTACCAGTATACTACGTCGGGGCTGGTGATGATTTCTTGTTGAATGAGTCGTTACTGGACGCACTAAATGTGAAACCTCAACGTTGCGTTATCGAAAAAGTTTCAGAGCTACTCGAGAAAGTTGACTCGGAAGTGACCGTCCTAGTTGATGCAAACTCATATGATCACATTCAGGAAATGGCTAAGTATCTAGACTCAATCCAAGGTGATCGAGTCAATTTGTGCTTTGTCATGGATCGTCAACCAACAAATATTGTCGAAAAAATCAGCTGGAAATTTGATGCGACGGTACTAACTCACCCCTTCTCTTTATCTGGTCTCCGTGATGCTCTGAACAGGTTGCTAGGTAATGGTCTCCAAGCGCTAAAGAGCGCTGAGAAGGATTCAGAATCAAGTGAGGTTAGATTTTACGGCCATGTGTTATTGGTTGAAGATAATATGGTCAACCAGCTGGTCGCAAAGAGTATGCTTGAATTGGCGGGCTTAAGTTGTGACCTAGCGGAAAATGGCGAAGAGGCTGTTGCAGCAATCAGCAATGATAAGGATTATGACCTTGTGTTGATGGATGTTCAGATGCCTGTGATGGATGGGTATCAGGCAACACGAGCTATTCGGGAGAAAGGGTTCACTGATCTGGTTATTTGCGGATTATCTGCGAATGCCTTGGCGCAGGATCTGGATGCCGCCAAAGAGGCTGGCATGACTGATTATATGACCAAGCCGATGGAGTTAGAAAAGCTTTATGCAATGCTTGATCAATACTTGAAGCGGCAAGAGTAGAGCGAAAAAATGCGCACGATTGTGCGCATCCAGAGTTCCATGTCTTTAAGTTGCTATTCTGGTTTATCCGTTACCGCACCGGTAGATGCAGAGCTGACAGTACGTGCGTACTTCGCCAACAAACCTCGTGTGTATTTTGGCGCGGGTTGCTGCCAGCGTTGTTTTCTCGTTGCCATTTCTTCATCGCTAACATGCAGTGTCATTTCGCGGTTTTGAGCATCAATGGTAATGCTGTCGCCATTTTCTACCAGCGCTATAGCACCGCCTTCGTAGGCTTCCGGGGTAATATGTCCTACCACAAAGCCTCGGCTGCCGCCTGAAAATCGACCGTCCGTGATCAACGCGACATCATTGCCCAAACCTTTGCCCATAATAGCTGACGTTGGACTTAACATTTCTCGCATGCCCGGCCCGCCTTTCGGACCTTCGTAGCGAATAACGACTACGTCGCCTGCGACCACTTGTCCATCGATGATTGCGGCAAATCCTTCTTCTTCCGATTCATATACTTTTGCGGTGCCCGTAAAGCTTAAACCTTCTTTGCCCGTGATCTTGGAAACAGCGCCCTCGGGTGCTAAGTTACCGCTGAGGATAACTAAGTGGCTGTCCTTCTTAATGGGCTTTTCAAAGGGCAAAATTATCGTTTGTCCTTCAGGGTAGTCCGCCACCTCAGCCAAGTTTTCGGCCATGGTTTTGCCTGTTACGGTCATGCAATCGCCGTGCAGCATGCCTGCTTCGAGCAAACGTTTCATCAATGGCTGAATGCCGCCGATTTCGATTAACTCAGACATTAAATATTGACCGCTCGGACGCAGATCAGCAATGACCGGCGTCTTCTCACCAATTCGCACAAAGTCATCTAAGGTGACTTCTACGCCAACAGCGTCGGCCATTGCAATTAAGTGCAATACAGCATTGGTAGAACCGCCTAGCGTAATGATCAGAGTAATCGCATTCTCAAATGCTTTTTTGGTCATAATATCGGAGGGCTTAATGTCATGTTCTAGCAAGTGAACAATGGCGTGGCCTGCATCAATACAGTCTTGCTTTTTGTTATCTGAAACCGCATTTTGCGCCGAGCTATTAGGCATACTCATACCTAGCGCCTCTATTGCCGAGGCTAAGGTGTTAGCGGTATACATACCGCCGCATGAGCCCGCTCCGGGGATTGCAGTTTTTTCAATATGATCAAGCTGTTTTAGCGGGATATCACCACTTGCATAGCCGCCGACGGCTTCAAATACCGAGACGATATCGGTGTGGTTCTCACCGGGCAGAATCGTCCCGCCGTAAACGAAAATAGAAGGACGGTTTAAGCGGGCTAAACCCATCAGGCATCCGGGCATATTTTTGTCACAGCCGCCAATCGCAATAATGCCGTCATGCCCCATACCTGCTGACACTGCTTCGATGGAGTCGCAAATCACTTCGCGCGACACAAGCGAGTATTTCATGCCTTCGGTGCCCATGGATATACCGTCTGACATGGTAATGGTGTTGTATATAACGCTTTTAGCGCCGGCGTCATCGACGCCTTTACCCACTTCCTCTGCTAACGTGTTGATGTGCATATTGCAGGGCGTTACCATTGACCACGTAGAGGCGATACCTACCTGAGATTTTTTGAAATCATCATCGCCAAAGCCCACGGCGCGAAGCATAGAGCGGCTAGGCGCCTGCGCGGCACCATCGACAATTTTCTGTGAATGTTTACGTGGTTTATCTTCACTCATGGTTTGATCTTCGCTCTAAGGATTCAAAAAAGGCACTATAGAATTGTACCCACAAATAAACAATCTAAGTTGGCGAAATACACTCCAGCGCAAGAGTGCTTAGGGGGGGGCTGTGTTCAGATGCTGGAGCTTCTTGCTCCGAGACAACAAGGCCCTACATAGAGATTAGGTGTTTCGGTTTTTAACCTCATAGCGGTGACAGGGCTTTTTATCGAGGTAAGCTAGTGCGGTTTTGATTCGGCTGCAGTGACGTTTTATTCAGGGTAAGACGGCTCAATGCTGCGTCCATTGACTCCGATAATCTGATCTATTCGTCCAGACACGCGCAGGGTTTCAATCGCTTTATTGAGTTTTGGAATAAGGGATACATAGTTAGATTTTTTCGAAATTCCGATGCGAAGGAGGTTTGTATTCACCATTTTTTTTGAATGCCCCAATGTTTTCAACCACCCCTGATTGGTGACAATGTCATTTGCTACAGATGAATTTTCCGACACTAGATCGATATGTTGACGTTGCAGCATCGAAAACAATTGTTTCGATGTCGTTACTTCGAAAATATTGCTCGTGGCATTGGTAATAAATGTGTCTAGGGGCTCGCCATAAGAATAACCGCGCACAACTCCAATACGCAGATCTTTGAAGTCTTCAACAGACCCCCATTCAAAGCCATTGGGGAAACGATGGGTGTTGTAGTACATCCAAGAAGGAGACTGAATAACTGGCTGTGTAAAAAGCATATATTTTGCACGTTCTTCGTTCTTGAGAAGAAGCGCAATGCTGTCTTTCATGCCGCGTTCCACTTCTAAATAGGGCGCGTTTCCATGGCACTTTGGGGAACGAGGCATCGACGCCTGGAATGAGGAAAAACAACTCACGTACTAACTGGTAGCCAATTCCTGAGTTAACTTGCCCGGACTCATTTTCTAAAAAATATGGTGGCCAAGGGTCTGTTGCGAAGGTGACGACACCCTTTTCCTTAGCACTTAATAGAGAAGCATGCAGGCAGATGAGTATGCAAATGGATTGTAATATGCGCTTTATAATTATCATTGGTTTAGCGTTTCAATGTAAAAGAAGTAGGTGGCTATTCAGCCCAGAATAGAGCCGCAGCATGCAAGAGTAAAGCAACGCCTTTACGCTACCGAAAAACGCTCTAGGCTATCGTTTAGCTCCGGCGGGCTGGCAACGTTGTTGGACGGCGGCGGCAAACCTTCAATCTTTGCAAAAGCCTTGCTAGATGTTCTTAAGAGCAACAGCACCGTCGTTGAAGGTCCTCAATTGCATGCACAAGTAGCACAGGCTGTATGCTATGCAGCACAAGCCGCTCAGTTTGAACAGGCGCCTCAGTACGCGCCTATTCAATTTGCGGGGCACGAGTCGGGAGACTTTCTGTTTGTTCCTAGGTTGTGAACCTAGTGTCAACCTTAGGACTGTGGCGATCAACAGAAAAATAGCAAAAGTGGGGTAGGCGCTTATTAGCGTTGTCTTATGGCGAACCGTGGCAAAAAAAATGGGAAAATTTGGGGACTTCCATTCTGCTCCCGATCGGCAGCTGGAAATGGCGTTTACTTAGTGTTCGACAGGTAAAAAAATACTAATCAGTATTTATAAGTGCTTATAAGAATTATAAATTTAAGATTCACTACTAGTGCATCTTAAATTGCTCAGAAATAGCCTATAAAGCACTATGTAAGAAATATTGATTATATTTTGTTGTCGGTAGTTTATTTGTTGGCGTGTTTGGCTAAATCTTGGTTGTCTTGTGTTGATTTAATGGATTGATCCTAATCAAGGGGAAAGTCAATCGGGTGACCGCCGGTTTCGAACTCGGTTTTTAAATTATCCAGACAGTGATTAAGGCGTTTTGTAGCGTTGTGACTCTAGTTAGCTATTTTCTGGATTTACGATCTTATGGCGCTAGATTTATACGATATAACTTTGACTCTGGGGTCGACGTATCCAGCAAGCCCCCAAACCTTATTAGATGGCTGACTTTATAACATTATCACTCCTATTTTTTCGGCCATAGTCGTCTAGCCATCCAACAAATCCATCGACTGGCATGGGCCTAGCAATATAATAACCTTGGGCGACATCGCACCTCAAAAACTGCAAATGAGTCAGCGTCGCTTCATCTTCTATTCCTTCGGCAACGACGGACAATCCAAGTGTATGGGCAAGGTTTATAGTCATTTCAACGATTTTCTGGTTCTCTGGCCGCTCCAACATGTCTGAAACGAATGACCTGTCTATCTTTAACTCTTGAACTGGCAGCTGGGTAAGATAAGAAAGGGAAGAGTGCCCAGTGCCAAAGTCATCGATACTGAGTAATACACCGTGATCGCTGAGAGCATTCAGAACCTCTAGAGCTGCATCAATATCATCCATCATAATCGATTCGGTCATTTCAAAAACGATTCGCTCAGGAGTAACGCCTCTATCCTCAAACTTATCTAGTTTGTTTTTCACAAAGTTGGCTTCGGCAATGTTTTTAACTGAGATATTTATAGACAGACGTAAGTCGTGTCCAAGCTCTTGCAATACGCCGTCTATCTCTAGCGCCTTGTCAAATACCCACTCCGTCAATGGGCGAATTAGCCCAGACTGCTCAGCTAAAGGAATAAATTCATCTGGCGGAACAAATCCATGTGTCTCATGGGTCCATCGTATGAGGGCCTCAGCACCGACAACCTGCGATGTATCCAAGTCAATTTGCGGTTGTAAGAACAGCATTAATGAGTCAGATTCGATAGCCCTAAGTAGGTCGCCCATCAGCGATAGTCGACGCGTACTGTAGTAATTCTGATCAGGTGAATAAGTAGAAATAGTCTGTGATGTGTTTTTCGAATAATCCGAGGCTATTGCTGCGTGCTGGGCCAGCGTATCAAGGCAATCTCCATGCACCGGTGATAATGCAATACCCGCTATGGTGTTTATATCGATAAACATCCCTTCATGTTCGATAGGGTGACTCATTACTTCCAATAGTTTTTCCGCAGCACGAAGAGGAGCATTTGAGCTCTGTTCCATATCGACTAGTACTGCAAAATTAGTCGCGTCTATGACTGAGATAAAATGAAAGTAGTCTTTGGTACTGCAAATAGGGATTACATGGTCGATCCTACCTGCTTCATTTGCTAAGCGATCCGCGGCTCTTATAAATAGCCTATCTGCTTGATTTTTGCCGAGCGTCTTGCTGACCTCATGAAATCCTTTGAATCGAATCAGAATTAATCCAAAAGGTCTGACCTCTAATTTGTTTCCCGCTTTAAAGTCTTCAATACATCTGTACAGTAGAGTTCCATTAGGAAGAGAAGTGAGTTTATCGTAACTGGCACGCTCAATAAGCTTTTTCTCTGCTTGTTGCCACTTTAGAATAGTCTCATGCTCAGATTGCAGCGCTTCATATCGTTTCTTTCGTTCTAGCTTGATTCGTTGGGCTAGCCCTAGAGAGAGGAGAATTGCCTCTGTGGCCGAGCCAAACTGTACCGCATTTTCTGTCCAATAGTTTGTTGGTGCAATCCCAAACACGCTAGCCAGGTACACCAAAATCCCTGTTAAAAAGAGGGACCAGGCTATCCCAAAATATGGCGCAATAGGATGGTCTATTGCATACGATTTTATGGCTGTGACGACCACAGTGACGACGAACACTCCAGCAACCCATCCGGAAATTTTAGGGAGGCTAGTATCCACGCCGAATGCGCCTACCACAGCAGCCCCTGCGGCAAATAGCATTGAGCACATTATTAATGCATCGATTTTTGGTATGTATTTGCGCGTTTCTAAGAAGGCTCTTGAGAACTGAAGGGCAAAAAATACGGCGAAGCACGTTGAGAACAAGAGCGCATAGCGATTCCAGTCAGGCCGGCTACTCCATATAAACTGGAACCCTTGGCCATTTAAGAAAAGAACAATCCCTGATAGCCCTGTGAGATACAGAACATAATAGAGGTAAGCCTTATCTCTTACGGAAACGTAGAGGAATAAGTTGTACAAGCCAAGTGCGATAAGAATACCGAAGAATATCCCCCAACCGTATGAACTGAATGTTTCGTATTCAAAAAAACTCTGATTTGGCCATAGGCTGATAGGCAGCTGAATGGAGGTGTCTGATTTCACCCGTAACCACAGCTCGTACTCTGTATTGCCGTCATTTCTAAGGGGGTAAATAAAGTTACGATACTGAATTGGCCGCTTCTCGAAATAGAGCTCAGTCCCTGATGTTATATGCTGTAATTCACCCCCCTTCTTGACATACAAATCTATTGTTTTGATAGGGGCGTAATCTAGAGAGAATATCCATGACTGGTAGTCGGCTAACTCTTGAGAAAACGAAAATGAGGTGTGAACCCAATAAACAGAGTTGGTAAACCCGAAATTAAGGACTCCTCCGGGGTTCTTAGTCAGCTTGTTCTGCTTGGTAAGATTCTCTATTTCTTCGAA
>CAJWBE010000042.1 GCA_913020045.1 uncultured Oleiphilus sp.
AATCAGCTATTTGAGCTTCAACCTCTTCATCTGTGAGTTCATGAGGCACAAAAGGGTTTATCGGGGCCTGAACGGCCGAAGGCGCAACGAGCTTAGGTTGGTAAGCATAACGTCCTGCATGGAGAATCTGCATGCATATGCGGCTTCCGGCATCATGGACCGCACGAGTAACAACCTTATGCTCTTCTGCCTCTTCCAGAGTACTCATCTTTCCGGCGCCAGGACCTACGGCACCCTCTTCATTAGGTGCGATACCGCCCGTGACGATCAAGCCCACGCCCCCGCGTGCACGCTCTTCGTAAAACGCCGCCATTTTTTGAAAGCCATTGGGGGATTCTTCCAAACCGGTATGCATTGACCCCATCAAGGTGCGATTCTTCAGGGTCACAAAGCCTAAATCTAGAGGAGCCAGTAAATTCGGATACAACGCCAATCCATCTTGTTTACTCATTGCTATCTCCCGCATCGCGCTCTGACGAAGCTTGTTATTATGGGCCATCATTGTGTTATGACCCATAAAGTATAGATCAAAGATTGAGCAAGCCTATCGAATAGCAGGAAAGAGCTGTAGGTAAGGATCTGTAGGGGAGAAGCGCGCGCGAATCAGTTTGGAAATTAACGACAGAGTAAAGCGGATAACAAAAAGCTTAAATAGTATTGAGCTGGCGGTTTAATACAGATCAACGAGAGAGGAGGACAAGTAATACAGAGAAATCACATTTCCTCTGCGTCATCAAAGCTATCAGAGTCATCGGCTCCATCTAAGTCATTTAAATCGATTAGTTCTAACAATTCATCTTCATAATCAGACATATAAATACACCACTTAAATTTGGTTTAAGAAACAGTAAGCATTGAATTTAACAGAGAATTATTTCAGAGATGTGACAAAGGAATTTAGAAGTGATTCAAAGTTTAAAGTGGCGGACCGGACGAGACTCGAACTCGCGACCCCCGGCGTGACAGGCCGGTATTCTAACCAACTGAACTACCGGTCCGCAGTTTTAAACTTTCTTTCTAACCAATCTAGAGATTGGTGGGTGGTACAGGGATCGAACCTGTGACCCTCGCCTTGTAAGGGCGATGCTCTCCCAGCTGAGCTAACCACCCAACTCAAAATCGAGATGCGCATTGTAATGATTTCTGAAGTACTGTCAATCGCTAAGAAGCAATTTTATTCACAATTATTACGCAAAAACAAAACAACAATAAACGTATGTTTTTATTGACTTTTTGAATAGCCGAAAATTGCACTTAGTCCAAGGTTAACTTTATTCGATCTGCTGACGCCACGCGCTTCTGCGGAGCACTTCTGGATAAAGAATGCGGCACGACAGCCGGGTCATTAATCGTTCTAAACGGCCAATACCAAGGCGAGCCATCATCATCGTCAGAGCTCGCTTGCTGCTCTTGCCTTTCGATCGGCGCAGGAACAATGTTGCCGGCTAGCGCCGCCTTCTCAAGCTTCTCAAGCATCAGCTCATCATTCAAACTTAAATGGCTACGAGGCGCTCTCCATGGCGCCAACCAATTCCTCTTCGGCTCTCGCCGATCGCGAATTGATTCTAAATATGCCTCTCTATCATCCGCCAAAACATACAGCTCTTGCTCTAACGTAATATTATTTTCACCTCTCAACTTCAGGTAGATATCACTGGGAAGGTAAAATAAAGGGAAGCCAAATAAGAAATTGTTAGACCAAGGCCAGATAACAGAGAACCAGCCGTAATCCTCCATATCGCCACTTAGTAACGCTTCGATTCGTTCCGAATCGTTGGAGTGCCAAAATGAATGGTTCAGATAACGAGTATTAACAATTTCCTCTAGTGCTAACTCTTCGCCGACAATTTGCACATCGCCGGTTGCCATTTCATGGTCCGGTTCAAGATCAGGGTGTAAGCGTTTAGGAAGGGTTACCTCAGAGTGCCTAAAATAATAAACAGACCCCGCATCCACCTCCAAACCAATATCAATCAACAGATTTAAGTCAAACGCGATCATCAGCTTATCGTCAAACGCCTCTAGCCCAATAAGCGGAAGGAAGCTCTTTCGTGCGGCAAAATCGTAACTCCCAGCCGGCAACTCCATCACTGTATAGCTGCCAGAACGAAGGTTGAACACTATTTCATCGTTAATGTAATAGCTAGGCGCCTCAAGCTCTTCCATCGCCCATTGACTATTCGGCCGATAAACATAGATGAGGCCGTTCTCTTCAGAATTCCACTCGTAACTATCCAAGGCCTCAAACTTCTGACCATTCGTGTTCGGAAAATAGAAAGAACCTAAGTTTCGCCCAGTAGACCAATACATCGAGGGATACCAACCCCGCCCCTGCTTGTGGAACGGTTTGGAAAATGGCGCCTTCGTATCTGCATAGACCATAGTCGATGCCATCAGAAAACACAGCGAAAGAAAGAGCCGCCAAATCAACAACATGTCTGTTTAAACCTTAGAGTTTGATGCCTATTTTGAGCGGCCCATATTAACAACTTAACCCACAGAGTTTTGGGAACTACCTCTCTAACCGCTGGAGATTATGGCCCAGGCTTCGATTGTAGCTGCAACTGATTCATCTGTTCTGACAGCCTCACCAACCGTTCATTGACCTGCTTCCTGCTGGAGTCAATCGCTGCGATCGCCTTTTTATTATCCTTAATTTCAAGCTGTAATGCGCGAATGCCGGCCACCTCGCCTCGCAACACATCCAAATCCTCACTAATAGACTCACGCGTAATCGCCATTTCGCCTGACGCCAACGAAACCTTAGTTTCAATCGCGCGAATAGAGGCATCAATGCGCCCAAACGAGGACTCAAATGCATCTAAACTTTTTCCAACATCGTCCAGCTTCTTTTCCTGCCGGTTTAATTTTGCCTGCAATGCTTCTCGCCCTAGCGTGTTAGCCGCTATTGCTTTTTTATTGCGGTCATTGGAAATACCCCACAGCTTCCGCATTTCAGAGTCCAAAAATGCGAGCTTCCGCGCTGCGGCAGAACCACTTTGCTCTAACTCTTCACCCGTTTCACTAAGCTCCCCTTCAATCCGAGCGATCAGCAATTTACTTTGGCTAACAAAGCCGATTGCATCCTTCAAATCCCTATCTAACTGAGATATCTGCTGCTCCTGCTGCATAAACCCCCACGTTAAGGCACCTGACACACAAACCAACACACAGACCAACGCTATCAAAAGAAAAGGCTGCTTCGCCGACTTCGGATGGGGCTTAGGCGTCGACTTAGCTGATACGGGAGCTGCTTTTTGATTGGTAGTGCGACTCTTGAATCGATCCTGCTCATCTGCTTCCGGACGCATATTTATTGTTCCATTTCGTTGTGTAAGAGAATAAACCTGAAGCAGATTCTACCTGTTCACGCAGCCAATTATAAATAGAATTTGCATGCATCGTGCCGAGTCACTACTATATGCGGTCTTTTTTTGCCGGACAGCCCATTTACATACGTGGGTCGGCAGCAGCAGGGGACACATCAATGCAGCCAGCAGTAGGCATCATAATGGGCTCAAAGTCAGACTGGCCCACCATGGAACATGCCGCCAAGATGCTTGAGCAGCTAGGCGTTCAGTATGAGGTGAAAGTCGTTTCGGCCCACCGCACACCAGACCTTCTATTCGACTACGCAAAAGAAGCTGAAGCTCGTGGCATACAAGTTATTGTCGCAGGCGCAGGCGGTGCCGCACACCTTCCGGGCATGGCTGCATCTCAAACAAACCTGCCCGTTCTAGGCGTACCGATACAATCCAAGGCACTTAACGGCATTGACTCATTACTGTCAATCGCTCAAATGCCCGGTGGCGTAGCAGTAGGCACTCTAGCAATAGGCATAGCGGGCGCTAAAAACGCTGGCTTATTGGCAGCACAGATCCTCGGTTTACAGAACACCGACGTACGCAATGCCGTTGCTGGCTTTCGGCAATCGCAAACAGCAACCGTTCTCGATCAGCCCGATCCAAGAGGTTAGTACATGAAAAAGATTGGCATTCTAGGCGCTGGACAACTCGGCCGCATGCTTGCGCTAGCGGGCTACCCCCTGGAACTTGATTTCTTCTTTTATGATACGACGGGAACACCGAGTGTCGGGCTTGGTAACGTCAGCTCAGACACTTCTGCCAATCTTGAAAACCCTGATTTACAGACATTTATAGATAGCGTCGATGTCGTTAGCTATGAGTTTGAGCACTTGCCGCTTCAACTTGCCCAACACATCGAACAGAAAAACACGCTGCACCCCTCCTCTCGCTCACTAGATGTCTGCCAAGATCGTGCAAAAGAAAAAGCGTTATTTGACCGACTCGGGATTCCAACTCCCTCCTATCGCGTCATCGACACAGAGCAAGGCTTGATTAAAGCTGTCGAAGAGCTAGGCCTTCCCGTTGTCGTTAAAACAACCACCGAGGGCTATGACGGAAAAGGCCAGTTTGTTATTCGCCAGCTAGAGCAATGCCAAGAAGCTTGGCACACAATCGGAAGTCGCACCCTCATCGTTGAAGCATTCGTTAATTTTACACGTGAACTTTCAATCATCGCCGTTCGCGCTACCGACGACAATATTGAAGTCTACCCATTGGCGGAAAATCAGCACAACGATGGAATACTCAGGTACTCAACCGCACCTGCACCAAGAGTTGATGATGAAACAGCCTCTCAAGCTCGCTCTTATGCTAAAGAGCTAATTCATGAACTTGACCATGTCGGCATACTGACACTCGAACTGTTCGAAACAGAGAAAGGCCTTGTTGCCAATGAAATGGCTCCTCGTGTTCATAACTCTGGTCACTGGAGCATAGAGGGCGCACCTTGCAGCCAGTTTGAAAACCACCTAAGGGCGATTACTGGCCTTCCTCTCGGATGCACTCAGGCGTCTCGACCAACCTGCATGATCAATATCATTGGTGAAAAAGGTGATATTCAAAGCTTACTAGAGCTGCCGTATGCACACGTTCACCTTTATGCAAAAGAAGAGCGGCCCGGCAGAAAACTAGGCCATGTGACCGTTCAAGCAGACAGCTACGAAGAACTGGTATGGCGGGTCAATAACGTTGCATCACTTCTACCCGGAAGCCCTGAGTTTGGCGGCTATTCGACTCCCTAGAAAATATGCTTAGACAAGGCATCGTTATTGCCCTTGGTATCACCAAAAATTCAATGCTATTATCCTCGCCAGAAAAACGATAAGTAACTGAGTCAGCGCTCGCTGGCTATCACTATAGATGTCAACATGGAGAGCCCAAATGGCGATCGAACTACCTGCGCTACCTTATGCAATTGATGCGTTAGCACCACATATTTCACAAGAAACTCTCGAATTTCACCACGGTAAACACCACAAAACTTATGTTGATAAGTTGAATGCTGCCATTCCTGGTACGGAATTCGAAAACAAGTCACTTGAAGACATCATCACGTCAGCAAGCGGCCCTGTATTTAACAACGCAGCTCAAATTTGGAACCACACTTTTTACTGGAACTGCCTAAGCCCTAATGGCGGCGGCGAGCCCAGCGGCGCTGTTGCGGATGCGATTAACGCGAAATTCGGTTCATTTGCAGAGTTTCAAGCACAATTTAACGACAAAGCTGTTAACAACTTCGGCTCTAGCTGGACTTGGCTCGTAAAGAACTCAGATGGTTCTTTAGACATCGTAAATACGAGTAATGCTGGTACACCAATGACTGAAGGACAAACGGCTCTATTGACCGTTGACCTTTGGGAGCACGCTTACTACATCGACTTCCGCAATGCTCGTCCTAAGTATTTGGAAGCATTCTGGAGCTTGGTTAACTGGAACTTTGTTGCAGAGAACCTTAGCTAATCATGTAGCTTAGAGACATAAAAAAACCAGAGCCTTTGCTCTGGTTTTTTTATGTCTCACGAAAACCCGCAAGAGCCTTACCTAATTTCCATTCGCTTATAAACGCTATCAATCGACGGCTTAACTAGCTGCTCAAGGTCCTCTTGATCTTCGCCTTGCGCCGCCTTTATAGAAAGGTTCAACTCCCATAGCTCATCAAACTTCTCATTTGTAACGGCTCGCGTTGACTCTTTGTCGCGAAGAATCGTCGGTCGAAGAAACACTAGCAAGTTCTGTTTTGTCACTTTTTTCGAGGTGCTTCTGAACAGCGCACCCAAGAACGGAATATCACCCAACAATGGCACCTTACTTTCACTCTCGGTAACGTTATCAGTGATCAAACCACCCAACACAATGGTCTCGCCGTTATCAGCCAGCACATTTGTTTTAATCTGACGCTTGGTCGTCACGATGTCCGAGGCCGTCGTGGACTCAGACACCCCAGAAATTTCTTGCTCGATCTCTAGACGAACCAGATCTCCCTCACTAATACTTGGCGTTACCACTAGCTTCACACCAATATCCTGCCGTTCAATCGTCGTAAAAGGATTAGAGGTGCTTGAGCCACCAGAGCTCGACTGACCCGTTACAATAGGAATATTCTCACCAACAATAATCGATGACTCTTGGTTATCCATGGTAATCACTTTAGGCGTAGACAAGACGTTGGTGCCGGCATCTCCTTCCAATGCTTGAATAAGAGCCCCCCAACTCACCCCAGAATTCTTCTGCTCACCAAACCCAAAAGTAATGCCATTGCTCGGCGCTAACTGAGACACATCCAGATCGTTACCGCTGTCCTTGCCCGCGATAGCGCCTAAAATATTTGCTGTGCTGACACCAATTTCACCAAAGTTAGTAAATGCCCCCGGAATAGACGCCCCTTTATCAAATAGCGCCCACTGTATGCCTAACTTATTATCTGTACTGTCTGAAATCTCAACAATCGCCGCCTCAATAAGAACCTGCGCACGACGTATATCAAGCTGCTCGATCACACCCTCTAACTCTTGCAACAAAGAAGGCTCCGCTCTTACCACGAGTGCATTTAGACCATCGTCTGCATAGACACTAGCTTCAGTTGTTTTCTGGCCTTTACCTTTGGTTTCTTCTGAGGTGATGTCGCCCATCAAACCCTTCATCAGCTCTGCAATATCACCCGCATCAGCATGCTTGAGACGAATGACTTTAGTTTTACCACCTGTCGAAGAGGGCTGATCTAATTTAGAAATCAAGACGCGCATTTTGTCTCGAAAAGACTCATCCCCGCGCAAAATCAAACGATTACTGCGCTGATCAGCCACCACACTAAATTTGTTTGCTGACCCTTTTTTACCACCTTTTCCTAGTTCTGCCGGCGCCAACTCCTCGAGTAGCTTAACCATGTCACCAACCCAAGCTTCTTGAAGCTGAACAACCTCGAGTTCATATTTGGAAGGACTATCCAACTCCGTAATAATTTTGCTGATACGGCGAATATTCGCCAAATGATCACTAACAATCAGCGCGTTAGCCGCAGCAACACCAGCCAGGTGTCCGTATTTCGCGACCATCGGACGCAAGATAGGAACAAGCTCTAAAGCACTAGCATTATTGACCTGAATAACTCGCGTTACGATCTGCTCAGACGGCAGCCTTTTCAACATCTTTTCATCTTGGGCGATTTGTTTCGCGTTGTTCTGCTGAACAATTTTAATCACGCCAGCACCTGGCAGTGCAGCAAAACCATGCACGCCCAATACCGACAAAAACATTTCATAAACAGCTGCTTGGTCCATCGATGCATTGGAAACGACCGTTACCTTGCCTTTCACGCGAGGGTCAATAACGAAGCTATAACCAGTTATATCTGCAACCTGACTTACAAACGCCCTAATGTCAGCATCTTTTAAGTTAACCTTCCAAGTCTGCTCTTCGGAGAACACCATGCTCGAAAACATCGTCAGCATGGTAACCATCACTAGCTTCTGCAGAATTTTTTTATACATCATCACAATAACTGTCTCAAACGATCAGAGGCTTAAACACTAAGCCCTATCTTAATGGGTAATTGACGAAAAAACTGGCACCATCTCGCACCACTTCAACCTCAACACTACCTTGCTCATACAATGTTCTCATTAATTCTCGATCTTGCTGCACATCACCCAATGAGTGGCCGTTAACCGACATAATAACGTCGCCTTTTTCGAGATTCATGCCCGATAGCATCGGATTATTTCCCTGATAGACATAACCACCATTCTCGCCACGCGAAAGTCCAACAGATGATAAGGCACTCGCTGGGTCGGCACTGAGTCTTCGCGTCGCTTCCTCGATAAACTCTTCTGGGGTTTCCACATCCCTAGTAACTGCCGGTGACTTTCGCTTTGGCGCATTGACCTTAGCAATAGCACTACCCTTATCCACCACATCATCAAAAGCGAGCGTTTCTAGCCTTCCAGCGCGCCTAATCAACACACGATCGCTATACACCTCTTCTAGTGTAGCGTTTCCCGGCACTTTATCACCTATTCGGTAATATTCTGTAGAACGTCCAATTTCTTCGATGATCGCTCCCGAGTCACCACCCTGCTCTTCAGTAAAAACACCTTTTAACGCTAAACGAAGTCGTGTTTTAGGCGCTTCTTTAGGTTGATCAAGCTTAACCGCTGGCTTTACACCAACCTTACCAAAAAGATCTAGGTTAGGAACATTTCCCGCCTTAGTACTCAGCAGCCCCGCCGCACTGGTCGAAACTTGCTTTGATAAAACGACTGGCTGCCCACTCGAGCTAGGCACCAACACCCAGCTCAACTGAGCTAGCAAGTAAGCCACATAAATAACTAAACTTAACAGCAAGCAAACCTTCAAAGGCTTTAGTGCCTGATCCACCACTCCCCGCTTACCCACTGATGCGCCAGTCGTTTTACTCATCTAGCCACCACTCAATAAATACTCTTCTTAATTTTAAACACCGTATCCCGCTCAGTTGAGTTCGGCGACCATGGCTCATCTACCAAGTCTAGCAAACGCCGCCTGACCTGCAGCAACGCCACACCTTCCGGAGATAATGACGCCACGATAGCGTCAACGGAACTCTCATCATCTTTAATCGCCGCATTGATAAGACCGTCATCACGCGTTTCTACCGTTGCCCGCATCAACGGTGCATTACGTTCGTGAATCTCACGCTGAACGGGGTAAGCAATCTCGCCACCGGACCAAGAGAGCTTACCTGCAGCAGTTAAAATTTTCCGCCCCTCGGCCTCTATAAACAGGTCACGTGCCAGCACTGTTCCCGAAAGTTTGATTCGCTGTCGAATTAACACAGAATTTAAGGCAGAAAGATCAAGATCTAACGAACGAATCAAAAGACTAGAAACACCTAACGCAGGCTTAACGAGAACGTCCGCAGTGCCTGCATGACTATTAATTCTTAGGTCAATCGGTAGAGATAGCGGCAACAATTCTGGCACCGCCACGTCCCAACTCACAACAGACTCGACGCCTTTATGAACAACCAGTGCCTGTCCAGCCCAAACTGTGCCCTCAACACCTGTAACAGTAACGCCAGCCGACCGCAGATTTAGATTTGGCTTTACGGCCTTCTCCCACAAAAAAGAGGCGGGCATTAGCAGCACAAGAAAAACGCCGAAACCAATTAGGAATACGCCGCCGTAAGCTAGAATTTTTTTAATCACTGTCTCTAAGTGCTCGTATTATTCGCGCTGGATTTGCGAATAGAATTAATATTTCAAAAAAGGCGCTCAATTACAGTCTATTTGACCACTTAAATCTACCTCTATTAAAGCTTTGTCATCCATAGTAAGACCTGATTCTCAGGCATAAAAAAACCCGGCAATTGCCGGGTTTTTACTTTCAGAGGCTAAGGCCGACTACATCATGCCGCCCATACCACCCATGCCGCCCATATCAGGCATAGCAGGAGCAGATCCTCCTTCTTCAACAACATCTGTGATCATACATTCAGTGGTAATCATCAAACCGGCTACCGAACCCGCTGACTGCAGCGCTGTGCGGGTTACTTTAGCTGGGTCCAAAATACCCATCTCAAGCATATCGCCGTATTCACCAGTTGCCGCATTGAAGCCAAAGCTACCTTCGCCTTGCCTAATCTTGTCAGAAACAACAGAACCTTCTCCGCCTGCGTTCGCTACGATTTGACGCAATGGCGCTTCCATCGCACGACGAAGTAAGTTAATACCGACATTTTGGTCTTCGTTATCGCCTTCTAGATTTTCGATCGCTTGCTGAGCACGGATCAAAGAAACACCGCCACCAGCAACAACACCTTCTTCTACTGCTGCACGAGTAGAGTGAAGAGCGTCTTCAACGCGAGCCTTCTTCTCTTTCATTTCAACTTCAGAACCCGCGCCTACTTTAATCACCGCAACACCACCGGCTAGTTTGGCAACACGCTCTTGCAACTTCTCACGATCGTAATCTGAGCTACTGTCTTCAATTTGCTTACGGATCTGACCAACACGACCTTCGATCTCTTCCGCCTTACCAGCACCATCAATGACCGTGGTGTTTTCTTTGCTGATGTTGACGCGTTTTGCTGTGCCTAAATCATCAAGCGTTGCGTTTTCTAAAGACAAACCAACTTCTTCAGAAATAACCGTACCACCGGTTAGAATCGCGATATCTTGCAGCATCTCTTTACGACGATCACCAAACCCAGGGGCCTTAACAGCGGCCACTTTAACGATGCCACGCATGTTGTTCACAACAAGAGTTGCTAACGCTTCGCCTTCGACATCTTCTGAGATAATCAATAAAGGCTTACCCGCTTTTGCCACACTTTCTAGTACTGGCAATAACTCACGGATATTTGAAATTTTCTTATCAACCAATAAGATGAACGGTGTTTCAAGCTCAGCACTCATGTTGTCTTGGTTGTTGATAAAGTAAGGAGAAAGGTAACCGCGATCGAACTGCATACCCTCAACCACGTCTAGCTCGTCTTCGAAACCGCTACCTTCTTCAACGGTAATAACGCCTTCTTTGCCAACTTTCTCCATTGCTTCTGCAATGATGTTACCGACAGACGTGTCGCTGTTCGCTGAAATAGTACCAACCTGAGCGATCGCTTTCGTGTCTTCACAAGGACGAGCAAAGCCTTTTACCGCTTCTACTGCCACCTGAACACCTTTATCGATGCCACGCTTTAGGTCCATCGGGTTCATGCCCGCCGCAACGGCTTTCAAGCCTTCGTTAACAATTGCTTGAGCTAATACTGTCGCAGTCGTTGTTCCGTCTCCGGCCGCGTCATTGGTTTGAGAAGCAACTTCTTTCACCATTTGAGCGCCCATGTTTTCGAACTTATCGGAAAGTTCGATTTCTTTCGCCACGGAAACACCATCTTTAGTCACTGTTGGAGCGCCAAAAGACTTGTCTAAAACTACGTTACGACCTTTAGGGCCCAACGTAACTTTCACGGCATCTGCCAATACGTTTACACCTGCCAACATACCCTGGCGAGCAGCATCGCCGAATTTCACATCTTTAGCTGTCATGTTCTTAATCCTGTATATCTAACTAATTGGAACGAGAATAAATCGAGACGCCTTACGCTTCGATCACACCGTAAATTTCGTTTTCGCTCATGATCAATAGCTCTTCGCCGTCAATCTTGACGCCGTTACCTGAGTACTGACCAAACACCACGGTATCACCGACTTTTACGGCCATCGCCTGAGTGTCACCGTTATCCAAAGTTTTACCCGCACCGACGGCTAAAACTTCACCCTGAGAAGGCTTCTCAGTCGCACTACCTGGCAGCACAATGCCACCTGCAGAGGTAGTTTCTTCTTCTTTACGGCGTACAACAACACGATCGTGTAATGGACGGATTTTCATTTCAATGATTCTCCTAACAGGTTTTCAATCCGAAACTTCTCGATACATTTAACGAGAAATATTTAATAAGAAAAACAATTGGTTAGACAATTCAACCAAGGTCTTTCATGCATAAGTGGCAGTATAAATGGGGCTCGGCGTCAGCATTTCAAGCCATCACTATAAAAAAAACGTACATTCTTTACTTGTCGCTGTGTTTTGACCCACCTTTAACATCGTCGCCTTTTGGAACCTCTTGATAATCGCCGTCTATAAAATCGCCTTCGATCGTTTCACTACCCGCATCGCGATCGCGCCTATGAACCTCGCTATAGTGGTATTGAAACGAAGATGACTGCGAACCGACGCCTTTAACTAGGCGATCTGTGACGGACTTAAGCATCAACTGTCTAATCCCAGGCGTTAACAGCAAAAACCCTATCGTGTCAGTCACGAAGCCTGGCGTTAGCAACAGCGCACCCGCAACCGCGAGCATTAAACCTTCGCCCATCTCACTGACCGGCATCTGGCCTTCTCGCATTTTTTGATTTGCCTGCAACAAGGTCTTTAAGCCTTGCTGACGAAGCAAAGTCGCGCCTATGACGGCAGTCAATAACACCAGCAATATGGTGTTAAAAACACCAATAACAGAACCCACTTCGATTAACACGACCATTTCAATGATGGGCATAACAATGAAGCACAAAAAAAGAATTCGCATGTATTATTCCTAAGGTATAAAAAGCTAAATCGATACCGGCTTTACGCTATTCTCCGCCAGTCAACATAGCCTCAACTTGAGCGATACTGCTATGATTCGAAACACCGCTCCACTACCTTCTATATGACGATGAAAACGAGAACTTCAAGGCTCGTCTCGCCAGCATGCAAACTAGTCAGCAGCAAGGGTTTCCTCCTATGTTAGATAGTTCTGAAACACGCCACCAAGCGATACTCAGCACCATTGCTCAAATACCTAAGGGATATGTATCTACTTACGGAGAGGTGGCATCCCTTGCCGGTTACCCAGGCAACGCTCGTTTAGTGGGGCGCATACTGAAGAAGCTTCCGAGCGAAACCAAAATTCCATGGCACCGAGTTGTGAATGCAAGCGGACGTAGCTCTTTCCCAGACGGTTCTGACAAGCAACGCGAGCAGTTTCAAAAACTTCAGGAGGAGAAAATAGTGATTTTAAATGGACGCATTCGCCTATCAAATTACAAACAGCACGGTAATGAATGCTGATTACATCGTAATTCGAAACAATTAATTTCGAGACAAGCCTCAATTTTAAGCTAATCTGAAAGATAAGAAAAAGGTGTTGAGGAACACCCACTACGAACAGATATATCTGTTTAGGTGCAAAATAAAGGCGATGACGCGCCTGTTTTACAAAGGGTTGGTGCGACTAAGTAAAGAATTTCTATGCTTGTCATACCGAATCCGTCGTTTTGTAAGACAAGCAAATGCCACTAACTAATAAATAACGCAGATTGTCTGTCTGAAAGGACTGAGCGAGAATGAGTCACCAAAGTTCCACCTACACACTGCAAAATACGATAGCGCCTGGCGAAGAGCTTGAGAACTATATCCAAAGCTTAAATTCAAACGACGCTGCGTCGTCTGATGTAAAAAGCCAGCAACTAGCCGACACGCCCGCTCCCGAAACTAACGCCTCTACACGACATTATACGAACCTACTAACACGGCACAAATTGCTCGAAACAGGCATGAACTCTGCCTATGACGCACTGCTAATACTCGACCTGAACGGAAACGTTAGGTTTTCAAACGAAGCGTTCAAATCGCTATTTATGATAGACAAAGCCGATGGCGTGATTGCATCAAAACGGCAGCTTCTCGCCCACGCCAAGAAATTTCTTAGCGATGTGCAGACACTAACAAGAGCCGTCAATCAGTCGATTGAAGCCCCCCATCTGAGCATCGAATGTGAACTCGAAACAAAACAATCACGCTGTTTAGAAGCGCATTCAAAGCCACATAAACTGGATGAAGAGATCGTTGGACAAGTCTGGACTTTCCGCGATGTCACACTCACACGACTGAAAGAAGAAGAATCTAAACATCGGGCCTACCATGACTCTCTGACAGGACTACCTAATCGCAGACTGCTTTCTATCCGTTTAAATCAAGCACTCGAAAACACCAAAGGTAGTAACAACAAAACAGCTGCACTATTCATTGATCTAGACGGATTTAAAGACGTCAATGACTCATTCGGGCACAATGTTGGCGATGCATTATTGAAAGAAGTTGCTGATCGATTAGAGTCAGTATTACCGCCCCATACCTTTCTCGCACGCCACGGTGGCGATGAGTTTGTTGCTGTGATGGGAAATATAGCCTCCGATGTGCCCGCCATCGACTTGAGCCATAAAATTATCAACTGTTTTGATCACAGCTTCGAACTAAGCGGCGAAGAACTTTATATGAGCGTTAGTATCGGCATCGCTGTTTCGCCCGAACATGGTGAGGATGCCGACAAGCTCGTCAGCAACGCCGATATGGCAATGTATCAAGCAAAACAGCAAGGCAAACATACCTTTGAGCTATTCTCGTTATCGAAAGATACGCATGCGTATCAGCGTTTAAAGATACGAAATCAGATTAATGTCGCGCTCGAACAACAAGAGTTCGAGCTTTTTTTCCAACCAAAAATTTGCCTAGAGTCTGGGTCAATCAAAGGTGCAGAAGCACTCATTCGCTGGCGTCCTGACGGAAAATCATTTCGCAGCCCAATGGAATTTATTCCTATCGCTGAAGAGAGCGGGCAAATCATTCCGATCAGCCAATGGGTGATCGCTCGCTGTTTTGCCTATATGGAAGAATGGAAAGAATACCTCGATAATGACTTCGTCTTAGCCCTCAACATTTCGGCCAAACACTTTAAGAAAAGACAACTGCAAGACGATATTGCCCACGTTTTGAAAAACACAAACATAGACCCGTCTCGAATCGAACTGGAAGTCACAGAAACCGCCATTATGGATGACCTTGAACTAGCGGTAGACACGCTAAACGAAATCAAAAAGATGGGTATCCGGACTGCAATTGATGACTTTGGAACTGGGCATTCTTCGCTCACGTACTTACGCAAACTGCCAATCGAAGTTCTAAAAATAGACAAGAGTTTTATCGATGAGATACCGAGCTCTTCAGAAGACCGAACGCTCGTGCGTGGCATTATCGAAATGGTTCATGCCCTAGGTATAGAAGTGGTTGCAGAGGGCGTAGAGAACAATGAGATGGCAGAGCTGCTGATGGATATGAATTGCGACCTAGTACAAGGCTATCATTACTGCCGCCCGATCGCTGAGCCTGAATTCATCGAGCTTATTAAAAGCAGACAGTGCTATATCTAAACGGTGTGACAAAAAGCCTATGACGGCAATAGCCCTCGCTCGATATAGACTACTTAAAAATCAGCTGATAATGCCCTTAAACGATGCCGAACCCGATATAACAGAATCATACTGGGTACCACCATCAGCGACGTAATCGTGAAAAATAACGCCCAATTGCCATCCAAGGCATCGACTACCCAACCACTATAAGACGCTAAAAAGGTTCGCCCCAGCGTGCCAACAGAGGCCATTAACGCATATTGGCTTGCCGTGAATGCGCGATTACACATCATTGATAAGAACGCCACGAAAGCAACCGTCGACCATGCAGTGGTAAAGCCATCAACCACCACCGCAGACACTAACAGCCCTTTACTCGGCCCAACAAAAGCCATCACTGCGAACATCAGGTTGCTCGCCGCCATTGCGAACCCACCAATAAAAAGCCCGCGCAACACGCCATAGTGAATCGTAACAGCGCTCCCAATTAGCGAAAACCCAATCGTTACCCACCAACTCACCAGCTTGGAATAAAGCGCAATATCTGAGTTACTGAAACCGAGCTCTTTATAGAAGACGATAGACATCCGCCCAAGAAAGGCCTCTCCTATTTTGAACAAAAAGATAAACAATAAAATCGACAAGGCTAGCTTGGCTTCATTGCGTCTAAAGAACTCCGCTAAAGGCTCTACAAAACTCACTAAAACCCACACCAGCATCCTGTCTTTACGGCGCAAAGAGCCGGCTATAGGGTCACTCAAAGACTCTACACCGACTTGCTCATTCAAATGCCACAAGCCTTTTAAAAGCACAACAGCTAAGCCCGCGAGAAGAATCCCGCAGACCAAATAAGTGGTGTAAATACTCTCTGGAGATACCCCAGGAAAACCGATAATCAGCCAGCAAACCAAAACTAAAAAGCCAACTAGCGCAATAGATAGTTGCCGCGCACCCGCCTCACCTTGCTGATGAAAATACGCTAAATAGCGGCGCTCGCTGGCCTCCTGAGACTCCTCTCGCCTAGTTTTTGGCTCTGACGCACTCAGCGGAACTAGCACCAATAACAACATTACCAATGCCATATACTGATAAACATCCGACCACAGCCAACCATCAAGATCAGCCAAAAATAAAGGGATCGCACCTAAACCAGCAAATCCTGTCCACCAACCTGAAGTCGCCATCGCAGAACCCGCCGCCATCAGCGCTGGGTCATCTTCAGGCAGGGAGTCAATGCGAAACGCATCTAAGGCAATGTCTTGCGTGGCGGCGGAAAGTGCCAGCGCAAACGCAAACATCTTCGCAACGCTCATCGCGCCAGACGGATCAACTGTCGCCACCCCCCAGCAGCACAAGGCCACAAGACACTGCATCAGTACGATCCAGCTGCGCCGCTGACCAAGCCAAGCCCCTAACACAGGGAGTTTGACCCGATCTACCAGCGGCGACCATAGAAAATTGATTGAGAATGCGACGAAAATAAAGCCGAAAAAGCCAATATTGGTGCGAGATAAACCTTCCTCAGCAAGCCAAGCTGTCATGGCGGAGCCGATCATGACCCACGGAAAGCCACTCGCAACGCCTAAACCAAAAATACGTAGTAAGCGAGCATCCAAATAGAGCTTGAAGGTTTCTTTAAAACTAGGGCGAGAGGGCATAACAGGCCGCTTATTCTTATCGGTTTCTAATACAAATCTGGCAGCACGCCTTTATAAGTAAGTGCCTATCAGAAAAGTCCTTTTAGGCGCGTAATCAAAAGGCTGCGCGCACGCATTTCTAGCCGCCAACAACCGACAGCCTAATCTCTAAAGTTGTTAAACTGCAGCGGTATATCTATATCTTCAGACTCGCGTAACAGCGACATGACCTGCTGTAGCTCATCTCGTTTTTTCCCCGTCACACGAAGCTTCTCGCCTTGAATCGCGGCCTGAACTTTAATTTTTGATTCTTTTATCAGCTTGACCATTTTTTTTGAGGTCAAGGTTTCTATTCCCTGTTTCACATCAAAACTTCGCTTCACGAGCTTACCTGCCTTGCTGTCACCAGACTCAGACAGCGCGCGCGAATCAATGCCACGCTTCGAAAATGCCATTTGCAGCATTTCTATCAACTGCTCTAGTTGAAAGTCCTGTTCTGCGGAAAACACTACCTTTTCATTTTCTAACACGATGTCCGCCTGAACATTTTTAAAGTCCCAACGGTTACCTAGTTCACGTTTTGCCTGATCAATCGCATTCGTCACCTCATGCTTGTCAACTTCAGACACCGTATCAAAAGATGGCATGTTATACTTCACTCCGTAATAAGTTTCGTACTCCCCTGCTATACTGCAGGGTACCTTCAACAAGTCTATGCGATTTTAACCTCCATGCCGAATCTAGACCTATCTATTGTTATTGTCGATGATGCAAAGTTTAGCAGCACCGTCATTGCTAAAACCCTAGCAACTGCTGGCTACCGCGATCTTCGCGTCGTTAATGACGGCGAATCCGCTTTAAAACATATCGAAAAACGCAAGACTAGCGTCTTGCTGGCAGACTGGCTAATGCCCGGAATGGACGGTTTGCAGCTAACGGAAAAAGTTAGACAGTTGGATGAACAGCGCAATGGCTTCACTTACATCGTGCTGCTTACCGGAAAGGAAACACCTGAAGCGCTGCAAGAAGCGTTCGAAAAAGGCGTCGACGACTTCATTTTCAAATCAGACATGTCAAAACAACTGCTCCCGCGAATCTACGCAGCTGACAGAATGTCTCATCAACAAAATACACTACTAATCGCAAACCAGCTGCTCCTTGAGAACAACCAGCATCTAGAAAAGAACAACATGCTAGACCCTGAAACAGGGATCGGCAATGCCCGTATGGCGCTAGACAGCTTGAACAAAATGCTGAAACACGTTGACTCGCGCGGTGGCGCAATGAGCTATATCCGAGTAGAAATTCTTGACTGGGATAAAAGCAGGAAAGGTAAAAATCACGTATTGAATCAAGAACTGGGCGCCAGCATCACCCGCCGCTTGCGCGGCTTGATCCGCCCGCTAGATGTACTATGCCGCGTCAAAGATGACACGTTCATTATCGTCGCACAGTTTCAAAGCCTAGATCACTGCAAGGCCAGTGTATTCAAGCGGATATTGGACGGCGTTAACCACACATCGTTTAGAACCTCTTCTGGATTTCACACCGTCACAGCCGTGCTCGCGGCCTGTTGCCTCGATGACAATGGCGCGATTCCTTCGGCAGATGAAGTACAGGAACAGTGCGCACAACTCTCCGTGAAAGCTAAGCTAAGCTCCTCGCTAAGCGTATTCCACTGGGACAGCATGAAAGAAAAATAGTGATATTGGCCTATCAGTAACCGACCGAGTCGCGTCGAATGCTAATAGGCTAACTTTTTGTTTTTCCAGCCATCCAATTACACCCTTTTACACACACTACAGACCGCTACGTTTATCTCACAGAGTCACACACGCTCTAACCAGACATCACTACTAAGCGCAAAACAAGACGCATAAACTAAGTTCGTGGATTTGAGTAGTATCCCCGTTAGCGGAGGGTTATGTTGTACCTCCGCTGTTTTTTCGGGCGATTCAAATTCAGCCTAATTTACGCAAGCCCTTTTTTCATGCTTTCTGGTTTATTGATTGACTCTCTGGCGTTAGCTTCGGCTAACGCCTTTTTTTATGGGCTCGATTAACACCAATACCCTTTCCTTTGGTGACTCAAGTTTTGCTAACTCGGATACCCCGTAATATCTCGAATTGACTTATACAAGGGCTGCAGCTGCGCGTACATTTTAAGATAAACTTCTCGATATAAGCGCTGATACAAGCGAGTGCGCTCTGCGTCAGGGTGAAAAACCTCACCGACTCTGGTCATTTTCTTAATCGCTTCATCAAAGTTTGGATACACGCCTATCCCAACAGCCGCATCAATGGCAGCGCCGAGACCAGAGGTCTCATAGGTATGAGCACGTTCAGCGGGCAAACCAAATATATCAGCAGTCAGTTGCATTGCTGCATCACTTTGCGACCCACCACCTGCAACTCGCAAGGTTTTTATCTTAACGCCGTTTCGTTTTTCCAAACGCTCCAAGCCTTCTTTAAGACCATATGCCAAGCCCTCTAGAATAGCGCGATAAAGATGTGCCCGCGTATGCACATCACCAAATCCAATTACGCTTCCTTTGGCTTCTGGACCTGGGTCTCTAACACCTGGAGTCCAGTAGGGCTGCAACATCAAACCCATTGAACCTGCCGGCACACTATCCACCAACTCATCAAACAGTGTTTCTGGCGGCACGCCACGCTCTTCCGCAATTCGCTGCTCGCGTAGGCCAAATTCTTTTTTGAACCAACTGACCATCCAAAAGCCTCGATAGATCATCATCTCCGAGCAGTGGTTGCCCGGTATTGCAGAAGGATACGCAGGCATAAAACGAATAGGCTCAACATACTTATTACTCGTCGTATTGATCGTCGCAGTCGTGCCATAACTCATGCATGCAATATCAGGAGAGTTCCCACCACAACCAAGAATCTCACAGGCTTTATCTGATGCAGCAGCCATAACAGGCACGCCCGGCGAAAGCCCGATATACTCCGCCACACTCTCTTGTAAAGTACCTAACTGCTGGCCCGGCGACACTAACTCTGGCAGCATAGACGGCGACAAATCCGGCACAATGCCATAGCGCCAATCACTAGAGTTTGCCCAACGCAAATTTTTATAGTCAAACGGAATATATCCAACCTGACTGCCCACAGAGTCAACAAACTTTCCCGTCAATCGATAATTCAAATACCCCGATAGCAAGAGGTACTTGTGTGTTTTTCGCCATATATCTGGTTGATTCTGAGCAATCCAAGCCGACTGAGATTTCTCGCGCACACGCTTAATCACATCCTCAACTCGCGCTGCTTTAAACAACCATTTCCACATACCCGGCAAGTCACCCTTCACACTTGCATGGCGCTGATCAAGCCAGACAATGGCAGGACGCAAAGGCTTTCCATCTTCATCAACATTTACCACAGTACCGCGCTGCGTCGTTACCGTCATTGCAAGCACATTGCTCGGATCAAATTCAACACTCGCCCAAAGCTTTCGACACGCGCTCCCTAAAGCGTCCCAATAATATTCGACGTTCTGCTCCGCCCAGCCAGGGTGCTCCGAAAAATAAGGCTCTATCTCTTCTTTTCCCTTGCCGATCAAATTACCTTTCAGGTCAAACAACAGCGCTCTCACACTTTGCGTGCCGTTATCAATTGCTAGTATCGCCCGCTCGCTCATACAGACTCCTTGGCGTCAACTGCATTATTCGACGGCACGGCATAATGTGACGCTATAATCTGCTGATATCTTTCACATTCGCCCTGCCAACGCTGAGAATCCCAACCCAAGTTTTGTTCACATATTTTTTGAATGTACGGAAACTGGGCTTCACCGCCCTGCTCTAACAGAATGCCAATACGCGTTCTGCGCAACAGCAGGTCATCCAAATGCTCAACCAACTCTGATTGACACGCCCAAACCAATTCCGACCACAAGGTATCCGTCCATGAAACCTGCTTTGGGCCCGCGATGTCATATTCATCAGCGCATGCCACCACTGATTCTGCATTCGGCCCATATCGTCCAGCAAGACGCAATAAGGCAGCCCCGCCTAAGCTTTTATTCTTGCCATGTAATTTAGCCGAGCGTAATTCAAAAGGTAGCGGTTCAGCCAACGACTCCGCCGCTAGTTTCTCTGGGATCACCGTCATTAATTGCCGCAACACATCTAGCGCAATCAGTCGATAGGTGGTGAGCTTTCCACCCGCCACACTTATTAAACCGTCGTCATTCCAGATGACATGTTCACGATTTTCGTCAGAGGGATCATTCTCAGTATTCAGATCAACTGAATCTCCATTTTGTTTGCTCACAACAGGACGAACACCTGACCACGTTGAAATTACATCACTCGCGACCAACTTAGCGTGAGAAAATTGATGATTCACTGCATCTAATAAATAACCTACCTCCTCTTCGCTGATGGAGGCTTCGTCACCTAAGCCTGTGCGGTGATCCAAGTCTGTTGTGCCTATCACAGACACGCCTTCCCACGGAAACACAAAGACCGGCCGCTTATCTTTGGGGTGAAAAAAACTGATCGTAAACGCGACCGGCAAACGCCACGAAGGCACCACTAAATGGCTCCCCCTTAGCGGCCGAATAACTTTGTTCTGACCTAGACTCTCGCGCAGTGTATCTGTCCAAGCACCAGTCGCATTCACGACCGCCTTAGCCATCACGTTTACTACGTCGCCACTCAGTTCATCGCGAAATTCTACGCCTTCCACTTTGTTGCCGCGCCGAATGGGTTTGAGAACAGTCGCATAATTGATGGCCGTTCCACCTTCTCGATTACCCGCGTGCAACACACGCATAACCAGACGGGCGTCGTCTGTTACCGCATCTTGAAAGCGCGTTAAGCCAAGTAGATTTTCTGTCTTAATTCCCGGCGCCCAGCGATCCGCTACACCACCCTCAATAAATTTTCGAAACCGCTTACCTGCCATCCAATCATAAATTGCCAGCAACTTGTCAAAAATCCAAGGCCCAGGAAAGCCTCCTTTGTAGTGCCCCATCAAAAAGGGCAAGGGATCGACAAGACCCGGCAAGGCCTCCATCAATTGCTGACGTTCTTTGACTGAATCTTTAGCCAATGAAAACTGACCGCTGCCTAAGTAACGCAACCCACCATGAACCATTTTTGAAGAACGCGACGACGTGCCCCATGCAAAATCCCGTTGCTCTAGCAACAGCACTCGCAAGCCGCGCCCCGCTGCTTCTCGGTATATCCCTGCACCAGTAATTCCGCCACCGACAACGACTAAGTCCCACTCGAACTTTTGTGTTGCAAGCTGGCTGACCGTTTCTTCACGCCAACCCGGCGACCAGACGTCAAGCGCCCTAGTCATCAGTGGTTCCCCACAAGGTGCCCGGATTCAACAAGCCTTTCTCATCCAAATGCTGACCAACGGTCTTAATCACATCGATCCCTAGCTCTCCTTTTTCAACGGGAAGGAATGGCGCATGATCTTTTCCGACGCCATGTTGATGACTGATAGTGCCCCCATTATTGACGATCAACTCAGAAGTCTGCATTTTTAGCTTTTGCCAACGGTCATAAGTTTGCTGGTAATCTTTACCCACTCGATAAACATAAGTTGTGTAGATACTCGAACCCTGACTATAAAAATGGGACAAGTGCGTAAACACATGCACCTTTTCGTTTTCATCAGCTAAGGCACTGCGCAAACTACCTTCAATAATCGTTAGCAAGGGGTCGACATTGCTCCAGTCAGTTGCTGTTTCTAGCGTGTCAACGGCGTAGCCTAACTCCCACAATGCCTCCCTCAAATATGGCATCATGAAACGCTTCTGCGCCCATTTTTTGCCTAAATAGGCGCCGGTATAAACACCGCCATAAGGCCTTGTCGTTCGTTTAACTAGCGACAAGGATGAGCGACATTGTGCGGGCATGCCGGTCACGCCCAAGGTCATCATACATTTGCCTTCATCTGCCCCGCGCCATGCCAAAAACTTTTCCATTAACGCGATTTGTTTTGGGTGCCCGGCCAGCGCCAACTGCGTTACGGTTTCAATCTCGTTGCTCAAACGCAACATAGACAGCTGAACTTTCGACTGCACCAAGTGCCGCGCCGCGCTTTTAGCCTTGTCCCAAGAAGGAAAGAAAATGACATAAAAATCTTCCTGCTCAGCCAGCTTCGTCACACGCACTTTTACTTCAGAAATAACGCCAAACCGCCCTTCCGACCCCATTACCCACTCACGCAAGTCCGGCCCCGCTGACGACGCTGGAATAGACGGAATTTCAAGTCTTCCTTTTGGCGTCTCAACACTCGCGCCCGCAAACATCTGTTCGATACGGCCATAGCGCAAAGACTGCTGCCCACTCGAACGGCTAGCAACCCACCCGCCTAAGGTCGACAATTCAAAGCTCTGTGGGTAATGACCAAGTGTGTAACCTTTTGCCCGCAACTGAGACTCAACCTGTGGCCCAGGCGTACCCGGACCAAATGTGGCAATTTGGCTATCGTCATCTAAATCTAGCAAACGCGACATTTTGGCCAAGGACAATGTAAGAATTGGCTTGTCTGATTTAAAGGGATTAATGTGGCCAACCACACTAGTACCGCCGCCATATGGAATCAGAATAACGTCGTTCTGATAACAGTAATCCACTAATTCTGCGACCTGCTCTTTGGTCTCCGGAAAGGCTACGCCGTCAGGAAAGTATTCGAGCTGACCACTGCGCGTTGCCAATAAGTCAGGCAGGCTTTGTCCTCGAGCATGATACACACGCTGCTCCGGAGAGAGATCAATCAGCGCATGCTCACCCAGTCGACTCGCAGGCACTTGAGCAAGCACTTCTTCCCACGTCGCGTCTCTCAAAGGAGCCGAGTCACCAACCATTTCAGCTAAGAAACCCTTGCCTGTCGGTGGTAGATCCATTTTGTTTGATTCATCGCCCCAACCGTTCCAACGTCGCATCGCTTTAACCTCTTCTGTTGCTTATTATCTTTTCAACACACATGACACAGTCATTTCATCACGCAATCATATACACTTTAAAAAAATCATCACTGACAATTTCGGACAGGTTTCGACAGCATGAAACATTTAGGGTTTGCGTCAATATCAGCTATCAAACAATACCTTCGTTATGCCGAAGCACGCCAACTCGATACCCAACATTTAATCTCGCAAGCCAATATCCCACTAGACCTTCTCACGCGGGATGACGGCCGAGTCAAAGGCGCAAATTTTCAAACGCTATTACTAACTCTGATCGAACTAGCAGACGACCCCGTTTTGGGACTCAATAGCAGCCAGTACGTACAGGCACAGTCATACAATTTGCTTGGCGCCATCACGTTAAATTGCAAAACAATTGGCGACGCGATTGACCGCATCCCCCCATATGAGCGCTTGGTAGGAGACATGGGGATCACCACCATACAAAAAAACCAGCAAGCACTAACACTAACGTGGCATTGTGCATATTCGGAGCCTCGCGTAAGACTTGAAATGATCGACAATGTACTGGCGTCATGGACACAATTTGCACGCTGGCTAGCGCAGCAAAAAGCGAGCGCTAGAGAGGTCCACCTATCCAGACCTGCTCCGCCACAAGCGCTTCGTGACCACTATGAGAAGATATTTCAATGCTGCGTATTATTCGAGCAGAAAGAGAACTGCATTGTCCTGGACCCCGCTATTCTTGCCACGCCATTACACCGCCAAAATGCTATTCCTCTCAATCAGCTTGAAGGCCGGGCACGAAGCCAGCTATCAAGCCTTAAGATAGAAAACGAGAGTTTTGCGGAACAAGTGGCACGATCCATTAGGGCTCATCTACAAATGGGGTCTGTACGGAAGGAGCTGATCGCTCAAGAATTCAACGTTAGCCAACGCTCAATCCAGCGAATGTTAGAAAAAGAAGGAATTCGTTACCAAACACTATTGCGCCAAGCACGCTATGAACGCGCGCGCGAGCTACTGCTGAACTCCAGGCTTTCGATCGACGACATTGCACACAACGTAGGCTATTCCGATGAACGCTGCTTTTACCGCAGTTTTAAGCAATGGTCGAATAAAAGCCCTGCGGCTTTTCGAGAAGCACAAAACAAGTAAGCGCTAAGCAGTCTGAGAGGTATTTTGTTGCGCAGAGGGCTTACGTTTTTTCATTTCGTACAACCTCTCATCGGCACGTTTCAACAGTATCTTTGAGTCAACCTTTGCCATATGCTCCGTTGAAACAACACCATAGCTAACCAAAACAGGAATTTCCTGATCATCGACTTTTAAAGGTGTATTCACGAGGTGCTCTCGGATACGCGCTGCAATCACATCAGCTCCCTCCTGATCCTGATTCGGCAATAACACCACAAACTCATCGCCCGCAAAGCGAAATGCTAGATCGCTTTTTCGAGTCAACTCATCCAAATGAAACGCAACATGCTTCAAATACATATCGCCAACGTCGTGGCCATGGGTATCGTTCACCAATTTAAAGTCATCACAATCAATAAACATCACCGCTAAGTTCTCACGTTGACGCGCATGACGGCTTAGCTCTTGATCCAAGCTATCTTCAAGTTCACGACGGTTTCGTAAACGCGTTAAAGGATCGCGTGTCGCCAAAAAGCCTATTTGCTCTCGCGCCCACACACAGGCCAAAGACACAGATGCCTTCACCGCTAACTGCTTGAGAAAGAAGCTGTCCTTCTTGGGGTCATAACGCCCACCCTCTGCGGTGCCAAGTACTAGCGCACCGACGATTTTGCTGTCCACAAAGATAGGCAACAAAGCCACTGACGCGACCTCATTTTTGATCGACACCGGAATGAGAGTTCGTAAACGTTTTAGTTCTCGGTTCACCAAGATAGGCTCGCGCACACTTTGAGTCGCTTGCAAAAAATCGATCATGGAAACACGTTTTAGTATCTCAGGCTGATCAGAGCCTTCGATTGAACTAATGAAGTGGGCATTCGACGGGGTGTCGGCCATGGTTAACCAAACATGCTCGATCTCAAACTTATCGCGCACCAATTCAACCAGCGATACAAAGAAATCAGAACATCGCGTGATGTTCATGATCGCCACTTCGATATCAAACAAATTGCGCGCAATTGCTTCGTTTTTTCTCGCTGTCGCAATTAGCTCATCTACGGTCGACATACTACTCCTCGAACGGTTCTTTCAGACATCCAATAAGTGTAGTTGGAATTCCCGACAATCACTAAGGATATGAGCAAAAACTGCTTAAAAATCAGGCAACTTAATGCTCTCGTAATAAAGCTCGAAACAAATCGATAAATACGCTTGACGCTTCGGATATCGATATGTAGTATACGCGCCACATTGATCGAGGCCACAACGCCTCACAATACCAGTTTTGATGCGGGGTGGAGCAGTCTGGTAGCTCGTCGGGCTCATAACCCGAAGGTCGTTGGTTCAAATCCAGCCCCCGCTACCAAATTAAAAAGACTAGTTAGTTTACGCTAATTAGTCTTTTTTTTGCCTGCAAAAAAAATCCCCGTAAGACCCCGTATACCCTCACTTCTACCAATATTCGTCAAATTTTACAACACAGCATGCAAGACGAATTTTCAGCTCGCGTTCGGACCCAAAATTGAAGAGCCAAAATAGTCAGTTTGGGCACAATTTCGTATTTGTGCCCAAATTGTGCCCAAAACGTGCCCAAGCCCTCTCTCACACTGAACAAATTGTGTACAAATCGACCTTCGGAATTTTTGATTGAACGTGCCCAAACCCATTTTACTACGATAAAAAATACACCTGAGAATAAACCAACTCACAGCGCGATAACCTCCTTCGCCTCATCGCAGTCTTAGCTTATCTGTTATCCAAGTTATGTATTCATAGTGTCACCAGCTCACTTCAATCTCCATCTTCGATCTCAGTACTGCGACGACAAAAATAGTTGAACACGCTACTAAAATTATGAGACGCTATATGCGTTACATTGTGTAGCTCTAAAATAGGTTTGAATATACGACAATGGCTCCCAAAAAAACGGCAACACTAAATTTGCGTATCGACCCCAGTCTGAAGGAGGCCCTTAAAACGGCGGCCGAAGCCCAGCATCGAAGCGTAGCGAACATGGTTGAAAAGTTGATCAGAGACCACTGTGAAAAAGAAGACATTGCATTGCTTGAGCAACATTCATTATTTGATGACAAGAACGATGAATGAGAAAAGTCTGAAGCTATTGATCAATAACGGCGTGATCAAAAAGGCACTGATCAAATCGACCGGCGCAAGGTTTCATCTTGAGTTAAAAACCGCAAGCGAAACGCTCATTTGTGAAACCACAACCGGAAAAATCAAAACCTGGTCCAGCATTGATAGCGCCGCCAAGTATTTAAAACGGCTTGGCCTAGGCTGCGCTGAACTTGATATCGGGTATTGGCAACCCAAGCAAAAATCGTTTTAACCTTATTTCGAAGGAACGCCGTTATGTCTATGCCCCACACAAACCTGCGATGCAATCAATGCGGACATACCGGTGGCACTCTCCAGCTCAACTTACCGTTTGTCTACCACTTCAGAGGTCAAGACGTTCGGATATCAAAATCCCTTGGTTACTGCATGGACTGCGATAACTTTCGAGCAATGGAAGATTTTGATTCCGTAGAAGCCGCGCTCGCCGAAATTGATGAACTTTCACGCGAGCTGCTATCCCCTATCAACCGCGTCATTGCTTTCTTACTTGCCCCATTTAGAGTGTGGCGCCAACGTAAGCAGATAAGAGATCTACAAACAAATGCGTACTATCTTGGCATTGCAGCGCTGCGCCAAGGCGATGAGTGCTGCCTGACCTGCCTAGGCACCAACATCACCCGCATCAAAAGCCAAAACCTAAATGACTTCAAGCACCCTAACTGCGGCGGAGAATTCATTGCTGAACTTAGCGATATAAGATTTCATCTAAGCCACGAGAGTATTTATTTTGACGTCAATGGAAGCAAACTATCCAAGCGCTAGGCTTCCTCATGCTCACTAGCGGGAGAGTTTAAGTTGGTTGAGATTATTGGCTTTAGATCCAAATCAACATGATTTATCGTTGCGCTGAGGTCTTTGGTACTCAATTAAGCCGATCTTTTAACCAGTAGCCCGCGAGCAACAAACTTGCTGAGCGAAAGCGATTAGCTGTTAACTCACTAAAGAAATCACGTTCATCCATAACCACAAGTCGAATGTCTTCGTTTTCATGGTCGAGGCCATTTATATCGCTGGTAATAAGCGCTGTATCTACCAGACCATAAAACAAATGTGTGGTCTCTGAAGATCCCCCTACTGAGTTGTAAAAAGGTCCGGCGATTGAGAGTAGATTCCGAACATTGAGCCCGCTTTCTTCTTGGGCTTCCCGAAACGCAACCTCTTCGGACTCCTCGCCTGACTCTACAATTCCAGCGACTAACTCAGTGACCCAAGGATTGTCGCTCTCTATTGCTCCAACACGAA
>CAJWBE010000043.1 GCA_913020045.1 uncultured Oleiphilus sp.
CTCATCGTCAATGGAAACAAAACGAAACTCGATATCGGGATGCAAACTCAACGAATCAAAATCAGTGTGATTACTGATACGGGGTAACACTGGCACCACCACACGGAGCCGTGCGTGTGTCGGGCTCGCCCCACTCTCAGGACTAGACTGAGGGTCAACACCAGCATGAGAGTCATCACGAGTTGAGATAGCATCTTCCGCATCAAGATGCAGGCCATGAAGGTAAGGAAGAACCCCCAGAACGGGTCGTCCGGTATAGTCTTCTAACCAATCAAGACCCGACTGCAGCAAGGCGATATCGCCACGAAAACGATTGATAATAAAACCGCACACCCGCTTTTGCTCACTGGGAGATAATAAAGCCAAGGTCCCTACTAAATGGGCAAACACCCCTCCTCGATCAATATCTGCCACAATAATAACGGGACAATCGACCGCTTCTGCAAAGCCCATATTCGCAATATCTTTGTCACGCAAATTAATTTCTGCGGGCGATCCAGCGCCTTCGACGACAACAACGCTGTACTTCTCTGATAAACGCTGGTGAGACTCAAGTACTGCGCTCATCGCAGTCTGTTTGTAGTCATGATAAGACGTGGCGTTCATGTTGCCGATCGCCTTTCCGTGAATAATCACCTGCGCGCCAATATCTGTATTCGGCTTCAGTAAAACAGGGTTCATATCAGTAGTGGGCGCCAAACGACAAGCCTGAGCCTGGAGCGCCTGAGCACGTCCAATTTCACCACCATCTTCCGTGACAGCGCTATTCAGCGCCATATTCTGAGGTTTGAATGGCGCGACGGAAACGCCGCGCCGATGTAAACAACGACAAATAGCCGCGACCAAGGTGCTTTTCCCAGCATCCGAGGTCGTACCCTGAACCATGAGTGTGGCCATGTTGTTCAGGCTCTCTTATGGGTTAGTGGAAAATTGCCATTGCGGCACCATCGGATTGTCGAAACGGTATTGCGTAATATTATGCTGGCTCGAGCGTCCCAACCGGTAGAAAAACTCGCCGCCTACACCACCGACAATATCTGACAAATCCTGCGCGGCATAGCCTTGGTCAATATCATAGGGAGACTCGGCATTTGCAATGGAGATATCACTGGAGCCATAGTCCTGAGCCACCCCGACCAAGACCGCACAAAAATCACAGCTACCCATCAAGCTCAGGCTTCCGCTGAAGAAGATCTGGCTAATGTTATTGTCAGTTTCGATGATATCAACTTCAGTGTTATCGGCAGGATCAAGAATCTGAATTTCCGGCGCCCCAAATTCACCGAACCCCAACCATAAGTAACCTTCTGGGCTGGCTGCTATCGTCGTGATATTCTCACCGCTTAATACGGTATTGGTGACGGTGCCTGTAGTTGGATTGAATTCGTACAAGCCAATATCCTGCCAGGCCGCATAGCCAGTAAAATACGCTTGCGTATCACTGATCACTGTTAAGCCATTAATTTGGCCATAGGGGTGGGTGCTGGCATCACCGTCATCGATCAATAATTCGGAGCTGTAGTCCGCGAGGCTGATTTTTTCGATACCACCGGTATATTCTGTTTCCCTCGGAGGCGTCGCAAAGCTGCTACCGTAGCGGCCCACACCGGTGACCAACAAGGCGTCATCGGCAACGTCAATATCAACCGGATTCACGACCGTTAACGCCAGGCCTTGTTTAGGGCCAGCACCAATGGACAACTCAGTATCAGTGGCGGTGTCGATCGCTGCCAGATAAGCCTGTCCCGGCACAAAATCATCGTCCATGACCTGCATTACAACGTATAACACGCCACCGACAACTACTCCCGACGCCATATTGGGTACTCTGTCACTGTCGTAGGTACTCAAATTGATTTCGCCAATTTTGAAGTTCTCCTCATCGGCGGCATTTACACTCGGATCAACAATCCAGATTGACGGAGACCCATAACGCAAAATGTAGGCTTTGGTCGTGCTCACGACATGAATTTCATAGGGGTTACTGGCAATATCCTCAAAGTTACTAGAAGTGATTGCCGGTCCGTTGCTGCTGCCACAGCCTGTTATCACGAACGCGATGACCGCGAACGCCAAGGCTCTCATATAGTGTTGATAAAATTTCATTCCTTTACTCCCATTCTCATTTAAAACTGTTGTTTATAGGTAAAAAAGACATGCCGCCCGGGCCCTGGGTAACGATTAAAGTCTTCTATTCTTTGGTCGCCCAGATTGAGCAATTGCATTTCGATTGCGGTTCTGGTGCCGTACCAGCCGAAGGTGGCGTCCATGCGTTTTTGCGTGGGCATGCCTGCCACCGCGGAACGATCGTAAAACCCGTCATCCTGATAGTGGTATTCGAGACGTAGCCTTAGATCTGCAACACCCCACTCGGAGCCCAGCAGTGCCTGCTTTTTAAATACTCCGGCCAGCGAATTCCCTTGGAACGCTCTGGCACCGGAACGGTCTTCGGAATCCTGATAAGTGAGCTGTGCATCGAGCTTCCAGAATGAGGTTGCCTGCCAGGCATGCTCCCACTCCACCCCAGCAATGCGGGCCTTGGAAACGTTTTCGGCCTGCCCGATCGCGCGCGAGTCATAAATCACAAGAATGGCGTCTTCGAGGCGTCTCTGAAAATAGGTCAAGCTCGTTGTATAGTCGGTGGAATCAAGGCTCAAACCAAATTCGGCGTTGAGTGCGGATTCCGGCTGTAATTCCTCGTTGCCAATCGAGAAGCCACGATCGCCGTACAACTCGTAAAGCGTTGGGATGCGAATGTCGCGTGATACATTGGCTTTTATCTGAACAGAATCGTTGACCATCAGGAGCGCACCAATGCTCCAGTTCAGGTGCCGGTCACTTATATCGCGCTTCAGTATTAGCGCCTCGTCGTCGATCGAAACAAGCCGCACACCGGCATTCAGCATCCAGACACCGGAATGACTTAGCCACTCATCCTGAAGCCCCAAAATAGCTGATTGACGTGTGAAGCGGCCACTGGCATTGCGCAAAATGTCTTCATCGTGAAAGTTTTCTTGCGACACATTCAAGCTGGCTGTCATTAAATGCTGCGACCAGCTATTGAGCGACACGATGCCTGCGCCAACATTATTAGTGGTTGTTTCCTCTAGGTTTGCGCTTAAACCAACACGGCTTTGTTGGTCATCGTAGCGAGTCCATTTACGCGAGAAGTAAGCGCTATACACAAGGTTTTGCTGCGCATTAAACTCATGTTCGAACCGAGCTTTCAGGCTGCTATATTCAGACTCCAGGGATGGTCTGGAAGAAGCTAGGTTCATCACCTCAGGAACCGATTTTGATTTTTCATTGTGCTGCATGATCAGCTGCGCCGTCCAGCGATCACTGAGGGGACGGGATAGAGTCAGCAGGCCATGGGCCTGTGTAAAATCGGCGTTATTACGTTTTTCCAACCGATCATCGCGAGGGTTATCCGGTGTTTGATTATCATTTACCAATTCAAAATTATTGTCGCTTTCCAGAAGCTCCAACGCGCCCATATAACGAGTCTCACCAAGATGGCCACTGGCAGACAAGCCGACCTTACGACTTCTGAACGAGCCGCCACCCAGTATCAATTGCCGGACATTTTCTGCACCGGCTTTTTTGGTGCGGATGTTAATGGCACCACCAATGCCTCCCATGCCTAACTGAACAGGCACAGCGCCGCGATAAATCTCGATCCGATCAATGACCGACAACACGAACTGACTTAGGTCGACGGAACCGCCGTGTGCATCATTAATCAACACACCGTCCAAATAAACGTTAACCTGCGCACTGGTAGAACCGCGCACACTCAAGGTGGAAAAACTGCCCAAGCCACCCGATTGACGTACTTGCAACCCAGACTGCTTGCGCAACACATCTGCCACAGTAGAGACGTCGCTATCGAAGCTTTCATGAGAAATAACGGAGACATGCCCAGTTTGATAGTCTGTATCGACATGGTCAGCCGGCGGGCGAGACGCTTCAACGACCACGGTATTCAGACGCGTAGCTACCGTATCGGCAAGAACACTTTCGGGCCAGCCCGAAAACAGAAAGACGAGAATAAAGAGTAAACAGTACACCAAAGCCAACCCCGGCAATGAAAAACCATGGCATGCAGAGATGAGGGAAAGCAGTGAGCAGGGATATAGATTCTGCCGCTGTATCGCCCTCCGCAATACCGGTGATACGTTGCAGGCCGGTCTCCGGGCTTATGAGGTGATTCGAAATCCCCAAAGGGACTTAATCTAAGCGAATCTGTCACTTAACACCTTCCCATGCATACACACAGTGGCATTGCTTAAGCGACACTCTCAATTACCGTTGCGGGGGCAGCTTTGGAGTTACTTAATGCTATCAAGTAGCATCACGTTCACCAAATTCCCGTTTCATTCACTGTTCAAATTTCGAACTGGAACACCTGTAACGAGGCGCCAATCTAATGAGCAAACCTTAGAATGTCAACGAAAATATCAATTGAGGCGAAAAGAGATGGGCACTTCGGTGTAGCCAATAACCGTCCGGCGCAGGTGTTGGGCTGGCTGAAATTTCCAAGTGTCTCGAATGGTAGCGACCGCTGCATTGTCTAGCAGGCCAAAGCCACTCGATTCGATTACGCGAACGCGCTGAGGCCAGCCATCTTGTTTTACATCCACCCCTATCAGCACGTCTCCCTGCCAACCCCGTTTTTTGGCGATAAAAGGGTATTGGGGTTTAGGGTTGCGGTCAGATCCTATGTCATATGACGGCGGCCGATTTGAATCGTCACCTTGGTTTGCCGCAGAACTAACCATCCCCTCACTATTCGTGTCGTTAGTCACAATAGCTTCGTTGTCGGTAATCGGCAGTGTTGCCAAAGGCAAGTAAGGCTGTTCCGTCGCGGGATTACTATCAGCTGGTTCAGTTAGGCCAGCCAGCTCGCCTGTCGCTCGCGCAATTGGCTCGACTTCGGCTGTATTCTCGGTCACCCCAATTGTTTTTCCACTCGCTATATTCTTAACAATCGCTTGCGGGACAGGCTCTGAAATGTAAGAGGGTGCTGCTGTAACAACCTTGACGTCGGATCGATCAGACGCATTCACACTGACCTTAACAGATCTAAGTGGAGATATATTCGATACTGGCTTGGAAGCCGTTAAAAACGGCGTGGCTTCTGAGCGCTCATCTTCTGAGTACAGCGGCGCTCCCGTATCAACTGTTGGCACTGCCTTATGAGGATTCGCGGCATTTGGGTCAGCAGTAGTTGAACTGACCTCAAGGGAAACAATACTTACCGAAACACCACGAGCACCATCCTGGCTATCTAGCGAATTCGCCAACCACCAGCCAATAGCAAGCACATGCACTAGCATTGAGCCAAGCGCTGCGATAGCAAACCAGTGTATATTTAGACGGTTCATGTGTACATTAGACCAAGACGCTGATTAAAATGATAATTCAAACGCCGCGCACTATACCCTACTCGATACCCAAGCCGCAAAGCGCCATATCAAGTCTAGTTCGAGGAAAAAAAACTGGATAGAAAATAGAAGCACAACAAAAAATCACGCCGCATATATAAAATAAAACGTTTAATTTCAAAAAATTAAGCTTGAACGCCGCAGATAGAAAAATAACTATTCTTCACGACCGCTCAAGGCATAGTCTATTTGATCCGAGGAAAAGCCGCGGCTAGAAAGGAAGCGCATTTGCTTTGCGCGCGCCGCCATATCAACAGGAGATTCGCCGAATCGTTTACGCTGGACGGTCGCGGCTAAGGCAAACCAGTCGGCATCAAAGGCGTCAAGACTTTCACTAACCAACGCAGACTCAATGCCCTTTTGTTTTAGCTCTAAACGTATCCGAACTGGACCATGGCCCTTTTCAAAACGACTACGAACGATCATTTCCGCGTAGCGCTCATTGCTCAGATAACCCAGCTGCGTTAATTCATCGAGAACGTCAGGAAGCAAAGCATCGACAAGCTCTTCTTCAGCCGAACTTTTAAGCCGAAGTTTCTGCCCTAATTCTGCACGCGAGTGCTCTCTGCGCGATAGCAAGTCAATCGCTTTTTTATACAAAAAATGGCGTGTTTTTGTGCTGTTTTTGTCCGGCGAATCTGCAATTTCATGGTTTGACATACGGTGTAATAAACCCTTTCATCCGCTTCTCGTAAAGCCTTAACTAACTGTCTAAAAGTAGTTTCTTTCTCTCAAAAATAACGATCAAAAGTTAATCCCCACTCAATCACGAGTTCACTCAAGACCTAAATGCAATAATACCTTGATTGAGCAATCAATCAACGACACGAAATTATCATGAATAATGCCGACAAAGCCCTTCCCGATTGGCTCAATACGTAGTTAAATTGGTGGCTTTATGATGCTACGTCAAAGTGAACAGTTCCTTGCGCTCGGCTTTGACGAATTTGACTGGTATTGGCAGTGTGTTTAGTTCGCTCAAAGTAGCTCCCGCTACCCCAAGCAAACAGCCCTGCTATCTAGCTAATACCTTTATCACCCTAATTTACGTTAACCGGAAACTCTGATGTCTACTTTTCTCTCTAAGTTATTCAAGCCCAAGTGGCAAAATAAGAACAAAGCGATTCGATTAGAAGCAGTCAAATTACTACAGACAAATAACGAAGAAGACCAAGAGGTTCTTTTATCTCTGGCGAGCAATGATCCAGAACTCGACATCAGAAAGACAGCCATTGAAAAGATTTCGGCCACCGATGCCTTGATCAAGTTACATCAAAACGGCGATGAAAAAATCAAACCGCTTATCGAAGAACGCTTACATACATTAGCGAACACACAATCGTTAAGCATTTTTGACCTCATTACAGACCTAACGTTGCTAACCGATATGATTGTCGCGGCCAGTAACCCCGACACATTTATTAACGGGCTCGCACGCATTGAAGAGCCGCAAGCATTGTTAACGATTGCGACTAAAGGCAAAACAAGCCGTATTAGACAGGCCGCTGCAGAACTTCTAGAAAGTGAGAAAGAGCTGAAAGCACTGACCCAGTCGGTAAAGTCAAAAGACAAAGGCGTCTACCAAATTGTCAAAGTAAAGTTAGAGCGCATTCGTGAACGCCAAAAACAAACTGCGCATCTTGAGTCACAAGTGAAGCTCCTGGTTGAGTCAATCACCGAGCTCGCCAACACAGAAAACTTAAATCTCTACGACTCAAAGCTCGAAAGCATTACGCAACGGTGGGCGTCAGCAAAAACGACAGCAACCGAAAGCCAGCTCAAATGCTTCGACGAAGCGGCGTCACGCTGCCAAACGCGTGCACAAACGTTAATTGATGAGCAAAAGGCAGCACTTGAAGCTGAACTGCTAGCCAAAGCCGGCGGTGATGAACAACAGGCGACATTGCTAACCTTAGAAGAAACGTTGAATCAGTTCCGCGACTCACCTGCCTCAACCCAAGAGTTTTCGGCGTTAGATGCCATCGTTAAAACACAGGAAAACCGTTGGATTGAAGCAACCCGGCATAGTAGCGTTGACAAGAGCCAAGCGCGGCATTATCAAGTTTTGATGGGCGAACTTCGCAGCTATCTAAAAGCACTTAGGGCACTTGCAGATCAAAACGACACACTTAGCGAACTTATCGCGGGGATCAAACTAGCAAAAGAAGATGCCTCTAAACTCAGTAAGCTGAATTTGACCTTGAGCAAGAGTATCCAAGGTATTGACTGGCCCTCAGCCTTTGCGCAACCCGAAATTCTAACAGAGGCTAACCAAGCTCTAGGGGTCACCCAGCAGGTTAAACAAAAGCTACAACAAAACAGCGCAGAGCTCACAAGCCAGTTGGAACAGAAGCTACAAAAGCTTGATGCCAGCTTGGAAGAAAAGCAGATAAAAGGCTCCAGCCGCATCGTTAAGGAAATACAAAGCCTGCTTAGCCAACTTAACTCACGCGAGAGCGACAAGTTTCATACCCAATTAAGCCTACGCACCAAGCAACTCAATGAGCTACGAGACTGGCAGGGCTTTGCGTCCACGCCACGTCAAACCGAGCTCTGTGAAGCAATGGAACGCTTATCTGAGCAAACACTTCCGCCTCAAGATAAAGCCAAAAAAATCAAAGACATGCAAATGGAGTGGAAGTCTCTAGGTGGGGCTTCTGACGATGCCTTGTGGCTTCGGTTTAAGACCGCTTCTGATCTTGCTTACGAACCCTGCAAAGCCTACAACTCGGAACAAGGCGTTCTTAAAAGCAATAATTTAGATAAACGTAAAATGCTGATTGAACAACTCACACAGTTTGTTGAAAACAACGACTGGGAGAATGCAGATTGGAAGGCGGCGGATCAAATCAACCGTAAAGCACGCGAAGAGTGGCGCGCTGCATTTCCGGTCGACCACAAAGCGAACCGACCGATTCAAAAACAATTTAATGGTTTATTAGACGCCCTAGATAAACACCTTGATGCAGAGCGAGCGAGTAATCTTGCATTGAAGGAACAGGTCGTTGAAAAGGCAACCGCATTGATTACACATGAGCCATTGGACCAAGCGATCGAGTCTGCAAAATCACTACAAAAAGCATGGCAAGACATCGGCATTACCGAGCATAAAAAGGACCGGGTACTTTGGAAGGCTTTTCGCCTGGCATGCGACCAAGTTTTCGCACGCCGTGATCAAGCGCGCGAAACAAGACGCGAAGAGGCTGACAGCGCTATTCAAGCGGCTCAAGCACTTACTACACAAATGAAGTCTTTTGTTGCGGACGCGAGCAGCCTCAGCGCGGATGCACTCAAAAGCGCTCTCGACGATTTTAGAAAGCAAAATAAACAGTTACCAGGCCTGCCGCGCAAAGCAGCAGAACAACATAGTGCATTATTTGATTCGCTGGTTGGCAATATCAAAGACCTTATCCGAGCTGAACAAAACAAGCTTCGCTACGCGCAATGGCAAGAAGCAACACGAAAACTTGCGATACTGCGCCAGCGCCATCTAGCGCAAGACGCCAGTCAGGACTCGGAATTAGACTCGCAATTTAAGTCCAGAATGGCGATCAAACCTGAAATCGAAACACGCATGAAAGAAAGTTGGATTTCATTAAAGGCAGGCGCGCTAAGCGCGTCGAAGATACTCACCACGGAAACCACTCGACAACTTTGCATTCGCTGTGAGATTGCTGCGGGCCTTGATTCACCGGAACAAGATAAAGAACTACGCATGCAGTTGCAGGTGACGCGCCTGTCAGAGGGTATGTCCTCTGGTGACCATCTCAGCAGAGAAGAGCAGCTAACGCTGTTGCTATCAGATTGGTTTTCGAGCGTGGGATTATCCGACGACGAGCAAACAGAGTTTGATACTCGCATCCAGGCGTGTATCGACCAATTGTTCGCGTAAGTAAGCGACAGACTTGCCCTGTTGCGCTTAAACGGTGGCACAAAAAAGGATAGACGCCCAGAGAGGCCCTATCCTTTTTTTTCGAAACAATGGAAACGTAACAGAACACGATCAGTTAACGGTTATTTTCTTCCACATATCGGATCGCCGCTTCAACCGCTTCTCGCGCTTTAGTGGCTAATTCATCGCGCTCAATCGGTGAGGTATAGAAAATCATATCAACACCATGACGAAAATAGCGTGGTGGCAAATGGTTAAGCGCCACGCACACCACATCAGTCATAAATTCCAGTTCGACCTCTTCACCCTTATAGTGTTCAGCAAGCACCTCTACAACTAAGGTTTCGTAATAGTTTTGAATGTTATCTAGTAAAGACATCTGGAACTCCAAAGGACAAAAGTTTTGATTTCTTAAGACTAGTCCCAATATTTGCTATGAACAACAAAACAGATTCACGAAACTGCACCTATACTGTGTTTTTAGTAACGCGGTTAACAAAACTTAATCGCACCTGTTCTGGCGGCAGTGCAGGCAATCCAATACAATCGGGCAGGCTATCCTGCTTATTTTCGGGTCGTTTTTATGATTTCAGTTCGACTATTTTTACCTTTACTGCTTCTTTTATTCTCATCCGTTAGCTTTGCCCTAACCGATTCGAGTGAAGCTGACCTCGCGTTATTGGAACAAGCCAAGGCTTTTGCCGAGCTCAAGCCGGAAAGAGAGCAACGCGAAGCCAGCATACACATCGCTCGCTCGCTGTTGCTCAGCCACTATCGAAAACAGGATATTGATAAGAGTTTATCCGAGAAAGTTTTCGACAACTATATCAGCGCACTCGACCCACAGAAGCTGTATTTCCTGAAAAGCGATGTGGAGTACTTTAGCGCCTACCGCCAGCGCCTTCACGGTGCATTGAAAACCGGTCAACTAGAGCCTGGTTTCAACATTTATAATGTCTACCAGTCGCGTCACATCGAGCGCATGACCAAGAAAATAGACTTCGTCAAAAATGGACTACCTAAGCTCGACTTTGCAAAGGATGAATATATTGAAACAGATCGCGAGAACGCTGAATGGGCAAAAACGCAGGCTGAACTGGACGACCTTTGGCGCAAACGCATCAAAAGCGCAGCCCTCTCATTAAAGCTAAATGGAGAAACCATTGAAGAAGCGCAAGCGACCCTACATAAGCGCTATACCACTCAGCTCAAGCGAAGCCTACAAGTTCGTAGCGAAGATGCGTTTCAGTCCTATATGAACGCATTTACAACCGTTTATGACCCTCATACGACCTACTTTTCACCGCGATCGTCAGAAAACTTCAACATCAACATGAGCCTTTCTTTGGAAGGCATCGGTGCGGTATTGCAAAGCGATAACGAATTTACCAAAGTGGTTCGTCTTGTCACGGGCGGCCCCGCTGCCACGCAGACCAAACTGAAGGCGGCCGATCGCATTGTCGGCGTCGCGCAAGATAAAGATGGCGAAATGGTAAACGTTATTGGCTGGCGTTTGGACGAGGTCGTCGACCTTATTCGCGGCCCTAAGAAATCAACTGTGCGTTTAGAAATCATCCCATCAGAAGCGAAGTTAGATACCGACACCAAACGAATCAGTATTGTTCGAGATAAAGTAAAACTAGAAGACCAAGCCGCGAACAGCTCGTTGATTGAACTAGAGCGCAACGGCGCAGACAAAAAAGTAGGCGTGATCGCGATACCCACGTTCTATGCCGACTTTCAGGCCATGCAGAACGGAGATCCAAACTACAAAAGTACCACTCGCGACGTAATGAACCTGCTGAGCGACCTGCAAAAAGAAAACGAATTGGATGGCCTCGTCATCGACCTTCGCGGCAATGGCGGCGGCTCCCTAGATGAAGCTAACCGGCTAACAGGCCTCTTTATCGATGAAGGCCCTACCGTACAAATCCGCGGCGCGAACGACCGAATAGAAACGATGGAAGACCCTGACCCTAGCCTGTTTTATGGCGGCCCCTTAATCGTTTTGGTAGACCGTTTAAGCGCTTCTGCTTCAGAAATCTTTGCAGGCGCGATCCAAGACTATGGCAGAGGCTTAATCATGGGCTCACAAACGTTTGGCAAAGGCACTGTTCAGTCCGTGCGCCCACTTAATCATGGCCAACTAAAAATCACCCAAGCAAAGTTCTACCGTATCTCCGGCGCGAGTACACAGCACAAGGGAGTGATTCCAGATATTAACGTTCCGGCCACCATTGACAAATCTAAGGTTGGCGAAGACTCGCTTGATCATGCCTTACAGTGGGACGCTATTAAGGCGGCACCGTACATCAATCAGAATCGAGTAACCGCCTTGACGAAGCAGCTTGAGTCTCAGCATCAAAAACGCTTTGAAAAAGATCCTGAGTATCAACTTTTACTCGAAGAGATTAGCTTGTTAGAAGGCCAGCGTGCGAAACAGGAAGTGACACTAAACAAAGAAAAACGCATGCGTGAAAACGACGTACTTGAGGCAGCACAACTAGGCCTCGTGAATAAACGACGCGTTATCGATGGCAAGGCGATATTCAAGGATATTGAGGCGTGGGAATCGTATATCGAAGAAGAAGCTAGTAAGTCAGATCACGACCTCAAACCTGATTTTGTGGTGAAAGAAAGTGCTGAAGTTCTGCTAGACCTCATCGACTTAAAAACAATGACAGCGAATAAAGCCGCAGCTTAAGCAGGCATGGCAAACAAACGGTATGGAGGTTAAGGTGACTGATTCAGACAACACCTCGAAGCAGGGCCAATCGAAAGGCCCTTCCTCCAAACCGGCTAGCGCTTCGAAAAAAACTGCTGATAAGGCGTCAAAGTCAAAAAATAGCAACTCCGCGCCTGCATCAGAAAAGCCAGAGCCATGGATTAGCGAAGAGTCTATTAGCGGTTTGTTTGACCGCATTAGCGACGCCACATCCAACGCATTCAAACTGGCAAAGAAAACCACCGACACATCCTATAAGGTCGGCAAAGCGCTTATTCAATCGCAAGATCAATTGAAGTTAATGGTATCAGCAGGTCAGTCACTTAAAGACCTTCGAGAAGTGGCTGGACTAACTATTAATGAACTGAATGACGCCTTGCAGCTAAAAGATAAGTCTTTTCTGGAAGCTGTCGAGAATGGCACGGCGACACTTTCATTTGAACTAATTTTGCGCCTTTCAGCGCTGCTCGCGCGAAATGATCCAATTCCCTTCATCTTAAAATATAGCCGCACCTACTCACCTGAAACATGGAAATTACTGCACGATTGGGGAGCAGGACGCCTCCCTCTCCAGTATCAGCGAGAGCGAGAGTTCATTAATATTTTTCGCTCAAAAGATCAGGCGCGCCAGCTTTCAGATGAGGGCTACGCTAAAGTATTGGAGTTTACCCGTGAAGCCTTTAACATGTCTCTTCACTTTGTTGCTGAACAGGAATTAACGGTACAGGCTTTGAGAGACGCCCAGATGCCAAGCGACAAGAGCTCGCCAGCAGATAAACAAACGCCCTCCTCTGATTAAGGCAATCAGCAGGTCTATGATGCTTAGGCCACCGGGCTGTATTGCTATAAATAGAATCAATCGGACCGCATCGTTCCGCCAGGTTATTTGAGCTCAATAGATTGTTAAAAAAAGACCTAACCGACGGCGATGTCGGTAATCATCTCTACGACATGACCGTGCCCATGATTTGGGGCATTCTATCGATCATGTCGATGAACATTGTCGACACGTTTTACGTTGGTCAGCTGGGCACAGAACCGCTGGCAGCGATGAGCTTTACGATCCCGATTGTTTCCATTTTACTAAGTTTGGCCTTTGGTGTTGGCATTGGCGCGTCTAGCGTGATCGCGCGAGCGCTGGGCGCACAGCAACACGACATGGTGCAGAGCTACGCCACCCACTCCATCATCATTGCCTTATTCATTGCCGTCGCATTCGCTTTGCTTGGCTACCATTACATGGACCCCATATTTCGTGCATTAGGCGCGCCGGCGCATCTTTTCCCGCTGATTCACGACTTTATGGACATCTGGTTTTTGGGCAGTTTTGTCGTCGTTGTTCCAATGGTCGGTAACTCAGCCCTTCGTGCAAGCGGCAATACGCGTGTTCCTGGCCTCATCATGATGAGCGTTGCTGTAGTCAATATCATTCTCGACCCACTGCTGATATTTGGCATGTTTGGCTTGCCGCGAATGGAACTCGCGGGAGCTGCGCTCGCAACGGTGATCTCTTACTCGATAGCACTGGTTATCGGGCTTTACTTCTTAACCTATAAACTAGGCTTTGTACGTTTTTCTGCCTGCACTCGTAATATCGCTGCTAGCTGGAAAGCAATTCTGCGAATCAGCATCCCAGCGACCGGCACCAACCTTATTGCTCCGCTTTCTGTCGCGATTACTACGTGGTTGGTATCAGGTTATGGTCCGGAAGCGGTCGCAGGGTTTGGCGTCGCCTCACGGATTGAGTCTATTTGTATTGTAGTGGTGATGGCGTTGTCATCAATCATGGGCCCATTTGTCGGTCAAAACTGGGGCGCAAACCGCAAAGATCGCGTCGCGGAAGCACTGAGGATAAGTTTCCGTTTTATTACGCGCTGGAACCTGGCAGTTGCTGCACTGTTGCTAGTTGCGGGCCACTCTCTCGCCTCCCTATTCAGCGACAACCCTTTAGTCATCGATTCCGCGCGGTGGTATTTGTGGCTAGTGCCGATTTCCTATATGTTTCTCGGCTTTATAATGACTAGCTCATCTGCCGCCAACGGCACGGGTGACCCGCGTCCGTCACTGGTCATGTCATTCATGCGCTTGCTTGGTCTTTACTTGCCGCTCGTGTTCGTACTGAACCAGCTATTTGGACTGATAGGTCTTTATTTGGCCTCGACTCTTGCTAACATATTGGTGGGTCTGGGCGCATGGCATTGGAGCCGAAAACACCTTAAACCGGAAGCATAGTTATGGCGAAAGAACGATCACTTGTTTATTCAACCGAAACCGGCCGCTTGTGCCCTGAATGCGAGCAGCCGCTATCGAGCTGTCAGTGTAAACATGAAGGAATACCAACTGGCGACGGCATTGTGCGTGTTAGCTTGGATACAAAAGGACGCAAGGGTAAAGGCGTTACCCTAATCAAGGGCGTACTAAAAGACAGTGGCGAACTAAAAAAACTAGCAAAAGAACTTAAACAAAAGTGCAGCGTTGGCGGCGCCGTAAAAGACGGCGTGATTGAAATACAAGGCGACCACCGGAAAGTACTAATTGAGCTACTTAAGAAAAAAGGTTTTGACGTTAAACAGTCTGGAGGCTAACACCATTTAACAGATCTAAACGCGATCAGACGCGTTTAGCTCACAGAAGAATAACGGCCCTCTCGCTATTGCGGACCAAAAAGCTGGTTAAACTGCTCGTCATCCATTTCCTCAAACAGAGCAATATTTCGCTCAGGAATCTCCTCTGTATTTGGGTGTAACTCCCTCGCTTTAGAGATACTGTCTTCACGTAGCAGGTGAAACACAGGGAAAGGCGATCGATTGGTGTAGTTTTCACGGCTATCGGGCTCAGTTCCCTCAAACTGATACAAGGGGTGAAAACTGGCTAGCTGGAGAGTTCCCCGCCAATCATTCAAGTCAATTAAGGTTTCTAGCTGACTCAATAAATCCAGGTAATCCTCAAAAGACTCAAAGCCAGACTCCAATACCAGCAAGCTGGTTTCCGTTTGCTCTATCGGCACAGATAACAAGCCATATGCTGCCGTGAGAAATGCCTCGTATATCGAGTCCTCGTCCATTGTCGTCACAATATCAATCGCAATACGACCCGCTTTGCGAGGTTGTTTAGCAAAAGGGCAAAGATTCAAGCCAATCACTTTTTCGTCCAACCAGAGTTCAATCGCCTCCAGCGTACGGCTATTTTTATCTTGGCTCATCAAAACAAGGCCTCCATCTTGGCAAGCGTGGGGCTTTCAACGATCCCACGCTCGGTCACGATAACATCAATTAAGCTAGCCGGTGTGACATCAAACACAGGGTTAACCACCTCAATACCTTCAGGTGCCATACGCGTGCCTCCAATCAATGTTAACTCGTCTGCAGTCCGCTCTTCGATCTCTATCTCCTGACCTGACGAAAGCGCCATATCAACGGTACTTGAAGGCGCAACAACCATAAACCGAACCCCATGATGCTTAGCCAAAACGGCAAGACTATAGGTTCCGATCTTGTTGGCGACATCACCGTTCGCAGTAATTCTGTCTGCTCCCACCACGACCCAGCGTATATTTTCTTTTGCCATTAGCCAGGCAGCCGCTGAATCCGTATTCAGTACCACTGGAATTCCATCGCGCTCTAATTCCCAAGCGGTCAAGCGAGAGCCCTGCAACCATGGGCGCGTTTCATCGGCAAATACCCGATCCAACATTCCAGACGCCCAAACCGACCGAATAACACCCAAAGCGGTGCCATAACCACCCGTCGCCAAACTGCCTGTATTGCAATGGGTAAGTACTGAAAACGGGTTATCTTGACCCGCCACCATTACGTCCTTACCCAGCTCTCCCATACACAGGTTCGCCGTGACATCGGCCTGATGAATTTCCTGCGCGAGCGCCAATAGCGCGGCCGGAAAGTCATCCCAGCGGTGCTTAGTAAGTAAGTCGTTGACCGAGTTTACGGCCCAAGCAAGATTGACGGCAGTCGGCCTGGCATCCGCCAACTCGTTCATTAACGCTGCAAAGTTCTGACGCCCAATCTCCTCTTGCGTGTGACGAACTTCATTCAAGGCAATCACCGCACCATAGGCTGCCGTGATGCCTATCGCAGGCGCGCCTCTAACCACCATCGATTTAATCGCTGCAATGACAGCGGACACGGAAGCACAGTCAACCCACTTCTCTTCGCCAGGCAATAGCCGCTGATCCAACAAACTTAACACCGGCGCTTGCCAGACAATCGGACTGAGTATTTCATTACGCTGCATGATTAAAGGTAACTCTTTATGAAATAGATTTGGTTGATTCTTGCATTTACTGTTCGGTATTTACAGGAGGTTTGGAATCTGGTGATCTGCCACTAGGGCGCCAACGGCAACAAGATTTCGGAATGCACAGCACTGCTCTCAGGTAAGACCTTGATCACGCTTTGATGCCGCTCGTCTTCATGACCAGATACAACACAGAATAGCGTGACTGAGGTCTGCGACTCAAACTGAATAATGACCTCTTTAAACTCTTCAGGGCGAACTAGCACACTAGGGTTGCGATCCATCGTTAGAACGATTGGCTTGGGGTCATCTACGGCAGTACCTGCATGCGTGTGCTGGCCATCGGTAATAGGCTCCATCGATGCGTGAAACAAGTCTTCTTGCAGGTAAACCTGAAAGTCATCATCTACCAGCAAGGTCTCTGGGTCTTCAGAGAAGGCGAGCACGTGCAACATGGGCGTTTTATTGGTCACAACGAAACGAATGTTATGCCCACGCGTTACCGATATCTCTTTAGGCCACAGCAACTTATGTAGTATTTCAACTTGCACCGTTTCTTTCGCAGCCGCTGCACCAAAAAGTGGGTCTTTCCAGTATTCGCCGAGCACATCCTCTGGCTTCAAAGCATGAGCGGTAGCACTTAAAGCGAGCAACAAAACAATTAAACGATGCATAAAATGGTAAAAGACTTGTGACCCACAACGAAGCCAATAGAATATAGCGCTGGGCAATAAGTACAACTTAAAAATACGATCCTCGAACACCTCATCAAAGAGACGATTAAGGTATGGATAGCAAACATCCAACGGTACTCAGTATTGCGGGCTCTGACTCAAGCGCAGGTGCTGGTATTCAAGCTGACCTCAAAATGTGCGCGGCCATCGGCGTTCATTGTGCAACGGTCATTACAGCAGTCACCGCCCAAAATACCCGCGAGGTGCAAGACGTATTCACGCTACCCGCAGAGCAAGTAAAAGCACAAGCACAAGCGGTTCTGTCCGACCTATCCGTCAAGGCCATCAAGATCGGCATGTTAGGTAGTGCCGAAAATGTCATTGCCGTTTCTAAGATACTCAGCGATCACCCTGACATACCCGTCATCCTAGACCCCGTTATCGTTTCCTCAAGCGGAACCCGCCTGCTGTCAGCAGAGGCTCAAGCCTTACTTATCTCAAGCCTGTTTCCGAAAATCTTACTGCTGACACCTAACCTAAATGAAGCGAGGTTGCTACTCGGCTTAGATGGCATGAAATCAAACAAGCTCGACGATATAGGGGCGCAAGCAAAACAACTCACTAAACTAGGTCCGTCTCATATCCTCATGAAGGGCGGCCATAGCGAACAAGCAGTCATTGTCGATGCTCTATACACGCCTGAGCAACAGCACTTGTTTGAACACCCACGAATCGATAGCCGAAACACCCATGGTACGGGCTGCAATCTGTCATCGGCGATTGCTGCCTACCTAGCGCTCGGCGATAATTTGGTAGACGCAACACGAAAAGGCATCGAGACAACGTTCGATGCAATTTCACGCGCTAAGGAGCAAAAAATAGGCGATGGACACGGCCCATTGCAACCCTGATTTTTTTCAAATAAAAATTAGTGACGTAGCGCTTTTAACTACCCTAGTTTTTTTGGGACAATAGCCTCCTTCAGAATAACAATAATGAGTAAGGACACCTCTCTTTATGATCTTTTCGTCAAATACTAGGCTTAATGCAGCCCTATTAGCCCTGCTATCTTCGCTACTACTTTCGGCCTGCTCCAGCCAGCAGGTTGCGTCAACCCAAGCGATCCAGAAAAAAGCGGCAAAACATGCTGAGAAAAGAGTTCTTAGCCCACAAGAGGCTATAGACTTGGCCGATGCAGAACTTGCGGCGGTCGCTGACGAGAACCTAGCCTTCTTCTCACCATTACACCTAGCCCAAGCAAAACAGTCACTCGATAAAGCTAAGCAACTAGCCATGAAACCCGTTGCAGGGAAACCTAATGGCCCAATTGAGTATGCGCTATCGGCAAGAGAGTTGATTAAAAAAGGACTGGCAAACAAGGCCGACGTATTGGTATATATCAAAGAGGCCATTGCACATAAACGTATGCTGCAGAAGCTTAACGCTCCTGAAACATTTCCTGAACGTTATCAATCAATTCTTTTTGAGTTTTCGAAATTAATCAAACTGATTGAAGAAGGCGAGCCCAATGAAGCGCTTAATCGACAAGGTACGCTAAGAGATAAAATGTACGCGCTGGAGATTGACTCCCTTATCCATATCCATTTGAGTGAAGCGATCCAGATTCTTGGGCAGGCAGAAGCTAACGATGCAGAACGCTACGCACCGGCAAGCTTTTATAACGCAGAGCATCAGATTGCTTCAACCGATAATTACATTCGGACCAGTTACAGGGACCGTAAGGGCATAGAAAAATCTGGAAACAGCGCTCTATTGCTCGCAAAAACCGCGCATGAAATAGGCATCGCCTCAAAAAAAATCATGAACCTAGACAGTCCTGAGGCGGAACAATATGTGATTGGAGAAATAACACGCCTGCAAGGCTACCATGCTCAGCTAGGCCGTGAAACGCTACCACCACAATCGATTGATCGCTCAGCAATTGACGTAAAACTAGCAATTAAACACTTTAACGATGAGAGTAAAAAACTTGAAAGCAAACTGAACGGTTTAGAAATTGAGCTCAAACGCTATACGGATGTCAGTACAATGGGCTTTGGCGAATCACCCGCTGGTAGCGTAATGGTGCTTGAAACCCTAAAGAAGAAAGAAATTAGCGACGAGCCCTTGCTAAACAAAGACGAACAAGGTTTTGATGACATAGAGTTTGTCGAAGAATAAAACCAAGTACCACCATCTCACATCAACATAGCGCAGCTTAAATACTTACCAAGAACAAATGCACAAGCGAGCTAAGCTTTAATACTTAAAACTGAGTGAAATGGGAAAGAGCGCAACATCAAAACACGCAGCTAAGTGTGACTAAGATATCACCTTAGCTCGCACGCAAGTATTAGATATTACTTATATCAACAACGAGAGTCGTCGCAGAAAGTAGCCGTTCGATGACAGGGAAATGCACTTGCTGCACTGAAAAAAACTGAAAAAAAAGCGCGTAAGGCTCTATGGGACAAACCCAATAAAGCACTCACACGCTACTAGCAATAGACTCAAATCTTTCGCAAAATCCTTATGCGAATCGAGCCGAGGGGTTAACTCTTTATACTTCTAAAGCAGCCTTTTCTGATTCTCCTGAACCTTTGGCTTCCACTTTAGGCATGTGCTTTTCACGGACGAGCCCTTCGATTTCATCGGCAATTTCGCGATGCTCCTCTAAGAAAGCTGCCGAGTTGGCTTTACCTTGGCCAATCTTACTGCCTTGATAGCTGTACCAAGCACCAGCCTTTTCAATCAGGCCTTCTTTGACGCCTAGATCAATTACCTCACCCATATGGTAAATGCCTTTACCGTACATGATTTGGAACTCAGCTTGTTTAAACGGAGGGGAAACCTTGTTCTTAACAACTTTAACGCGAGTTTCATTACCAACAATCTCGTCACCCTGCTTAACGGCACCCGTACGACGAATATCCAAGCGAACAGACGCATAAAATTTAAGCGCATTACCACCAGTTGTTGTTTCTGGATTACCAAACATCACACCAATCTTCATTCTGATTTGGTTAATAAAAATCACTAAGCAATTAGCGTTTTTAATGTTACCCGTAATTTTACGCAACGCTTGAGACATCAAGCGTGCTTGCAAGCCCATATGGCTGTCACCCATATCACCTTCAATTTCCGCTTTCGGCGTTAACGCCGCAACAGAATCAATGATGATGACATCAACCGAGTTTGAACGAACCAACATGTCTGTAATTTCAAGTGCCTGCTCGCCAGTATCTGGTTGAGAGACCAACAACTCATCGACATTAACTTTCAATTTCTCTGCATAAATAGGGTCAAGTGCGTGCTCTGCATCGATAAACGCACACGTTTTGCCTTGCTTTTGCGCCTCTGCGATAACTTGCAAGGTTAGCGTCGTTTTACCTGAACTCTCAGGTCCATATATTTCGACGATACGCCCGTAAGGCAAACCGCCTATTCCAAGCGCAATATCTAGCCCCAACGAACCAGTGGAGACTGCAGGAATAGCTTCTCGTGGGTGATCACCCATTTTCATGACAGCGCCCTTTCCGAACTGTCTTTCAATCTGTGAAAGCGCTGCGCTAAGTGCTTTTTTCTTGTTGTCTTCCATTAGGATGTCCCCTTTAAATTTCTTAATTTTTCAATGTCTGTGTTGGAAAAGCGTTTATCTTAATCTCACCAAATCGCTCAAATCTAATGTACAAAACCTCAATTCATGCGCTTGCTTTGTGTTTAAAATAATACTGTATGCTTGATCAGTATTATTGCAGATACTGTATATATGTCCACCTCTTTTAAAGAAGATTTTTTAATTCCTGATTTGATCAAGCAAAAGGATACGACAATTGAGACAGTCAGTCTCAAAATATTACTTGTGACCAGCGGTCACAAAAGGCAAAGTAGTCACCACCGATGGCACTAATAATAAACTTACATTGGAGAATCTGATGACAACAGCATCTATTACGATGGCGGACTCTGACCTCGCGATCCCCCTAGAAAAAGGCTTACCGCTGATCGGCTGCTTGCCGGAAATGGCTAAGAACCCAATCGACTTTTTCAAGCGTCTTGTCCAAAAGTATCCTGACTGTGTTGAATTCAGTGTTCCTTTAACGCGCCTCGCGCTCATCACGTCTGCTGAGCTAAGCCACCAGATTCTCGTCAAAGAAAATTCTCGCTTTAGAAAAGCAGACCGAGATATGAAGATTATGGGCTCCCTTCTAGGTACGGGGCTGGTCACGAATAATCAACATGACTCACATAAAGTCCAACGAAAACTAGTTCAACCCGGATTTCATTTTCGTCGTATCGAAGGTTATGCCCAGACCATGGCGGACTACTCGCAGCGCTACCTTGAGGATTGGGGCGATTCAGGTACCCGTGATATTAGTGATGATATGTTTCGTCTCACCATGTATATCGTATCGAAAACACTTTTTGATACCGACATGGAAGACCTAAGCAACGACTCAAACCAAATTGGACTCGCGATTCATGAGTTTCAGCGCATCGCCGATAGCCGCTTTAACCAAGTATTTCAATCACCTGATTGGCTGCCAACTCCTAGAAACTTAAAGATCAAAAAGATTCGCGCCGTTTTGAACGAAACAATGCGCACAATGATAAGCAAGCGAACCGATGAGCAAGGCAATATTAGTGAGCGCGGTGATCTACTATCAATGCTACTAAATGCTGAATACGAAGACGGCAGTAAAATGAGCGAAAAGCAATTACTAGACGAACTTGTAACGCTTTTTATTGCAGGCCATGAAACAACGTCCAATGCACTGACATGGACCTTCTATCTGATAGCCAAGCATCCAGAGATCCAAGAAAAACTACATGCTGAGCTTGATCAAGTGTTGGATGATTCGTCACCTAGCTTTGGCGACCTCGATGCACTGACTTACACAGAAATGGTCATCAAAGAGTCCATGAGGATTTTACCTCCGGTTTGGACGCTGAACTGCCGGCAAGCAAACGAAGAAATGGTGTTGGGGAACTATCATATCCCTAAAGACAAAGTGTTCTTTATCGCACCAGCCGCCAACCACTTTAACCCCAAATACTTTAAAGATCCGGAGCGTTTCGACCCAGAGCGCTTCAGTGCGGAAAATGAGAAGAAGCTACCCCGCTATGCCTATATTCCTTTCGGCGGCGGACCACGCGTTTGTATCGGAAATTCGTTTGCAATGATGGAAGCTAAGTTAATTCTGGCCACGTTTGCGCAGCAGTACAAAATCTCGTTAGACCCGGCACAAACGATCGACCCTCAGCCACAAATCACGCTGTCAAATAAAGGTGGGATGTCGGTCAGTTATATCAAGCGAAAACGCGCCTCGTAACGACAGACCAGTCTTCGTTTTACTATTGCGCGCCTCACTCATAGCAAGCAATAAGCGCGAAGACGGTTGGCTAAAAACGGCTGGACTAAACTGAGTCGCCTAGATTAACGATACCCAATCGACGGGTTTTTTCGATCACAGCCTTTCGAATTTTTTGTTGTTTTATCAGCCAAGCAAGGGAGCCGGCAAGCGCGTCTTTCGGCGATCGCGGAGACAACTTAAAGGTTCGGTTCGTTTCACTTGTATCGTAGAACCCATAGCGGCCAACAACTTCGAAAACCAAGTCTCGAGTAAACAACGGTTTGACGCCAATCAGCTTAGATATCCTTTCAACGATTGACGCAAAAACTAAGGTGATGCTGCGCGGTGTAGGCAAATGCAGCGGCTTAACACCACTGATTGCTTTCAACAGCTGCCCAATGTTCTTAACCTCTAAATTCTGTCCGCCTAACACATAACGACGTCGATTTTCGCCTAGGGTCAAGGCTGCCACGTGTGCCTCCGCCACATCACGGACATCGACGAGATTAAGCCCGCCTTGATATGTTTGACCTACACCATTTACCCAGTCCATCACTAACTGATTAGAGGGCGTTACACGATAATCATAAGCGCCTAGTACGATCGCCGGACACAACACGATCACTTCGATACCGTATTGTTCCGACAATGATTGAGCGACTTTTTCGCTTTGTGTTTTCGCCACATAGTATGGATTCTGAGCGTCATCGTTCCAGTCATCACCGTCGCGCATCTTTGTTGCGCTAGTCGAAAACCCTATCGATGCAATGGAGCTGGTATAGACAATTCGGTCTATACCGGCGCTCTTAGCTGCCTCAAAAATATTTCGACTACCGACCACTGCTGGTTCTACGATCTCTTCGGCGGTTTTTGCGATAGTCTTATAAACGGCGGCTAAGTGAATAATCTTATCGCAACCTTGTGCGGCGGGAATAAGAGTGTCCAACTGCATTACGTCACCATAAACAAGCTCTATATCAAGCCCATCGAGCCCGCTCAGATCACCACTGGAACGCACAAACGCCCTCACCTCGTGGCCTTGCGCAAGCAGCTCTCGCGTAACGTTTGCGCCAATATGCCCATTTGCGCCCGTGACCAAAACTTTCATATCAAACCTTCACTCAGCTGAAGAATATTCACTTTCAAAGAAATAATCGCGTCATCCATCAGACTGCCGCGCTGACTTCGACCGGAACCCCGTTCAACGCTGAATTACCTGTCGACTGATCATAGTACTCATCGTCCGTCAAATCATTCACGCTCTGGCCGCCTTGCTTGCTCGCTATCGACATCACAACGCCTTTACGCTGATGCCCCCAGCCATGTGGAACGCTAATAACTCCTGGCATCATTTCGTCACTGGACTGAACCTCAAGCTCTATCTCTCCGACACGCGACGATATTTTTACCTTCTGCCCACAATCAATACCACGGGCAGCCAAGTCATCAGGGTGCATCAGACATTGCCAGCGTGGCTTGCCCTTAACTAGGCGATGATAATTGTGCATCCAAGAATTATTGCTACGCACATGGCGACGGCCAATCAAGCTAAGCGGAAAGCGTTGAACTGCAGACTCAGATGCTTGAGCGAATAGCCTAGAGACTTCTGACTCAACCAGCGGAGCAAGCAAATGAATCTTCTTATCCTGCGTGCAGATACGTGACATTAATGCTGGCTGCAAGGGACCCAAGTCCACTCCATGCGGATTCGCCTTCAAAACAGCCAAGCTTAATTCCGCGGGGTGACCCGCCTTCTTACTATAAGGCCCACTTTGCAAAGCCATATCCATTAACATGTCTGGTGGCGGTAAAGTCGAATTGCGAATATTTTTCTTCGTGCTGATTGCATTACCCAAACCATTAAGAATCTCCCAATCATGCAATGCCCCTTCAGGCTTGGGAAACACCGGTTCGTTGAATCTAGCAGTGTTATGCACTGCAAGCCTTAAGAAAGCATAATCATAGTGATCGTGCTCCAGCGGCCCAGTGGGCGGCAGGATATAGTCAGCATGACGGGTTGTTTCGTTGATATAAATATCAATAGAAACCATTAAATCTAACTGCGCAAACGCTTCATCTAAGCGCCTTCCGTTCGGCGCTGACAAAACTGGGTTGCCTGCTAAGGTGAATAAGGCTTTTACCTGATCTTCGCCGGTGGTGAGAATTTCCTCGGCAAGCACGGTTGATGGGAACTCTCCACCAAACTCAGGTAGCTGGCTGACACGACTATGAAAACGGCCAAGGTGTCCTGGTGACGGTTCGCCTGGCTGCACATAGCCCACGGCAGAATTTGGAACGATAACACCGCCCTCTGCATCCAGATTTCCAGTCAAGATGTTAAGTATTTGAATCGCCCACTGACAGAGCGTGCCATACGCTTGGACCGACACTCCCATTCGCCCGTAACATGCCGCACTATCCGCATTCGCAAAGCGTCGTGCAATATCGGCGATCACCGCTTCGGAGATTCCGCTCTGCGCCTCCGCTAAGCTAAGCGTAAATGGCGCGACTAATGCTTCAATTAGATGCAAGCCTTCGAGTTCTTGCGTCAAATTTCCGGTATCAACTAAGCCTTCCTCAAATAACAAACGAATCATGGCCAGCAATACATAGGCGTCTGTGCCAGGTTTGATGAATGCATGCTGATCGGCAAGTTCTGCTGTTTCACTGCGCCGCGGATCAATCACCACAAATTCACCACCACGCTGCTGAATCGACTTCAAACGTTTTTTGACATCAGGCACCGTCATCATACTGCCATTAGATGCAATCGGATTTGCACCAAAGATCAGCATAAACTGGGTGCGGTCTATGTCCGCGACCGGCACCATAAATTGATGTCCAAACATCTGTAAAGCCATCACATGGTGAGGTAATTGATCTAAAGACGTGGCTGAAAAATTATTACGCGTCGCGAGCGCTTTTCTTAGCACTCGACCATGCGTCAAATTGCCATAATTATGGACATTCGGGTTGCCAGCATAGACAGCAACGGCATTGTTTCCTTTTTCTAGCTGAAGATGCGCAACGCGCTCCGCAATTTCTTCAAAGGCTTGAGTCCAAGAGATATCTTGCCATTCATCACCAACTCGCTTCTTTGGCGTTCTAATGCGGTCAGGGTCTTCATGCAGATCCTGCAAGGCAATCGCCTTTGGACAAATATGCCCGCGACTCAACGGGTCTTTTAGGTCCCCTTTGATCGAAATGATCTGAGGCCCTTCCGTAATGATCTCTACGCCGCATATTGCTTCGCACAAATGACACGCACGATAGTGAGCTTGTTGTGACACCTTCCCTCCAAACCTATAAAGGCCCATTATTATTTTGATTCATCGGTAGCAGCCAGTGATGGACGGCGCACCATGGTTTGACGGTTTTCATACGCAATTACTTATGCGAACAGCCATCAGCATTTTTTCTAGCAAGTGCGTGAGCTTGTTCCTGATAACACTCTTCAACCGGGACAAAGCATCGGCTCATATCATCATATGCTTTTACAACGCCAGAGCCGATATCATAAACCCAAGCATGCAATTGAACCTTCCCGGTAGCGTACTTAGCTGCAACATGCGGATGCGTCTGGATATGACGCAACTGAAGCAGAACATTCTCTTCAGTCAACATCGCAAGCTTTTCATCGAAACTTGCATTGGGTATACGCTCCTCAACAATTTGTTGCGCTGCTTTGGTATAGCTCAACCATTGCTGCACATGCGGCAAGCCTTCAACATCGTCAGGCCTCATCACGCCTTCCATTGCACCGCAGCCGCTATGGCCACAAATAACGATATGCTCGATCCCTAACGCGGCTACCGCATACTCAATAGAAGCTGTCACTCCCCCAGTGTAATTGTTATGAGGCGGGACGATATTACCTGCGTTCCGAATGATAAACAGCTCACCCGGCTCGGTATGCACCAAAAGGTTAGGGTCTATCCTAGAGTCTGAACAGGTTATAAACAGTGCTTCAGGGTGCTGGCCCTGTGCAAGACGATTAAACAACTCTTTTCTTTCTGGATAAATGTCGGACTTAAAACGAACAATTCCATCAATGATTTTCGACATAAAATTCTCTAACGACGTCAATTTTTAACTAAGTTTCAAAAAGATCATAGCGGCTGAATTGTTTCGATGGAAGCAAAACAAAAAGAACAAAAAAATAGCGAGCAAAAATACCGAATTGCCTGCTAAACTCCTAACACATCGAACGTATACATGCGGTATTCAGGGATCGTTCGGTGATCATTATTTTGATAATCATTAAAGGAATATCCGATGAAAAAATTATTACTAGGCGCAGTTCTTGTTTCTTCTCCAATGCTTGCAATGGCACACCCTGCAGGTTGTGGACTAGGCACCGCAGTTATATTCAAAAATCCAGGTTCTTGGGTTGAGCATGTATTAGCAGCAACAACTAATGGCACCTCAGGCAATCAAACATTTGGTATGACTTCAGGAACACTAGGCTGCCAGGCAGCAGGTGGCCCATTAGCTTCTCGAGTGAATACTTTCCTTGATAAGAACCTTGATCAACTGGCGATGGATTCGGCAACTGGACACGGTGAAGCATTGGCTGCATTGGTTGAGCTAATCGGTATCGAAGACGCGGACCAAAGCCTTTTCAAAGAAAGCGTAAAAGCTAACTTTGATTCAGTATTTGCTTCGACTGAAAGCTCTTCTGAGGACGTATATAACGCCCTAGTAGACGTAATGAGCCATGACGTTCGCCTATCAAAGTACCTTGGCTAAGAAAACCAAGATACTTTGATACATTCAGGTAAGCCGCTCCGGCTTACCTGAAGCTTCCCCTCCCCTACTTTCAATAGGCCGATAACTTGTCGTTGACAAGGTCGAACCACATCAATGCAAATATTTCGTGTTCTTAGCTTTGCCCTTTCATTCATTACTTTACTGCCGTTAGGCCATGCCGCTCAGCAGAGTATCACTAACGACCAGCTCAATATGCTTTCGCAACAGACCCAGTGGCGTCATTTACTGCACTATCATCAAGTGGGTATTTTCAGCCCATACGAAAGCCAAGCCGATGACCCTGATTTTTTCTTATCAGAGCATGGCAAGACAGACCCTTTAGCCGAATTGAAAGCAACCCTGCAAGCCTTTAAGGACGACACAAGCAGTGCACATTGTGACTACCCTGCTCGCTTTAATTGGATAGATCATCAACTTCCGGGCGTACTGCCAAGCAAACCGATCTGTGCTGATTATGAGACATGGAGAGATGAACTCGCACCTGAAGGCCTAACGCTCATTTTTCCAGCCGCCTATCTAAACAGCCCCTCGTCTATGTTTGGCCATACCTTGATTCGTATAGACAGCACACGCCACTCAAACGTGCTACTAGACTATAGCGTTAACTACGCTGCCAATGCTGACCCGACTGATAGCGAACTCGTGTTTACCTACAAGGGCTTAAGCGGCGGTTACCCCGGCGTATTTTCAGTGCTCCCGTACTATGAAAAAGTTAAAGAATATAGTCACCTAGAAGCAAGAGACGTTTGGGAATATAACCTAGACATCAATAGCGAAGAGCTAGAACAGTTTGTACGTCATGTCTGGGAAGTCAAAGACACACACTTTGACTATTACTTTTTTACCGAAAATTGCTCTTACCACCTTCTCACCTTGCT
>CAJWBE010000044.1 GCA_913020045.1 uncultured Oleiphilus sp.
GGTCGTTAGCTCAGTTGGTAGAGCAGTTGGCTTTTAACCAATTGGTCGCAGGTTCGAATCCTGCACGACCCACCAACATTTAAGCCTTCCCAATTGGGAGGGCTTTTTTGTTTAGATCTTTAACTATTTCTGTCGAGGCGATCTGCTGCAGGCTGGTTAGCAGTTGAAATTCTCGGTTCCCGCCCTCATAAAAAAACATGACCAACTGTTGAGCGAGACTTTAAAACAATGACCTCTTTGAATCAGCGCGTACTGGTGCAAGAGCACCTAGCTCATGAAAGACTGCCAAACCCAATAAGTCCTGAGAGGGAAAAGGAGCTTGTCTCGGCGATTAAGCTTGCCCTTAAGGAGAAGAACGCTGTAATAGTGGCGCATTACTACACAGATCCACTGATTCAAGCGTTGGCAGAAGAGTCGGGTGGTTGTGTCGCGGATTCGCTTGAAATGGCGCGATTTGGCGCTGAAAGTGAGGCTGATACACTGGTGGTCGCTGGGGTTAAATTCATGGGCGAAACATCCAAGATACTGAGCCCCGGTAAGCGGGTATTGATGCCTACGCTAGAGGCTACATGTTCGCTGGATATCGGCTGTCCAATCGATGAGTTTTCAGCGTTCTGTGATGAGCATCCAGAGCGCACTGTTGTTGTTTATGCAAATACTTCCGCCAGTGTAAAGGCGCGTGCTGATTGGGTGGTCACGTCAAGTATTGCGCTGCAGGTCATCGAGCACTTAGATAAGCGTGGCGAAAAGATTATTTGGGGGCCTGACAAACACTTAGGTGGCTATATTCAAAGTCAGACGGGTGCCGATATGCTTATGTGGGACGGTGCTTGTATCGTTCATGAAGAGTTCAAAGCGCAAGGCGTCGCTGAGCTTAGAAAAATATATCCGGATGCCGCTCTATTAGTCCACCCTGAATCGCCGGACTCAATGGTTGAATTGGCTGACGCAGTGGGTTCGACTAGTCAGCTAATTAAGGCGTCGCAGGAAATGCCCAATTCCCACTTTATCGTCGCAACCGATAATGGCATCTTTTACAAGATGCAGCAGATGTCTCCAGATAAAGTATTCTTAGAGGCGCCGACCGCCGGTAGCGGCGCAACTTGCCGTAGTTGTGCACATTGTCCGTGGATGGCAATGAATGGGCTTGAGAATCTGTTGTCGTGTCTACAGAGCGGTTCAGGAGAAGTAATGGTTGAAGAGGGTTTGCGGTTGAAAGCACTTGCTCCATTGCAGAGAATGCTAAACTTTAGACCTTAGTACAATTTATAGTTGTCGATGGCTACAGCGGTGAGTTGTTCTTTAACTTACGCATGTCTTCGAGTCTCTTTTCGATGACGCTTTTACGTTGCGGGTCATCCTGATTTTTGCCCTTTGCCAGTTCAAGTTGCTTGATAGCACTGGTCAATTTGTCCTCTAAGAAAAAGTATTCTGCCCGTGAAATGTGAAGGCCAACAATGTTCCCTGTTTTTCCCTGTGTTTCTGCTAATAGGTACCATGCTAGGGGGCTTTCCGTTTTTTCTTTTACGAGCGAAGTTAGAAGCGCTTCGGCTTTTTCATGTTGGTTGATATTCATGAAATGTTCAGCGCTCATGATGGAAATTGGGTAGTTATTAGGGTTTCGAGCGGAGAGTGTCGTGAATAATTCAGATGCGGCCGAAATGTCGCCGGCAGCGTATAGTGCCTGCGCTTTGGTTAGGGTGATTGATATATGTTGTGGGTAGCGGTTCAGTAGCTCGTCCAGTAAAGCAATCGACTGCCTAGTGTCTGACTTGATTAGGGCGACCGCCAACCCAAACTTCGCCCCATCAATTTGGCGGGCGTTTCCTTTGCTTAATAGAGACTCAAAATATTGTTTAGCGCTAACGTCCGAGTCGGCATAGTAGTTAATGATAAGTCCTTTACAGACATGGTATTCAATACTGTCGGAGTAGTTGCCACGGGGGTATTGTGTTGCGCGGTTGCGCGTGTCTGCGATGCGGTTTTCAGAAAGGGGGTGGGTAGATAGATACTCAGGCATGCTATACCCCTGGAGTCGTGTTTGACGGTACATCCGCTCAAACATGGTGGGCATGGCGCGAGGGTCGTACCCCGACTCATATAGGGTGACGATTCCTAATCTATCGGCTTCCTCTTCATTCAAGCGAGAAAACGCAAGTGCATTTTCTGCGCTTAATGCTTGGGTCGACGCGAGTGCGGCGATACCGGCTTCTGAGCCTGCGGTAGCGGCAATTACAACGCTGGCTAGAAAACCTGTTAGGGCCAATGGGACGCTAACTTTTTGTTTTTCAAGGCGTCGGGCATAGTGCCGCTGACTGATATGCGCCAATTCATGCGCGAGGACTGAAGTGAACTCTTGTTCGGTATAGGCGTGGAGGAATAGGCCGGTATTAATGCCAATAATGCTTCCCGGTACAGCAAAAGCGTTCAATGCTTGGCTGTCGACAACAACAAATCTAAAGTCTCTATCAATCACCTCTGAATGAGGCGCGAGGTTGTAAACTGTTTGCGAAAGATAAGCTTCGATGATCGGATTGTCGAAGGTGTTAACATGGCGTCGAAGCTGTCTGAGCCATGCGCGGCCAAGGGATTTTTCTTGCTCGATAGATATCATGCTAGACGATGCGTTACCCAGAGAGGGGAGGTTTTGGTTTGGATATCCAAGGGCAGGGAATAGCAGGAGCAACGAGAGTAATAGTTTGCGAACAAGGTTGTTAATAATAAATCGGGTAGACGATTTAGCTTCTTGAGAGTGGAACAAAAAAAGATCCTGCTTGTATTTGGCGTCGACGGAATTAATATAGCGCGTCTAATAAATGTTATCCAAATGAATCGTGTTAAGTTGGCATTATGTCCCAGAATGATTACCTTGTAGATGCAAGTGGCGAAGCATGTCCGATGCCATTATTGAAAGCTAAAATGCAATTAAACAAAATGGCGGTCGGTGAAATATTGAAAGTCATTGCAACGGACGCCGGTTCAGTCAGGGATTTTGCGGCATTTATCGGCCTTACTTCGCATGAGTTGTTGGAGAGTATTACGTCGGATGAAACATTCATCTATTTCATTAAAAAGCATTAGGCGCTTCAGCTTGCGTTTGGCTTCATCTAATACCCTATGGCGGAATAGCTTATGTTGAAGGTTTTACGGTCATGGGTTGATCGATATTTTTCGGACGAAGAGGCTGTTGTTCTCTTTATCGTTCTACTGTTCGGAATGGTATTTATCTTACTTTGGGGAGACATTATGGCGCCGGTTATTGCCGGTGGTATTCTCGCCTTTGTTCTTCAAGGTCTTGTCTCCTATATGGTCGGGCTTGGAGTAGGGAAAAAGCTTGCCGTATACATCGCGTTTGTATTCTTCTCTGGTATCGTCGTGACGTTCTTTCTCGTACTAATGCCGCTTGTTTGGGTGCAATTATCGTCGCTCGTCAATGATGTACCTGAAATCTTCCAGAGTTTAGAGTCTTATATCGTTCTGGCTCATGAGAAGTATCCCGGACTGGTTAGCTTAGAGGATATTGATAGGCTCTATCAGCAGGCTTCTAACGAGGTGGCTGGGTTTGTTCAGTGGGCTGCGTCTCATTCGCTCAAGAGCTTGCCCTTGCTAATATCATTCTTGATTTACCTAATAGTTGTGCCGATTTTGGTCTTTTTCTTTTTAAAGGATAAAGAGCAAATCTTTAGCGCTATTGCGCGCTTACTGCCGCAAAACCGCAAGGTAATGACCAATGTTTGGTTGGAAATGAACCTTCAGTTCGCCAACTACATTCGCGGCAAAGTAGTAGAGATTGTGATTGTGGGTGGCTCAACTTATTTAGCGTTTGTGTTTATGGACCTAAATTACGCGGCCTTGCTCGCGATCTTGGTCGGCTTGTCGGTAGTGATTCCGTATATTGGGGCTGTCATTGTGACTATTCCGGTAACGGTCATCGCACTTTTTCAATACGGCCTGCAAGATGAGTTTTACTATGTGATGCTTGCATACTTGGTCATTCAAATGCTCGATGGGAATGTTCTTGTTCCGCTGTTGTTTTCTGAGGTGGTTAACCTTCACCCCATCGTTATTATTGTATCCGTTCTGTTTTTTGGCGGAGTCTGGGGCGTTTGGGGGGTGTTTTTTGCGATTCCGCTGGCGACCTTGATTAAGGCTGTATTTACAGCCTGGCCGCGGGGCTTGGCTTAACGCTTTAGGGTTGTGTTAGGACCAGCGGGCACAGGCACACCCGCTGGTTATTGATCGTGCCGTAATTCTGAAAACTATCGTCTGCCACATAGGTATATTAGTGTCACGATTGTTGAACTGTTTTAATTTAGAGCGCTTCTACCGCCTCTAACACTTCTTGCACATGACCTTTTACTTTCACTTTTCGCCATTCTTTAACGAGCACACCTTCGCTATCAATTAAAAATGTACTGCGCTCAATGCCCATGTACTCTTTGCCATATAGCTTTTTCAGTTTAATGACATCAAACAACTTGCAAAAAACTTCGTCGGGATCGGAAATTAATTCAAAGGGAAAGCTATGTTTCGCTTTAAAATTTTCGTGCGTGCGCAATGAATCCCTTGATACACCTAGAATAACGGTATTGCAGTCTTTGAATTTAGCAATATTGTCGCGAAATTCTTGGCCCTCGGTTGTGCAGCCGGGAGTGTTATCTTTTGGATAGAAATAGATAACAGTGTTTTGACCGTTTAGATTTGCAGCGGTGAGCTGCGTGTCGCTGGTCGCAGAGGCTTCAAAAGCAGGAATCTGGCTATTAAGTTTGACCATAATTAAAAAGTAATCCTTGTTAGTTAGCTAATGCGCTGGGGCTCAATGATTGCGTCGAGGTTTAGGTCGTCGCAGAAGTCCATAAACTCCTCACGCAACGTTGCGATGTGGGTGTCGGCGGACAAGCGAATACTCATCGACAGGCTAAACATCTGGGTGCCTGTATGCGGGGCGCTGTAAGTTCCTGTATGAAGGTCGTCTATATTGATTTTCTGTTGTGAAAAGTATTGTGCGATTTCATGAACGATTCCAGGGTTGTCGAGCGCAACAACGCTGACGCTGTAAACCATCGATTGACAGGCATCCCGCCGTTTAGTGTGTTTAACGGTTGTGGTTAAATCTAGTTTCTTGGAGATCGCTGGGAGGCTACTTTCTAACCGCCCGATAGCATCCCAGTTGCCCGATACCATCATAATGACAGCAAATTCGCCGCCTAAAACGGTCATACGGCTATCAACAATATTGCATTGATTTGCTGAGCAGGTTTTAGCGAGTTCATTAACGATACCGGGCTGATCTGTCCCGATCGAAGAAATGACCAAAAAGTTAAGTTTGTTATCCGGGTTGTTCATATCTTAGCTCTGTGAATAGCGGTTTATTGAGTCTGCTTTTATAGATTCTATCTGGTTCCGAAGTACTGTCTAGTTCGAACCTTATTTTCTGTTCAGATTGGGCTGTCTAACTTGTTTCTTGGGGTGTCGGGCATTAAGATAGCGCCTTTGACACTCGCATGTCACGTCACTATTAATTCTTAACAATTCCTCCTTGGAGAGCACTATGATCGCGGGCAGTATTGTTGCGCTAGTTACCCCTATGTTTCCGGACGGAAGTCTGGACTGGGAAAGTCTAGATCGCCTTGTTGATTTTCATCTCAATAACCGAACCGGCGCCATTGTCGCCGTCGGTACGACAGGAGAGTCCGCGACGCTAGACCCAGATGAGCACTGTCAGGTCATTAAGCGTGTGGTTGATCGTGTAGCGGGAAGAATTCCTGTTATTGCGGGTACGGGCGCTAATTCGACCACAGAAGCGATTGCATTGACCGCAGCGGCGAAAAAACTGGGTGCAGACGCTTGCCTGTTGGTGGCTCCTTATTACAATAAACCGACTCAGGAGGGTTTGTTCCTGCACCATAAAAAAATTGCTGAGTCCGTCGAGATTGATCAAATACTGTATAACGTACCTGGGCGAACAGCCGTCGATATGGCAAACGAAACGACTATTCGTCTAGCGGAAGTACCGAATATTGTCGGCATAAAAGACGCAACGGGTGATATTGCGCGTGGTACGGACTTGATTCGCGCATTGGGTGGAAAAATTGATGTTTATTCTGGCGACGATCCGACTGCATATGAATTGATTTTGGCTGGTGCGAAGGGAAATATTTCGGTGACCGCCAATGTTCTGCCATTAAAAATGGCCGAGCTGTGTGAGTTTGCGGCTAAAGGCGATGTCGCCGAAGCAAAAAAATTAAACCAAGGCTTGATGGCGGTGCACGATGCCATGTTTATTGAAGCAAACCCGATTCCTGTAAAGTATGCACTGGCGCGCATGGGTAGTATGGAGGGAGGTATTCGTCTGCCGCTTACACCGCTAACGGAAGCTTGCCATAAAAACGTTGATAACGCGCTTCAACAATTTGGTCTGATCTAGGTGATGATCATTAAAAGATGCTTCGTTTTGCTTGCTAAAAGTGTTGTCGTTGCTAAACAAATAGTGTTGGTATCCATCATTTTACTGACGTCTTCCTGCGGCATTATTAGTGACCGCTCCAGCGACTACGTGACGGCAGACCCAGGTAAGTCAGTTGTGCTGCCGGCTCATTTATCTGATTCTAGGCTGCGTTCGAAATATCCAGTGCCGGACATTGAGAATAACCGTAGCCTGCCCGTCGAGTTTGAATTGCCAGAGCCTCCGGACGCAACGGCGGCGGTTATTGCTGAGCCATATATGGTTGAAACGTTGGCCGGTGAGACTTGGTTACACTTGTTCAGCGCTCCGAATAACGTTTGGCCTTTGCTGGACTTGTTCTGGAACGAATATGCCATGCAACTAACGTTCAAAGATGTACGCCAAGGGGTGTTGGCAACGCAGCCCCTCGATGGCGAAAAATCAAGTCAGGAAATGATGCGTGAACTGGAACTGGAAGACGATGGTGTGCTTGTCATCGAAGGTATGCGTTTTCAAATGCGGACGGTTCATGGTGTTAGACGAAACACCTCCGAAGTGCAGGTGCGGGCGTTGTTGCCAAACGCTATTGACGTTGACCCAGCTAGCTGGGTTGCTCAATCGGTTAATCCGCGTTTAGAGCGTGCATTGTTAACCCTAGTTGGTGAGTTTGTAACCTCGGAGGAGGTGAGCAATCGTCATTCGCTGCTGGCAGAAACGATCGGAGCGAGTTCTCGTGTTCGCTTATTAGAAAACCCTGATGGTGAAGGCTATCTTGAACTTGACCTCTCAATGGCGAGGGCAAAGGCTGAATTGTCTCAGGCGCTGGATGCTGCTGGAATTGTCTTTTCATCTGAGCAATTGGATAAAGGTATGTTCCACATTAGTTATTTGAGCCAGGACGATTTGGATGGCTGGTATCACACAGAATCTATGAACGCCTCGAGAAGAGAAGAGAAAAACTTTTCTCTTGAGCTGCTTCCTCGCGACGAGGGTGGCGTTATTGTATTAGTTAAGAAATTAAATCCAGAATTTGACGACGACCAGTTGAATGATATTTTGAACTTAGTCTTTGAGTATATTTCCTAAATAACGTTGCCGTGCGTGCCTGTTGTATTTGGAATGAGTTAGGAGAATTAAAGAATGTTGGAAAAAGTAAAGGAGCTTTACGCAGGTAAAGCGAAGTCGATTTTTACGACGAGTGACCCGACAAAAATGGTCATGGTGTTTCGTGATGATACCTCGGCGTTTGACGGCGAGAAGATGGAGCAACTCGCTCGTAAAGGTATGGTGAATAATAAATTCAACGCCTTTGTCATGGAGAAACTTGAACAGGCGGGGGTTCCGACTCACTTTGTTTCGCTGCAAGGAGAGTGTGAGTCCTTAGTCAAAAACTTGCAGATGTTGCCGGTTGAATGCGTCGTCAGAAACCACGCAGCGGGAAGTCTTGTTAAGCGTTTGGGCATTGAAGAAGGGAAAGAACTGTCCCCTCCAACTTTTGAGCTATTCTTAAAGAATGACGCGTTACATGACCCCATGATTAACCGTTCACATTGCGTTTCCTTTGGTTGGGCGACCTTAGAACAGCTCGACGAAATGGAGCGATTGACTTACCAAGTTAACGATGTGTTGTCGGAACTTTTTTCCAATGCGGGCATGTTGCTAGTTGATTACAAACTCGAGTTTGGGGTGTTCCAAGGTTCGATTATATTGGGTGATGAATTTAGCCCAGATGGTTGCCGCATTTGGGATAAAGAAACTCGCAACAAAATGGATAAAGATAGGTTTAGGCAAGGGCTGGGTAGTGTAATCGAAACTTATGAAGAAGTAGGTAGGCGGTTAGGTATCTCGTTCGACTAGGCCATCGTAAAAGGTATAAGTATGAAGAATATTTCTCGAATACTAGGCTTGGGCTCTTTGGTCTTCTCGATTAACGCAGCTGCAGACGTTTTAGGTGGCAGTGTTGAGGTGAGTTATTGGCAAGGTAGCTATTCAGGGCAGGTAACATCGGCGGGAGAAGTGTTAGATCTAGAAGACAATCTCAAGCTTGATGATGGCGGTTTTGTTGAAATTGCGGCAACTTTTGAGCATCCGATTCCGGTTTTGCCTAATGTTAGATTGAAGCATATTGGTTTGGATGAGTCGGCGAATGGGTCGTTTACGGGCACCTTCGACGGGGTCACGTATACAGGCGACGTCGCTACTGACTTGGACTTGACGCACACGGACTTGATTCTCTACTACGAGATACTCGATAATTATGTTTCTGTCGATGTCGGCCTCGATGTTAAAAAATTCGACGGCAAGTTAGAGTTAAGAGATCCAGCAAACGCGGCGCTTACGAGCACGACAACAATCGATGATGTTTTGCCAATGTTGTACGTTGCGGCTGAAGTCGAACTGCCGCTGACGGGCTTGTCCCTGGGTGCTGAAGTGAGTGCCATCAGTTATTCTGGCGACTCGTTGCAAGACGCAAAAATCAAATTGAGACAAGGTTTCGGCCTCGCCTTTATTGAACTCGGCTATCGTCAAATCGGTATTGATATTGAAGATGTTAGTGACGTAGATGTGGACGTTGACTTAAGTGGTGCTTACTTAAGCACTGGTATCGACTTTTAAGGAGAAGTAAGTGAAGATTTTAGTGACGGGTACGGCTGGTTTCATTGGCTCAACATTGGCGATTCAGCTGCTAGAACGCGGAGACGAAGTCATTGGAGTGGACAACGTCAACGACTACTATGACCCGTCTCTAAAGGAAGCTCGTCTTGAACGCCTCAAAGTATACCCTGGCTTTACGGAAGTTAGGATCTCACTAGAAGATCGAGAAAAACTTGAGGCGGCCTTCGTGCAGCACAAGCCACAAAAGGTTGTTAACCTCGCTGCTCAGGCGGGTGTCCGTTATTCACTTGAAAACCCACAAGCTTACATTGATGCCAATATCGTCGGCTTTACCAACATACTAGAAAACTGTCGCCATCATGGGGTAGAGCACTTGGTATATGCCTCAAGTAGCTCGGTATATGGCGCTAACGAGTCGATGCCATTCTCCGTTCACGACAACGTTGACCATCCCGTTAGTCTGTACGCGGCGACTAAAAAAGCAAACGAGTTGATGGCGCACACCTATAGCCACCTGTTTGACCTGCCAACGACCGGCCTACGGTTCTTTACCGTTTATGGTCCTTGGGGTCGCCCTGACATGGCGCTATTCATGTTTACGAAGAATATTCTCGAGGGCAAACCGATCGATGTATTCAATTATGGTAAACATCAACGTGACTTCACCTATATCGATGATATTGTTGAAGGCGTGATTCGCACGCTTGATAACACCGCCCAGCCTAATGAGAACTGGAGTGGCAAAACGCCTGACTCAGCGACAAGCAAAGCGCCATATAAGCTTTATAACATTGGTAGTAATAGTCCGTGCGAATTGTTGCGCTATATAGAAATTATTGAAGAGTGCGTCGGTAAAAAAGCGATCAAAAATTTACTACCGATGCAGCCGGGTGACGTCATGGCAACGTATGCTGACGTTGATGCACTGATTAAAGACGTGGATTACAAGCCGTCAACAACGATTGAGGAAGGTGTCGCTAAGTTCGTTGAATGGTATAGAGATTTTTATCAGGTATAAGGGGAATTGTGGTTGCATACAACAGGGTGCTTTGCTAAATTACGCGCCTTCTCGTAGAGAGACAGAATTATAGGACTATAGCTCAGTTGGTTAGAGCGCTACCTTGACATGGTAGAGGTCGGCAGTTCGAATCTGCCTAGTCCTACCAATATTAAAACCCGCTAGCTCAGCGGGTTTTTTTTTGGCTGTAAATCGTGCGTTGGGCATGTTGGTGTCGGTCGATACGTTTGGGTCAGTAGAGAAAAACTTAACAAAAACCGTGCACTGAAATACCAGATTGTCGTATCGAAGTCTGATTAAATTATTAACTTTGCTATGCTGCTAAGCTTAGGTTCTATTATTTTGAGGTTATAAATGCTCGTTGTGCTAACTAGGCTTTTGTTGCTTTCTTTGGTGGTCGTGTTGGTGTCGTCCTGCGCTAGCGTATACAAGGCGCACAACAAGTCGATAACACACTACGAGTTCGATAAGAGCTATCGTTCAGATTATTATAACTCTCGCCACGATGTCGGTGAAAATATGGTGATACTCGCGTTTTCTGGCGGCGGAACGCGAGCATCTGCGCTCAGTTATGGTGTGATGCAAGAGTTAAGAGACACTGTTTATTCTCAAGCTATCGGTCAGAAGAGCGCTTTGCTTGACGACGTTGATTATATATCCGCGGTGTCGGGTGGTAGCTTTACTGCGGCGTATTATGCTGTTTTTGGTGATGAGCTGTTTACGCGTTTCGAGCCTGACTTTTTGAGACAAAGTGTTGAGGGTGCGTTGTGGTCGCGCTTGTTAAGCCCGCGTCATTGGTTTCGTTCAATATGGTCGGGCCTAGACCGGACGGAAATGGCGATAGAGTATTACGACTCTCAGGTATTTCGGGGTGCTAAGTTTTCTGATATTCCGATGGATGAACGTCCGTTTGTTCTAATAAACGCGACTGACCTCTCTCGCGGTACGCGTTTTCCGTTTGATCAGGATTCGTTTGATTGGATTTGTGGTGACTTAAGCAGTTTATCAATAGCGCGCGCTGTCACAGCGTCGTCGGCTGTTCCGGTCGCATTTCCTAGTGTAGTGCTAAAAAATCATGCGAGTGAGTGTGATTTGTCAAAATCCCCATTGCTGTCTCGGGTCGAGGCACTTGATCATCTGAGTGTTAAAAAAGAGCGTTACCTGAGAAATGTACATGCGCTCACTAATAAGGAAAGTACGCCATATTTGCACCTAATCGACGGTGGGATAAGTGATAACCTTGGGTTACGCGCTGTATCTGATCATCTCGAATTGTTTGGTGTAGATGCGCCAGGTGAAATCGACGAAGATTTAAAACGTGTGGTCGTGATACTGGTTAATTCGGCGGTTGCACCACAGCGCCAGATGGATCTCAGTCCGTCGAGTCCTTCAGTATTCGAGACGATTGATGCGGTTAGTTCAGCGCTCATTGACAGCTATACAGAAGAAACAAAGGGCTACTTTTTTGATCAGGCTAGTGAGTTTAAACTGCATGTTACGGAGCATCGCCCTGATATCGAGTTCCATGTCATAGAAGTGAGTTTTCAAGCGATTGCTGAAAACGGACAACGTAAGTTTTTTAATAATTTACCGACCACGCTCGAACTAGAGGAAGCTCAGCTTGACGCTGTCATCGCGGCGGGTAGGTCGTTGCTAAGGCAGGCGCCTGAATTTCAGAAACTGAAAGCGTCGCTGCAAGCGGAGATTAAGGGATCGGCGGAGGGCTCTAATTACCAACTGCAGAAACAGTTGCGTAATGCGCCATTGAGCGTTGAAGACTAACGGCGCAAGCGCTTTGCGTTGAGCGTCAATGACACTCAGCGCTTACAAAAAGTCAGAAAGCAGTATTCCAATTCCTACTCTTTGAACGGAATGGTCATAATCAATTAAGCTCTCACCATAGCCGTTGTAGAACTGAACGTAACCTCGAAGTCTGTTGAATAGAGGAAAGCTGAACCCTGTTTCTAGAGCGCCGTTCCCAGTTTTGGTGTTGTAACGAATTTTGTTCGAAAGCTCAAAGTCGTGGTTTTTATAAATAGCAAAAAACTCGTAGTGCCCCATGTAATCGATAATATCTGGATTATCGTCTCCCTTTGCTGGTGGGAGAGTTAGTGGGTCGCCGTCATCTTCTTTTTCGTTTTCAGGTAGTCGGAACCAAGGTTGTAAATACATGGTCCAGTTGTCTCTTTGATAGCCAAGGCCGGCAAAGACTCGATTCCAGCTGCGACTTAATAGCTGGCTTCGTCCATTTGATTCGTGCTCAAACCCAACTTGAGTGAAAAAATCACCGCCAAGATAGCTGAGGTTCAACGGTGTTTGATAAAAAATCTCAGGGCGATAATTCGTTTCACGAAATGGGGCAGATAGAGACTTATTGTAGAGTTGCCAAAAGAACTTTACAGTGAACCCAAAGTATAAACCGTCACCTTCAATGAAAAGGGAGTCTTTCGTTAAGGGTACTTTAAAGCTGGTTTGAAACTTCGCTTCTTGGTGCTGCATCGGCTTCGTTTTTTCTGGGTAGCTATTCTGTGCAATAAAGGGCTCTTGGTTAGGGCGGTCGTTGTATGTGGCGAAAAGCATGTAGTTTTGGCGGTGAGGAGTAATAACGAATTCATTCTGCTCCAGTAGCTTTTCGACCTTAAAACGGTCAAGTGGCTGCTTGCTGTCTTTTCGCTTGCACTTCTCTTCGATCGCTCTAATTGTCATATCCTTTTCAGCAACGACGGCGGCCGCTTGGATACATGTTTTTAGCGTAATAGGGAGTTCATCTGGCTCATTTTCCTGTGCAGACAGTGGCGCAACTAGGCACAAGCAGACAAGGACCTTTAAGAACCTGTTGGTAGCAGAGTGAATCGTGCCAAAAAACATTATCGCTATGATTTACGTTGCTGGGCAGACTTTGCATTGATTCGTTCGCGCTCTGCGATCGCACCTTTTCCTACGCCTTCAAATGCTCGAACTAGAAAGTGGTCATCTTCATGCGCCAGTCGACATTGTTCTGCGATATGGTCGGCGATAAGCTCTACCGTTGTGTCTGTGTCGATCAGGTAAACCTTTTTTGATGGAAGTGTCAGCTCAAAGTAACCCTGAGAGGCTGTGTAAGAAAACGTCAGATGCGGCTTTCCGTCAATATCGCATGCGCCGTCTAGATCAGCATTGGTTCCGATATAAATGTTTCTGAATCGTGCGGCCCATAAATCTTCTAGGTCATTATCACGTTGATGATTTCGATAGATTTCTAATCGCGACCGGTGGCCATGAACGATGCGTTGACAGTTTCCATCATGCTTTTGCAGTCCATGGCTATAGTGATAATAAGCGTCATTTATGTTTTCTTGACGAAGAGAGAGGGTAACTGAATGAACATTGCTCGGTAGTATTTCGGTGATACGCGCTTCCAAATGCGCCGCAATACTTTTTTGGTTAATCGTTTTTGTGTCAATAATAGCGATTGCAGAAGCCGGTGATTGGTGGCGATATGTGCCGGATATGTTGGTCCACTCCAAGGTTGTGCAGTCTTTTTTTGTTTCTGCTGTTAGTGATTTAGTCATGCTCGATATAACGAATCGATGGTCGATTTCTTGGTCAATTAACTGCTTGATTTGTTTTTTTACATGTCCGAAATCAAAAACCATACCTTGGCCATCTAGTTCACCTTCAAGCTCAATGTTGACGATCCAGCTTTCCCCAACAATACCTCGCTGTGTATCGAAGTATGAGAAGTCTATGACCGTTAGGTCGTTTACGAAAAGGCGGTTCATTGGCGGAATAAGCTCCAAGGATCAATATTTAAGCGCGGCATTTTAGCAGAGTTTAGGGGTGATTGAGTTAACTTTTTCAGACTGCAAACAGATGTAGTATATTTGTTAATAAATCAGCCTCTTAGCTTGCGAAATAGTGAATATGAAGTAGTCTGAAATTAGGCAATCCCACTATTATCACTAGTAGAAAAATATTACACGTGACTCAGAATTCTTCGTTGCAGATCTTAGATGAGCTAGTTAGGCATTGTTCTCACAATCTAGACGATTGTTTGGCGCGCGCTATTCGGTCGGCTAAATCCCATCTTTATGAAAAACTCCAACATCTTTCCGACAGTGAGCAAGGCGACTTTAGCTACGCGGTTAACTTGCTAGAGTCAAACGTAGATTGGATGGTGAGTCGAATTTCTCTTGAAACGATCAGCCGTTTTCGCAGTGATGATACGACGCTTGGAGAACAGAATGACCGCAGTATTGAGAGCAAGAGCTTAGAATCTGAACGTAGAGAGGGTTTGGTTCCAGAGCCAGCGGCTGAACAGCCAGACGCAACAGAAAAGACGGAAAGCGGACAGCAAGATAGTAAGAAAGCAAACCTGTCTAACCTTAGCCTAGTGTCCAAGGACGAGTTTGAAGATTGGTTATTGGTTGACGTTAGTAAGAAAAAGTTAGAGCGAGAACTTGGCGCTGCCCTAGAAGATATGTGCAGTCTAGTTGCCAAGTTAAAAGCAACTAATATCAATCCTTCTACCTTAGCGATTGGTCCAGAGCGTTTGTTAACTAGCTTAAAGAACTCTATTGACCAGCTGCAAATTCCGACCGTTGCTCAGATAACGATATATCGAGCGGTAACCGATTCACTTAGCCCAGACTTAATTAGAATCTACACTGAATTAAAAAGTAGAGCCGCGAGTATGGGGCTGACTGTATCGCGGCGTATTGTAACCCCTAAAGTTAAGGCAAAAAGTAAAGCCTCGGCAGATGAGGGCACCTACGTTGCTGATCAGAGCGAGAAGTTTGAGAGCGTTTCTACTGATCCTACGAATAGAGGTGGTGTGAGTGATCGGTATTCCTCATTAAGTACGTTGGCACGAATGGGCGCAGTGCTGCAAAATGGGAATCAGCTTGGGCAGAGTGATAGCTACAAAGCTGAGAGACAAGAAAACGTTGGTGGCGCTAGCAGCGTGCTAAATGGCTCAGCGCCACCACAAGCAGAATCAGAATCGTCCGTTTTGACGAGCCCTCTGTTGGCCCAGCTTAAGAAATCGACGACTAAACACCTCGACCATGAAAGCGCAGAGTCAAGCTCGCTTAAAGACTGGGTAAAGCGTGAGTTGATAGCGACCAACCGAACCGAGGCGGATCTATCAGAAGGTGAGTCCGACCTAATCAATGTTACTGACTCGTTATTTGAAGCAATTGCACTTGAAATTACGGGAAATAAAACGCTAGAACGCTGGCTTAAGAAACTGAAAGTAGTGATTCTTAAAAGTGTTCTATCTGATCAGACTTTTTTTACGAATATTGATCACCCAGCACGAGCGATGCTAAATCGGCTCGGTAGTCTGGCGGACATTGTCGAGTCTGGGCATGTCCACTTAGCGTCTATTTTAGATAAGTCCATCGACAAAGTTGTCATGGAGTATGACGCAGACGTTAACTCTATCGATTCAGTTGTTGCAGAGTTGTCGGCCATTTTTGAGCGACACGTGGCGGCTTACAAGCGCAACTCGGAGCGTTTAGCTAGAAGCTATGAAGGTAAGCAGCGTGTCGCGAAAGTTAGGCACGATGTCGTTAAAGACCTCAACTCTCTGCTGGCGGGCAAGCCTATCCCTGATTTGCTCGTAAAACTCGTTGATGATGCTGGTTGGCGCGACTATTTAGCATTGACTGCAATTCGCGACGGGGGAGATGGCCCAGGCTACCAAGAGGGCTTGGACATTGTTAGTCAGCTAATGGAGTGGCTATCAGCGCTGTTCGGTGAAGATATGGAGTCTGCATCCGCCGTTAGTGTTGAAATTGGCATGGAGGCTCCGTCTTTATTAGATATGTTGGCGCGTGAGTTGGACGGAGCAGGAAAGACAGGTTTTGAATCGACTTTACAAGGCTTACGTGCCGCTTTGCTAGAGGATGAACGACCAAGCTTTATAGAAATTTCCGAGTATAAGTGGCCGTTTGGAGAAGGTGAGTCGGAATTAAACGATTTGCTCCCGAAAGAGCGCGATCGTGGACGTTTTTCTCGTTGGCATCGCCAAGTGATTGCAATGCAGGCGGGCGACTGGATTCAGTTGTTGGCTGAGGATGGTGACAGGCTTTTGAGGCTCGCGTGGGCGGGGACTGATTCGTTTAGATTTGTCTTTGTCGACACTCAGGGTATGAAAGATGAGGATATGTCGATCGATGAGCTGGCCGAGCGTCTGAAGCAGGGCAGTGCTAAGTTGATTGAGCACTCTGAAGTGCCATTGGTAGATCAAGGTTTGCACCGTATGGTTCAATCAACCTATGAGGAGCTAAGTGGCCAGGCAAATTGTGACGCGTTAACTGGGCTGTTGACCCGTCAAGCGTTAGAGCGAGCGCTAGATCAAACCTCGGCGCTTTCATTGAGCACCCAGAATGCCGCTTCTTTTGTTTATGTAGATATCAACCAGTTTAATGTGATTAACAATAGTTACGGGCACGCAGCCGGTGATGCGATACTTAAGAATCTGGCCGTGGTTTTGCGCGATTTTTCAGGTGAATCGAGTTTTTGCGGTCGTTTGGGTGGCAATGAGTTTGGGGTCGTTCTGCAAAAATGTTCGTCAGAACAAGCGTCGCGTGTGGCTGAGGCAATTAGTGGTGAAGTGTCTGCGAATGGTCCGCAGTTCAAAGGGCACACCTTACACACAAGCTTGAGCTTTGGTATTCATCAGATTGATTACGAAGTAGACGATTATGATTCGGTACTACGAAACTCTGAACTTGCGTGTCGAGAGGCCAAAAAAACGCCCGGTGGACCGCCAGTTGTTTATGAGGCTCAGAGTCTAGACCTTAAACGTCGCACCGATTATCTGAAATGGATCAGCAGATTGGATGGAAGCTTGGATGACCTGCTTACGCTGCGTGTCCAAGAGATACGGCCAATTAATAGCTCAGCGAGCACCGACTCTCATTGGGAAATTTTGTTAGGAATAAAGCATGAAGGTCAAATTATTCCGCCAGGGCCGTTAATTGATGCGGCAGAACATTTTGGCAAAATGACTAAAGTAGACGAATGGGTAGTGAAGGCTTCATTAGCTTGGATGAACAGCAATCCAGAGTTTGTTGAGTCGTCGAGCGGGTTTTCAATTAACTTATCCGGTAATTCTTTAAGTGATCATGAATTTTTAGATTTTGTCGAGCGTTTGGTACTAGACACAGAGGTTCCGGCCCACAAAATCTGTTTTGAAATTACCGAGACAAGCGCAATTGTTAACCTCAACTTTGCGACTGAGTTTATTCGAGTGCTGAAGAAGCAAGGTTGTAAGTTTTCACTCGATGACTTTGGTTCAGGTCTGTCATCTTATGCGTATATTCAGCAGCTACCGGTTGATTACATCAAAATTGATGGGATGTTTGTACGAAATCTCGCTCACAATGAAAATGACCAGGCGCTAGTGCGATCAATTAATGAACTCGCACACTTCATGGGGATGGAGACGGTTGCTGAGTTTGTCGAGTCACACGAAATACTGGAAGTATTACGAGATATCGGCGTGGATCATTCGCAAGGGTATGGCATTCGTAAGCCCATGCCAATCGATGAGTTGCTTCACTAACGAGCAGTGTCGTCGCGATATAGCAAAACGCTACTTCAGGTTTATTTGTTCTTTATATTTTGCCAAAAAAGGTTCGGCATAAGCGTGAAGAAGTCTTTGTCTGACATCTGTCTCTAGGTTTTCGGTTCGACGTAGTAGCGATTCTCGGGCGTTAATAATCTCTTTTGGGCTCAACGTTTCTTCTATTTCAGATCGCGTAATACTGTCCGCTCCTAACAGTTCGTAGGCCGCGAAGTTGCTCTCAAAGATACGATAGTGCTTATGTATGAATGTGTCGATCCGGTTAGCAACCTCGTAGCGATTTAGTACGCTAGTGTCGTAGGGTTTAATGACCTCTCCAAACGCAACGCTAATCCTACCCTTGTTGCCGAACAAGCCTTTCTGAATTGCCTGGATGTCGTCATTTTCGTGCTTTTGATAGTTGCTGCTATTTGCCTTTTGCGAAAGTTGTATTGCTTTTTCTGTATCGCAAGGGTCCCACTCGTAAGAGATTGAAACAGGTACGATGTTCAGCGTAGATAGGTAGTCATTTGGGGCAACCTCTCTGTCTTTGGCTAGTGAAAGCATTTTGATAAGAGCAGGGTTTGTTAGGTCTTTGTTGTCCTTAGCGCGCCCCTCTTTTTGGGCAATCCAGACTTGTTGGTTTTTCTGAAAGTGTAAGTGGCGGATGTATTCAGATTGCAGCTTCATCGCCTTAAGCATCGCTTTAGGTGAGGTAAGTGATCTAACAACCTTAAAACAATTATTGAGCCCCGACAGTAAGCGCGATGCTTCTGTGTTAAGCAAGTTATCGCCGATTGCACAATGTGCGCTTTGAAAGCCGTTGTCGAGTAACGAGACATTGATCAACAAGGGGTCCATGATGATGTCGCGGTGATTAGAAATGAAGATATGGCTCTGGTCTGGTTGAAGCATTTCTAAACCGCTAACATGCAAACTAGTCACGGTATTGCTTAGTATTGGGCGCACTAGCGTTTGCATCCACGCTTGAAATTCCGTTATCGTTTTAATGGTCTTTAGTTGGCTTGTTTCTATCTGTGTCTCGCTGCTGTTGGTGCCAAAAACAGACAGTAGCTTGCTGTTTTGTGTTAGTCGAGCAAGCGCTGAACTGACTTCTGTATCGTTAAAGCTTCTAATCGCGTCAAACACTGAGTCGGTTTCGTCTAAGTTATTCAAACCACTGTCCATCGAAAATCTAATTCCTAAGTATCAAAACAGCACAAACTCAAAATGGAGCGGGCCTAAAGCTTTAGTATAGATACCGCCTGTTAGTTCACCGTATATTTTCAGGCAGGTACGATCTTGCGCTATGCTAACGACATTTTACCGACTCAGAAACCTTTAGATGATGAAATATGCGTAAATCGATGTGTGTCATTCAATTTGCCAAGTGGCCAGTACTGGGTGATGTAAAAACAAGACTGGCGGCAGATTTGGGCGACGAAAAAGCGCGGGAGGTTCACCTTCAACTTGCGGAGCAAGTTTTCAAAAATCTTTCGCTTTTTAGCGAGGCTGATATTCAAATTCATGTTGATAAAATTAATGATTGTCATGATGAATTGGATAACGGTGTTTTCGACGCTTGGTCACGCAATGCTTTGTTGACTCTACAAAAGGGCGCTGGGCTCGGCGAGCGAATGGCGTCTGCGATTCTCAGTACACTTACTTCATATGAAAAGGTTGTGATTGTTGGTAGTGACTGCCCTGGCGTTGATGCTGACTATCTTGAAAGTGCATTTACTGCGCTCGAACGAGCGGATATGGTGTTGGGGCCTGCTGAAGATGGCGGCTATGTGTTGATCGGTTTTTCAAAGTTTTCAGCGTCAGTTTTTCATAAAGTCGAGTGGGGTGGATCAAACGTGCTTTCCCAAACGTTAGCCAACGCACAGCGTTTACAGATAAGTACTGAGTTGCTGTCAGAACAGTGGGATGTTGATGAATTGAAGGACTACTATCGCTGGCGAAAATGAGTGAAAAGCCTTGTCATAATGCGCCGATTGGTGGGTTGCCCGCATACTACTCATTGCTGCCCGCAATGGGCAGCAATGAGTAAGGCTATTTAGGCTTTATTTCGCTCGACAGTAGAGTTGGTAATGGTTGGAGAATAAGCTCTGGTCTTGATCCATAACATGCCACGCAAGCAAGCTGTAAGGGGCCAAAGCATTGGCAGACTTAGACTGCTCTGTCGGAAAATCGACAAAACCAATGAACTCTAACTTGGCGTCTTGAAGCAAGTCATTGACGTCTTGTAAGTTAAAATAATGGCGATGTTCAGAGAAAAACAGCTCTTTACAGCCTGCACCGCTATAAAACCGTTCGTCTTCAAATAACGCACACCATAAGCCAGATGACTGTTCTTTAGATATGGCGTCACGTAGGTGGCTAATATTGTCAGCGGTCGCTGAGAGCGTCCTAGCGCTGACCAGTTGAGATACAACGCCGATCGTTTCTTGAGTGGCTGAACTATTGAACGTGAAGCGCATCAAACCATCATTCGCCAGCAGTCCTTTCCACTCATCTACCGCAACGCGCGGGCTTTTAATGTGGTTGAATGCTTCGCCGAATTCAATGATATCGAATAGTTCTTCGCTCACCAGTGCGTTTGATAGGTCTGCGTAAATATACTGTAGGTTTGTAATCCCAAGTTTACGCGCCATCATCGTTGCATAGGCGACGTTGTTTTGGTCACTGTCTACGGCGTAGACCCGAACATTATCGAAATAGCGGGCAATGTAGGCTGCGCGCTGGCCTGATCCACTGCCGAGCAATAACACGTTAAGCGTCTCATGTTTAAAGCGGGAGGGAATTGCCGAAGGCGTTAGCTCTTGTGACAAGGCGTGATGAAAGTTTGTCGTCGCCATGGGCGCGAGATGATGCCAGCGATTGCTCGCCCGTCTAACTTCATTATTCAGTACCGAATCCGAGTTGCTGCCAAAAAGACTATAAAGTACTTGGTGTTCTTCGCTCAACTCATAGAGCGTATCGTGCATGAGTTCATGGAGAGCAACAGGCCATTCTTCCAAATCAAATGCCATTAACTGACAGCAAAAGCTTTGCGTATAGAGTGGGTTATACATGGCGATAACAAGCAGAGCGCCGATCACATCGTCACGATCGCCGCCACTTTGCAGTGCCGAGTATACTTGTTGCACGAGCGAGCTAACTTCCGTGTCTTCACCTTGAGTACGCACTAGAACATAATCATTTCGAGCGGAGTAGCGGCCGAGTGCAATAGCCATCGGCAGAAGTTCGTCGCGCAATGTGTGGGAAAGCGACACCTCAGTCAAAATTGTTTTGCGAAGCTCGGTGAGTAGGCCTTCGACTTCTATCGAAGGCAGTAAGCAGCGGCTTGTCGCTTCTAATAATAGTGGGTTGCTTATCAGCTGCTCCAGATCAAGAACAGCGTTCTCGTCTTCGAGTTCATACTTGTGCTTGAGTAAGCTTGCAGACATACGTCCGAGTGATTGCTTGTGGGTACTTTCCCATCCAAACGCGACGATCATTAAATCCTCAAGGTCTGCTTGGTAAAAGTCAGAGCTTAAGTTTTCCACAGCTTCTAGAAAGTAAGCTTGAATACCTGACATCTCAGCACCCAGCTCAATTAGCCGCTTGTAGTGATTGAATGCGGCAAGATAATCACGCTGACGAAGTTTCGCTAGTGCGATACCGGAAAATCCTTTTGCGCTCTGGGCATTGATTGCGAGAACGTCTCGAAACATGGTCTCTGCGTCAGCATACTCTTTGTTTGCGATAAGCAGGTAGCCGTTATTTAGCAACGTGTTTTCATCGAGCGGGTTAAGTTCAAGTGCTTTGGCTAACAAAGCTTTGGCGTGTGAAAGCCGGCCTTTGTCTATTTCTGTTCGCGCTAATAGGTTTAAGGCAGAGCAATCGTTCGGAAGGCGTGATAGAACGTCTTTCGCTAAGTCATGCGATGCATTTAGAGCGTCGCTGCGCTCGTGGCTAGTGTGAGTTGTAGAATTAGAAATCCTGTATAGCTCATTTGCCTTAATTAGGTCTCTCGCTAGATTGGCTTGTTCTTCTAAAGAGAGTGCAGGTGTCGCTTCGAATAGACGGGACAGTGTAGTTGCCATGGTTCGGTAAACCTCTTCCGCTTTTGGGTGCAAATTAGGGTGGTGTGAAGTGTTACTCGATATATAGCGATTATCGTGCCAGATTAGATGGGGGCGGTTTAAAAATTTATATCTTTAGTTATTGATTCAAAAGAAAAAAAACCGGCATTGCGCCGGTTTTTAATGTAGTACTATTTAGCTTGTTATTTTTATATTTTAGCTATTCAGCGACTGAGTTACTGCAAGAGCTGAAGTACGTTCTGTGGCTGTGCATTGGCCTGACTAAGAATGGATAAGCCCGCCTGTTGCAGAACCTGTGTTCGCGATAGTTCCGCCGTTTCTGCCGCAAAGTCAGCGTCTCGAATTCGCGAGTTAGACGCCGTCAGGTTTTCTGCCGTAATTTGCTGGTTTTCGATCGTTGATTCAAAGCGGTTCTGAATCGCACCGAGGTTAGCTCGCTGTAGGTTGATGACGTTGAGGGCGTTATCGACTGCGTCAAGCGCTAGTATCGCGCCGTCCACCGTAGAGATGTCAATGTCTTGGACAAGCTGACCATCTTTACCTGAGCCATATTCACCGACCTGGAAGCCCGAGTTAGCGACGTCACCCGTCAAGGTCTCAATCGTGATTTTACCCGCTGACTCTAACGAAATGGTACCGCGAGTTACGGTTCCATCTGCTGGTAATCCAAGGTTGCCAGCGTTGGCTACAACGCCGCCCGTGAAGTTGTCGACCAGGACATTTCGACCGTCACTCGCAATTAAGCGATAAGTGCTACCAAACGCTTCTGCGCTAACACCGCTTTGTCCCGCTCTGTTGTTAATAGCGTCTATCGTCGCATTCTGAATATCAGTGACCGTCGCATTGGCGCTGACTGAGATATTGATCGTCACTTCATTGACGTCAAAAGTACCCGTGACGGCGCCGGTAGCAAGAGTGCCACCGTTGAGAATGTTAGTGTTAACAATCGCTGTTACGCCTGTTTGGCCCGCGACTTGGTTTATCGCAGCCGCTTTAGATATCGAGCTTGCTTCGGGCGTAGTGGTAGAGGCGCTATCGTAGGTGCTCAAGCTTGGTCCGATAGGAACGCCATTGATTACAATGTCGCCGGCGGCCATGGCCGTCGCGTTCACGTTTGCACTTACCGCGCCTGAGTTGTTACCGCTATAGTTACCAACGGCTAGCCCTGCGTTGCTAATGGCACCAGTCGTCGAGTCGATGTCGATAGGCGAACGGTCGCTTGAAATAAGCGTGAATGAGCCTGTAAAGGTGCTGCCTACGCCTGCGCCAAGTCCTGCGCCGCCTGTCCCGTCTGCAAGACCGAAGTCATTCGGTGTCGCACCGCCTGCGGCAGCGTCATCCGCAACGATTATATTACGGCCGTCTAGAGCGCGAAGTTGAATGCCTTCGTCTGGGTTGCCAGAAAATACAGCTTCAACACCGGTCTGTCCGGTCTTCTCGTTGATAGACGCGGCAATGTTATTCAGGTTGACGGTTTCTGACAGTGCGGCGGCGGCGGAGAGATCAATTTCAACGCCATTAATAGCAATTGTTTCTGCAGCGTCAGCACTGGTAAAGGCGACGCCGTTAACAAAGGTACCCGCGACGACTGCAGATACGCCAGTTTGATCTGATACTTCATTAATTGCAGCGACCTTCGCGATGGCGGAGGCTGCGTTATCGCCACTAGAAAATGCGTCGTCGATCCCTGAGGATGCGCCGATGGCAATTCCATTTACGACTAGATCGCCAGCGGAGAGTCCGGCTGTGGTGCCAGTAACGGCGCCAGTACCTGGAACAGACGAGATGCCGTCTGTTGCAGAAGAGCCGAGCTTGTCGATGGTGGTTCCTGAAATACCGAAAGTGACATTCTCACCTTCGTTAGCGCCGATTTGGAAGGTGACATCTTCAAAAGTGCCATCGAGCAAGTTGGTGCCGTTAAAGGTGGTTTGCAAAGAAACTCGATTGATCTCTTCGATCAGCTGATTAACTTCTTCGTTTAGCGCTTCTCTGTCGATGCCGCTGTTGGTCGCGTTCGCCGCTTGTAGGGCAAGATCCCGAATACGGAGTAAGTTCTCAGTCATCGAGCCAAGCGCGCCTTCTGCAGTTTGTGCTAGCGATACGCCGTCACTCGCGTTTCGTATGGCGACGGTAAGGCCTTGGACTTGAGCAGTGAATCGCGTTGAGATTGCGAGGCCGGCTGCATCGTCTTTCGCGCTGTTAATTCGTAGCCCGGAAGACAGTCTCTGCAAAGCGGTTTGGTTATCGCCTTGTGACTTATCTAAGTTTCGTTGCGCATTAATAGATGCGATGTTGGTATTGATTATTTGAGGCATTGTCTTCCCCCGGGTTACTAAAAGATACGGCACATGCTAGGTAACTGGTCATTGCGTATACGCAGTTAGACAGAAACATAACAAAGTTTGCCTTCAGGTCAGCAAAACGAGTGCCAACTTTTCGAGACAAAAGTTTATATTCTTTAAAAACAGAGGGTTATCGGTCGCCTGAATAGGCCTTGTTGATCTTGCGATGTTTCTTTTTTTGAGAAAACGGACAAGCATTGCCGTTTTTTTGGCTGGATTTTGTTGTCTTAACACTCTGTAACATATTAGTCGAGAAATATCCTAAAGTAACTTGCTGAGGTGCCGTTAAGACTCGTAACAAGTGATATGGATCTTCTGATTAGATTCGTAAGACCTTGCAGAACAAGGTAATTGTTAACTTATTCAGGAGAAGCGTTATGCCTCAAATTATAAATACTAACATTGCGTCTTTAAACGCACAGCGAAACCTAAATGCGTCACAGCGTGATCAAGACGTTGCACTACAACGTCTGTCTTCTGGTTTGCGTATTAACAGTGCGAAAGATGACGCTGCTGGTCTTGCCATTTCAACGCGTTTCGATGCTCAAGTACGTGGTACTAGTGTCGCGGTTCGAAATTCAGGTGATGCTATTTCACTTGCGCAAACAGCTGAAGGTGCGCTGGACTCAATCAACACCTCTTTACAGCGTGTTCGTGAGCTAGCGCTGCAGTCTGCTAACGACACTAATACGTCTATTGACCGTCAAGCACTCCAGGAAGAAGTAGATCAGTTGATCTCTGAAATCCAAAATGTAGCGGAGTCAGCGAACTTTAACGGTAAAAAATTGCTTGATGGCTCATTTCAAAATTCAGTTTTTCAAACCGGTGCAAACGTCGGCGATACGGTTAAAGTTAGTATTGCCAAAGTTGATGCGGACTCATTGGGAAGCGCAGCGACGGCCGGTATTTCAAGCGCTGTAGACAAAACAGCCCTTATCGCTGGTACAGATGACCTGGATTTGGTCGCTGGTGATGTCGTAGTTAATGGTATTGCAGTGGGTGCTTCAAGTGGCTCGGACGACGGATCTTCTAGAATCCTGCAGTCCTCAAGTGCTATTGCAAAAGCTGCAGCGATCAATGCTGTAAGCGATCAGACTGGTGTTTCGGCAAGCGCAGCTCCTAACGTGGTCGAAGGTACAGCGATGGCGACGGTTGCTGCAGAAGCAGCGACAGCGATTACCATCAACGGTGAGGCATTTAACTTAACGACTGCTGTCACAGCGAATCTATCCGAGACTAGGGTTGAATTGCAGAAAGTTGCGGACGTTATAAACGGTAAAGCTGAGGCAACCGGCGTTACAGCGGTATTGGCAGAGACTACAGCTGGTTACAGGGTTGATCTGGTCGCTGCCGATGGACGAAATATTGACATCGTAGATGGCGCGAACGATTCGTTTGACTTCGGCTTGGCTACAGGCGGCGTTGCGGCAGCAACGGCAGCAGTATATGCGGGCGATGTTACCTTAACGAGTAATGATGGTTCAGATATCGTAATTACCTCAAATACGGCGAATATTGATAATTCAGGCTTTGAAGAAGGCACCTTTAGTGGTGTAAATGCTGGAGCCGTTGGTAATGCGGGTACTGATGCGGTTCGAAATACCTTAGTCGCGGGTGACTTGTTGGTTAACGGGGTCGATGTGGGTGTAACGCTTGCAGCGGATGATACTGCTTCTACCTCAGGTGAGAGTGAGAGCGCGATAGCCCTGGCTGCTGCGATTAACCGTGTTTCCGACGAAACAGGTGTGACGGCGGAAGCTAATCAAAATACTCTATATTCTGGTGATATTACGGTTATTACTGCTGGAGCGTTAACTGTTAACGGTACGGCCGTTACGATTGGTGCTGGTACAGACGTCGCTACCAAGGTTGCAAATGCTATCGAAGCAATTAACGATGTTTCAGGGCAGACCGGCGTTAGAGCCGAAATATTGGACGCAGATAGTTACAAGCTTATCGCTGAAGATGGCCGTAATATCGCGATTGGAGGAACTGGAGCGCTTAACGATGAAGGTTTCGTTGATGACGTATACGTCGCTGGTGTGAAGTTGTCGGCTGCGGGCGAGTTCGAGTTGGGAACGAA
>CAJWBE010000045.1 GCA_913020045.1 uncultured Oleiphilus sp.
GCATTTGTATCACAGCATGTACCTTTAGCGCGTGCTGCAGGTGTGCGGGTTACCGGTTACGACGGAGAAATCCTAAGCGTAAGTGCGCCTTTGGAAAAAAACATCAACGATAAGGGCACGGCATTTGGCGGCAGCCTATATAACCTATGCGTGATCGCAGGTTGGGGAATGACCTCGATTCAATGCGAAGCGCTCGGTTTGGTGGGGGACATCGTTGTGGCTAAGGGGGAGATTGAGTACCTACGCCCGCTTCGAAGTGAGCTAAAGGCCTCGGTGAGTGCGCCTTCTCAGGAAGCGATGGCCCACTTTGTCGAAAGCTACGAGCGTCGTGGGCGAGCCGCGCTAACGCACGAAGTCTTAGTGGCTGACGATGATGGTGAACCTGCCGCGCGATTCGTTGGTAAGTATGCGATTGTTAGGTGACTTTGTGTGAGTGAACAATAAGGTATTTAACCGCGCACTATTTAGGCTATTTGCTTTTACAAACTAATGCTGAAAAGGCATTCAGATATATTTATTTCAAATACTTATAAACCTCTGCCAAGCGCTACACTTAATAGTCTATGTCGATTGCGTTGTATCTTTGTCTTGGCCAGACTATTTTTACAGATAGAGTCATCGTGAATAGTTTGCGGTTTATGCGCACTGGTCATTACCGACACTCTTTTGGCGTCTGCTGACAATTGGTAGGACCATAGATTGATAAAACTCCAACTCCTGAATTCAGGGGTTTTGGCTAACTACTTAGTGAGACTAAATTTGACGTTGTTTTCTCGTAACCGTTTTTCTTCCATCAAGCTTGTGATATTGCTTTGTTTGCTCATAGCTAACGTCTCTTTTGCGGCGGCGCCAGGGAAAACGATTGTTCTTGGTGTTACCGCCCCTGCCTTAAAAAGTGCACAGGTACAATTCGCAGAACGAGTCTATAGCGACATATTTGACGAGCTTGGCTATGAAATGAAGTTAGAGGTATTACCTTCTATTCGTCTTCCTATACAAACGAAAACAGGAGCCATAGATGGCGAGCTCATTCGGATGTCCAACTATGGAAAGGCTCATAGGCACTTAACAAGAGTTGATGAACCAAGTTTTGAATTTTTTGTCGCTGTATATGGTCACGATAAAAGTTTAAATGTGGATAGCTGGGTTGACCTCAAAGGTCTAAATGTTGGCTATAGAAGGGGCGTTAAAGTTATTGAAAATGAGTTGACTAAAGTCTTAGATGAAAAAGATCTAGTCCAATTGACAGATGTTTCCCGTGCGCTAAGACTTTTATCGCTTGAAAGGCTGGACGCTTATATTGGTATCGAATCTCTTACGGATGAATATATAACGAGTCAGTCTGAGAGAATAAAGTTAAGTATTTTCAAAGTATCGAGGCTGAAGGAGGATAGCGCGCATCTTTTTTTGGGGGAGCGGTTTTCTTTTCTAGCTCCGAAGATTTCTACAGCGCTTAAAAATATGAAGCTTTCCGGAAGGTATGATGAAATTAAGAACCAGCCAAAGAGTGACTAGGTTTTAAAGCTACCCAGCCCCACATCGACTCCTTCACTTCTCTACGGCTGGTTCCCTTGGCTCGGTTATGACGAAATCGAGTGTAAAACGGGGTCAGAGTGTAAAACGGGGTCAGACCCCATTTTTGTAAGGCGGCATGACATAGACGAGCTTGCCGAAAGGGCGCACCCACACTTCTGCTACGCCTTTTAGGTTGCGGCACGGCGTAAGGTGGCTAGCGTTACATACCTGGGTCTCTTTTTTATCAATCAGAAGTTAGGGGTACAAGGGTCAAATATTTACTTCCTTTTTTTTGTCTGCTAATAGTTCGCTAGCATCTTTGCGGCATCGCGGAATAGGAGAGGCATCATTTCCCTTAAAGGTTTCTATGTCGTAGCGACCTAAAAGAAACTCGAGAATTGCTGGCTCTCCAAAAGAAATGGCCATGTGGATACTAGTACAACCACCGTTATCCGTTTTGTATATGTCCATACCTTTTGACTCTAAAAAATTTAGCACCTCAATCGCTGTTGCAAGATCTTCGTCTTCGTCTCCGCCTTCACCCAAGAAGGCGGGTGCCATAACCAAGTAGGGCAATGTAAACTTTGAGCGTACTAATTCAGATATTTTGTCGTCCTCAAGGCTTTTTAGCCGAATAATTAGACTTCTTCTATCAACGCTCTTTAGCTCGGGAAACTCTTTAGTGAATGACTTAAAATCTACTGCGTAATAGACTAACTGTAGGTTATTGATCGGGAATGGCTTGTCCGATTGACATGCAACCAAAAAGCAAAAAACACAGATAAAAATCAGCTTTTGATTAATCATAATATCTAATCACTAACTCCTGTTGTCTGGAACTCTTTAATGTGACTAATCTTTAAGTACTGCAACTTTTAACGCCAAATGAAGGGGAGTCGTATTTGAAGAGAAGCGCCTTTTATTTTTTTCAAAATCGTTGCACTCCATGTTGATGGCATTTTTGGGGTAGTTTAAAACAAATAATTACCCTTGAACGATTGCGATACCTAATCGTTCTCACATGTACCTTGATACTCAAACCAGTTAATTGTATTACCCACCATTACAATGCTGCCTGATACAACGAAGGATATGGCAGGGACTCCAATAGCCGAGGCTAGATAACACATAGGTGTGTTTGCATCATTACCGCACCCATGGTGTAAATCGAAATACTCTGAAGTTAGCGTTAGCTTTTTAGTAAGCATCTCGCATCGATCTGCATAACTCTGGTCTTCTGAAGTCGCGGGCAAAAAGGTGCAGCCTGATAAAAATAGAAGCAGGGCGGCGGGGTGTAAAATTTCAGATTTCACTCGAACATCCTTTATGACTCGAAGTCCTTGGTTGAACCGATGCCGGAGGGGTGTTAAACAAGTGAGGGTCAGACTCCATCTTACTTGTTTAAGAGAAAATATTTCTTACGTAATCGCCATTCTGCTGTGGTTTCAACTGTTTTCGTCCTTGATAAATTGTTTGTCAGCAGTATTTCCTTCTTGAGGGCAGCTCGAAAGATTACCATGTCTAATCTGCCCATAAATTGTATAAGGTAAAGCTAGGGTATCGACGGGAAAACTCAGAAATAAATCGTAGAATAGTATGGCCGAACCTTGTCCTCCTTCAGGCGCTTAAACTCCAAACAAGTCGACTAGAGTCCCCGAATAAATTCTAGGAATAAACATTCGACCGCTTTCGGAATCTTCTTTAGAAAAATCAAACTCCTTTGGGTCTGTTGTCATTGTATATATCGACATACAGTTTTGAAGAGGCACCAGCAGAGTCAATCCGATTATTAGTCTGCTGAAAACTTCCATTACTTCCTCAAATTAGAATGTGGAGCGTCCGCATCTGTTGCTGCTAGATTGTTTTTTCTGCCGACGTTCTCTTTGTGGGGGGCAACACTGGCATATCTTTAACTAAGCTAATCGTAACGACTTTCACTATCGCAGCGCACAGCGATTCCAACTCAGTATCAGTCATCACATAAGGCGGCATGACATAGACGAGCTTGCCGAAAGGGCGCACCCACACGCCGTGTTCGACGAATAGCGGTTGAATGGTTTTCATATCGACAGGTTCTTCTAACTCAATGACACCAATTGCGCCTAGCACGCGCACATCTGCTACGCCGTCTAGTTCTCGGCATGGTGCTAGGTGTTTTGTCAGCTTAGTTTCGATGTTGCTTACTTTGCTTTCCCAATCGTTCTTTTCTAGCAACGTAAGGCTTGCCAGACCTGCGGCGCAGGCCAGTGGATTACCCATAAATGTGGGGCCATGCATAAACACGCCGGGCTCACCCGATTGAATAACGTCGGCAATCTTGCGCTGTGTCAGAGTGGCCGACAGTGTCATATAGCCGCCGGTAAGGGCCTTACCTAAACACAAAATATCCGGTGTGAAGCCTGCATGTTCATAGGCGAAAAGCTTACCAGTGCGACCAAAGCCTGTCGCAATTTCATCAAAGATAACGAGTACGCCATATTGGTCGGCCAGTGCTTTGAGTTTGACAAGATAGTCTGCGCCATAAAAACGCATGCCGCCTGCGCCTTGCACGATGGGCTCTAGAATGATCGCGGCGACGCGTTGATGATTGTTTTCAAGGCAGGCTTTAAGCTCGGCTAAATCGTCTTCGCTTGCTTGCTCGCCAAAGTGTGTTGCTGGCGCTTCGACAAATAGTTGTTGCGCCAGCGTTGAGGAAAATAGCGAATGCATACCGTTGACTGGGTCGCATACTGACATCGCGCCAAAGGTATCGCCGTGATAGCCGTTACGGAGCGAAATGAACTTTTGGCGCGTAGGTTGACCCTGACTAGCCCAGTATTGAATCGCCATTTTCATCGCGACTTCAACCGCAACGGAGCCCGAGTCGGCGAAGAAGACCGCGTCCAGCTCAGGCGCCGTGAGTTCGATAAGCTTTGTTGCTAGTGCAATGGCGGGGTCATGAGTCAGTCCGCCAAACATAACGTGAGAAAATTTATCGATTTGCTTTTTCAAGGCGTCATTCATCGCGGGGTGATTGTAACCATGAATCACACTCCACCAAGAGGCCATGCCATCAATCAATGTTCTGCCATCTTTCAGCGTCAAGGTGCAGCCCTTGGCTGAGTCGACATGAAATACGGGCTGTCCTGCGCCAATCGCGCTATAGGGATGCCATATGTGGTTTTGATCGAAACTAAGCTCAGGTGATGATGTGGATTTCATAAGATTCTTGGCACGTGGAGGGGTCGATAGATGATATTTAATTACGCCATTCTAAACAGAAATAAACGGCTGTGTTGAGCTTTTAATGAGTGAACGGTCAGGTGTCTTTTATAGCGCTGCTTATTTTTTGAACTTTTTTCTATTTTTATTGATCTATATGTTTTTATCTTACGTAAAAATAAGTAACAAAATGATAAAAAGGAGTAACTGTTGATGTCTAGACTATCTGATTCACCCGAGATTTTGGCAGCAATTAAACGTAAAGCAACGCATAACGCTTTGATGATGCATACATACGGAACCAAGGCAGAGTTTGAGCCAGGGAAAGTGGTGTTAGATTTCGATCAAGAGTGCAAAGCGATAAAGCAGCGTCAGTTGCGTTACTCTTAGCAAACGGGTCAAACCCTATTATTGTTTGAATGTTTGCAGGCGCGCTAACAGAGCGGAGAAATTATCCTGTGGCGTGGCTTCAATCGTTAATAGTTCGTTCGACGAGGGGTGCGAAAACGACATCATTGTGCACGCGAGCATCAGGCGTTCTGTGTCGAACGTCTCTCTAAAAAGTCGGTTGTGTGGGCCTTTACCGTACTTTACGTCGCCAATTATTGGGTGACTGATATGCTTCAAGTGCCGTCTAATTTGATGTTTTCGCCCACTCTTCGGCGCGAGGGATAGCAAGCTGTAGCGACTACTGGGAAACCGCCCGTCAGTGTAAGGTAGCTCAAATCTCTGAAGCGTCGCGTAGGCTGTAAATGCGGCTTTAGCTTCCTTTTCGTCGAGTCTCGCCTGGTCGCTTTTAAAGGCCGCAATTTCCTTCAATGCATGGTCGATTTCACCGCAATCGTTGGTGAAACCTCTTACTAAGGCATGATACTGCTTTTCAACGAGTTGGCTCTCAAACTGCTGGCCTAGGTGACTGGCCGCTTCAGGGTCCAACGCGAATAACAAAACCCCGGACGTTGGTTTATCAAGCCGGTGAACGGGGTAGACCCATTGGTCAATTTGATTACGAATGATCTTCATTGCGTAACGCGTTTCATGTTTGTCGATCGGGCTTTTATGGACCAGTAGCCCAGCCGGTTTATGCACTGCTACGAGGCGGGCATCACGATACAGTAAAGGCAACTCTTCCATAGTAAAAGTCAAGACTCGTGTTGTTCGATACAAAGAACACAGTGTACAAGGATAAATTAAATGTTTCGGGCTTATCTTTGGTAGTATTCACGATCTTCAATTGCGCGCCCTTTGCGTACATTATCAATTGATCTTCATCTTCAGATATTTAGACATGGAAATTGTTATGACAATTACTCGCCAACTTTGTCGGTCTTTGGTTTTTCTCTCTCTTAGTTTGCCTTTACTGGTTGCGTGCGGTCAGTCAGAAGTCGATGCGCCTGGCGCGATGAGTTTTCCACCTCCGCAGGTAGACGTGGCCGAAGTAGAGCGGCGATTAGAGGTCGATTGGAAAGAGTTTACGGGTAGGTTGGAAGCGAGTGAAAGTATTGTTGTGATGCCGCGCACGTCTGGTTACGTCGTGAGTATTGGTTTTGAAGATGGCGCGACTGTCAAAAAGGGCGATTTGTTATATCAGATCGACTTTCGGACGATTAAAGCTGAAGTCGAGCGCTTGGAAGCCGAGGTGTTGAGGGTCAATGCAGAGATTGACCTGACGGAGCGAGACCTTGAGCGTGCCAATAGTTTGAGAACGAAAAACGCAATTTCGCAAGAGCAGTTAGATAACCGCAGAACGCTACTCACGCAAGCCAATGCCGCTGCAGAAAGTGCAAGAGCTGACCTTAAACGAACGAAAGTATTGCATGCGATTACACAAGTAAGGGCTTCGTTCGACGGAAAGGTTTCCAATTCATTTGTGAAAGTCGGTAGCTCTGTTGTAGCAGGGCAAACCAAGCTGACGACGCTTGTTTCAACTGACAAAGTGCATGCGTACTTTGATGTCGATGAGCATACTTTTTTAAAGCTTAAATCGTTAGGGTTTGACGTTGAGACTGACGCGGTAAGCGTTGCGATGGGCTTGGCGAATGAGAAAGGCTTTCCACATCAGGGTCAAATAGACTTTGTTGATAACCAAGTAGACATCGCGACGGGCACGATTCGTATGCGCGCGGTGTATGACAACGCAGAAGGTAATTTGACGCCGGGTCTTTTCGCTCGCCTAAAAATGCAAATTGGTCAACCGTATGATGCGATTCTGATTCCAGAAACGGCGATCGGAACAGACTTGAGCAGCAAGTTTGTCTTGGTGCTTGGGGAAGGTAATGTAGCGACCTATCGGCCGATTGTGTTGGGCCCCCGTCGTGGTGGACAGCGAATCGTCAAAGAAGGTCTGAATGAAGGCGATGTCGTGATCGTCAGTGGTTTGCAGCGTGCGCGACCTGGCACGCCAGTAGCGCCTAATGACATTGCCGCCGCTCCGGCTGAGTAGAGGATAAAGGATGATCTCACAATATTTTATACATAGGCCGATTTTTGCGGGTGTGCTTTCGATCCTAATTTTTTTGGCAGGGGCGATTGCGTTATTTGAACTGCCGATCACTGAATATCCCGAAGTCGTTCCGCCAACGGTCGTGGTGACTGCCACTTATCCAGGTGCTAACCCTGAGGTGGTTGCGGATACGGTTGCAGCGCCGCTTGAACAGGCGATAAACGGTGTCGAAAACATGCTGTATATGTCGTCTCAATCGACATCTGATGGCAGCTTGAATGTGACGGTGACGTTCGCGCTTGGTACCAATATCGATGACGCGCAAGTTCAGGTTCAGAACCGTGTTGCACGGGCTTTACCGCGTTTGCCTGAAGACGTTCAGCGCTTGGGTGTGACCACTGAAAAGTCATCGCCTAACCTCACCATGGTCGTTCACTTATTATCTCCCGAAAGCCGCTACGACATGTTGTATTTGTCTAACTTTGCCAATTTAAAGGTAAAGGATGAGTTAGCGCGTATTGAAGGGGCAGGCACTGTGAGAGTGTTTGGTGCAGGGGACTATGCTGTTCGCGTCTGGCTAGACCCAGAAAAAGTGTCTGCCTTGAATATGACAACAACCGACATAACGCAGGCCATTCGCGAGCAGAACAGACAAGCGGCTGCGGGCACGATTGGCGCACAGCCAAACGCAGATGCTAACCCGTTTCAATTGCTCATCAAGGTTCGCGGTCGTCTCGAAAGTTTAGAAGAGTTCGAAGACATTATTGTTCGTGTCGGAAGCAACGGTGCGATTACACGACTGAAAGACGTCGCGCGGGTCGAACTGGGTTCCAATTCTTATGCCTTACGGTCGTTGCTGAACAACAAACCTGCTGCTGCCGTTGCTATATTTCAAAGCCCAGGCTCTAACGCAATTCAATTATCCGATGATGTGCGTGCGCGCATGGAGGAGCTAAAGGCGAATTTCCCTGCGGGCATCGATTACGACATCGTTTATGATCCGACGATTTTTGTCAGGGGCTCTATCGAAGCCGTTGTGAAAACCCTGCTTGAGGCGATTCTGTTAGTCGTCATCGTCGTGGTACTGTTTTTACAAACGTGGAGGGCGTCGATTATCCCGCTGGTTGCAGTGCCCGTATCCTTGGTGGGAACCTTTGCGGTAATGCATCTGTTTGGTTTCTCGTTGAATGCTTTGTCCTTGTTTGGATTAGTACTGGCGATTGGGATCGTGGTCGATGATGCGATCGTGGTTGTCGAGAACGTCGAACGAAATATCGCACTGGGCAAAACGCCAGTTGAGGCAACCAAGCAAGCGATGCGCGAAGTGACCGGCCCAATCATTGCGACGTCTCTCGTGTTAAGCGCCGTGTTTATACCAACCGCATTTATTTCGGGCTTGTCAGGTCAGTTCTATAAGCAGTTCGCGCTGACGATCGCTATCTCCACCATTATTTCGACCTTTAACTCCTTAACGCTGAGTCCGGCGTTAGCGGCTGCATTACTAAAACCGCATGATGCGAAAAAAGACTGGTTTAGCCGTTTGTTAGATTCGGTGTTTGGGCGTTTTGTTTTCGCACCCTTCAACCGGTTCTTTAGTGGTTTGAGTAATGCATACATGGGCTTGCTCAAGCGCCTAATTCGTGGTGCTGCAATTGTCATGGCGGTTTATGTTGGCTTGCTTGCGTTAACCGTTGACCAGTTTCAGAACACGCCAACAGGCTTTGTTCCTCCGCAAGACAAAATGTATCTGATCGCATTTGCGATGCTGCCCGACGCGGCAAGCCTAGATAGAACAGATGCGGTGATTCAGGAAATGTCTGAAATTGCGCTCGCGCACCCCGGCGTCGAATCGTCAGTTGCTTTTCCCGGCTTGTCTATTAATGGCTTTACCGTAGCCTCTAATTCAGGCGTTGTGTTCGTGTCTTTGAAATCTTTTGAAGAAAGGACAACACCGGACCTGAGTGCCGATGCGATCGCCGGGCAGCTTAATATGCAGCTGGGTGTGATCAAAGAAGGCTTTGTCGCTGTGGTAGCACCACCACCAGTACTTGGTCTAGGTACAACGGGCGGTTTTAAACTACAAATTCAAGATAGAGCCAACATGGGCTATGAGCGCCTATTTGAAGAAACGCAAAAAGTGTTAGGGCAGGCTTACGGTACGCCCGAGCTTAACCCGATGAGCACCTTTTCGTTTTTCAAGGCCAACGTTCCGCAGATACAAGTCGATGTAGATCGCGAAAAAGCCAAAATTCACGGCGTCGCGATCAGCGATATTTTCCAAACCTTGCAGGCCTATATGGGCTCGGTGTATGTCAACGACGTCAATTTATTTGGCCGCACCTATCAAGTTAATTTGCAGGCAGAAGAAGGGTTCAGAACCGACGAAAGTCAGATAGATCGTCTCAAAGTGCGCAACAGAGACGGCGAGATGGTGCCTTTGGCAGCATTTGTTGAAGTGTCCAATACGTCTGGGCCAGATGTGGTGACGCGCTATAACAACTATCCTTCAGCAGACATTAATTCCGGACCGGGTATGGGTTATAGCTCGGGGCAGGCACAAGCCGCGATCACTGAAATTCTTGATAATTCGCTGCCGAATGGAATGGCGTATGAGTGGACGGACCTAACGTATCAACAGATCCTGGCGGGCGATACGACCTTATATATCTTCCCCTTGGTGGTGTTGCTGGTGTTTCTCGTTCTGGCGGCTCAATACGAGAGTTGGGGTTTACCGATGGCGATTCTATTGATCGTTCCAATGACGTTATTGTCTGCATTTATCGGCGTCGGCGTGGCGGAGGGCGACAATAATATCTTCACGCAAATTGGTCTCATTGTGCTGGTCGGCTTGGCCGCAAAAAACGCAATACTGATAGTCGAGTTCGCGAAGGAAAAAGAAGACAGTGGACTCGCAACCTTGCCCGCTGTTTTGGAAGCAAGCCGTCTGCGTTTACGCCCAATTCTGATGACCTCGCTGGCATTCATTATGGGCGTCGTGCCCTTGGTGTTTTCAACCGGTGCGGGAGCAGAGATGCGCGAGGCAATGGGCGTTGCAGTGTTTTCCGGTATGATCGGTGTGACCTTCTTTGGCCTTCTTTTAACACCCATATTCTATAAGCTTGTTCGCCGTTTTAGTGGTGGTGATAAAGAAGATGCGCCTAGCCCTTAGAGGCGTTAGTCATTGGCTGAATATTCGAGAAATAAAAAAGCAGGCGAAAGCCTGCTTTTTTATTTCTGTTTTGCTTAAGTGCTACTTAAGTGCAGTGAAAACGACTAAATCAGACTCACCATTTTGAATACTGATCTTCAACGAATCCGTAGAGGTCTTCGATTTCATATCGCGTACCGTCTTGGTCTTTGATATAGCCTTTAAAGCGTCCGAATATCTGTTTGAAATTAGTAGCCATGATGCCGGCGTTAAGGTGTTCCTTGTGCATGCCTTCCGGTTTGAAAGAAAGGTCCAATTGGTCGTTCTCCGAGGTGATTCGCCAGTTGGAGTGGTCATCGTCACGATCAAATTTAAATTGAACCTGAGGCAACACATGCAGCGTTTCATCAACCCAGAAACAGTTCTCAGAAAAACCTGTTTCGTTAACACCCCACGATACGTTTAAACCGATTTTTTGCTTAGACGTGTTGTTAAGTTGGCCGCTAAAACAGGCCCAGTTCCAAAACGTTTCTCGGCGCATGAAGCCCGCCGAAAAGTCATGATGACCAAAGCATTGGACTTCGGAGAGATCAAACTCACCTAGTTCACAAGAAATTTTTCCCGTGACGGGTAGTGCGGCCGTCTTTTGGGCATAGACCCAGCCATTAACCGCTGTAGGTGTGCACAACGCCATCGACTGATAGTCACGGCTTTCCTGCATGGTAGCTTCGATAGAAAGTGCATCCCCTAGAGAAATACTAAGGGACTTTTTGCGCTCGCCGTTTGAGTTTAATTCATAGCGCATCGCGACGGAATTTTTGCCTTTTTTAAAGGTGCTGACGCCATTGTCCGGCCGGTTGCTTAAATCCATTCCTTTCGCGAATGGCGACTTAAACTGCCACGTCAGCATCTTGCCATCTGAAATTCGATAGACGTAGATAAATACAGCACCGACTAGTTTTACGTCGGCGAGGGCACAGCCAAAGATAAGATCCCCTGATATGCCACCGAAGTATTGAAAACGTTTGAAAGCAAAGTGCTTGCGAAGGCGACCGGCTTTTTTGTTCATTGGTGTTCGGTAATCCGCGTCTTGGACGTTTATTTCGTTGACGGGCTGGGTAAAGCGGCCGATGTAAGGCTTGCCTTGGGTATTAATAAGGGAGTGGGGGCGCAACATTGATATTTTTGTAAGGATCTGAATTGATTAGGATAATAACCAATGTACTGAAAAGTTTACAGAGATGCCAGAGGAATTGTTGCCAAGGTTAAAAGCATTCAAATTAGAGTAGCTATGCACAGTTTGACGCTTTCATACTTGGTTTCGAACGGGGCTTTGTGTAGTCTTCAAAGCTCTTTACTGTTACTTGTTAGGTTATTCCAACGCCATGAATCGTGTCTTTTCCTCTTTGCTCATTTTTCTTTTTACGATGCCTTTGCTGGCTCAAGAGTCGACTGAAGAGTTGGAAATGGAGTCAGCCGAAGAAAGTTGGTATGACGATATAGATCTGGACCCATTCAACATGAAGGGGTTTAGCCCTCGCTATGCCTACTTAGACTTCGACAATTTGATCGGGTATGCGCATTATTTTGGGGTGTCTTACTTCCAAAAAGCGGGTGCTGAGTCGGAGGGTGTTACGTTCCGTACTGGGCAGGGAACCATGGGGGAGAAGTTCAATCTCTCATACACGAACAGTTTTTCGTTTATGAGTGTGGACTTTGGTTTGTCGTATTATCACCTAGATGATGACAACTTTCGTCAATTTGATGATGAAGAGCTTTTAGGGATCGAACTTGGTTTGCGGCTTTGGGTTGTTCAAGTCATTGGTGTCCACATGGAAAATACATCGTTCGTCACGCTGGCTTACGGTTTCTAGTCTGGAGCTTCCTGCTCGCAATCTATTCTATGTTGATTGACGGTACCGCCTGAGCGCGAGGCCGTTTATAATTTCCGCATTATATCTAGCGGAGAGTCTTTGTGTTTGATGTTGCAGCGTTTGCAGACGCGTCTGAGTCGATTATTGAGGCAGGGCGCTTTTTATATGGCCGGGGTTGGTCTCCCTCCACGAGCAGCAATTATTCAATGCGTTTGGATGCGAAGCATATCGCCATTACGGTTTCTGGACGTCATAAAGGCTCCCTAGTCCCTGACGATGTCATGACAGTTAACTTGGCGGGCGAGCCCGTGCAAAGTAACGAGCGCCCCTCAGCAGAAACACTCTTACATACGGTGATTTACGATTTATTTCCTGACGTGGGTGCGGTCCTTCATACGCACTCGGTTGGCGCTACAGTTCTTAGCCGCATTGCAAAAGGCGCCGCTGATGTTTGCTTCAGCGACTACGAATTACAAAAAGCATTTCCTGGTTATGATTCTCACGAGGGCGACTTGGTGTTGCCTATTTTCGAGAATACGCAGGACATCGCTTCGCTTTCAGCTCTAACCAAACAGTATTTTTTCGAGAATCGCCACGTACCTGGATATTTGATTCGAGGGCATGGCCTTTATACATGGGGGAATTCGATGGATGAGTGTTTGAAACATGTTGAAGCGATCGAATTTTTGATTGAATGTGAATTAGAGACATTACGGGTGCAGCGATGAGCAAGTTAAGTATTTATCAAGCAGACAGCCTCGACTCTTCGGTGTTTGAAACGACTAAGGGCGAACTCATCGGGGAGCGCTTGTCTAATAAGGGCATCAGATTTGAGCAGAGGCCTACAAAACTGTTAGCTGACGACGCCTCGGCTGATGATATTCTAGCGAGCTATAAATACGAAGTAGAAGCACTTCAATCGGCGTCTGGTTTTGCGAGTGTGGATGTTGTGAAACTAAGGCCTGAGCATCCAGATCGCGAAGCATTTCGAAACAAGTTTCTGTCAGAACATCAGCATGTTGAAGATGAGGTGCGCTTTTTCGTCGAGGGCAGAGGCTTGTTCTATTTGCATTTGGATCAGGAAGTGTGGGTGGTTCTTTGTGAAAAAGGGGATTTGATCTCGGTTCCAAACGGCGTAAAGCATTGGTTCGACATGGGGCCTGCGCCGCTATTCACCTGTATCCGACTGTTCTCAAATCCAGATGGCTGGGTGGCGGAATTTACGGGCAGTGATATCTCTGAGAAAGCACTGGCCTGGGAAGACCTAGTGAAAGATGACGGGAGTGTGAACGCATGATCAGAGCGATACTGACCGACATCGAAGGCACCACGACGTCTATTCGTTTCGTTCATGATGTATTGTTTCCTTATGCCGCAGCGCAAATGGAGCGCTTTATTTGTGAGCATCAATCTACCGAGGCGGTGTCTCAGGAGTTGGATAGTGTTGCATCGCTTGCGGAGATTGAACGCAACGATACTCCCGCTCTAGTACAGCAGCTTTTAACGTGGATACGCGACGATAAAAAGATCACACCGCTGAAAGCGCTACAAGGTTTAATCTGGAAAGACGGGTACGAAAGGGGGGATTTTACAGGGCATATTTATGATGATGTGCCTGCGCTGCTGGAAGCATGGAAAGACGAAGGCTTGGCCTTGTATGTATATTCTTCGGGCTCGGTTCAGGCCCAGAAGCTACTATTTTCTCATACTGAATACGGCGACCTGTCCCGATTCTTTGATGGCTATTTCGATACTAAGGTCGGTGCAAAGCAAGAGTCTCGCTCCTACGCCACCATCGCGCAATCAATTGGTTTGCCCGCGTCAGAAGTGCTTTTTCTCTCTGATATTGAAGCGGAACTCCGTGCTGCCGATGAAGCGGGTATGAGCACTCGCTGGCTTGTGCGCGACGGGGGAGTGCCAGATGCACCAGCGTTTCGTGTTGCGCAGAACTTTACCGAGCTGAGGTTCTAACTATCGCTAGGCTACCTTAGATTGGGGACCTAGCTGTCGAGCCCTCTCAATGTTCTCAAGGTGCTAGATTTAAACTCCCGTCGATATAACACTAGTACGACTGCTGCTGAACAGAACATAAATAACCATGGATTGATGAACCAAGCGAGTATCGACATCGAGAAGTAGTAGGTGCGCAATCCGACATTAAAATTGTGAGCCGCCATTGAGCCCATCTTTGCAATGCGTTGTGCGGCTTTATCCAGCTTCGCCGCATTGTCATCTGTATTTACAATATGATCAGCCGCGCCAATCATGACCGTTACAAAGCCATACTGGCGTAGGCTCCATGTGAACTTGAAAAAGGCATAAACAAAAACAAAGATAAGCACTACCAGCTTCAACTCCCACTCAGCGCGACTTGCTTGGCTAACGAAAGGAATTTCAGCGACTAAGCCAATTGCCTTCTCGGTTGAGCCTAGAATTGTCATCAGACCCGCCAAAATCAGCATGGTCGTGGATGCAAAAAAAGAGACGCTGCGCTCCAAGTTCGCAATCGCTGTATTGTCCGCAACGCGTACTTCGCGTGAAAGCATTTCGCGCATCCAATCGAACCTTGCTTGATGGAGCTCGCTGGCCAAGCAAATGCTGCGTTTAGCATGACGACTAGCGTAAAGCGCATATCCTTTAAAGCAGATAACGAATATGAGTAATGCTATACCGTTGAGCTCATGGCTGCCTATCGAGTCAAACATAGTGAAACGATTATCCTTGTAGTGTGTTGCTGCGTGATTCGAGATTGTAAGTTGCTGTGGGTAAGCGGATCGTCGCTTAGCGTTTGATTCTATTGAATAGCGCCACAAAGGCAACTACAACTGCACCACAAACGAGACCGGTGACCGCGTTAATACTTTTTCGGCATAAAATAAATCATGAAAAACAGGCGGTTCATGCTAGCTTACTAACACATTTGCACCGTTTTGAGAGCTTAAACAAGGGGCCTGTGTTTTTATAGCAGTCGCATAACCAATACTCATCAATGTAACGATTATTCGTATCGATAGTATCGACTTAATCAAAGGCAATAACTAATGGAAAATTCAGTCATAAAAAGAATGTTCAGCGCTTATCGCGCGATTTTTTTCACACTGGTTGCGAGTGCCTTGTTAGCCGGTTGCGCAACAATGCTAGCGCCAAGCAGCGATGATTTGGTATGTGAGGGTTCAGCTGAATATAGCCTGACCTTTTTGAGTAACTGGAGCGTCGAGACTCACCCTGAATCGTTCCCGCTAAATCCTCACTATTCGAGATTGGTAGGAGCGACACATCGGCCTGAAAGCATTATTTGGGCTCCTGGGAAACCGGCAACAAACGGTGTCAAACAGGTCGCCGAAAAAGGCTTGAATAGTAAGTTTAAAAAAGAAATTGATTGGGCGATCAAAACTGGGCAAGCCAGTAGTTATATTGACGCACCAGATATGAAGCTTTCACCCGGAAAAGTCGATACGCGTTTCACCGTGAGCACCGATTTTCCATTAGTTAGTGTGCTTTCCATGATCGCCCCCAGCCCAGACTGGATAGTCGGCGCATCAGGTTTATCAATGTGTGAGAACGCTAATTGGGTGCTCGAAAAAGTAGTTGTATTGCGAGCATACGACGCAGGTACGGATGCTGGCCAGTCCTATCTAGCAAAGGATAAACCAGAGGCCGAAAAACAAATAGTGGAATACTTAAAAAGCGACCTGTATTCGATAAATGGCCAAGTACCTGCGTTCGGTGAATTGCGTTTTGAGTTGGTCCGCTAGAAAACCTTGGCCCTTTCTAGCGGTTAAATGATTAGATAATAGGTGCTTACGAATAATGCGAGTTCTGATCTTTTCGTTTAGAAGATTTGCTGTTGGACCTGACTCGGCCGATTAGCTTTTTATTTAAAAAGGACCTTCAATTCCTCAAAATTATTCCGTGTTATGGATTTATAGCTTTTTGATTATTGCAGATTGGTATGCGCTTTTTATTAGTTGGAAAAGATTGAACTTAGGCTGTATTTCACGGTCACTATTTGGATTGGTGGATGCGACTTTTTTAGGCTTTCCGCTCTCGATGAGAATAAGTCAGATTTTTGCTTATCGCTTTAAGGTAGAACGATAAAGCTGTGGCGAGTAATGGGTGGTCACTGCATTTTCACATTAAGACAGATCAGTTTTTTACATAGATAGTTACTTAACCCTATTGCGAGGCAGTTATGAAGAGCAAAGTTGAATTCGTCAGCAACGGTGTCACGCTAAGAGGTATGCTGGAGTCCCCCGATCATAATATTTCTAGTTATGCATTGTTTGCACATTGCTTTACTTGCGGGAAGGATATTGCTGCCGCATCCCGAATTTCCAGAGCCTTAACGGCGAAAGGTATTGCTGTATTAAGGTTTGATTTTACTGGCTTGGGAAACAGTGATGGGGACTTTTCTAATACCAACTACTCTTCCAATGTGGGCGACCTGAAGGCGGCTTCGGACTTTCTTAAACAGAATTATCAGGCTCCAAGCTTATTGATCGGCCATAGTCTGGGAGGCGCTGCCGTCTTGTCGGTTGCTCACCAGTTACCTGATGTGAAAGCAATCGCTACCATTGGCGCTCCGCATGAAGCACAGCATGTTGTGCATAACTTTGCGACCAATTTGGATACGATTAATCAGCAAGGGGCTGCAGAAGTTACATTGGGTCATCGTAAATTTATTATCAAAAAGCAGTTTGTTGATGACGTGCAACAAACTGAGTCCAAGATCGGAAGCTTAAAAAAAGCGCTACTGGTGATGCATTCACCTTTGGACAATACGGTCAAGATTGCCGAGGCTGAAAAGATCTATAAAGAAGCCAAGCATCCTAAGAGCTTTATTAGTCTAGATGGCGCCGACCACTTAGTAACGAATAAGGATGACGCGGAATATATTGCGGTGACTATTGCGGCTTGGGCTAGCAGGTATGTTGAACCCGCTATAGAAGAAACCCCTTCAAAAAAAGTACAGAAGGGCTGTGTCTATGTAGAAGAAAAAGATCATAAATTTTCTCAGCATGTCTTTAGCGACAGCCATCATTGGCTCGCAGATGAGCCTGTTTCAGTCGGCGGGGCCAATACAGGGCCCGACCCATATGAACACTTGCTCGCGGCATTGGGCACATGCACCTCCATGACTATTCGTATGTACGCTGACCGGAAAAAATGGCCGCTTAGTAATATTGAAATTAATCTGCATCATGAACGTAGCTATAACAAGGATTGTCAGGGCTGCGATGACGCTCCCCAGCAAATAGATTATTTGAATCGAGAAATCACTTTGCAGGGAGAGTTAAGTGATGAGCAGCGCGACAAGTTGCTTGAAATTGCTGACAAGTGCCCCGTACATAAAACCTTGCATAGTCACTTGATTGTGAACACAAAACTAAACGCTACTTAAAACATATATAAGAAACACAGCAGGAGAATAACGATCATGGCTATCCCTATTCCTTATCGACCCAGTGGTTTTCTTTTAGGAAACCCCGCTGCTTTAGTGACAATCGATGTTTTTATGGATATTCAGTGCCCTCATTCCCGAGCTGCCTGGCCTAACCTGCTGGCAGTCATAGAGCATTATCAGGATGAGCCCGTTAGTCTTAAGGTACACATGATTACCTTGAGTAATCATCGACAAGCATGGGATATAAGCCTAGGTTTATTCGCCCTAGCAGAAGGGGATGCGAGCAACTTTCGTGACTTCACAAGTTTTGTGTATGAGCAACAGGAGCAGTTTTACAACGCAGCATTTCTCCATAAAACCCATGAAGAGCTGCGTCAGTTTTTGGCTGACCTAGCACATAAGCATTGTGGGGTAGATCGCGTTGCATTCTTAAAAAGAGTGAGTGACGAAGACATCTATATTGATGCTCGTACCCCGATCCGTTATGCCGCCACAAAAGCCGTTTGGGCGACGCCTACTTTTTTTGTGAATAATGCTGATAACGTACCTATTGATCACAGATCTCGCTTGGAGGATTGGAAGGGTGTGATTGATCCGTTGTTGGCAACATAGCTTGGTGCCCGCGCCATTAAAAATCAAACGCTCGCTCATGACGGTCAACGTCGAGAATTAAGGCAATATAAAACAGTCCCGGGTCGCTGTTGCTTCCATCGTTTTGGAGCTGAGCGAGTCTGGCATTTCATGGCAAGATTTTGCGGTTTGTCTCGATTGGTTTTTTTCTTTTTTAAACTTGCCATTTCAGTGGTGATAGCCGCGTCCACTTTTTTTATCTTTTGTTTTGTATACTGAGTCACCTTTATTAACACGGTAGTACTCTGAGGTTCATTGAACAGGGGGGTTATGAGGAGAGAAGTTAAACAGGTTTCTGCAACCTAGATTTGATGACAACACGCTTATTAACAAAAATAATATATAAGGTGAACGACATGAAAAAAATGAAAACGAATACTTTACTCGCTACGACCGCGTTGACGCTTGGTTTAGGCGCTTCAACTGTGACGTTAGCTGGTGGCGGAGCGAAAACCTATGCTGAAACAGAGTACCCAATTGTACTCGTGCATGGTCTTTTGGGCTTTGATTCGGCGGCGGGCATTCTCGATTACTGGTATCGCATTCCAGAGGCGCTTGAGGATGAAGGCGCAGATGTTCACGTCACCTCTGTTTCGCCGGCTAATTCAACTGAGGTTCGCGGTGAGCAGCTGGTCGCTCAAATTGAAGATATTTTGGCGCAAACTGGCGCCGATAAGGTAAACCTGATTGGTCACAGTCATGGCTCTCCTACTGCGCGTTATGCTGCGGCGGTCCTTCCAAATAAAGTCGCGTCCGTTACTAGTGTTTCCGGTGTAAATAACGGTGTTGAGTTTGCTGATGCGGTGAATGCTGGCGATCAAGATTTACTAGCGGGGCTGGTTCCTTTACTTGCTGATTTAATTTCATTTGTTGGCGGAAACTCAAGTGCAAATGATGCAGCTGCGGCAATTAGTAGCTTAGATACGGTAGGAATGAATGCGTTTAATGCGTCTTATCCAGCCGGAACTATCTCGCCTGATAGCTGTGGCGAAGGTGCTCATCGTGTTAACGGCATCAACTATTACAGCTGGTCTGGTCGTTCAGACCAATTGCTACATCAAACAGATATTCTTGATATTTCTGACCTAATCTTGGGCTATACCGGTTTAGAGTATCACCGCCCGAATGATGGTTTAGTGGCAACGTGTAGCTCGCGCTTGGGTAAAGTGATTCGAGACGATTACTTTCTTAATCACCTCGATACAGTGAACCAAGTACTGGGCATGACAAACTTTTTCGCTACCGATCCAGTAGAGATTTTTGTCGATCATGCGAACCGTTTGAAAAGCGCCGGTTTGTAAGGGGTAGGTCATGAGCAAGAAATATAAAAGCAGTATCATTTTTGGCTTGTTCGTGGCTGTCGTTGTCTTGGGTCTTGTTTACAAGACCCAAGACACGAATTCAGCATTTGTAAACACAGAAAAACCAAGCCAGACGACAGCAGCAAAGGCGATCTTATCCGGCACGACGCAAGAAAAAGATGAGGTTTCAGAGCTCCCGCAAGCCGGGGTTTCACAGCAAAAAGATGTGGTTGGTGAAGTACCTGTTGTTACTGACATTCAGAGTTTAAGTGGCACGAAAATCCACGGGGATTTACGCGTTGATGAAAACGGAAACCTAATTGTAGAAAAGTCTGTCAGGCATTTATTCGACTACTTTTTAAATGTTGCAGGCGAAATCCCTAGAGCTGAGCTGATCGCGAAAATTAAGCAAGGCATTGCCGATTACTTAGCAGAACCCGCGCAATCTCAAGCGCTTGAAGTGTTCGATAGCTATTTGACCTACCAACTAGCCTTGCAGGCTGAGGTTGATAGCGGCCTATACCAAGTGGCTCCTGGAAACTTAGATGACCTAGATGCTGTTCATTACGCTCGCAGCCAGTTGCGTTCTTTTCATTTAGGCAATGAGGCTGCCTCTGCTTTTTTCGCTGAAGAGGAAGCGCGTGATCTGTTTACCTTGGGTAAGCTGCGCTTGAATGCCGATACCAGTTTGAGTGATGCAGAGCGAGAAGCGGAACTGATGGCACTTGAAAGCACCTTGCCGGAGGTGCATCAAAAAGTAATTAACAAGCAACGTCGTCGCGAAACCGTTAGCACCAAAGTTGATGAATTGAGAAAGGCGAACGCAGATATTTATGTGCTGAAAGATGAGTGGTCAAAGCACTATGATAGTGAAACCGTGGAGCGCTTTGTTAAGTTAGAAGAGTCGCGAAATGAGTGGAACGGACGCTATGAACAGTACGCGCGAAAGAAGCAATCGCTTGCTGAAAACTATGCGTCGGAAGACGCTTATAACGAAGCGTTAAATCAGCTTAAGTCTTCAATGTTTAATGAAACAGAGTTGTTGCGTGTTAATGCTAGAGACCGCATAGCGTTTAACTAGTTGGCTATAAAAAAAGGATAGTGTTGTTTGTTGAGTCGAGCGCTGCTGCTAGCGATTTCGTTGCTTCTTATTCTCGTTAGCTATCCTGGTGCGGGATTTCCTTTACTTGTCTGTATTGCTGTTGCTCCTGCGCTGATTGCGACGGCAGGGCTCAAACCTTTGACATCAGCCTTGGTCTTAGGTTTGTGGGCTTTGGGGTGGTGGTCGACGGTGCTGTGGTGGGCAATTCCTTCGTTAACCAACTTTACTGATGCCTCAGAGCTGGTCAGTATTTTACTCATTACCTTAGTCTGCTTCTTTCTGGCGCTGCCTTATGCGTTGTCTGCTTTTGCCATTGCTTACTTTAAATTGTGGAACAGCCCCTTCAGCCTAGTTCAAATACCCTTATTGTTTGCTGTGTTTATCAGCCTATGCTCAAGCATTCTCCCCGCTGCACCGGTGAATGCTTTATTTGAATATCCAGTCCTTTTACAGTTGGCCGATATTGGCGGTTTGTCTCTTTTAGTATTCTTGTACTTCACCTTTAATGCCGCTATTGCCAGTGTGTTTATCCACAAAAAAAGGCGCAGGACGTGTGCGGTATCGGTGTGTTTTATTTTGCCGTTAGTGGTTCTGAGTTATGGCTATTCCCAGGTATCGCTAGAGGAGGGCACGCCTGCAACTAAAATGACTATTGGCTATATACAGCCCTTAGCAAGGTCTGAGGACAAACTTTCGAGTTTGATCGCACAAACCCGCAAGTTAAAACAGGAGTCTGCTCAAGTTGAACTGATTATTTGGCCTGAAGTCCCCGTCGATTTTTCTTGGCACGACACGCAATATGAACGCTATCGGATTCGGAAGTTAGCACAAGAGCTAAATACCCATTTGATAGTTTTGCCAGGCTACCATTATGCAAATGGTGAAAATTCTGACGGTGGCCACTTTAATTCAGCTAACTTCATCGATAACGAAGGTGAGGCGATTGCAGAGTACCGTAAGCAAAAGCTAGTGCCGTTTTTCGAATATGTACCGTTTAAAGAGCATTTAGCGCCTTACTTTCCTAATGCCAGAGATTATATCGCGGGTAAACAAGCGGCTTCATTTCACTACAAAGGTCTCACGTTAGCGCCTTTGATTTGTTATGAGGCGCTCTTTACAGACCTTGTTCGGCCTTATATAGATAAAGGCGCAGATATCATTATAAACCCTGGCAATGATGGTTGGTTTGGAGAAGTCGGTGCGTTAAGTCACCTGTCTTTAGCCATGCTAAGAAGTATTGAGTATCGTATCCCGCTTATTCGCGTTAATAACAGTGGCGTTAGCACCGTCATTAATCGCAAAGGCGCAATTATATTTGAGACCCTAAGTACCTTGGATACGCACACGACAAAAGTATTTACGCTAGATATTCCAAATAGTAAACGCACTTTTTTTTACCAATATGGCGAGATTCTAAACCTCTTAAGTGTATTGTTTTTGGGTTTATCGTTGTTGCTCAAAAGAAGACATTTGAACAGTCGAGACGAAAAAATAACGATTAAAGATTAGATGATGCGTTGTCTATGGGGGATATCGTGTGATGGGGTTTCTCAGTTTTAACGCGTTGTGGTGATGAAAGGATAATATGGCCTCGTTTTGAAAGCATAATGTGGCCATGCAAATTGATTCTCCAAAACGCTAATCTAAATCATAACGGCAAACTGCCTTTATGAGAAAAGCGGACCAAGAATCTACTAGGCTATCGTTTCGGCTAACACACCAAAGCAGACATCAGAAGCCTATTTGATTCACAGAGAGAAGCGGACATTGGCAGAAAATAAATGCGTCCCCTTTCGTTGTTTTGCGTCGCGACGCCGGTTATTTTTCACCCATGAAACCATGCAAACATTTCACTATTAAAAACAATAAGATAGAAGTAAATTAGCGAGCGCCTCACACTTTGGATACCTGTCTCGGCGACGCACTTACAAAAATACCGTTCTTATCGTACGATGCAAAGTCTAGGTATTTAGAGCGCTGAAGCGCTATTTATAAAAATCTCAAATAAAAATACCCCGTCGCCGCAACTCGGTCGCCGCGACAGGTATTCAAATGTTATGTGTAATTAAAGTGGTCGTGAATGGAAGATATTTATTCAATTATTTTCACGGGTAGCATCGTTTACTACTTCGCGGCCTGTTTTTACGTTTATGCCATGCTGGTACGAATAGCTGTGCCTGCAAATATATTCTTAATTACTACTCCAGGTTACCTGTATTCAATTTCTAAAAACACGCTGCCACCTCTAAGGTTAGTTGCACTAAGCACAATATTTGCCTTTGTACTAATTCTAATATCTATTGTGCTTGTAATCGGTGAGCTTAGTTAAAATGAAAACTAAAACACATAACCAGTTGCGCAATGATCACCCAGCAAAAACACGCTGGGTTGGACTCGCTATCGCTCGCCCATTCGCAAGGCGTTAAATGTCGTAAATGGAAATACGAATCTAGTTAACGGAAAGAGGTTCACATTGAAAACAGTGACTAAATTATACATACAAGGAATTCTAGTAACTGTTGCATCAGCAATAGCACTATTCGTTTCTCTCGATTTTATGTATTCGTGGTCTCAAGAACTCTATTCGGTAACTATTGATCGTATTTTCTTTATGCTACCGATGCTTTTTATTCTTCTTAAAATTAGTTCTTTTTATCTCTCGAAAATAAAAAAACTAGAAGAGGCGTAGCATACACAACATGCAAAAGATCAAAATGAAAACATTTAACCAGTTTAGCCTGCCTCGCCCCGGAAAAAGCCCCGGGGCTGGACTCGCTAACGCTCGCCGCAGCTAAAGGCGTTAGCATCACAAAATGGTCATAGTAATTTCGATATTAGTGCTAGTTGTCTTTTACTCTTTGCCAATCAAAGAGGAAGGCCCCGTAGATAGAATTCGAAACTACGGAATAATAATTTTAAGCATTGGCTTATTATCTTGGGTTGGCGCAAAACTATTTGGCACTGATCAAATAATCCCAAGGTGGTTCGAGTTTAATAGCTATGAAAATGAAGCTGCATTACAAATAATGCAGTACTTAATAATCGGTGGTTCGGTGCAAACTTGTTTGGGGTTATTGCTCAAACAATGGGGTAAAAAGTAATGCTAACCAGTTTAGCCAGCATCGCCCAAGGGAACCTTGGGCTGGACCTCGCTTCGCTCGGCCGCTGCTAAAGGCGTTAGGATTTTTATGAAACGGAAATTTTATCTTCTAATTTCAATTACGATTGGTGTTTTTCTATCAGTAAATTCTATTGCTGTTGAAAGTATTCCTGATTCTAAAGAAGAAATATTGGAAGAGCTAAGCAATGTACTATTGGGCAGTCTTTGTGATCAAAATAGCTTTACTATGGTATGCACCAGTAATGCCGAAAATTGTAAAAGTCATATGTTAAAGCGTATTAATGCATGCAACGAAATTCATTCAGCTACGTTGTGGGGTAATAGCGCAGAGCCTGATGTACAAAATTGGATTAACGTCGTTTATAGTTGCGTTGGAAAAGGCTACCTCGGCGAGTATCGAAATTCTGTAAAAAAAGAGCAGGGTTGTGTTGATGGACTCCGGAACTTTGAATAATCCTAACAAGGCCAGCCAACATCGCCCACAAAGTGCCGTGGGCTGGACTCGCTTCGCTCGCCGTTGCTGGCGGCGTTCAGGCTGTAGAAAAACCCCCAACGCCTCTCTAATTTGATAAAATGCTGGCAGCCAACAC
>CAJWBE010000046.1 GCA_913020045.1 uncultured Oleiphilus sp.
GTCTGGGAAGTCAAAGACACACACTTTGACTATTACTTTTTTACCGAAAATTGCTCTTACCACCTTCTCACCTTGCTTGACGCCTCAAGTGACCGTTTTAACCTAGCGAGCGAATTCTCTAGCAACGTCATTCCAGCTGACACCGTTCGCGCACTCACCCAAAAAGGATTTGTCACCGAAGCGCTCTTTCGGCCGTCTTCGCTCAGTAAAATGGAGTCTATGCAGGCTCAGATGAGTGCAACACAGGTTGATTTGGCGCTCGCACTGTCAGAAAACACCCCCGAATCTAACGCCGCGATTGAAGGCCTGAGCCCAATTGAGCAAGCGCAAACATTAGACTTAGCCTATTTGTACACGCGATATCTTGCCAACAAAAATCGGCAAACCGCCGGCGATCGATCGAAAACATCACTCTCATTACTATCGCAACGTAGCAAAAATAAGCAAAGCGATGTCTTTGAGCCACTAACACCGCCAACCACGCGAGATGACCAAGGGCATCGATCCCACCGGGTTCAGGCTGGACTTGGCCGAGAACTCGATTCCAATTACCTGGAACTAGGCTTACGTATGGCCTATCACGATTGGCTAGACACATTAGAGGGTTATATTCCCGGCGCTCAGCTTGAAATGTTCCATTTACAATTTCGTCAATGGCATCGCGATGACAACCAAGCTCAACTGCAGCGATTACGTTTAATCGATATTGCATCGTTAACGCCTCGCAGCAGACTATTCAAGCCTCTATCATGGTACGTATCGACGGGATTGAACCGCAATACTCACCAGCCTGATGAGCTGGCTCCCTATCTTAGCGGAGGCGGTGGACTGAGTTACGCTTGGGCGGGCCAACTTTTTAGTTTGTTAGCCAATACAGAGCTAAACGCCGACAATGACATAGATTCAGGATATCGTTTCGCACTGGGCCCTAAGTTTGTTTGGCTAAGTCAGTTTGAGCACTGGTCTGCCAGCATTGAGCTGAGCCGCCCCTTTGATATCGCAGGAGCCCGTTTCGAAACCTCCAGCGCAAAATTTGGCGTATCAAGGAAAATCAATCAGCATTGGCAGGTCAGACTCGAAACCCAGTACCAAGAATATCTTAGCGAAGAATCTCAAGATGCCCATGACTTCAGTGCAGCGACGTCGATAATGCGGTATTTTTAAGCACCCACATTTGATGTAAAAGGATTACTTGTGCTCTATCGATTTAAACACTGGCGTGCCCTGCGCACCTTAACACTCATCGCCGCTCTTTCAGTCCTTAGCGCATGTTCAAATTTGACTACCTTGCTTTTTTATCCGGATTCAAACTACTACCGCACACCAGAACAACTCAATATCGCTTATCAAACCATCACGCTCACGACAGAGGATGGCTCCCAACTGCGCAGTTGGGTCATGTCTCCAAAGAGCCCCCCTAAAGCAAGTATCTTGTTTCTGCATGGCAACGGCGAGAATATCAGCACTCACATGGGAAGCATTGCCTGGATAACCGAACATGGCTACGAAGTTTTCATGCTCGACTACCGAGGCTATGGAAAATCAACCGGCGTACCGACGCTGTCGAATGTGTTCGAAGACATCACATTAGCGCATGAATGGCTTAGTACGCAGCGCAAGGTACCTTTAGTGTTGATCGGCCAGAGTATGGGCGGAGCATTAGCGATTACTTACGCAGCCAACCAAGAACAAGCGAATACCTTAGCGCACGAACCGCTGCGCCCCTTTACCGCGTTATTTAGCGAGTCAGCGCCAGCGAGTTGGCCCCGCATTGCGCGCGAAGCATTGTCTCGCCACTGGCTAACCTGGTTAGCACAAGGTCCTGCGAGCCTAATTCCATCGGACTATGACGCTGAGAATTTTATTGGCGATATCAGCCCGATGCCGTTACTGCTGATGCACAGCCGTGATGACAGTATCGTTGAATTCGCACACTTTGAAGCCTTGCGAGAACGCGCATCGCCGGACACTCAAACGATCATTACCAACGGGCCTCATATCGGCGGGTTTGGGAAAGAGGAAAACAGGCTGGCGTTGCTGAAGTTCATTCAGAGTAGCACTCAGTAACGGTCAAAACTCAAGAGCAAATATGCACGCGACAGCGTGGTTATCTAAAACAATTAACCATTCCAATCGCGCATGGCTGGAAGTTTAAACATCTGGCCGTCCTTCTCAAAAACGATGTTGAATTCTCCGATTTCTATGACCTCAAGCCCCATAAACTGCTGACCTTCGCGCAAATAGATATTATTGATCATCACACGCCGTGCCGAGGGCGATTGCGAGTAGATATGGCTGTTAAAGTTCAAATTGGGGACACTAGGGCGCGATCGCGCATCTAGCTCATAAAGAAACCTCACGTCCTCGTAGGAAGAAGCTTTATCGCTCTCGCTCGCCACTAATTCTATAACCGGAACAGTTTCCTCAACCTCAGGGAAAGCCAATGCGCTGCGGCTCTCGCTTTTCTTAGGAGCGATAATTTCATACTCACTATCAGAAGCAAGCGAAGCATTTTGATACATAGCAGACCCCGCGCCCGACGAGGGGTCAATGCGTAATGGAAGGTCAGTTGTCGGATACGATTGCTCTTCCTTCGCTTTGTGCGCTGCAATCATGTCTTTAGCTTTGCGCTCCCGCTCAGCCCAGTCAATTTCACCCGTCTTTTTAGTTTGACTCGAACGACTGACAGGCGCTTCTAAAGCAATATCAGTGTTCATTTTCTCTGCCTGATCGCTATCCGTCATAAGTTTTTTTGTGCCCGCCAAGACGGCGCTGGGTCGAGCGCCATTACTTTTACTAGTTTGGCTATTTGAAGATTGGGAATTTGTATCCACGGATTCTACTGACGCCAGTTGATCGCTCGGCATCGAGATATAAAGAAAGACTGCGGCATTAACCAACAACACAGCGATTAGCACATAGGGCCACCATTGCTTCTTGGGGCGGCTCAGGTGAACCAAGTTACCATTATCGAGCAAATTAGGCATTTCACCTTGGTTTCGGTCCTGCTCAGAACGTTTCAAGGCATCTAATACAAACGACATAGCCTAACCCTTCCCTAGCAAACTAGGGCTGCCAGCGTCTAAAACGGTGTTCAAATGAATAATGGTCATGCTGCCTGCAATACCGTCAGGCACTAAGCCAACAGCACGCTGAAAGTCTGCAATAATCGTTGATAATGAAGACTGAGAACCCATGATTCTAAACCCTTGCAACATACCGGCGTCGCTCACTTGTTCTAGTTTTGAGCGCAACCATTGATCTTCATTTTTCTCTCCGGGCTTAACCGTTCTAGAGCGATACGGAGGCACTTGGTAAAGAACCGAATACTCACCTAACCAATGTCGGTCAACTTCATCCATGGTGACCCACATCAGTTCACCTTCATGTGCAACTCTTGCTCGATCACCCTCGATACGTAACAAGGTTATCACCAAGGCCTCGCCGTTTTCATTTAGTAATCTCAACACGGCCGGCCGGTCGAGACGAAGTAAACTGCGCCAATTACCCTGTTTGTGCAAACATTTCAGGTCATTCAGGTCGGCAAACTGACAGGCCAACATAAATGGTTCTTGTGGATAGAAAACACCCCACTGCTTGAACAAAGATTGGTAAGCTAAGAACACCCCATCGGGACTACTTTTCTTATCCACGAGAGATTCAAGAAACGGAAACCCCGGCGTCGAAACAGTTGGAACGACTACCGGCTGCGGCAAATCTTCTTGCTGTAACGCACTATCGGGCAACGTTTTTGGGGAAGATGCCTGCTGGTAAGCAATTATTTTATCGCCCGAGTTAGATAAGGCCTCTTCAAAGCCTTCAAGATATTCGTTGCTACCACTTTGCACTTTGTTTTCCTGCCGACTTTGCTTCGCTTCGGACTTTGTCGAGCTCTCATCGAATTCGATCAATTCGGCTTGACTCTGCTCCTGAGAGACCGCCACAATTTCTTCAAAAGAGGCGCCTTTGAAAAACTGAAGATAGGCAACAAAACTTAGCCCAAGCAAAGCAGACACACTCAAGATCCAAGCGGCAACCGTCAGTGTCTTACGCTGTTTAGCGCTCAACCCTCGTCGCCCTTCACCTTGAATTTCTCGGTAAGCTTGCTTGACATGTGCAGGCTCAGCTAGCTCTGAATGGCTTGCATAAGCACCCAGCAGAGAACGATCTGCAATCAGGTTTATTAAGCGCGGAATCCCGCCGCTCAAGTGAAAGATCTTATTGACCGCTGCCTTTGAAAAAGCAGGGGCTGCGCGGCCCGCGACAGATAGGCGGCACTTCAAGTACGCACCGACTTCAACACGGTTAAGTGCGTTCAAGTGATAACGGGCGGTAATACGCTGAGCGAGCTGGCGTAATTCGTTTTTAGCTAGCATGTCGCGCAACTCGGGTTGTCCAAGCAGAATAATTTGCAGCAGCTTTTTCTCGGACGTTTCTAAGTTGGTCAGTAAACGTAACTGTTCCAATACATCAACACGAAGGTTTTGAGCCTCATCAACGATCAATACCGTATGACGACCGTTCGCGTGTGCTCTGAGTAAATACTGATTAATCGCGTCGTTCAAAACCTTGATCGATGCCGATTCAACATACTCAATATCGAGTTCATCACAGATTGATGCCAGCAGCTCACGCGCCGATAGCTTTGGGTTAATGACGAATGCAACGTCAGTGTTGTCGGGCACTTGGTTTAAGAAGCAGCGACAAATAGTGGTTTTCCCAGTCCCCACCTCACCCGTCAAAACAACAAAGCCGCCTTGGCCACTCACTCCAAATAGCAAATGCGCCAATGCTTCGCGATGACGCTCACTCATGTACAGGTAACGTGGGTCTGGAGCAATCGAAAATGGCAGTTCTTTCAAGCCAAAAAAGTCTAGGTACATGTGTCCCGAAGCGCGAAGCGATTGTGAATTATTGTGGCTGCCAGCTTAATTAAAATTTGTTCATCAAGCAATAACACTTAGTGTTGCACGATGGGTTCTTACGTTCTGCTTGAGCTCCGCGATGCAGGTCTCTAGCGTCTGAGAAATTTGAGCATGCGTTCGAATCATCGCAACTTTTGGCCAAGTAGCTCGCTGGCCTTCAAGCATAAGTTCCTCAACAAAGTCAGGCGTCAAATTGCTAATCACTTTGGCGTAGTGCTTAAGCTTATAGTCCGGCGTGACCGTAACATCGCCTTGATAGCGCTGATCCATCATAGAGTATGCTTGCCCAGAAACTTGTCTAAGCAGCTCCCAGTCTGAATTCTTGCGAATATAGTCGCTAATGCCCTTACCATGAAACTTTAGTTGGGCCTTCGCCCATCTAAGCGGCAAATCCATGAAACGACTTTCATTGGTATTTCTTCGCGCAGAACCCATAAACGGAACAATATGAGGGTTGGTCTGACTAACCACCGTATAGTTGACGTCATATAAGTGCATCAGCCGTTCGATCGGTAAGTCACTCACAACGCTACCATCAACCCAACGTAACCTGGGCATGTAAGGCACATGTTCGCCTTGCACATTTTTTTTCATTAGCTTCACTGGCGGAAAAATTCCAGGAACCGCGCTCGACGCTAGCGCGGCGCTAGACATAAGGATATAAGGTGAAGTGTAGCCACTCAATAAACGCGATTTCTGATGATGCTGAACAGGAGAAACACTGATATTAATGCTACGCCCAGTTCGTTCGTAAGCCTCCTGCATTGTGTAATCGCCGACGAAACCTTCAATATAATCAGAGAGTTGTTCTTGGTCCATTAATCCCTGGCCATCCATTGCACTCTTTAGTCCCAACCAGCGCCAAGCTTTTTGGTTATGTGTGGCGGGGTCAAATAAAGAAGGTAACTCTTCATCTGTATGCGTCCCTAAGGCAGCGGCAACGATCGCTCCCGAGCTTGAACCATTAATCACTTGAGGCAGCAGATCTTGTTCCCAAAGCGCCTTTACCACGCCAATGTGAAACGCTCCTAAACTCGCCCCACCACTCAGTAATAAGGCTGGACGACCAAAACTTAAAAGAATCGCTTTGAAGAAATCTAACTTTCCGGCCGGCGTTAGGCCGTCCATGGGAGTGTTTTTTAAGTACCGAAGGCATTCACACACTTCGTCGATATAGTCCTCGATTAACTTTTTCGTCCCAAAGTAACACTTTTGGTAAAGACGAATGTCTCCCATATTCCCCAGGTCGTGATGCAACCCCTCACGCAACGCTCTGGAAAGACCCTCAGTATCTTGGCTCTCGCGATAACCGCGCAACTCCCTAAAACGATCCGACAGCAAATCATGGTTATAGATGTCTGAATGCGCGTTTAGCTTCCAATAAGCTTTGCCTTCTAATTCATCTAACTCCAGCGACAGCCCTTTCCACTCTTCATATGACAAAGCTTGGGCGAGACGTTTTTTGAGAGCATTTATTTGTTTTGATTGTTTATTCAGCAAGTGCACCGACCTTGGAACATGGCATAGTAAATTGAACGTCAGGACTAACGTTTTCCATGCATAATAATAGTCAGGTTATTAAGAAAAATAATAGGAAAGGAGCTTAGTTTGCTGTGAATAATTGTTATAAAGATACACCGTGCCAAGGGTTTACCACTCAAGCGCCGGTGTTCCTTTAATTAACAAACCTTAGAAGCCGTCCAGCATTTCAAAATCATCTTCAGCAAATGAGTCATCGATCTCACCATCTTTGATGAGGAATTCTCTATTTTGCAAAAATGCACTGCGCAGCAACGCATAGCGATCACCGCCGGTAAACAGGTTCTCAGCCGCCAATAGATCCGCTCGCTTATCTATCAGCTTTAGAGCAGTCAATGCAGTTTTCTCAGAATCGTCAATGTCATCGATTTCATCAAGTGGGTCAAAGTAATAGCCGTCCACCAGAAACCCACCAAAATCACGAAACGTAGAGGGCCCGAAAAATGGTAGAACCAAATAGTCGCTTTGCTCATAACCCCAAACTGCAAGCGTTTGACCGAAATCCTCTTCGTCATTCACTAAACCAAACGACGTTGCTACGTCAAAGAAACCGCCTAAACCAAACACGGTATTGTAGATAATTCGATTCAGCGTCACCGTCGCATTATGAAACTTACCCTGCAGCAACGAGTTAAAAAACGTTTCCACGTCGTCTAAGTTATCAAAAACATTCGTGATGCCCTGGTCTAGAAACCGTGGCGTAATAAACTGATAGGTCTTGGCCACAGGCTTGAGAATGTACTTATCTGCACTCTCATTAAAACTAAACATCGAGCGATTGAAACTTTCGTAGGGGTCTTCCAGTAAAAAGGCAGAAGGTTCTTCTGAGTCAGCAACCCCCGACTCCTTGCTAATATGTTGTCCGTAGGCAACGTCACTATCGTCGGCTTGAGCCAAGAAGCTTACATTCATGCAAAAACCTGCAAACAGTAGCCACAAGCCACGAGCCAATTTAGAGCATCCCTTATCTTTTAAACCCGCCACTGCTGAACCCCTTGGTGACGTTAACCGTTTCGATGAATGACCGAAACGACGTCACTTCTTTAGTTATTTATCAGTTGCCTTTATCAGGCGAACTACCCACATTTTTTAACGACGACGCTTCCGACCGAGTAACCTGCGCCAAACGAACAAATAACACCAATCTCGCCCGCTTGAAAATCGGCGCTGTACTTATGGAACGCGATGATTGAGCCCGCCGAGCTAGTGTTCGCATACTCATCCAAAATAACAGGTGCTTCGTCAACGGAAGCATCTCGTCCAAGAACTCGTCGCGCAATCAATTGATTCATATTCAAGTTTGCTTGATGCAACCACATACGCTTCAAGGAGTCGTGCGCAATATCGCAAGACGCTAGTTGCTCAACGATTATGTTTGCAACCATCGGCGATACCTCTTTAAACACTTTACGCCCCTGTTGCACAAACAGCTTATCTGCGTCCTTCTCAGACCCTGGCGCGCAGCGATTCAGGAAGCCAAAGTTGTTACGAATATTATTAGAAAATTGCGTTTTTAACTTCGCATCAACGACTTCAAACTGTTTAGCACTAGTCGCTGTTTCCTGCCTTTCTATGACCACGGCGGTGCATACATCACCAAATATAAAGTGGCTATCACGATCACGGAAATTCAAGTGCGACGAGCATATCTCAGGATTAACAACTAGTACCGCACGGGCTGAGCCGGTCTCGACCATATTGAGGGCTTGCTGGATGCCGAACGTTGCCGAAGAACAAGCGACGTTCATATCGAAAGCAAAGCCTTCCACACCCAGTGCTGACTGAAGTTCGATCGAAATCGCAGGATAGGCCCGCTGCAAGTTAGAGCACGCGACGATAACCGCATCGATATCAGCGACGGTTTTGCCCGCATTTTTTAGTGCGTCCTGACATGCAGAAACCCCCATTTCACACAAAATACTTGGCGCGTCATTACTACGCTCGGGAATCAAGGGGTGCATAATCTCAGGATCTAAAACACCTTTTTTATCAATAACGTAGCGACTTTTTATGCCAGAGGCTTTTTCAATGAATGGCGCCGAAGATGGATTCAACGCCTCCATTTCACCCGCCTCAATTTCTGCCTGATTAGCGCGGTTATAGTTTTCAACGTAGGCATTAAAGCTCTCGACCAATTCCTCATTGGAAATCGACTCTTTGGGCGTGTACAAGCCCGTCCCACTGATCACTGCTTTAAAAACCATCACCCACTCCTCTCACTGCGTAATATAGAACAGCGGATAAACTAATAGACCCACTGCCAATGCTCAAGGTATTTTTAATAATCAATCTATCCGCACACATTTATACGCGACGAATTGATTCCCAAATCTTGTTCAGTCGCTTTTCTGAAACCGTTTCATAGGTCTTTAATTGCTGCGCATACCACGACACGCGTTGCTCTTCGATCAGCCACCTAAAGGCCTCCAGCTCAGCGTCCCAAATACCTTGTTTTTCAAATTGAGCTCTACGCTCTAGATAATGCGTCCACCATTGTTTCAATAATGGCAAATACTGTCTTTCCTTACCTAACTCGCGCGCCATCTTTTCGATGCGGATCACGCAAGCATCAAGGTATCGAGGATAATGCTCCAATCGAGCAAGCGGCGTTTGAGAAAGAAACCCCGGATAAACTAGGTGCGTTAACTGTGCTTTCAGGTCCGACATCGGCAATGCAACGTCCAAACTCACCTTGCCTTTCATCAGCTTAGTGATTTGATGATAACTAGAGAGTATATTCAGAACCAACTGGCACATCCGCTCACAATGCGGCAAAAAGTCGGCTCGATTATCTTCGTACATCGCCTCAAACTCAGCATTGCTTCGCACTACCTTGTCACCAACAAAGTGACTGATCACGCAGAATAAAGCGAAGTCACTGTATAAATCCTGAGCCTTACCAACCGGCGCATAGAGTAAACCCAGCTTTTGATAGTCGGGCAACTGCTTTCGAAAACTACTTAGCTGCGGTTTCAGTCGAAAACTCAGTAAACGTGCAACACCCAGACGTGTAAATTGTTCAGCCCGCGCTAAGTCACTGCAACGCACCAAAGCGACATGTTTGACTTCATCCTTGAGCGCTGGAAACATATTCATATCGATTCCAGCCTGAGACACCGTGACGCTTTCGCTCAATGTGCCAAACTGCCAATCAACATAGTGTTCTATTTTTTCAGACTCCGCGCTGCTGTCAGATGGTGCAGCGTCGATTAAGTGTTCCACTTTATCCACAACCGCCAACAAATCACGCCCTTGCTCAATGACCTTCCCTGATGCATCCACCACCTCTATATGGAAGCGAAGGTGCTTATCCAGCGCATCCAAATTCCACGCATCATAAGGAATCTCAATCCCGGTTCTATGCTTTAGCACAGCCGTAAGGGATTCCAACAGAGGCGCATCAGACGCTTCTATTTTTGGGTAGATTGCCTCAACCACGTCTGGCACGGGTACAAAATTTTTGCGAAGGCTACGCGGTAAGTTTTTGATCAATGACAGGCACTTTTCTTTGAGTAGACCCGGCACCAGTTTTTCGAGACGGTTGGTACTGACCTGCCGAGCAGCACTAATCGGGACAGAGATCGTTACGCCATCTTCTTTAGAACTGGGATCAAAGTGGTAGCGCAATGGAAAGCGAACACCGTTATTTTCAAGTGTTTCTGGGTATAGACTCGGATCGAACGCGTCAACCGTCGCAAGAGCCAAATCTTGCTTACTAAAACGCAACGCTTCGAGCGAAGCATCATCACTGCGTTTAATCCATTTCTCGAAGCTCGCCGCGCTGACAATATGAGAAGGAATGCGCTCGTTGTAAAGCTCGAAAACCCGATCATCATCTACCACGATGTCTCGGCGGCGAGTGCGATCTTCCAAAGCTTCAAGTGAGGAAATGAGGGATCGATTGTCGCGAATAATTGGCGCACGCGACTGGTACATTTCTTCCACTAGCGCAGAGCGAATAAATATTTCACGCGCCATTGCAGCATCTACATTAGCGAAATTAATTAGTCGCTTTGCCACCACTTCCAAGCCATAGAGCGTCACTTTTTCGTAAGCGAGCACTTGGCCTCTTTTCTTTTGCCAATGGGGCTCACTCCATGAACGTTTTACCAAATGCTCCGCTAAGGGCTCTACCCATTCAGGGTCAATTCGAGCATTAGTACGTGCGTAAACCTGCTGTGTTTCGACTATCTCGGCAGACACCATCCATTTTGGTTTTTTCTTAGCTAAGGCAGAGCCCGGAAATACTTGAAACTTTCGGTTTCGACAGCCCTGGTACTCACGTTTTTCATCATGCCGACCCAGGTGCCCCAAAAAGCCAGATAAGATTGCACGGTGCACACTCTCATAGCTCGCCGGCTCAGTATTTTGATTTTTGGAAAGCGGCTTCGCCAGCAAATGCAGCTGACGGTGCAGATCTCGCCATTCGCGCATACGCATGTATGAAATATAGTTTTTCTGACAAAATTTCTTAAGCTGATTCCCTGACAATTCCTGACGTTGCTCTTCATAGGCATTCCACAGGTTCAACAAGCTAACGAAATCTGACTCTTCGTCTTTGTACTGAGCATGCGCCTGATCGGCTGCCGATTGCTTTTCAGCTGGCCGTTCACGAGGGTCTTGCAAACTTAACACGCTGGCAATTACCAGCATTTCACTTAAGCAGTTCATTTCAATCGAGCTGAGCAACACGCGCGCAATTCTGGGGTCGGTTGGGAACACCGCGAGCTTTTGGCCTGTTTTAGTCAAGCGCTCTTTGTCATCCACAGCCCCTAGTTCAAACAGCAACTTATAGCCGTCATTCCACAAACGCTGGTCAGGTGGGTCGACAAAAGGAAAACGATGCACCTCACCCAACCCCGCATCCTTCATTTTGAGAATGACTGACGCTAAGTTAGTTCGCAGAATTTCCGGATCAGTAAACTCTGAACGGGTATTGAAGTCGTCTTCGCTATAAAGACGGTAACAAACTCCTTCTGCAACCCTGCCACAACGACCCTTTCGCTGGTTCGCGCTCGCTTGCGAGATAGCCTCAATGGGTAGGCGCTGAATTTTTGAACGATAACTGTAGCGCGACATGCGCACTAAACCCGAATCAACGACGTAACGAATGCCCGGCACTGTAATAGATGTTTCGGCGACGTTGGTTGATAAAACAATTCGTCGACCAGGGTGGGATTTGAATATTCGACTTTGCTCTTCATTGCTCAATCGAGCGTATAGAGGTGTCACTTCGGTATCGCGCAAGTTGGCATGCCGCAAATGCTGCGAGACTTCCCTGATTTCACGCTCTCCGGGAAGAAACACCAGTACATCGCCAATTTTCCATGACATCTCGCGCTCTTGCTGTTCAATCTCTTCAACCACCGCTAGCACTTGCTCTGGCAACGACTGCGTATCGCCGCCTTCATCTTCTGAGTAAGGCGGGCGATACTCTACCTCTACCGGAAATGTTCTTCCCGATACGGATACAATGGGCGCATCATCAAAATGTTTGGAAAACCTTTCTACATCTATGGTAGCAGAGGTGATGACCACCTTGAGCTCTGGCCTTCGACTGATTAGCTGCTTCAAACAGCCTAATAGAAAATCAATATTTAAACTTCGCTCGTGCGCCTCATCTATGATGATGGCATCGTACTTGAGCAAATCTCTATCATGCTTAATCTCAGACAGTAAAATACCGTCAGTCATTACCTTTACAAAGGTGTCATCTGACACTTGATCCGTAAATCTAACTTGGTAACCAACCAGTCCGCCTAACGGGACATTCAACTCATCCGCTATTCTTGCTGACACGGTGCGCGCGGCTAGCCTGCGTGGCTGTGTATGACCAATCAGTCCGCGGCGACCCAGGCCCGCTTCAAGGCAAATCTTAGGTAGCTGGGTGGTTTTACCTGATCCGGTTTCGCCTGCGACAATCACCACCTGATGCTGCTCAATCGCGGTCAAAATATCAGATGCTTTCTCAGCAACCGGCAGATTTACAGGATAATTCAACTGGATCTTCTGGCTAACTCTTTGCACCAGCTTTTGTTCTGCGTCAGCGATCTCTGCGCTTAGGCGTGTCAGCGCACTCGCGTCGGTCGCCGAACGCTTAAATTTGGCAATACGGCGTTGAAAACGCCGCTGATCTATATATCGACACCCACTTAAATCAAAAGCGGGAAGAGAGGACGGTGAACTGACTTGAGACTTGGACATAAATGTTAGCTTAACGCTGAAATCACACTACACTTTATTAATACAACCCTGCTCTTTCGTTCCCGATCCTCCCTTTTTAAAGGAAACCATGGTTTTGAAAGTGTCTGCTCAAGGCAGGCAAAACAGGCAATATCAATTTGTTAGAAAAGAAGAGAAACCTATGCACGCACTGGAAAACATTACTTACGACGAGCTGCATGAAGGCGATTATGCCACATTCACACGAAGTTTAACCGAAGAAGAACTGGTTTTATTTGCCGCCGCTTCTGGCGATGTAAATCCGGCATCTTTAGATGCAGAGTACGCTAGCCATACCACCTATAAAGAACGAATAGGCCACGGCATGTGGACCGGTTCACTGATCTCAGCAGCATTATCAACCGTGATGCCTGGGCCGGGAACCATCCACCTAGAGCAACAGTTGAAATTTGACCTACCCGTTAAAGTCGGGGACACTCTCACCGTTAAATTAACGGTCAAAGAGAAAGGCGAGCGGAATCGCGTCACCTTTCAATGTGAAGTGATTAATCACAACAACGAACTAGTCGTTGAAGGCGAATCAGTCGTCGTCGCGCCGACCGAAAAAGTCACGTTGGAGCGCCCTACGTTGCCACGCATACATATCGACAACCAGTAACAAACACTCGAAGAGGGGTGTATAAAATCCCCTCTATCGTCTAACTAAACATTCCTAAGTATTCGTTCTATCGTCCATGTCTATACGCCAAGCACAAAAAAATAAAACCCGTCGCGCCATTATGGACTCTGCATTAGGTCAGCTAGAGCAAAACAAGAGCTTTAGTAACTTGAGTCTTCGAGAAGTGACGCGTGAGGCAGGGATTGCCGCCAATTCATTTTATCGTCATTTCGATAACATGAATGACCTAGGACTCGCACTCGTTGAAGAAGCGGGCTTATCGCTCAGACAGATACTTCGCAAAGCTCGTGAACGCATCAGTAAAGAGGGTTCCGCGATCGACACATCGATTGATACCTTTATGGAATTCTTGATGTCGTACCCCAACCACTTTCGCTTGCTGCTTAAAGAACAGGTTGGAAACTCCGCAGAGTTTAGAGAGGCCATTCACACCGAATTTAACCACTTCAAAGATGAGTTAAACGACTATATGGCGGAGCGAGAAACAGAAAACGGCCGAAAGCCATTTGAAACAGAGCTGATTTCTGAAGCAATGGTCACCTTAACGTTTGCGATGGGTAGTAGAGCGCTAGATAGCAACAAGGCACAACAGAAAAGTTATGCCGAAAGGACCAAACAACAACTACGCCTCTTGCTCCTCGGCGCTATTGCCTCTCAGCAGCGCACATAAGCAAAAGGCTATGTGCGTTGACACTACTCTACCAATAGCACGGCACCCGCATTAGCTCGCTCACCGATTTTAAGGTCTGTACCTGGATCGAAAATATTGTGCAGTGTACCTGGTGCCCCAATCGCCAGTTTGCCATTCGACACGTCAATTGACGCGCCGCTTCGCTCTGCAAACGAATCACTGGGATCAAAGACCCACCTACTATCGTAAAACAAAGCACCTAGACTAGTCGTAGCCTCTAAAACATACGTAATACCTTTATGCGCTCCTCCTTCATCTACCCGCGACTCACTTGGCGCAGAAATAAGTGTTGTCAGACGGTCCGAGCTAATTTCTCGGCCAAACTCAGCGCCCGCCTGGGGAGCAAACGATTTAACGTAACTGAAAAGCGAAACATCACGGCCTTGGCTTCGGTAGTAAGCATAGACAGCGCCTGAGTTTGCTAAGTCATTACTATCCATATTTTTATCGAAATACGAAGATGCACCATCCTCACCGGGAGCGCCGACCCACAAATAGCTACCCAAGCCAACCGCCTTACCAAAGGCGTCATTGTTATCTGCGTTTGGTGCTTTTATGTAGGACGTTTGTCCCCAACTAATACCACTTCGGACGAACTCGTGAACCGCGCCAGAGTTCGTCGTGGTAAAAAAGGTATCGTCACCCAACATATCGGATAATTCAGACAGTCGAGCAGAGTTAAGAATACGTTTTACATTGCTGTCATCACCTGGCGCACCAATCAAAACATAATCACCAGACGCTGAAATAGACTGACCAAAACGGTCTCCTGCTCGCGTCAGGCCAGATGATATCGTCACGCTATAAAACCAGCCATCGTCTTCATCATATCCGTAGACGTCGACACTACCTGTATCAGCGCCCTGCTCCGACAGGTCCCTATCGGGAGCCGTCACGAACAAAGTATCACCACTTACAAGGACAGAGTCACCAAAAGCACTGAAAAAACCCGCGTTACCAGAGGTAATAACGGGCGGTTTAACATAAGCTTCTCGCCGAAAACCAGTATCGTCTCTTCGATAGATATACGCTGCGCCCGAATTTGGTGCTAATTCGTTACTCTCTACTCCGTTAACCTCTGTGGCTGCGCTATCTTCATACAAGGCCGAGACCGCAATCACATCACCATCAATCGAAACAGAGTGCCCAAAGCGATCGTCAGCACTAGGATTTTCTGCTTTAAGAATTTGCACCAAACGCCAATCAGAAACCGCAAACCTCTCAAAAATATACACCGCGCCTGAATCAACTAGAGTGTTATCCACATTGAGGTTGCTTAACAAGGTCGCCCTCGAATCATCCGTCACGTCAGTAACGCCGTAATACGTCGAATCACCATTGTCATCGCCAGGTACGCCAACGACGAGTGTATCGCCGAATATCGAGACCGAGTGACCCAGCATATCATCCTCATCAAGAGCGCTTTCATTTAAAAAGTAGGGGCGCTTATCACTATCCTGATGCAGCTGCGGAGCATCTACCACTATGGAACCTGCATCAGCGATACGGTTTACGGTGATCACATATTTTTGCTTATACGATTCAAGCAAACTCAGCTGCTGAGGCGTTGGAGAGCAGTCGTTATAAGCGTCTAAAAAGTTTAAATCCGCCTCAACATCAAGAACTAAATCCGTCGCACCCTCTGGAATATATACCCGCGAACTCCATACATTCGACACCAGCTGTTCATCAATCGCCGCGCGAGAGAAGGAGGAACTACTCCCCGCGACCGCATCAACAAGCAGGTCCACCGTCAAGCTCGTAATGGGGCCCGCAGGCCCGGTCGGTGCATGCGAGGTAAAAACTTCCAAATAGTTAAGGTATTTCGGTAAGTTCACCTGATACGAGGTAATGTTGGTGTCAAAAAATGGATCAAGCAAAAGCCCTGTGGTTGAAACGTCTTGAGACACGGTTCTTAGGCTAACCGCCGCCAAAGGCTGGTCAAATGTAACGGTAATATCTTCACACACTTGCTCGACGACTTCCTCTACAGGCTCAGGAATACTGGCATCGTTAGTGCGGCTGCAAGCCGTTATCAATACAAGACTGGATAAGGAAAGCAGTCTAATGGCCGCAAAAAGCTGAATTGGCATGAAGGGTAACGTCCTAGTCTTTGGCATATTATTAAAATAAGTGCGTGAGATTATACGACGAACCTCCATCACGATGAGAGATATCGAACACACTTTCATCGGCCCATTGAACAGTAAACTTGCTTCAAACCCGATTTTCTACATTACTTACTCGATATTGCGCAACAACCTCAGTATCAACTATTTGAAATTTCCTCAGTGACTAAATAGCTGCAGCAAGTTCAGGCACCCCCTTTAAAACTAGTAAGAGCCTCGCCCATTGCTTTGTGAACCGCATTAATCCCTTGTAAGGGACGAATCATCACTTTGAATTCGGTAATCTTATTGTCGCTATTCCAAGAAATCATATCGACACCGTTCACCGTTTTACCGTCGATTTTAGTTTCAAACTCTAGCACCGCAAAGTCGTCGTTATAGACTTCGCGAAGGTAGCGAAAATGTTCATTACCTATGACCATCATCGCCCCCATTAGGTACATCTTAGTAATGGTTTTTCCAACCTGCGGTGTATGCACGACTGGCGAATACATCGTCGCATCATCTGCAAGCAATGCATCTAATACAGTTACATCTCGACTTTCTAATAAGCCATGCCATTTCTCAAGAACTTCAGGAATCATTACTCTTCTCCAATGTGTTATCAATCGAGGCCATTTTCGCATTCAATCTGACGAATACCGCATGACCGTCGCGCAAGACATTATCAATTCGTTGCACCAGATGCACGACTTTGCAGCCGACAAAACATTCTTTCTCAGTAAACCGCTTTAGCCGCTTACCCGCATCATTTCGACGATCACACGACCGAGGGCCTTACCAGAACCGTTCAAGATCGGTAACATGTGCCGCAAGCGTTATTCCTCAAACCGAATCGATAGAGCGAGAAAAGCATGAGTGGAAAAGTTCTAAAATCTAAAGCGGCGATTGCCTGGGCGGCAAAGCAACCACTTAGCATCGAAGAAGTCGATGTAATGCCGCCCAAGGCCGGCGAAGTGCGCATTAAGATTATTGCATCAGGAGTTTGCCACACCGATGCATTTACGCTTTCAGGAGAAGACCCAGAAGGTATATTCCCAGCGATATTAGGTCATGAAGGCGGCGGCATTGTCGAGTCGGTTGGAGAAGGTGTAACCAGCGTAGCCGTCGGGGATCATGTCATACCGCTTTACACGCCAGAGTGTCGAGAGTGTAAGTTTTGTTTATCGGGAAAAACAAACCTCTGCCAAAAAATCCGTGAGACGCAAGGCAAAGGATTAATGCCCGACGGGACGACCCGCTTCTTTAAAGATGGCGAACCAATCTATCACTACATGGGCTGCTCTACCTTTTCTGAATACACGGTTCTACCAGAAATCTCACTCGCGAAAGTGAACCCATCAGCCCCACTTGAAGAAGTCTGCTTGCTAGGTTGTGGCGTGACGACGGGCATGGGTGCTGTTATGAATACGGCAAAGGTTTCCGAAGGTGATACCGTTGCTATTTTTGGGATGGGCGGTATTGGATTAAGCGCAGTAATCGGCGCCAGCATGGCGAAGGCGTCACGCATCATTGTTATTGATATTAATGAGAGTAAGTTCGACTTAGCCAGGCAACTTGGCGCTACTGACTGCATCAACCCCAAAAACTTTGATCAGCCCATTCAAGATGTCATCGTCGAGATGACTGAAGGCGGCGTTGATTACTCGTTTGAATGCATTGGCAACGTCGATGTGATGCGCTCAGCCTTAGAGTGCTGTCATAAAGGTTGGGGAGAGTCAGTCATTATTGGTGTTGCCGGTGCTGGACAAGAAATTTCAACCCGCCCCTTTCAGCTAGTTACCGGGCGAGTCTGGCGTGGCACCGCCTTTGGAGGTGTCAAAGGTCGCACAGAACTGCCTGATTATGTTGAGCGATATCTAGCCGGGGAGTTCAAGCTCAGTGACTTTATTACTCACACCATGGATTTGGAAAGTATCAATGAGGCATTTGATTTGATGCATGAAGGCAAAAGTATTCGTAGCGTCATTCACTTTGATCAGGACTAACAAGGCATGAATCTGCTCTCTCAAAACAAGGCGTTTGGTGGCTTACATCAGCGCTTTGAACACCACTCCAGCGCGCTAAAATGCACGATGAAGTTTGCGATTTTTCTTCCGCCCCAAGCGCTAGTAAATGGCGAAATCAGTCAACAAAAAAGCTTTAAAGTACCGTCGCTTTACTGGCTTTCTGGGCTGACATGCACGGACGAAAACTTCATGCAAAAAGCGGGCGCCATGAAAATAGCTGCTGAGTTAGGCATCGCGATTATTGCGCCGGACACCAGTCCACGCGGTGATGGCGTTCCAGATGATGAAAACGCGTCTTACGACATGGGCTTAGGGGCAGGTTTTTACGTCAACGCAACACAAGCGCCTTGGCGCGAGCATTATCAAATGTATGATTATGTCGTCACCGAACTCCCACAGCTTATCGAAGCTTCGTTGCCGATAAGTGCTAAACGGGCTATTTCGGGACACTCGATGGGCGGTCATGGCGCGCTCACAATCGGCTTAAAAAACACTGACAATTATTCGTCTATCTCAGCATTCAGCCCCATTGCAAATCCGGTGAATTGCCCTTGGGGGGAGAAAGCGCTAACAGCGTATTTGGGATCGGACAGATCAACGTGGGCCAGTTATGATAGCGCTCAGCTTCTCGCAAACTACCCGAAGAACGCGACCAAACTGCCGATACTTGTCGATCAAGGCAAAGCCGATGATTTTCTTGACGTTCAACTCAAACCGGAGGCTTTAACTGAGGCTGCGAAAAGCGCAAATTATCCACTTCAGCTAAGACTTCATGAGGGCTACGACCATAGTTATTTTTTCATCGCGACCTTTATTGATGAGCACCTTCGCTTCCACCATCAGCATTTAAATGCTGACATGAGCAGTTAAAACAATGACTTGCGTTGGAAAGAGTTCAAAAGTACGTAGATGAAACTCAATAAACGCCAAACATTTCAGTTGGGGGTGGTGTTATCAATCACCCTTCACTTAGTGTTTTCTGGCATGTTTACCTATTTGATCAATGATCAAGAAAAAATACCTTTACCCACAGTTGTCAAACTAGGCGTGAGCCTTGGGCGAGATACCTCTCATCCAACACCACAAACCCCAATTCAAGAAACAAGCGAAAGTCACCTAAGCACGAAAGCCACGAAAACCAAAGCCACTAATCAAGAGTCGCACCCAAAAGCCATCTCAAACAGCGATAAAAACCCGAAAGCTAGAAAACAAGATCAACGGTCGCCTGAAGCTCTTTCAGCGGCAGTGATCACCCCTTCTAGCGCACGACCCTCTTCCATCGCCCGCGCTAAGGCGCCGCCAAAACAAAAGCCGCCGCAAACTAGCCAGCAGCCCGAACCAGAGACATTGAAAGAGCTCGAAAAGATCACCAAAGAAACAACAATTGCGCGTGACGACAAGCCCAACGCGGAGTCAACGCCAGCAAAACAGCAAGAAATAAACGCAGAAGACACAACAAATCACTTAGCGGCGGAGACCAGTAATATTACTGCTCCAAAGTTCACATTGGGCAGCCTTAATAACCCTCGCCCCAAATACCCGACATTAGCGAGAAACCGAGGTTGGGAGGGAGATGTCATCATCGGCGTCCATGTCAACAGCGACGGCAGTATAAAGAACTTAGAGATATTAAAAGGCGCTCACTACAGCCCGCTAAACTACGCGGCTTGGCAAACGGTTAAAACTCAATGGACGTTCACTCCCGCCCATCGCAATGGAGAGCCGGTAACGGCGTTTGTCGAAGTCCCCATTTCGTTTCGTTTGTCCGACACACACTGATCTTAAATAGATGAAGCCAAGAGCATCAATTTTCAATAATCGTCGTTATCTGGATAGGCGACTGAACGAGCTTTTTCTCACCGTTAATGGTTGGATAATAAACGTAATAGCCTTTCTCTGGGACTGACGTTACTTTTCCATCAAGTACATTAAACGGCTCTTCAATTCCTTGCACGTAAACTAAAAAATCACCGCCGAGTACCGTATCAAAGGTCCTCGCTGCGTTGTTAATTTTGTCACAACCGCTAATTGAAACGATCAAAATGGCAGCGAGTGCGACAAAACCTCCCTTTATACATCGAATAAAAACCATACCTATTCATACTCCTCTGCTAATAACGATGACAAAAACTGAGGCACTGCTGGTGACTAAACGAAACAGTGCGTATTGTTTTAAGATATTGTCCTTTATACACTCTTAATTAAAGATACTCCTGCGTTTTACTTAGCAACTCATGGAATCGCCGCGTTGAAACACGCTTATCTATAACAGTCACATAAAAATAAACCAAAGATGGAACGTATTTGCTATGACCCTTTCTCGCTTTCTCCTATCACTTGCAGTGCTCCTTATCGTCGTTCAAGGTTATCGAATCTCTCAGGATGCAAATATTTTTAGAACGGTGGAACCCGTCGCTTATGGGAGCTGTGAGCAAGTACCCGGCCCCGCCGGCTCTGAAGATATTACAATTGATCAGCGGCTAGGCCTCGCCTACATTGGCGCCGACGACCGCAGAGCTTATCTTTTAACAGGCGACCTAAGCAACGTGCCGAATGGCGGTTTATGGAGCCTTGACCTCAGCACACCAAATAGCAAAATACGAGCACTTGAGTATGAAATAGACGGCCCCTTCCACCCGCACGGAATAGCACTCTATCAGCAGGATGGGATCAATGAACTCTACGTTATTAATCACATCACACCGACAGAACATGAGGTCAACGTTTTTACCATAGACAGCCCAACGAAGCTGACCTTGCGAGCTAGGCACACGAGCGACACCATGATTTCTCCAAATGACCTAACCGTAGTCGCACAAGACCAGTTTTTGTTTACCAATGACCACGGTAGTCCCAGACACACCATTATGGAGAAGTTAGAAGATTACATGGGTTTGCCATTTGGCAGTGTTGTTTTCTATGACGGCACCAACGGTCATACCGTGGCAGAGGGCCTTCGATACCCGAATGGTATTACCTTGTCAGCGGACGGCAGTGCTTTTTATGTTGCGGAAACCACTGGCCAAAAAATCAAAAAGTTTATCAAAGGTAGCAACGAATTAAGTTGGACAGAAAGCAATAACATTAACCTTAAAACAGGTTTGGACAACCTTGAGTGGGACAACAATGGTAACTTGCTAACCGCTGCACACTCTCGCCTATTTGACTTCCAGGACCACATGAACAACCCAGAAGCACTTTCACCGTCCGAGGTTATTCAAATCGATGTAAGCGGCGATAGCATGACAGCTAAAACACTTTTGCTTGATATGGGAGAAGGTATATCGGGCGCCAGTGTCGCAGCAATGTATAAAGATACGCTACTGGTCGGCCCCGTTTTCCAGAAGCATGTACTACGCTGCACGCCTAATTAATTATTCGCAGGGCTGCAGCTTCGCATACAAAACGAACTCAGCCCGCTTAATGATCAATCGATGTAAATATTTTTAAACCCGAAGCCGTCTTGACCAAATTATAAGATTCGCGCCACGTCGAGACAGCAGAGCCGTCTTCGCGCATCATCGTCCATGTCACCGAAGCAAAGAAGCTACTTTGCCCAACCTGCTCACAAGCCAGGTCTGCATATTGGCACTTCACAACCCCTTCTGACGCATGCTTATCTACCAAGCTTTTAAAATACTCAACGACTTCTGAATAATCATGACAAAGCCATAAATCACCATCACGCGACACGGCGGTATAAGGAGAAAGGTAGCGTTGAGCGACAACACTTCCGTCCAGTAAGGAAAAATCATTAACAAAGCGGTCAAAAAATTCTTTTATCTCATCTAGCATTATTACGACTCTTATAACTTAAGGTTTAAACAATTTAGCCTGCAACAGAAACGAAATCACGCTCATCAAACTTCGTGCCTGCCGCGAACGGCCGCTTAACAGTGCGGCTATTCCGTTAAGCGATTATATTCACAAGGGCCTAGCTTTGACTATAGGTTGTAACATTCTGTTTGCACCTAAACCAACAAAGCAGGCCATATTAAACCTAACCTCAGGTCTAATCGGCCAGTCTATTTGCTAACACTAAGATGCTCAGTGCTGACAGTTAGCCTGATTGCGCAAACATTCACTCTCTTCCCAAAGACTCTCCCTACAAATGGGTATTGCCCAGCCAATGAAGACACTGCCATAGTTCCATAAAAAGCTAGGCAGACTCGGGTAAGCATCAGCGATCGATTCCGAGCGAATGCCGAATACAAAAGCGAGAGTCGCATGAAAGCCACGAGCATGATCGAGTCGCTCCACCCCGGTAATTTTGCTCTCGTTATGGCAACCGGAATAATTAGTATTGCCTTGGGTGCTATTGATCAAGCAACCCTCTCTTCTTTTTTTGCAATATTCGCAGTGATCTCATGGTTCACTCTAATCGCACTTTGCATGTTGCGAGCGGCCCTCTACCACAAAGCCATATTGATCGACCTGACCAGCCCTAGAATGGTATTTTCATACTTCACACT
>CAJWBE010000047.1 GCA_913020045.1 uncultured Oleiphilus sp.
GTGCCGAAAATGAAACTACAAAAATTAGTAACAATAAGTGCACTGACACTTATTAGTTTGTCGTCAAACGCAGAGCTCAAGTCGATTGATGACGACGCGCTGTCGTCAGTAACGGGCCAAAAAGGCTTGACCATTGATATTGATTACGGTGTTGAAATCGCCGAATTTATGTATAAAGACGCCGGCTCTTTGGTTATGCAAGGGTTGCGCGTCGGTGGTATGAACCATTGTGATGATTCGACGGTAGGAGCGAGTGGCGGTAGTTATACATGTGATGATGATAACGTCGGTACAAGCTTTAATGCTGCGGACGGGATAGCAATAGATACGCTAGATCCGCAAAATCCACTTCGAAGGCCTATTAATGGTCATGGGACGACTGGTCGAAACAATATTCGGATAGAAGTTGATATTTCCGGTGATGGTACGGATATTGGAAACAATGGTGAGTTACCAGAGCCTTTTCCTGGGTTTGGACCAATTCCAATCCCTGATAACGTCTTCTTCTGGGCATGGGGTCAATTTAGTAATAGTGGTGGTTTACTAGGTTGCGGAGACAACGGTAATTGTAGCTTCGTTGCAGGGGATGGTGATCTTTTTATTCATGCTAAGCCAAATGATAACTTCGGCCCAGACGTATACTCAATAGGTGATTTTGGTATGGAGATGGATCGTTTTGCGCTGAAGGCTTCGAGTTACGTTGCTGGTGACGACATTAACAATATCGGAGGATCTTCGGGTGTAAGCCAAGAAACAACGATTATTTCTGATTTTCGTATGGAAGGTTATGACGGCGCTTTCGATATTTTGCTCGAAAATAAGGGCAATGGTTTCGGTGAGTATGATGCTGCTGGTGTTTTTACTGAGACGGGTGTGGGTGATGCCGCGAGTAAGATCCGTTGGAACCAGATGTTTGAGATAACTGAGATGGAGTATACCTTCGATATTGCAGGGATTCGTTATGAGAAAATGCGAGTTCACAATCGACGAGGTGATCGAAGAATGTTCGATTTCCTAACACAAGAAGATTTTGGAACTGGGCCGGGCACAGGTACGACCGTTTTCGCGCAGTCTGTTACAAATATCTATGCAGTTAAGGATAACGTCCTGAGCCTTAATTCCTCTGCAGGTGTTAACAGCAGCAATAATCGAGAGGATTATGTTGATGGGATAACCCTAGATTCGCGGTTTGTTGGAGATATGGATATTGGGCATCTCAGCTTCGGAGATACCGGGGAATCAATTGGTGAGCAATACTGGACTGATATGGATATCGATACTGTGCTAACGATCTCTGCCCACTAGATAGTACTTTTAAAAAACCATGCCCGCTATAGCGCGCATGGTTTTTTTATGTCTAGAGATTCAGTTGCATAGCTCACAATCTGCCGATTCTCGCCTAGAGTCGTTAAGATTTAACATGGTATAAAAGGGGTTCGGGATTAACATTATTTTTGAGGTTTTTATGTCGGCTAACCGCCGCTTGATTTTGTCTGCAATAAGCCTATTTGGAATGTGTTTTGTGCTCAGTGCATGCAGCAGTAGCAGCGCTACGGCGGAGCTGGATAATGTATCTATTGATGTGGAGAGCCCGGAGGTTTTTTCTAACTCGCCATCACAGGGCGATATTGATATCGAAACAGACCAAGCCTTTACGCTAACGTTCAGTGAGTTGATGGACCATGATTCGTTGATACGTGCCATAACGCTTGTCGAAGAGCCAAAAGTTTCAGCGGCCGATAGTAATGCGGTAGCGGTGAATGTCCCGATTCAAATGGCTATTTCAGATGTCGTGCTCAGTTCAACAGATCCTCTATCAGGGAGGCCTATCGATATTGAAGCGACGGAAGTCCTCGTTACTCCGGCCTCTGGCCGCCTTTCGTTAGACCGACGTTTTCGCGTCATTGTCGACGAGTCAGCGAAAGATATTTCGAGAAACGAAACAGTAGACCCTGTTACGAGTGATGCAGCGGTTGGCAACTTTATAGAAAGAGAATTTTCCGCACGTTATGAGACCTTACCCGGAGCTTGGGAAAGCGACCCAATAGAGCATGCCTTGGCTATCGATGAAGACTTTTATATCCAAAGCGTAACGACGCGCAAAAGTGGAGAGCCCTCCGCAATTTGGGCCTATGCTAATTCAAGCGGCGCTGCCGATGGCTTGATTGCTGGTGTATTTGACCCTGTGACATCCAGCTGGTTCGGACCTCAATCCACGATGGACGCGTACGATGCTATTCCTCCGGTCACGAATGAGCTAGACCAACAGCAAGTATCTGGCGCAATATTTCAACTCGCATTTGCCGCTGGAGAAGATGGGACATTGCTTATTCTGTGGCAGCAAAAAAGGTTGTTTTCTGATACTTTTGGCGTGTTTTATAACTACTTTGACGGAACGTCTTGGCTCGATCGCTCGGCGGAAGTTTCTAGTCCTTCAGCGTTATACGATGCTCGCTCCCCGAAATCGGTTTCGCTAAACAACGGCTCTTTTCTGTTGTCATGGTCACAGGAGACGCTTACTGACTCTGAAGTGCAGTACCGACTTTTAGTTCCTGGTGGAGCTGAGTTGCTCGGTTCGATAGCATCAGTGCCTGGGTCGGAAGACCCGCGTGTCACTGACTTGCAGTTGTTTTCGTACGGTGATCAAGCGCGTGTTTTTTGGCTGGGTGGCGACGGATCTTTGGGGCTATATTCTTCTCTCTTTTCTGTTTCGCGAGGCTTTGGTGCAATTACCTCAGTGTCTTCATTGGTTTCACCTGCCAATACTGCACTTGGTGGAGTAGGAAAATTTGATGCAGCGATGAACTCAAGTGGAGACGGCTATGTTGCATGGTCCCAGTTAGAAGGCAGCAGGTCAGACCTGTTTCGAGCGACTATTCAGAATGATGTTGTGGGTGCTGCAGAGTATGCAGAAACTGATAACCGAGGTGACGTTACGAGCCCTAACGTTGCCGTAAGCGAAGGGGGTGCGGTTCAGGTAATGTGGATTCAAGATCAAGCGGTCGCCGTAGATGTTGTAGCTAATAGAATAATGGTCGCATCGAAGCTAAAAGACCTTGGATGGAGCACTAGAGTCGGTGCTATACACTCTGGGAGTTTATTTCTGCTAAATGGACTGTTTGACTCTAAAGAAAACTTCTACGCGTTTTGGGACTCTACAGTCAATAATGTCCAGCAGAGCGAGAGGTATGATGAGCAAACAAAAGTCTGGCGCTCGACGGGTATCGTAGGACAAAGGTTCAGTGCTGTATCCGCGTCTTCGGGTGTTACGGTGCTCAATGATGGGCGCATGCTGTTGGTGCAGCTCGGCCTGTCTAACGCAAACTATGCTCCTTTTTCGACGCTCTATGACCTACCCGTAGTCCCTTGATGTTTACCTAGATGACTCGCTAAACTGCAGTTAGAGCATGCATGGGTTTTCGTTTGAACTGTTTCTCTTTGCGCTTGCCTTGTTTTCAGATAAATTGCTGAAGTGCAAAGCCAAATATAATGGCGCTTATTGTTGTTGCCAGCACAATATCTATCAGACTGACGTTCTTGTTATTAGGTCGCATTCGTGATTTTTCCAAACCAGTTGTTAGTGCCAATATTGTAACGAATGATATCTTCGCTGTTACTATTCGTTTTTTAAACTTTGTAAAACTATTGGGTAGAAATAAACTATGACTTGGGATCGAGACAAGTTATTAATGGAGCTATCACCCTATACGCTGGGTGGGACCTCTGTTTCTTTTGAGCTAACAAAATATCTGGAGTTTTATAGCCTGTCTGGCCTATCTAGCGACCAAGTTACGCACAGTGTTGGCTGGGTAGATGCTGGCGCGTTTCGCGTTGTGCTGCAAACCTATGAATGTCATGAAGCGAAAGGCACGGTGTTTGTTTTTCATGGGTATTTTGATCATGCCGGAATCTATCGACACTTGATTCGCCACCTGCTTTCGAAGGGCTTCTCAGTTGTTATTTATGATATGCCCGGCCATGGTTTATCTAGCGGGAAGCCCACAGCTATTGCGAGCTTCGATGACTACCAGTTGGTGCTTGAGTCGGTGGTTGATAGTTTGACCGGGAAGCTGGCTCAGCCCTTTAGTGCCATAGGACAAAGTACCGGCGGAGCTGTGCTGATACATCGTGCGAGCGCTCAGCCCAATGATCGTCCTCTTTTCGATAAGCTAATATTACTTGCACCACTCGTTAGACCTGAAGGTTGGCGTGGCATTAAACTTGTTCATAGTCTAGTTGCGCCCTTTGCCGAAGTCTGGCGGCGATCTTTTTCGGTAAACAGCACTGATAATAATTTTGTAGAGTTTTTGAAGGGTAAAGATCCGTTGCAGAGCAAGGTGTTGTCTGTTTCATGGATCGGCGCGTTAAAAAGCTGGGTGCTGGACATGGAGCAGCGTCAGCCCGTACCGCGTTCGGTTTGCGTCATCCAGGGCACCTCAGACAAAACGGTAGATTGGCGTCATAATATCGCGACGATTCGACGCATCTTTCAGGGTGTTAAAGTGGCTTATATTGATCATGGTCATCATCATTTGGTGAATGAGTCAGTCGAAATAAGGCAGCAAGTGTTCGCCATCGTGGATGCGGAGTTAGGTGTCTCCGAGTAAGATATGCCCCGCAGCATTGCCCTAACGCGCCTGTGTTTTCTACCCTTTTCTGAACAAAATGAGCTTTGTTATAAGCCCATTTGTTTGGCGATTACTTCGTTCATTATTTCGTAAGTACCGCCCCCAATCGAGAGAATACGGTTGTCTCGATAGAGACGCTCGACAGGCGCTTCTCGCATAAAGCCCATCCCACCGAACAGCTGGACTGCGTCGTAGGTGAGTTTATCACTGGTCGTTGTCGCGAAATTTTTGGCCATCGATATTTCCTTAACAACACTTTGTCCCGCTTCCATTCTAGCCGCGAGGCGATAGGTTAAGGTCTTGCTTGCTTCTAGCTGGGTGGCCATTTCAGCAAGCTTGTGTTTGAGTACTTGAAACTTCCCAATGGGTCTGCCAAACGCATTCCGCTTCTTAACATATGCAAGCGCATGTTCTAATGCTAGTTCACTGGTGGTATTTGCCATGACGCACAGGCTTAGTCGTTCTGCTTCAAAATTTGACATGATTGCGAAGAAGCCCGCGTTTTCTGCGCCAATAAGGTTCGATGCGGGCACCCTGACGTTGTCAAAGAATAATTCAGCTGTGTCGCTAGCCCACCAGCCAGTTTTCTTGAGATTTTTTCCGCGGGTGAAACCTGCGCAATCACGCTCGACGAGTATCAGGCTGATACCGCCATAGCCATCGGTGCCAGTGCGAACGGCGACAGTGTAGTAGTCGGCACGCTGCCCGCTAGTGATGAATGTCTTGCTGCCATTGATTATATAGTGATCGCCATCTTTGGTCGCGGTAGTCTTAATGTTGGCGACGTCTGAACCTCCGCTTGGCTCGGTTATGGCAAGTGCACAAATCTTGCGACCAGCAATTACGTCTGGAACGATCTCTGATTTTAAGTTTTCAGCCCCCCATTTGTAGATAGGAGGTAGGCCGATGTCGAGTGAGCCGAGACTCGCGACTAAGCCGCCTGAACCAGACCGCATTAGCTCTTCAGAGGCTGCAATTTTTGTAAAGATATCGGCGCCTGTGCCACCGAATTTTTCAGGATGCCCAATACCGAGAATCCCTGCATCACCTGCTTTAGTGTAAAGTTCGCGTGGGAAAGTATTTTCTTCTTCCCAAGTATTGATATGTGGCGCTATCTCTTGGGCTACGAATTTTTTGACGCTTGCTCGAACAATGTTTTGCGTTTCACCAAAGTAGGTTTGGAGTTCAGACATATCTGCTACCGTATAAAAATTAAAGATACAGGGGTGTATGTATAGATATTATTCGCCACCGAACTAAAATACAAGTCGGTATTAATCGACACCTTGCAACGAAACCAAATGGTACTGAATAGATGAGTAAGTTAAGTCGCGATGATTGGGTGAAAGGCGCCCAAAAAATGTTAGTTGAGCTTGGCCCTTCGTCGTTGTCTATCGTAAAACTGTCAGCAAGTCTTGGTGTGACGAGAGGTTCGTTTTACTACCATTTCGTTAGTTTGAACGCGCTAATAGATGGTGTGATTTCGGATTGGGAGTGTAATGTTGTTGATAAAGGTTTTGCAGATGCGCGCTCATTAACGCAAACACCACTGGACGAAATTTACTACCTGATCGATTTCGTAACGAGGTTGTCGGACAAGCAGGATTTGGTGTTACGGCAGTGGGCTACGCATAACGCACATGTGAAAAAGCATATGGAGCGTTTGGACGAAAAGCGCTTGGCCGTCATGACGGACGTTTTTGAGAGATTTACTGGAGACCAGAAACGCGGTGAGGTATTCGGTCAGCTTGCGTTTTACGCCTACATTGGCTGCCTAAACTCGTATCCTCGACCAAGCTCTGAAAAGCAAAAGCAGGTTTCTCTGGAAATTTTAAACTTGCTAGAAAGTGAGCTTGCCTCACGGGCTAGCTAGGCTGGCAGGGTAATTCAGTTATTCAAAGGCTGTCACATGCAGGTATGTGACAGCCATACTGGCAGGCTAGAACAATACGCGTGCGCGAATTGTTCCTTTGACAGATTTAAGTTTAGATAACGCTAGATCACTGTACTCTTTGTTGACGTCAATCACGACATAGCCAACGTTTTCGTTGGTCTGCAAGTATTGTCCGCAGATATTGATATCGTTCTCTGAAAACACAGAGTTAATTTCCGACATCACGCCAGGGACGTTTTCGTGAATGTGGAGCAGGCGATGATTCTCCGGGTGAGCAGGCAGAGCCACTTCAGGAAAGTTGACTGATGTGATGGAGGTGCCTGTATCGCTATAAGTCGCGAGTTTTTCACCAACTTCTAATCCGATATTGGCTTGCGCTTCCATCGTGCTGCCGCCTACATGAGGCGTTAGGATGACGTTATCAAATTCACGTAATGGCGAAATGAACTCTTCCGAATTAGATTTGGGCTCTACTGGGAATACGTCGATTGCCGCACCAAGCAGATGTTTGGATTTTAGTGCTTCGCAAAGCGCATCAATTTCGATAACCGTGCCGCGCGCAGCGTTGATTAAAATGCTGTCTTTCTTCATTTGAGAAAGCTCTTTCGCACCAATCATGTCTTGGGTAGCGCCGGTTTCCGGAACATGTAGGCTCACAATATCTGACACGGAAAATAGCTCTTCGAGAGTGTCAACTTGAGTTGCATTGCCGAGAGGGAGTTTTGTAATGATGTCGTAGAAGCTGACTTTCATTCCCATTGCTTCAGCCAAAACGCTAAGCTGACTACCAATGCTACCGTACCCGACGATACCCAGTGTCTTGCCGCGTATTTCGTAGCTGTTTGTCGCAGACTTAAGCCATTCGCCACGATGTGCTTTGGCGTTTTTCTCTGGTACGCCGCGCAACAACAATATGGCTTGAGCTAATACTAATTCAGCGACACTGCGAGTATTTGAGTAAGGGGCATTAAATACCGCTACGCCTTTTTGCGTCGCCGCTTTTAAGTCAACCTGATTAGTTCCGATACAAAAACAGCCAACAGCAATCAACTTGTTAGCCGCATCAAATACTTCTTTCGTTAGCTGCGTGCGAGAGCGAATACCAACAAAATGTGCACCGGCGATTTTTTCAATAAGTTCGTCTTGAGCTAAAGAGGTTTTGAGGTACTCAATGTTCGAATAGCCCGCTTTTTCAAGTGTTGTGACGGCAGAAGGGTGAACGCCTTCTAACAGTAAAAATTTAATCTTGTCTTTGCCTAGAGACGTCGTAGTCATATCCCGTTATACCCTGCGTGAAAGTGGCGAAAAAACGCCGTGTTCCATAAAGATCTGTGTGTGAAAAAGGCGCGTATGATAACATATTCGGCTTTTCACGCGCCCAAAAATTTATGTTAAGTTTTTGTTTAAAAAAAACAATCGCTTAAGTGGGTTATTTAACGTGTTTTATTAGATATTTATTTGTAAGTAAGAATGGGAGCTTTACGCGATGCGATCTTCAGACGAAATTATTAATGCCCTCGAACATGTGTTAGATGATGGCAAGGTCAGGGTCGACCCTGAATCGCTAGCGACCTTTGGAAAAGACTGGACAAAGATCTATGAGGTTGCGCCCACCGCGATCGTCTTTCCAAAAACAACGGAACAAGTACAAGCGGTTGTAAAGCTAGCAAACGAGCTTTCGTTCTCGCTAGTACCGTCCGGAGGGCGCACAGGGCTTAGCGGCGGTGCTGTTGCAATGAATGGTGAGGTCGTGGTGTCGTTTGATTATATGAACACGATCCATAGCTTTAGTCCGAACGACCGCACGGTGAGATGCGAAGCCGGCGTCGTGACTCAGCAATTACAAGCATTTGCAGAGGAAAACCAGCTTTACTATCCAGTTGACTTTGCATCGGCGGGTTCGAGTCAGCTGGGCGGAAATTTGTCGACCAATGCGGGCGGAATCAAGGTTATAAAATATGGTATGTCCCGAGACTGGGTGCTTGGGTTGACGGTGGTAACTGGGGCTGGCGAGATACTTGAGTTGAATCAAGATTTACTTAAGAACAATACAGGGTATGACCTTCGGCATTTGTTTATCGGAGCCGAGGGCACTTTAGGATTTATTACGGAAGCGACGATGCAGTTAACGCGTCAACCAAGTCACTTGACCGTTCTTGTGCTGGGTCTTAATGACATTGTTAACACGATGGATGTGCTTCAGGCGTTCCAGAGCAAGCTCGATTTGAATGCATATGAGTTTTTCTCACATGAAGCGATGGGCCATGTGTTGGCTCACAATGATGTTGCAGCGCCTTTTGAAACCGAAGCGCCTTACTATGCGTTACTTGAGTTCGAGTCTACCACTGAGGCCGCGATGGAAGCGGCGATGTCGGTATTCGAATCTTGTGTTGAGGAAGGATGGGTTGTTGATGGCGTGATTAGTCAAAGTGAAACACAAGCGCAAAACTTGTGGCGATTAAGAGAGGGTATCTCTGAATCGATATCCTCACGAACACCCTACAAAAACGATATCTCTGTGGTGGTTTCCAAAGTGCCTGAGTTTCTAACAGAGATTAACTCGGTGGTCACAGAGCACTACCCAGATTTCGAGATTATATGGTTTGGCCATATTGGTGACGGTAACCTGCACCTGAATATACTTAAGCCTGAAGCGCTCGATCGAAAAGAGTTTTTCGCCCAATGCGAAAGCGTTAACAAGTGGGTGTTCGAAATCGTTCAGCGCTACCAAGGTAGCGTGTCTGCTGAGCATGGCGTAGGACTTGTTAAAAAGAAGTACTTGGAATACACACGCTCCGGTGCAGAAATTCAGTTGATGAGAGGTATCAAAGCTGTGTTTGACCCGAATGGTGTTATGAATCCCGGAAAAATATTCGACTAATCATTGCGACCGGTTTCGCTATGGTGTTTTTTGTCTGGCATTCTTAGCTTGGCAGGCTGTAAATGAGCGTCGTACAACGCAAATAACAATAAACAAGAGGTAGAGAATGATCCAGTTATTCACAAGGGCAGCCCTCGGGTTGCTAGCAGTCCTAGTGATAAGTTTTTCGAGCTTGGTTCAAGCGCAAACTCTAACGCCGCTAAAGTTCTGTGTATGGGACCCGGTCGGCTCGACCGGCCCGTTTATCAGTTTTTTGAAGCAAACTAAACTGAGCGCTATTAACTGGGGCATAGATCTCCAATTAGAAGCGTATACGGACGAAAAAGTGGCTGCGAACGATTTCAAATCGGAAATCTGCGACGCGGTATTTTTAACAAATATTCTAGCTAAGGATTTTGTTCCTTTTTCTGCCGCATTTGGTGCACCGGGCGGCATTCGCTCACTGGATGAGTTAAAAACCTTATCGGCAACCTTAAACAATCCTCGTGCACAAAAATTGATTCGTAATGACAAGTATGAGGTGAGTGGTCTGTTTCCAATTGGTGAGATCTACCCGTTTCTTAGAGATGCGTCGGATACGCGAATTTCAAGTATTAGTGGCAAAAAGGTAGCGATATTGAATGGTGATGCCGCGAGTACAAAGTTTGTGGAAACGGTCGGTGCTTCACCCGTTCACACCTCACTAGCAACGTGGGCAGGGCAGTTCAATAACGGTAATCTAGACGTCATGTTTGCTCCCGCGTTGGCATACAATACGTTCGAGCTCTATAAAGGCTTGGGTACAGAGGGAGGAATCGTGAGATTCAATATCCTCTATGCGGTGATGGAAATGGTGATCAATGTTAACCGTGTACCTGAAGAGTTTGGCAGCCAAATGCGCTCACATGCGCTCACGCGATTCAACGAGTTGGAGAATACTGTCAGTCAAGCACGAAGTGAAATTCCTGAAAAGTATTGGATTGATCTCGATGATGAGCAAAAACGTGAGTACGACGCAATGGTGACGAAAGTACGACTGGCACTGCGCGACGAAGGTGCTTACGATAGCAAGGCAATCAGCCTGTTATGGAAAATTCGCTGTAAGTTCCAACCGTCGCTAACGGAGTGTGCCGCACCTGAGTAGTGGCGATTGTCTAACAGAGTTTTAGGGTCTTGCCTTGAAGCTCTCTTAGAAAACATTGGCGAGCGTAATGCTCTGATAAGAGTCTGTGCCTTCCTCAACGTTGAACTCGGCGTCTTCATAACTGGGTGGGCCAAATTTCGCCGTGGCATTGTTTGAGGTGCCGACCGGTTCAGAGGGAATACCTAAGAAGCTGGTATCGAGTTTACCGTTATCGTTGATATCGAGATAGAGTGATAAGGCGTACCCTTTATTTGGCGTTAGCTCGATAGAAAACTCAGTGACACCGCTAACGGCGGCATTTATTTTTAGTGACTTAATTGGGGTGTCGAGAAAGTCTTGCTCGCGATCGAATACGGCGCAGATTATGGTGCTATTTGGTGCGACAGTCTGGTGGGATACGCTTACTGATAACGTTTCCGCTTTTAATGGTGGGAGCGCCAGCAGCGCGACACCAAATAAACTTAGATAGTTAGATGCTTGTTTTCTTGTCATTATCTCGTTTCTTGAGGCTTTCTGTACGCAGTGCGATGAGTCGCTAGCTTGCAAACAGGAATAGTCCTTTCGACTCGGGCTTCGGTTCTTCAGCCTAACAATTCTTAAGAGTGATTATAGAGGAGTTTATATGCTTTCGTCGTTCAGAACTCGCGATGCAGACCGGGTGGCCAACCTAACGCCGGGAAAAGTTGTGTGTGTTGGTAGGAACTACGCGGCACATGCCCATGAGCTTAATAACCCGGTCCCGGATGAACCCGTACTATTTATCAAGCCAACTACCGCGCTGGTAGATTTTGAGTCGAGTTTTTCGATCCCAGCTGCGGACTGCCACTATGAAGCCGAACTAGCGATCATTATAGCGGCCCCGCTTACAAACGCTTCCGAGCAACAGACGTTGGCGGGCATTGGCGGAATCGCTCTTGCATTAGATTTAACCAAAAGGAAGATGCAGGCGTCGTTAAAGCAAAAATCATTGCCTTGGGAGCTTTCCAAAGGGTTCGATGGCGCCTGTCCAATCACTGAGGTGCTTAGTCCAAATGAGTTTGCAGACTTGCAGATGATAGAGTTCTGTTTATCTATCGATGGCCAGCGAGTGCAAGAGGGTAACTCGGCTGAAATGCTTTTCAAGATTGCACCCCTTATCGCGCATATTTCAAACCACTTTACCCTAATGCCGGGTGATATAGTGTTGACTGGCACACCTAAAGGGGTCGGTGAATTAAAGCCAAATATGAAATTAGAGCTAAGTTTCGCCAATGGTTTATCTTGGGTATCTGAAACACATTGTTAAGGTTAGTGGTTGAATGGCTAAGAAGACAACAAGTAGCAAAGTAGGGCGCTTTATGCGTTTGGCGGGCATGACGGCGACTGTCGCGGGGCGCTATACGGGCAATCGCCTAAAATCTGCTTTTCGAGATGAAGACTCGCGCTTGGACGCCCAAAAACAAACCTTCGAACGGATGGCGGATGACTTAGTTAATACCTTGGGTGATTTAAAAGGCGCCGTAATGAAGGTTGGCCAAATAGCCTCTCAGACTCAAGATCTTCTGCCAGCCGAGTTTTCTAAAGCGCTACAAAAACTCCAGAAAGAGGCGCCTCCGGTTGAATTTGAAGTCATAGAGCGTCAATTTGAGTTGGAGTTTGGTGTTAAACCGGATGATTTGTTCAAGTCATTCGATCGACAGCCTCATGCTGCTGCATCGATTGGTCAGGTGCATCGTGCACAAACTAAATCTGGGATTGATGTAATCGTGAAGGTCCAGTATCCAGGCGTCGCGGACGCGGTTGGATCTGATTTGTCACATTTGCGTTTAGCGTTGAAGCTCGGTGGCGTATTGAAGATTTCTAAGCAGCGTGCTGATGCCTTGTTTACTGAGCTTAAACTCCGTTTAGAAGAAGAGCTTGACTATGAACAGGAGGCTCGCTCGCTCAGGGCGTTTCGGAAGCATCACGAAGACGATGCAGGGATTCTCATTCCACGAGTGATTGATCGGCTCTCAACTCAACGAATCTTGACGCTGGACTATCTTGATGGTGATTATTTGGGCTCTCCTGAGCTTGAAGCTTATCCTCAGGAAACAAGAGACTTGCTTGGTGAACGCATCTTTGCACTTATGTCAAAGCAGTTATTTGAGTTGAAGAAGATCCATGGCGACCCACACCCAGGTAACTTTGCGTTCCGTCCAGACGGTAGCGTTATCGTTTATGACTTTGGTTGCGTAAAAGTTCTTCGTCCGGAAATCGTTGAGGCCTACGCTGGCGCAATTAAAGCAAGCATCGATGAAGACTATCACCAATTAGACTTGGCATTGCTGGACCTCGGTGCCCGCGTTAAATCAGAGCCATCTCCGGGAACGGATTATTATAAGGTTTGGAGGGATATATTTTTTGAACCTTTTAGCGGCATCGTTGGTTACGACTATGGCGGCGCGCAGGTACATCTTAATGCGGCGAAACAGATGCCTTTGTTTTTTAAAAACATGTCGAAATTTCAGCCACCTGTAGAAAGTCTCTACATTGATCGAATGATTAGCGGGCAGTATTGGATTATGAAAAGCTTGCGTGTCAAAAAGGACTTCAGTAAAGCGTTGTTTGCTTATTTGTAAGCGTTTTCTGCGCGTCTTCTAAAACAAGGTTGTCGAGTTTAATGATCCGTCTTATCGAACTTTGCTTTTAGAAACTGATAACGAGGATACTCGTAATGTTGCGTTGGAATGTGACGAACGGTATGCAGGTAGCGCTCAATTTCGGCACGATTGTCGGTTGATTTGTTCATGCTATCGAGCTTAAGCAGTACTTGTATCAGGTTTAGGTTCAAGGATATGTGCCGTGGTGTTAGAGGCACGGCCATTCGCAGTTCACGAGCGGCTTCTTCGATATCTCCATCGCTATAGCGCTTTATTCCGCTTTTATTAAACGCATTAGCTTTTTGTCTGGCTTCGCTGGATATACCTTGATTAAGCTGATGGTAGATACCTGCCATTTCGTCACTGTCATTCGCAGCACGGTCGGCAGCTTCTTCGAGCAGGTTCTCCGCTTCGTCCTTGCGGCCAAGTTTTTCGAGCGTTTTCGCGCAGGCTTGCAAGGTTGAGCTGTTGTAGGGGGCGTCAGGGGAGTCTTTGTTCGCAAGCACATCTTCGAGTATTTTGGTTGCTGACGATTCATCGCCCAATGTTACCTTGAGGCACGCACTAACGAGTGTGCTTTGTGTTTCAATCTGGTCATTATTGGCGAAGCGTTTGTTCGCTAAATCCAATAGTTTAAAGGCTTCCTCTGACTGAGTGGCCAGCTCTTCGGTGTCGCTATCTTTTGCTTCGTTAGCAAGAAACTCTGCAAATTCATAATACTGATCGGCTTTAGCATACACAGATTGTTCACCGAGTTTAATGACGTTTCGGAAGGCGTCAGCTGCTGCTTCAGGATCTTTGTTCTCTACGCATAAGCTAGCTAGCGACTGCTGTCTAAGGATTGAATTTGGCGAGCGCTCTAACGCTTGCTGCACTACTTGCTGGGCTTCTTTGCTTTGGCCTCTAAGTGTATAGAGTTGGGCGAGTAAATCGAGCGCTTCTATATAGTCTGGGTCTTTCTCAATGATTGTTTGCAGTAGCGTTTCAGCGTCGTCATAGTCTTTAAGTCGAATGAGAACCTTCGCCAATCCATACTGGGCCCATAAGTACTCTTTGTCAGCCAATAGTGATTGGTAGAATGCTTTTGCTTCTTTGAACTGTCCTAGTTTGGTTAAAAGCCAAGCGCGTAATTTGCTGCAGGTGGCTTTGTAAGGAAGTCCTTCGGCCAGGCGCTTGTCGCAGTATGCGAGCGCCGAGCGATAGTCGCCGTCATCGATCGCTTCATTAATTAGGCGCATCGCGTCTTTATTTTCAAGTGACTTGCTTAAACGCTGTTGCAAGTCCCTTGGTGTAACCGGCTTGACCAAGTAGCCATCGGGTTCGTTTTCCAGAGTTCCCATGACTTTTCCGCGCTCGACTTCTGCTGAGACAATGAAAAATAAGCCCGTGAATTTCAGTAGCTTTTTATAGCGCAGCTCTTCGAGGAGTTGTTGGCCATTCTTCCCTTTGCCGAGATCGTAATTGCAAAACACGACATCGTAGTTAACGTTTTGGAACCCTGTCACGACAGATTGCGCGGTACTAGCGCTATCAACCAATTTAAACCCGAGTTGCATCAGCGATTGCTTAGTCGAAAACCTAAACGCCTCGAGTTCGTCGACGATAAGAATGCGTTTTTTTGCGAATTTTTCCAGTGACATAGAACGAAATAGACCAACTTAATTGTCGTTTATAGGATGCCGGTCACAGCTACATGTTTACAGTATAGGCGGAAAATCATAACTGTCAGCTGCTATTTGTATCAGTGACTTAGCGAACATTTGTAAAGTAATTGTTATACTCGAAAATCATCCATGGATTGTACGAGAGTTAATTGATGAGTGTTATTTGGTTACTGGTAGCGTTTGGTTTCGGTCTGATCGCAAAACAATTGAAACTTCCGCCATTGGTAGGTTATTTAGCAGCAGGTTTCGTACTTCATGCTCAGGGTTATGAAGCGGATGCTCAGTTGGGTTTGATTTCTGACCTAGGTATTACCTTGATGCTGTTCACTATCGGTTTAAAGGTTAACTTTAAACAGCTAATGCTTCCTGCGATTTGGGGCACTACCACGGTCGTGATGGGTGGTTGGTTATTGTTTTTTATTCCGGTGTTGACTATCGCTGCGGTGGTAATGAGCGCAGCGGTTCTTGACCTATCACTAGAGTCGGCGGCCTTGGTCGCGTTTGCATTGAGCTTTAGCAGTACGGTTTGTGTGATAAAAATACTTGAAGACAATTCAGAGCTTAAAACACGACACAGTGATTTAGCGATCAGCGTGTTGATTATTCAAGATTTGATAGCGGTGTTGTTTTTGTTTGCAGCGACGGGAAAGGTTCCAAGTATTTGGTCTTTATTGTTGCTTCTTTTTATCTTCTGCAGACCGATAATCAATTCACTTTACAAGAAGATTGGACACGGAGAGCTAGTCCCTCTGTCCGGTATCGTGTTGGCGCTTGGTGGTGCGGCACTGTTTGAGTTTCTTGATTTGAAAGGGGACTTGGGCGCACTTGCTGCTGGCATGTTGCTCGCCGGTTTGCCGAATACTAGCGAACTGTATAAATCGTTGATTAGTTTCAAAGATATCTTTTTGATTGGGTTCTTTCTATCGATCGGGTTCACGGCCGTTCCGACATGGGATATGTGGGTCAGCGCATTGCTGCTGTGCGCTTTGTTGCCGGTAAAGTTTATTTTGTTTTTTGGCGTGGTCGCTTTGTTTGGTTTTCGCGCGCGTACGGCATTTTTGTCGGCAATGCTGTTGTCTAACTTTAGCGAATTCGGGCTTATCGTTGCGAGCTTAGGCCGAGAGTATGGCTGGATGAGCAATGAATGGCTGGTCATTATTGCGTTAGCGACGGCGATATCTTTCGTGATTAGTAGTCTTATTTATCAGTTTTCTCACACGGTGTTTACTGCGCAGAAAGCGCTGCTGACGAGGTTTCAAAGGCAGCGGGACGACAAAGGAGCTGCAGTGTGTCCAGTAGGGCTTGAGATACTGGTCGTCGGTTTGGGGCGTGTTGGGCTGGGTGCTTACAAAGAGCTTAATTCTCATTACGAAGGAAAAGTTTGGGGGATTGAGGTCGACGCAGAGCGTGCTAAGCGTTTGCAGGGCGAAGGATTTAACGTTCTTACTGGCGATGCAGATGACATCGAGTTTTGGGAAACGATTGACCTAGAGCATCTTCAGCTTGTGTTGCTAGCGTTGCCATCAACCACAGAGATGAAAAACATTCTTCGCCAGATCGGTACGACCGACTACGCGGGACGGATTTCTGCAGTAGCTCGGTATCCTGATGAGCAGGAAGAGCTGCTTGCGCTAGGTGCTGATGTTGCGTTCAACTATTATTCTGAGGTTGGTACAGGCTTTGCCGATGAGAGCATGCGTTTGTTAGAGGCAGAGGGTCATTAAACGCTCGGTGTTTTGCTTTTCTGTTCTGTATCTGCTGTTTGCGGCATCGATATCCGTAGCGGATGTGAACGTAATGGCGATTAATACTGAATGGTTATGGACCCCAAAAGACGGCAAACCGGATGGTGCGCGAGTTCGTATTCGCGACATGTCGCTCTCGAAGTATAATCAAGAGATTCGTTACTACTCATCGTTGATTGGTCGCACTGACACTGACGTTGTTGCGCTGAGTGAAATTGAGAACGCCTCTGTTGTTGAGGATTTAGTGACTTCGCTTGGGCATCCTTGGCGCGGTTATTTTCGTCAGGGGAGGGATACGGCAACGGGACAAGACGTGGCGTTACTGTCTCGTTTAACCTTAGTCGAAGGCAGTGTAACTGATTTTGGTTTTCCAGCTGGGCGAATTTCCCGAACCGACAAAGGTAAGCGACTTAGCAAGGTCATTGGCGCTGTTTTTGTTGATCGCGATAGTGCTCAGCATATCGGCGTTGTTACCGCCCACTTTCTTTCGCGCCGCAATGATAACGCCCGCAAGTCTGCAAATAGGCTTCGTCAAGCACAAGCGACGCTCGAAGCATTAAAGCAGTTCGACTCAACGGTTGGATCGATCGTTGTGCTTGGCGATTTTAATGATGTGCATGGCTCGCCAACAATCACGCGACTGCGCGAAGTGGGGCAATTGAAATCCATGATCGATCACTGCGCACCCGGTGTTAAAAGCGAGGGTGGTATTACTCCGTCAACGAAGCGCCAGATCGACCATATTTTATTTAAAGGCATGGCTTGCCGAGGTCGTGCCTATTTTGACCTCGAAGAGATGTCCGACCACTATGCGGTCTGGGCGCACCTAAAGATTTGAGTCCCGCTCTCTAACGATTAACCATTGTTAGGAAATGTTGAGCCCTCAAATCTTCGACGCACATAGTCGAATTCGTATAGCGTTATCGTGCCTTTTTGTTAGCGACTTGCTCTGCTTGAACTGCGGTTAAGGCAATTGTAAAAACGATATCCTCAATCAGCGCGCCTCGTGATAGGTCATTGACGGGTTTTCGCAGGCCTTGAAGCATCGGTCCGACACTGATGACGTTAGCGCTTCGTTGCACCGCTTTGTACGTAGTGTTACCGGTATTTAAGTCTGGAAATATAAATACCGTTGCTTTTCCTGCCACCGGACTGTCGGGTGCTTTTTTCTCGGCAACGCTGGCAGTTGACGCCGCGTCATATTGCAGCGGGCCGTCGATCAATAAATCTGGTCGCTTCTCTTTCGCTAGGCGTGTTGCTTCGCGCACCTTGTCGACATCAGACCCTGTGCCGCTAGTGCCGGTGCTGTAGCTAATCATCGCAACTTTTGGTTCGATTCCAAACGCTTGCGCTGAGTCGGCGCTTTGGATTGCAATGTCAGCAAGTTCTTCAGCATTTGGGTCGGGGTTAATGGCGCAATCGCCGTAAACCACTACTTGTTCCGGCAAACACATAAAGAATACCGAAGAGACTACTTTTGCGTCGGCATTAGTTTTGATCAGCTGTAAGGCTGGGCGAACGGTATTTGCTGTTGTGTGGACTGCACCTGAAACAAGACCATCTACCTCGTCGAGTGCAACCATCATCGTTGCCAAAACGACGTTATCTTCAAGCATTGCCAGTGCCATTTGCGGTGTGAGACCTTTGCTTTTTCTTAGCTCGACCATTGGTGGGACATATTGTTCTCGTACACTATCTGGATCAATAATTTTTAGGTCAGGTGGTATCTGAACGCCTTGTAGGGCAGCAACACTTTGAACTTCGTCTGGATTGCCTATCAATATACACTTTGCAAGTTTTCGCTCATGGCAAATTACCGCCGCACATATCGTGCGCGGCTCATTACCCTCAGGTAAAACGATTGTCTTGTCGGCGGCTCTCGCGGTTTCTGATAATAGGTGGCGAAACGCTGGTGGAGATAAGCGTTTTGCACGTTTAATTTGGCACTGGCTGTCGAGCCACTCTAGGTCAAGTGATTCGCTGACAAGGGTCATGGCTGACTCCATACGCTGCAAATCATCTGGTTGCACCTCGCGATTAAGCTTGGCGAGCGCCTGTGCACCATGAAAGGTGTCTAAAGATGTTGTCAGGATAGGTAAACCGGCAAGCATCGCTTGTTTGCATAGAGTCATTAAGTCTTTAGGTGGAAGATAACTATTAGTGAGCAATACACCTGCAAGCTCTACGCCACTAATAGCGGCCATGCTAGCAGCAAGAATGACATCAAGCCTGTCGCCGGAGGTGACAACAAGTGTTCCGGGGGTCAGCTTCGGGAGAATGTCTTGGACATTGGCAGACACCACTAAAATGTGTTTCACACGACGCGTATCGAGGTCCCCTTTGTTAATAAGATTAAGCGCGAGCTGCTTAACAACGTCGGAAATTCGTAGCGAAAGAAGTGAAAGATCCCAGGGAACGCTGCCGATGAGCTTGAAGTTTCTACTAAAGATTTTGCAGTCTGAGCTGTAATCAGTGAGCTTGACTGGTTTGGCAGTGTCGACTGGGCCTTTCTGGTTGCTAAGCTCGTTAGCTGCTTCGATAGGTTCGCCGACTTTGTTAAGAATGACACCGAGGACGTCTGGGTCTTCTGGTGATGCGAAAAGACTACTAATGACTTGCAGGTGTTGATCAAGCGCTGATGGCGTGAGCTCTTTAGGTGCCGCGACCAATATCACTTCAGAGTCTAGGTTGCTGGCGATGTCGATATTAAGCCGCGTTGTGTATGCTTGGTTCTGATTAGCAACAAGCCCTTCCACTACAACGACATCGTAGTCATCTTTAATTTTTAAATAGTTAGCAACTATGCGCTCCATCAATAAGCCTTTGTCGCCGCGGCTCATTATGTCTTGGGCTTCGTTAAGCTCGATAGCGCCAGGAGGCGTGACGCGGACGATTTCTTTAGCAAAAGAAATAGAGCGGTCGTCTCCTCCATCGGCTTGCGTGATTGGTTTAAAAAATCCAGCGTTGAGACCAATGGTTTGCAGTGCACGAACCAAGCCTAGGCTGACTGAGGTTAAACCAGCATGTTCAGCTGTTGGGGCGATAAAAAACGTCTTCTTCATTGCTTAAGGTCTCTGTCAGTAGATGGTCCAACTAAGTTAAGTGTGTCGCTCGCGATCATTTTTTCTTCGTCTGTACGAATGACAAGAATAGGGTGGGAAGCTTGGTGATGAATGACATTGTGGTCCCCATACTTTCGGTTGTCGTTATTCTCCGTCAGGAGGTCGAAACCTAACAGGCCTAGCTGAGAAATCGTTTTCTTGCGGATTTCCGCTGAATTTTCCCCGATGCCCCCAGTAAAAATAAGTGCATCAAGCTTGGTGAGTGAAACCAGCATCGCGGCGATATATTTCGCCAGGCGAAAACAAAAAATATCAATCGCCAATTGGCATTGGGTGTTCCCTTTATCCGCTTCTTCGCTAAGCGTTCGCATATCGTTCGTAAGTGCGGATATTCCCTTAAGGCCGCTTTTCTTGTTCAGCAGTGTATTGATCTGGGAGGCCGAATATTCCTGACTAATTAAGTAGTCAAAAATTCCGGGGTCAATGTCTCCGCTTCTAGTTCCCATGACAAGGCCTTCTAACGGTGTCATACCCATACTCGTATCAACACTTTTGCCATTTTTGATAGCACAAACACTTGCACCGTTGCCTAAATGTGCAGTGATAAAATTTCCGGTGCCGGGCGAAAGTTCAAGTATCCGCTCTGCCTGATTCGCAACGTAACGATGACTGCTGCCGTGAAAGCCATAGCGCCTAATGCCAAGTTCTGTATAAAGCGCGTACGGTAGGGCGTATACAAAGGCCTTAGCTGGCATAGATTGATGGAATGCCGTATCAAATACCGCTACCTGAGGTGTCGACTTAAATGCTGTTTGCGTTAGGCGGATGCCTTGTATGTTGGCGGGGTTATGCAAGGGCGCAAGGGGGATACATGCTTCAATCTGCTCGATAACTGCTTGATCAATGGTTGATGATGCTTTGAAGCGCTCGCCGCCATGGACAACGCGATGGCCTACACCCATTAACCTATTGGCTAGGTCTATGGCTTCACTCAGATGACTAAGAATTGTGTTGAGCGCCTCGGCATGATCGGAGCAGGCCAGTGTTTTCGTCTCGTCTTCGTCGCATTTCGTGATTGATATCGATGCTTGCTCGGTGCCGAGCGCTTCCGCGAGGCCTTCGTACTTCAATATGAGGCTTGGGCCTTCGAAGAGGCCGAATTTAAGAGAAGAGCTGCCACAATTTATAACGAGTATTAAGTCTGCTTGCTGAGCCACTTATGGCGGTCCTCTTGAAGGGTTAGCGATTAGTGGTTTGGGTTATGCGCCGTTTAGTTGCGCCACTAATGTCTTTTGATAGATAGAATAATCGTAGCAGAAATATATGCGTTCGTGAGCGGTTCGATGCGTGTTTATCGTTGCGGAAATGGGCTTTACTGTTTTCGGTATTTTTAGTTTCTTTTGGGCATAAAAAAAGCCGTGATATACACAGCTTCTTTTATGACTTTCAACGAAAAAAATTGGCGTCCCCTAGGGGAGTCGAACCCCTGTTACCGCCGTGAAAGGGCGGTGTCCTAGGCCTCTAGACGAAGGG
>CAJWBE010000048.1 GCA_913020045.1 uncultured Oleiphilus sp.
CCGCTAAACAGTGTACAGCGCGAATTCCATTAATCAGGTCTAGGCATACAACGAAACGGAACCGAACATGAGCAACGAACATTACTTAAGCAACCCTCTTATTAGCAAAGACCGACGTCTGAAAAACGCTTCCTCTAAATGGACCAAGCAGTTTCAGTGCGAACACATGCACCCTCTTATTATTTGTCGCGGGCCTATTCGCAAAGAAGCGATGGACGTGTTTTCAGAAATGGGGATAAACACCTATGGCATTTTGCTCTCTGAAAAAGACAGTATTGTCTACCAAGACGCCCTCGCGCCTGAACTAAGGCAGCTAACCGATCCGGGTCGTGTGCACCGAGTGCCCGATTACACCGGTGCAGACAAAGAAGAGCGTGAAGCACGTATCCAGCAAATTATTAGCATTGCCAAAGAAAATGGCTACAACTCGATCTTTGCAGGCTATGGTTTCATGGCTGAAGACGAAAGCATGGTTGCGGCAATGGAAGCAGCGGGCCTAACCTTTATCGGACCTTGCTCAAGAACAGTTCACGACGCAGGCCTGAAAGACGAAGCAAAACGCACCGCCCTAAAAGTCGGCGTTAGTGTGACTCCCGGTGTTGATAACGCAACGACGATCACATTACTGAAGAAGCATGCCGACAAGAAAGCATTAGCTAAATTGATCGAGAAAGAGCAACTGCCTGTGGACATGACAGCGTTCAATGGCACTGATGACATAGATGATTTAGCCGACCTTGTATTGATGGCGTCCTACAAAAAAGGCATCGATCTATTTTCAATAGCCGAACTGCAGGAAACCATTCGCGAACAAGTCATGGCGATGGGTAAAAACCATCCAGATAACAGAATTCGCTTGAAGTGCATTGGCGGCGGCGGCGGTAAAGGGCAGCGCATATTGCCCAACCCTAATTCGTTCGACGGCGATCTAAATAAGCGTCTTGAGCAAACCGCTGATTTAGCCCCCGCGCTGGTCATGGAAATTCTCAACGAAGTGAAAGCCACCGGTCTTGGTGACAATAAAAACATCTTGATCGAGCTCAATATCGAAACCACTCGGCATCAAGAGATTCAGGTCATCGGTAATGGCAAGTGGACACTAGCGCTAGGTGGTCGTGACTGCTCACTGCAAATGCATGAGCAAAAACTACTCGAAGTATCGGTCACCTCTGAAGATCTGAGCAACTCACTTGCCGAAGCAGTCAAAGAGGGCAAGGACACCGAGGCAAAAGTGCTCAGCCAAGACATCAAAACGCTACAGGCAATGGAAACAGAAGCCGAGCGCTTCGGTGATGCGGTTGGACTCGATAACGTCTCCACCTTCGAATGTATCGTAGATCGCGATCAACACTTTTTTATGGAAATGAACACCCGTATTCAAGTCGAGCACCGCGTTACTGAGCTGTGCTACAGCCTTCAGTTCACCAATCCTGACGACGACAATGACAGCTTTGTCGTCGAGTCATTGGTCGAAGCCATGGTGTTACTGGCCGCCCACGGTAAGCAATTACCACGACCGACACGATTACTCAGACATACCGCGTCAGTCGAAGCACGCTTAAACGCTACCAACCAAGCTCTTGCTCCTCACGCAGGCGGTCAAATTGAGTTTTGGTCAGATCCGCAAGACGGCGAGATTAGAGACGACCAAGGTATTAGCCTACACAACCCCGATACAGGGGTCTTCATGGCTTACCACTTGGCTGGCGCTTACGACAGCAACATCGCGCTGCTATTGACCACCGGCAACAATCGCGCGGCCACCTATGAAGGCCTTTCTGAAATTCTGCGCGTCACACGCATGGAAGGAAAAGATCTAGCCACCAACCTGCAATTCCATTACGGACTGGTGAATTGGTTTATCGGCAACAATATCAATGCACGTCCAACCACTCGCTTTATCGTGCCCTACCTGACCGCGGTGGGCTTGCTAAAACAGCAAGCAAACAATTTAGATGTCGACTATGCCTATCAGTCGCTTAGCCAAGCGGCGGTCGGCAAAGCGAACAAAGAAGAAGCAGCAGACACCAAAAAAATTCTTAGCCGCAAACAGTTGCTGCTAACACGACCTATCAAGCAGCTGTTTAGCGAACCTCACATTCTCGCAGGCTGGCTAAGCCTTCATCAAAGCAGCTTTTCCATTGCAAAAAGTGGCGCTGTGTCATGGCAAAAGAACCCCATACAAGTACTCGCCGACACCTACCATTATTTGAATATGAACTACTGCGAAGAGAATCCGCCGGCCAGCATGATCTGGGACCATGATCATCAAGTACTAGGCGACGCCTTAAGCTTCTATGCAACATTGGAAGATCGTCTGCCAAGTGCCGATTTCCAAGATCTATGCAAAAAGCTGGCAAGCAAAAAAGCACCCAAAGGCTTTGATGCCGCTAGCTGGCTGGACGTCCAAGCCGCGCACGCAGGTTATCAGCTTGGCAATGACATTCTATTGTTGCTACCAAGCGTTGCGCATCACACCGCGTACTTTGATTTATGTGTCAATAAAGACCTAAGCATTACGATTCCCGACAACCTAACGCAAGAAACCTTACAAGCCTCCATGGCGAAAGTTTTGGTGCCGCCGCCGGTTGCCAAAAGCGACGAGATACTCGCTTCGTCAGGTGGTATGTTCTACTCATGCGAATCGCCAGATGCGCCACCGTTTGTTGAAGCTGGCGACCACTTTGAAGCAGGGCAAGCGCTCTACATTGTGGAAGTCATGAAAATGTTCAACAAAATCAAAGCTCCTTTTTCAGGCATCATTGAAAAAGTACTGGTAGAAGGCGACGGCACGATCATCAAGAAAGGCCAACCTATCTTTAAGATCAAGCCTGACGAAAAAATGGAAACGGAAACGGATGAAGAGGCGGCACTGCGCAAACAGAAAGCAACCGATGCATTTATCGCTAAGCTTAACTAGGTCGCCTAAGCATGGGTTATGCGCCTGCGGCTAAGCAGTTGCGTAACCTATTGCTGCCTTGCACGTTAAAACTAGTAACAGCAACTAAAAGAAAGAACCGAATAGCCAAATAAGAGAGTTAACATGATTACAGGACTAGACCACATCGCCATTGCCGTTCCAGACCTCGATAAGGCCATTGAACGATTTGCTGAAGATTTTGGCTTAGAACTAAAAGGCCGTGAAGACGTTGTCGAAGCAAAAACCAGTGCAGCGTTTCTACCGATAGAAAAAAGCAATATTGAGCTCGTGCACCCCTTAAATGGCGAAGGCCCTGTTCAAAAGTACCTCGACAAAAAAGGCGGCGGCATACATCACTTGTGCTTTAGCAGTGACGATATCGAAGCTGACGTTGAGCGACTAAAAGCAAAGGGCTACCAATTTTTATCTGACGCGCCAACACCGGGCGCTCACAACTGCAAAGTTATTTTTATTCACCCTAAAAGTTGCGACGGCGTATTAGTTGAAATTAATCAACCAATGGACCACTAAAATCGTTCTGCGACAGTGAATCAATAACGATTTTAGAGCTGCAGATAAGCACACGATGATGACACCCGTTTGACGCATGTCGACGGCTTCGAAAAAGGCAAGGGTATGACAGACAGTTCAAAACCAAATCTTTCTGAATGGGCGGCGTTAGCGACCAAACAAATGAAGGGCGTTAGTCCACAAGATATGGACTGGCACACGCCAGAAGGCGTGCCTGTTAAAGTCCTGTACACCCAAGAAGATACGAAGGACTTACCCAATACAGACAGCCTACCGGGCATGGCCCCTTATGTTCGCGGCCCGATGGCCACCATGTATGCAGGGCGTCCCTGGACGATTCGTCAATATGCCGGATTTTCAACCGCAGAAGAGTCCAATGCCTTTTACCGAAAAAACCTTGCCGCAGGTGCACAAGGCATTTCAGTCGCATTTGATCTAGCAACACATCGCGGCTACGACTCGGACCATCCGCGTGTCACCGGGGACGTCGGTAAAGCAGGCGTAGCGATCGACTCAGTTGAAGACATGAAAGTACTGTTCGACGGCATTCCGCTCGATAAAGTTTCCGTCTCAATGACAATGAATGGCGCCGTTCTGCCAGTTCTCGCCAGTTATATTGTCGCGGCAGAAGAACAGGGCGTTAGCCAAGAGAAGCTAGCCGGCACCATTCAGAACGACATTCTGAAAGAGTTTATGGTCCGCAATACGTATATCTATCCGCCAACCCCCTCAATGAAAATTATTGGCGACATTATCGGCTACACCTCGGAAAAGATGCCCCGCTTTAACAGTATTTCTATCTCGGGCTATCACATACAAGAAGCCGGTGCCGATGCGGCCTTAGAACTGGCTTATACCCTTAGCGACGGCAGGGAGTATGTCCGCACGGCAATCAATGCCGGTCTCGATGTCGACGCTTTTGCGCCTCGCCTGTCATTCTTTTGGGGCATCGGCATGAACTTTTACATGGAGATTGCCAAACTGCGTGCAGGCCGTTTGCTGTGGAACCGAATCATGGCAGAGTTCAATCCGAAAAATCCTAAGTCCTCGATGCTGCGCACACACTCGCAAACGTCAGGCTGGTCGCTCACCGAACAAGACCCTTACAACAACGTTGTGCGAACGACCATCGAAGCGATGGCCGCTGTTTTTGGTGGCACACAGTCACTACATACCAACGCTTTAGATGAAGCGGTTGCGCTGCCAACCGAGTTTTCTGCGCGTATCGCTCGAAATACTCAAATTATTATTCAGGAAGAAACGGGCATCCCCCAAGTGGCCGACCCTTGGGGTGGCTCTTATATGATGGAGAGCCTTACGCAACAACTCGCAGACAAAGCATGGGCACTGATCGAAGAAATCGAGTCTGAAGGTGGCATGGCTAAGGCTATCGAAGCGGGACTACCGAAACTACGCATTGAAGAAAGTGCTGCAAAGAAACAAGCTCGTATAGACCGTGGCGAAGATGTCATCGTCGGCGTTAATAAATATCAGCTGGAAAAAGAAGACGATCTCGACATCTTAGAAGTAGATAATGTCGCTGTGCGTGAATCACAAATCGCAGGCCTTAAGGCTCTCCGTGAAAAGCGCGACAATGAGGCCGTCAAGTCAGCACTGTCTGCCATCACTGATGCGGCGGCTAGCGGCACAGGAAACCTTCTTGCGTTGAGTATCGATGCCGCGAGACTTCGAGCCACTGTTGGTGAAATTTCTGACGCAATGGAAAGTGAGTTCGGCCGCTATCAAGCGCAGTCTCGCACGATTAGCGGCGTTTATGGCGCCCCCTACCAAGATGACGAACAATGGCAGGCACTACAAAAAGACATTAGCGAATTTGAGACATCACACGGCCGACGCCCACGAATGTTAGTCTGTAAAATGGGACAAGATGGCCATGATCGCGGCGCAAAAGTGATCGCCACAGCCTTTGCTGATGTAGGCTTTGATATCGATCTATCACCAATGTTCTCTACCCCTGAAGAGGTGGCTAAACAAGCCATTGAAAACGATGTTCATGTCGTGGGCGTCAGCTCGCAAGCGGCGGGGCACAAAACCCTAGTTCCTGCCTTGATTGAGGCACTTAAAGCTCAAGGTGCTGAGGACATTGCTGTGGTCGCAGGCGGCGTCATTCCTAAACAAGACTATGACTACCTTGTTCAGGCCGGCGTAAAAGGAATTTTTGGCCCAGGCACTAAAATTACCGACTCGGCAAAACAAGTGTTAGCAGCAATTAAATAACCCACGTCGAGTGGACCCCTTTGCGATCACAAGCGCCGGGAAAACTCTATATTTGTGACTACAAGGAGAGCTTCGATTCGTGATTGACGCACAAGCGCTGTTACTCGGCAATCGCCGCGCCTTAGCGAAAGCGATTACCTTAGTCGAGAGCAAGCTCCCTCAACATCATATAGAGGCGCAGTCTCTGCTCAACGAGCTATTGCCGCGCACTGGCAAAAGTATTCGAGTAGGCATTACTGGCGTGCCAGGCGTGGGGAAATCTACTTTTATCGAAGCACTTGGCCTCCACCTTATTCAACAAGGCCACAAAGTAGCCGTGTTAGCTGTCGACCCCAGCTCTCCATTAAAAGGAGGCAGCATTCTAGGCGACAAAACACGAATGGAAGAGCTATCGCGCAGTGACGCAGCGTTCATTCGCCCATCTCCTTCAGAAGGGTCGCTCGGCGGCGTCGCTCAAAAAACACGTGAAAGCATGTTGCTGTGCGAAGCAGGTGGCTACGACGTCATTCTCGTCGAAACCGTCGGTGTTGGTCAGTCAGAATATGAAGTCGCCTCAATGGTCGATTTCTTTCTGGTGCTAATGCTACCCAACGCCGGTGATGAATTGCAGGGCATTAAGCGCGGCATCATGGAACTCGCCGACGCCCTAGTCATCAACAAGGCAGATGGGGACTTTTCGAAAGCGGCACAGCAAACACAAAACCACTACACCAATGCGCTGCATCTCCTTCAAAATGATGGCCCTTGGCAGCCAACAGTAAAAACGTGCTCCGCCTTACATAACGAGCACATCGATAGCATTTGGATGATGATCGAAGACTATCAACAGCAAACAACCTTAAGCGGCTACTTCCAACATAAACGGGACGGGCAAAACCAGCGCTGGTTGGATGCATTGATACGGGAAATGCTGCTCGACCAGCTCAAGAAGCATAGCGAAGCGCAAATTAGACTCGCTCAGGCAAGGCATGAGGTAGCACAAGATACAGCGACACCTTTTGAAGCCGCGACAGCTGTCATTAAAGCAATGAACGCCACGCTCGATAAAAAATGACTTAGCGCACAGTTAAGTGCATTAACAGCCAAATATCGCCAAAGACATTGCCATCACATCTCCCCCCAGTAAAATCTAGATCACGATAAGGCGGGAAAACCTAACAAGCCTTTTCACTGTTTGCCACCCAGCAGTCTCCGCGGTGTCATCAGAGAAGACCATCAAGACAACAAGCACATAAAAAAATAATAATTCAAGGAGCGCACATGAACATTAAACAAGTCGGTATCGTCGGTACCGGACAAATGGGTCTAGGCATGGCCCAATTACTGGCTCAGCAAGGCATTAAAACCATCTCGGTCAAAATGACCGGCGGCGATGTCAGCACAAAGCAAACGCAAGTTGAGAAGAGTCTTCAGCGCCTAGTTGATCGAGAAAAAATCACTGAAGAACAAAGGTCAAATACCCTTTCATTGATGACGATCACGGTCGATCTTCATGCATTGAGAAACTGCGATTTAGTGATCGAATCGATCGTGGAAGAGATGGATAAAAAACAAGAAATCTTCTCGCAGCTCGAGTCAATCGTTAACGACCACACCATTCTCGCATCCAACACCTCGACACTCGGAATAACAGAGCTATCAACAGCAGTCACCCGAAAAGAGCGCCTAGTCGGGTTGCACTTTTTTAACCCAGCCACAGTGATGAAGCTGGTTGAAGTTATTCCTACCCTGCACACCCAACAAGAAACGGTAGACGGCCTAGTCGAATGGATTAACAGCATTGGAAAAACTCCCGTCGTCGTCAAAGACGAAACCGGGTTTATCGTTAACCGCTTATTAACGCCTTACATTATTGACGCCATTCGCTCCTGTGAGCGAGGCCTGTCTGGCGTAGCTGAAATTGATACCGCGATGAAGCTCGGATGCAATCACCCAATGGGCCCGCTAGAACTGGCAGACTATATCGGCTTAGATATTGTCTATCACATGTCGTCGAATCTATATGACACATTCAAAGAACCACGCTTAACGCCACCACCACTGTTAAAAACACTTTTTGTTGCTGAACAAATAGGTAAAAAAAGCGGCCTTGGTTTCTACGATTACTCAACGACACCGCCGACTCCAAGAAGCTTTTAGAGTGCTGATAGAGTACTAATAGAATAGTAAGCAGAAGGCACTTCTTTTCTTGTGTTGCTCGATATATCTCGACATATAACTCGACTTATAATAGCGCCGCATCTTTGCGGCGCTATTCATTTCTCTGCAAATGCGCGTAAAGTACTAACGAGACTCTTACTTACTCAGCCAGCGCGACTCACTGCATGAATGAACACATTGAACAGCAGATCATTCGATTAAGCGGCGCAAAAAGCGCTGTTAACAGCCATTTACTGCAATCACTATGGAGCGACTACGGAGAGATTCGCAGGTATACCTTAGAGGGTGGAAAATACAGTAGTGTTATCGTCAAACATATACGTTTGCCTGATAAGGTCGATCACCCAAGAGGCTGGAACACAACACTCTCTCACCAACGAAAAGTTCGGTCATATCAAGTCGAAACAAGCTGGTATCAGCAATATGCCCAACGATGTGACCAGTACAGTCGAGTACCCGAATGCTATGGTAGTGAGCAGAATGAGAACACATGCCTCATCTTTCTAGAAGACTTAGATATCAATGGTTTTCCTAGACGGCTAGAACATGTCACACACGAACAAATGGATGCATGCTTAGAATGGCTAGCATTTTTTCACACTCGTTTTCTGGGTAGCGAACCTAAAGATTTATGGCCCGTCGGCACATACTGGCATTTGGCGACCCGACCAGATGAGCTCGAGGCACTAGATGATAAATTGCTAGCGCTGGCGGCTCCCAAAATCGACACAATACTCAATAACTGCAAGTTTCAAACCTTTGTGCATGGCGACGCGAAACTCGCTAACTTCTGTTTTTCAGCCGATGGGCTTTCCGCTGCCGCCGTTGACTTTCAATATGTTGGCGGAGGTTGTGGAATAAAAGATATCGCATACTTTATAGGCAGCTGCCTGGATGAAAGCGAATGTGAGCAACACGCAGATAGACTACTGGATAAATACTTTGATCACCTTAAACAGGCATTTCTAAAATACTCTATCCCGATTGACGTAGGTGAAGTTGAGGCCGAATGGCGCCCTTTGTATTCTTATGCTTGGGCCGATTTTCATCGATTCGTAAAAGGGTGGAGCCCTGATCACTGGAAAATTCATGCTTTTAGTGAGCGCATCACACAGAACGTTATTGCAGAGCTTAACTTAGAATGAAACTTACCAACGATGACTTAGCCGAGTTAAGTCAAGTAGCCATCAACGCAGCCAGAGCAGCTGGGCAGTTAATCGCTCACTACTCACAAGAGCAAAAAGACGCAATCGGTGTGAGCTACAAACAGGGCGTCGATAGTCTAGCCGCGCAAGTCGTCACAGAGGTCGACCTAAAATGCGAGGCGCTGATTCTAAGTCATCTCGAAAGCACCTTAGGTCGATTTGATCTTGCACTGCTATCGGAAGAAAGCGAAGACGACCGTCAGCGCCTAACGAAGGACTACTTTTGGTGCATCGACCCTTTAGATGGAACATTAGCCTTTAGTCGTTCTCAACCCGGTTATTCCGTTTCAATCGCGCTTGTCTCGCAAGAAGGCACACCTCAGGTTGGCGTTGTCTACGACCCATCAAACCAAACACTTTACTCGGCTATTCGCGGTGGCGGTGCAATGCGCAACGGCAAGGCATGGAAAATTAGCGATAGCCCTAACGATCACTATAACTATAACGACGCGGGTCTAAATAAAACGAACCCGCTCACTGTTCCCTGTGACCATAGCTTCGTTGCACGCGACGACTTTGACGAAATATTAAAACGCTTCGAAACAAAAGTACGCATGCTGGGTTATAACGAGATTATTATTGAGAGTGGCGCTGGGGCGATCATCAACGCGATTAAAGTCATTGAGCAAGCACCTGCGTGTTACTTCAAACCACCCAAGCCTCAGCCCGGCGGCGGCAGCCTTTGGGATTTTGCGGCGACTGCCTGTATTTTTAATGAGCTAGGGGCATTTGTCTCTGACACTAACAAACAAGCGCTGGATCTAAACCAAAAAGACTCAACATTCATGAATCATCGCGGGGTAATTTACGCATCAAATGAATCTTTGCGTGACGCCGTACTCTACACACTAAAAACAATACAAAACACTGATCAAGCCATGTTAGCTAAGCCATTGCAGCTTAAATAATAGGCATAAAAAAACGCCTCACAGAGAGACGTTTCTATAGTGCTCAGCAAACGCAGAGCAAACCTAGAGTACTATTACTTTTGCATTTTTCTAGACGCGCCCAATCCAAGCAATCCTAGACCAAGCAACGCTAGGGTACCCGGCTCTGGTACGCTGTAAGCACCTTTTTCAGCAATGTAGCCTTTGATGTTAGAACGGCCGTGCTCGTCATTCCAATACCAATCCCAAGAACCACCATTATTCCAAACTGCTAGGTGATCTTCCTTGGTGCCTCTCCATTCGTTTGGCTCACCAACCTTCCAGTTGTCGTAACCGCCAAACTCTTCGCCTGTAACCCAAGCCCAGTTGTCTGCAGCGCCTGCGACTCGCTCAGCTTGTGTAAAACCGACTTCAGACTGATAGCCGCCTAACCAAAATTCGCCTCGGAGGTTACCAAACGCGCTTTCAATGAAAGACTGCTCTTGCGCAGACGTAATTGTTGCCAAATACCAATCTGAACCCAAAGAAGCATTTGCTTGATCCCAAGTCATTTGACCTTCAACTAGCATGTATTCGTGACCATTGTCAGACCAAACTGAACTGATTACGCCTGCTGACGCACTCACACTTAAAAAGGCTGACAAGACTGCTACACCTAACTTCCACTTCAATGACATCTAAAACTCTCCAAAATCCCAAATTAAGATCATACTTTGTCGATCTTAAAAGCAATTATTCAGCCATATAAATAATATTCAATAAATTCATAACTTTAAGACTGTATTTGCGACTGAAAAACAATATAGATGTAAAATAAATCGACACAAAATACTGGCTAAACAATCACCGGCTCTATTTCCAGTTCAACCCCATAGAGATCTAACACTGACTGGTAAACATCATTTGCCAATTCAAGGATATCGCTTTGCGTGGCGCCGCCCAAATTAGTCAGCACCAGCGCCTGTCTTTCATGAATACCGGCTCGTGACGCTCGATGCCCTTTCCAACCGGCTTGATCAATCAGCCAACCCGCCGCTAGTTTAACCTGGCCATCGGTTAACGGGTATTGCACCATCTCTGGAAATCGATTGGCCAAACGCAACGCCTGATCCTTCGACACGACAGGGTTTTTAAAGAAACTACCGGCATTGGGAATACAAGCTGGGTCAGGTAACTTCGCCTGACGTACCGAGATAACCTTGGCTCGAATAGCTTGCACCGTTACGTCCGGCTCACTCGCCAAATACTTTAACTCGCCATAAGCTAGCGTAAACGGAGCATTTTTATTCAAACGAAAAGCGACGCGGAGCACGACAAAACGCCTTGGTTCGCGTTTAAAAATACTATCGCGATAGTCAAATTTACATGCTTGCGCCTCTAAACGACGACGGCTCATGCTTTCAAAATCAAATACGTCTACATAAATCAAACTATCTTTTAACTCGACCCCATAAGCACCAATATTTTGAACAGGTGCAGCACCCACCGTACCGGGTATCAAGGATAAGTTTTCTAACCCTCTCCATCCCGCTCCAACACACTGAGCCACTAGCTCATCCCAGACCACCCCAGCATCCGCAACAACAGTGACGCTATCGCCTTGACCCTCCATAAACTGAACACTCCCCCCACGAATGATCAGCACAGGCTCTTCAAGTAACTCAGGCAACACCAGATTACTGCCAAGCCCTATCACGAGAGGCCGAGCGAGCTCACCCCACCCGCTCAGTACATTGACGGCGTCATCGACTGAATCAACCACCTGTACTTTGGCTCCCTGACACGGCAGAGCTAAGGTGTTTCGCGAGCAAAGATCAAATGGAGTAAGTGTTGGCATCCGCTAGCTTGCCTGCTCTTGAATATGTGCCAGCAAGCCTTTGGAGGCGGATTCGACAAGGTCTAATACATGCTCAAACCCTGCGTCGCCGCCATAATAGGGATCTGGAACGTCCTCATCCTTCATTGCGCTGAAGGACAAAAACAGGTCTAGCACACCCCGATATCCCTCAGGGCGCAACATTTCTAAATCTCTCAGATTCTGTTTATCCATGGCAAGAATATAGTCGAAGCAGTCAAAGTCAGAGGCCTTGAATTGCTGCGCTCGAAGATCCGCCAGGTCAAAACCTCGTGTTGCAGCAAACACTGTTGCGCGCTTATCGGGAGACTCGCCTATATGCCAACCACCTGTACCCGACGATTCAACAATAATCTGGTCCTGCAAACCAAGTTCGTTCACCAGCGACTTAAACACGCCATGCGCGGTTGGGGAGCGGCAAATATTGCCAAGGCAAACAAACATTACACTTACGGTCATATGCGTATAATCAGCCTAAGTGGACTTAACCAAGTCACGAACTCGCTCTAGGTCTTCTTGAGTATCCACGCCAGCCGGAGGCGTTTCGAGCGCCACGTCAACATGAATACAAACACCATTTGCCAACGCTCGTAATTGCTCAAGCGACTCTGTCACTTCGGTCATGCTAGGCGACCAAGTCACATAGTTATGGAGAAAACCGACCCGATACGCGTAAATACCAATGTGGCGATAATACTCAGCCCCCTTTGGCATTGTGTGAGCGTCACTCAAGGAGAACTGCTCTCGACTCCACGGGATAGGCGCTCGGCTAAAATAGTTAGCCAGCCCCCGCTGATCGAAAACCACTTTGACTGCATTGGGATTCATGACCGTTTCTAGGTCATGAATTTGTTCACACAATGTGGCAATACCGGCCTCATTGTGCGCTGCAAGGTTATGCGCAACCTGATCAATCACTCGCGGCGGAATCAAAGGCTCATCTCCCTGCACATTGACGATTACCGATTCATCATCAAGCTCTAATTTCTTGGCGACCTCTTGCAGTCTGTCCGTGCCCGAAGGGTGATTCGCATCCGTCATAACGACCTCAGCACCGAACGCCATCACCGCTTTAGAAATTCGAATGTCGTCAGTCGCCACAACGACTCTTTCTGCTCCGCAACGCGAAGCCTGCTCAACCACTCGCTGAATCATTGGCTTGCCGCCAATATCGAGAAGAGGTTTGCCCGGTAGCCGAGTTGACGCATAACGCGCTGGAATCACTACGATATAAGACATATTTGGCCTTAGTGCTCTTTCTCTAGCTTTTCGTCGGTGGTTAAGGTGCGTGCTTCGTGCTCCAACATCACCGGAATACCGTCGCGCACAGGAAAGGCCAAACCATCCCCTTTACAGAACAATTCATTTAGGTCTTTCTTGAACACTAATTCGCCCTTACAGCAAGGGCAAGCGAGTATTGTGAGTAGTTTCTTATCCATTACAAATCCAAGTTTCTATGATGAGAATATGATGAAAATTTGTTCGTGCCGTTTGAGCACAACTATTCTTTAGACATGTTGGCTGGGCTGCCGTTAGGCGTCAAACGCCCTGCCGCATAAAGTCGCGCCAGTATTTTATGCGCCAGATTATCACTTAGTTGAGCGGAGACAGGAAGATACCATGCGTTATCTAGTGAAATATTACGGCACTTAACCGCATCTTTTTCAGTCATAACGATCATCCGCCCAGCCGCTGCCCCCGTTACAGGCTCTATTATTGGTGCAAAGTCATCCAGGTGGTAAGAATGATGATCACCAAAAGGATAAGGAGTGACCTTTGCACCCAGAGCTTCTAAGGAGTTGAAAAAACGTACTGGATGACCAATGCCAGCAATCGCCGAAATCGACTTACCTTTCAATTGCTCTAACGCCAGCGTTACGCTGCCATCTAAGGCCTGTAAGTCTTGTGGCGCAAGATCCATTCGCAAGAACTGCTCCGGCTTAGCAGCCAAAAGCGTTTCCGGGCTAGGCGCGTCGCCACCATTAAAAACGATAAAGTCTACCTGCCCTAATCGAGACAAAGGCTCTCTCAAAGGACCCGCCGGTAACAACCAGCCATTACCCCACAACCGTTGCGCGTCAAACACGCAAATTTCGATATCTCGCTGCATTGCATAGTGCTGCAACCCATCGTCTGAAATAACAATGTCGCAACCAAGTTCCGTCAAACGCGCAACGGCGTCAGAGCGTTTGGGGCAGACACATACGGGACAGCCCAGTTGCTGATAAAGCATAAGCGGCTCATCACCCACTTCACCCGCCGTACTCTTGTCAGTCAATACGATAGGCTGGTCAATGGGCGAAAGCGCACCATAACCGCGGCTCACAACACCTGCCCTCAAGCCTTGATCTTCAAATGCACGCACTAAGTAGGCAACTAACGGCGACTTACCCGCCCCGCCCACGGTGATATTTCCCACCACCACGACTGGCGCGAGCTGAGCCGCGTCCAGCGCTTTACGTTCGTCCAACCACCGGTGCCTGATCCAAACCACCAAAGCAAACAGCCAGCTTAGTGGCGCTAACAGCCATAACCAAACTGACTTAGCGTACCAGGCGTTAACAAGGCGATCAGCCAACGACAATCTAGACATGCGCTAAACGTCCATCAACAGAAAAACTGTTCACGGCAAGAGTCGTCACGACCAAACGTTGGTGCACTATTGCAACACCTAGGCTAAGACACAGATACGGTTTGAAAAAAGAAAAAGAGGGATTCGTATAAACGAAAAAGCGACGATACAAATTAAGATTCATACCGTCGCCTTATTAAGACTGGAAGAGGCAAAGCTGCCTAATATCATCACACTCGCCGTTATTTAGACGCCTTGGCGCGCTGAGTGGTAATACTGAGCTGAACAAAACCAAGTTGACCAGCAACATCCATAACACGAACCACATGCTCGTGCGCTGTCTTAGAGTCAGCAGTAATAATGAAAGGAAGCTTGGTATCGCCACTAGAAAGTTTTTGAACCGCTTTTTTGAGCGTTTCTTCTTGGTTATTCACCAACGTTCGGTCATTAATCGCATACTCACCTTCAGCATTAATAACCACTTCAATCTCTTTAACCGTCGGCTTAGCAGGATCCGCGCTCGACTGCGGCAAATCGATCTCGAGGTGACTCTCTTTGGTAAAAGTTGTCGACACCATAAAGAAAATCAACAACAAGAACACCACATCGATCAGAGGTGTCAGGTTAACAGCGACTTCTTCGCTGGCACCTTGTCGTTTAAAGTTCAAGCGCCGCCCCCACTCTCTACCGCAGAGGTAGATTCGCGATCACCATGAACAATTTCAACCAATCGCAAAGCGTCTTGCTCCATGTCCACCACAATCTCATCAACACGGCGAGTGAAGTAGCGATGAAAAATAAGAGCGGGAATGGCAACGGTCAAGCCTGCTGCAGTGGTTATTAAGGCCTCAGAAATACCACCCGCTAGCGCGGCAGCATTGCCGGCGCCTTCCAACTGCAATTGCGAGAAAACTTTGATCATACCGACAACCGTTCCCAGCAAACCAAGCAATGGAGCGATCGCCGCTACTGAGCCTAACGTCGTCAAAAAGCGCTCCATTTCATGCACCACATGGCTTGCTTCTTCCTGAATGCTTTCCTTCATTATCTCTCGACCATGCTTGGCATTCACCAAACCGGCTGCCAAAATCCGGCCGATTGGCGCCGCGTCTTTCAACTCGCGTAGCTTTTTGGAATTCAACTCTTTGCGTTTGATCCACCCCCACAATTCATTCACCAAATCTTTTGGGGCGAGACGACTCACTCGTAGCGTCCAAAACCGTTCAATGATAATGGCCAAAGCCAATACTGAACATAGCAGCAGTGGGAACATAACCATGCCGCCCGGCTTTAATAAATCTAACACTTAGATGTCTCCTAGAATTTTTTTGTGGCGATACTTTATCACAAACAGTTTGAATGGAAAGTATCACCCGACGCTTACACTAATTCATACAGATAATTCATCCATCACGCGACTTTCAAGGACTTTAAACCAATCAAATACAATGCTCTCAGCTCTTTTTTACGCGCACGACTTTCATGTACTCGAATTCCAGACCCGCGACCGTTTCTTGATCGCTGTAATAAGTCATATTGACTCTAGCGCCTGTTAAGTTTTGATAATTACCTTTGCGCTTAAACTTAAACGGCACATCGCAACCTTCAACCATCAAACTATGCAGAATCCAATCACCCTGCTCTCGCTGAACATGCGAAGTGACTTTCATCAACTCAGAATGAGTAAGGTTTTGGTTCTTCTTAACTAGTTTTTTGGGGTCAGACTGCATGCTCGTTATTATAATCTCATTATGGCGCTAACCAAAATGCTCCTCGCAATGTTCGGGCCCGCTCAATTTTTATCTCACCGTTGCCCAAAGTAAAACGAAGGGCTCCGTCACTGGCCGTATTAAATAAGGCCGCATCAAAGGCCTCCGTCCTCGAGATAACATCTGCATGAGGATGGCCAAATCGGTTCCGATAGCCCGCCGAAACCACCACATTGTCGGGTTGAACATGCTTCAGCAGTGCATAGGATGTGGCGTTTTTTGAGCCATGATGACCCGCAATCAAGACATCCGCTTTCAAGTCAGCTTTCATATCCCGAACTAAACTCATCTCAGCATCACTTTCGAGATCACCCATCAACAAAAACACTTTATCGGATAGCGTGACACGCAATACGCAGGAATGGTTATTGGAACTAGTGTTCTTAGGTGTGCGCGCAGGATAAAGCACCTCAATCAATAGCTCACCGCGCTCCCATCTCATCCCACGATTGCAGTTAACAAATCCAAATTGGCCAAGTTGATATGAGTGTTCAGAGGGCCGATGAAGACGTTCGACTTCGCCAGACCAGCGCAGTTTGGGATCTACCTGACTCAAAAAATATACATAGTCACCCGCATGGTCATTATCACCATGGCTAATGACCAAACCATCCATTGAATCTGCCGCCGATGCGGCGCGCAGGTATGGTAATACAATACGACGCGCTGCAGAGCTAGAACCATAGCTAGGCCCTAAGTCATAAAGCCAAACCGAATACTCAGAACGAATTAATACTGACAACCCTTGCCCAGTATCGAACACCCTTAGCTCTGGTGTTTCGACACGACCACTTGATCGAATCACTAAAGCGGCAACGAGTAACACTAAACCGACTGTACTTAATAATGAAAAGCGCCCTGACACGACAACGGCAAACAACACGACTGAGAAAGCAAAAAGACGCACAGATGACCGATCTTGATTGAACGAGATAGGCAAGGCACTCAAGGATTCCAAAAAAGCATACAGAAACTGTAAGACCTCATTGATCAATGAATAGAGTGCGGACGCGAGGGGGACGTCGACCCAACTGAGGATGAATGCGACCAATGAGGCGGGCAGTACTAACCAAGATACCCAAGGCACCGCCACCAAATTTGCCAATAGAAAAACGCCATTGTGCGCGACTCCCATTATGGCATTGAGAACCCCTAGCATTAGCAGGAAGAATAACTGCACGATCAAAAAAGAACGCACTGGCGTACTTATTGATATCCAGCCCGCTTGCGCCAGTAGTATTAGCAAAGCCACCGACGCGAACGAATATATAAAGCCCACACTCAAGACTGACAGGGGATTCAATAACAAGACCAACGCCAGTGCCCCTAACCAAGCACTCTTCCAGTCCAATTTGATATAGCCTGCTCCTGCAAATGCCAAAAACACGGACATTAGCCAAGCACGCTGTGCGGATTCTGAAAAACCGACCATCACGACATACACAAACGTGAGCGCTGTAAAAAAGAACAGCCCTGTGCGGGTTTTAGGCAAAAAACGCCATAACAACAGGGCGATCATGCCCACATGTAAACCCGATATTGCCATCAAGTGCTGCGTTCCAGTGGCAGACAACACATTTTGCCAGCCATCGGAAATACCCCTGCGATCACCGATCACCAAGGCTCGGATAATGCCGTAGCTTTCAAACTCACCTGCGCCTAACTGAAGCTTTTGCGCGAGCTGTTCTCGCCAGCTGAGCACATACGCCTGCAAACCATAATCAAACATTTGAGGCTGGTGATTAATTTCCACCACCTCAAGAGCTCGGCCAACCCCAACAACTTTTTGCTGAAAATAATACTGCTCAAATGAAAGGCCTACCGGATTAACACTGCCCCGAGGACGCTTCAATTTAAGTTGCAGACGCAGCGTCGCCGGCACAGCCGGAATCGTAATGGAGTGGGGTACAGTGACTTGCAGTAAGCGCTGCCCGGCCAAGGGTTCAGCAGACTCCATTTGAATGGCAGAAGCGCAAAACCTAAATGACTGAGAGTGCTCGTTTGATGAGACTAGGGAGCATCGCTCCCCGATGGCAGTGACCAGCGCACCTTCGAATGCTGAAGGAATAATATTAGAATAATGCGATGTCGCCACGCTATTAGCGTAAGCCCAGCCAAGCAACAGCAATATGCTCGGCAGGAGAGTTCTCGCAGGAAAACAGAAAAAAATTACAACAAAGGCTGCAATAAAGACCCACCACGGTAACAAAACGGCGGTGCAATAGAGTATGATGACGCCCGCACAAAAGGCGAAAAGGCATGCATTCATCGGCTCGTCCCTGAGTCTCGACTCGAATGTATAGATGCCAGCAGACGTCAAACTAATCCACTGGTTCGGTCATTGAGTATGCCAAAAGATTTTATTAAAAAGTATCTACCTGATCCGGATTCAATCAAACAAAATAAGTCCTTCGCGTTTCTCGGCAGCGTGCTTCATGAACCTAACCTTTGGCACCTTAACCGCCACTGCGTGACCAAAGCCTTTGCGATTGGCTTATTTTGGGGCTGTATTCCTATGCCGTTTCAAATGGTCGCGGCGGCCTTGTGCGCTATTCGCTTAAACGCCAACCTCCCCTTATCCGTTGCACTTGTTTGGTTCAGCAATCCCGTCACAATGCCTCCGATTTTTTATGCCGAATATTTGATAGGGGCATGGCTACTCAACAAACCTGCCATGGGTTTCGAGTATGAATTAAGCGTGGAATGGATTATGAGCCAGCTTTATGACATCGGAATACCCATGTATTTGGGCTCGCTGGTATGCGGTATCGTATTCGCCGCTACTGGATATTTTGTGGTGGGTTATTTATGGCGACGCAGTGTTATCAAGCGGTGGGGAAAGCGCGCAGAAAACCGCGCAAAACGCTCACAGTGAAAAATGGCTTTCTAATCGATAGAAGGCTCATGCGAACATAGTTTCCCTTGCTCCATCAACAATACACGGTCCATTTTGCTCGCTAGGCGCAAATCATGAGTGACGACCACGAAGCTGGTATTTAGGGCGGACTGCAAACTCAACATTAGCTGCTGAATACTATGCGCGGTGGCTTCGTCCAAATTTCCGGTCGGCTCATCCATCAACACGCACTTTGGATCATTCACTAGCGCTCTAGCAATCGCAACGCGCTGACGCTCACCACCGGACAGCTCCGACGGCTTATGCTCTGCACGCGCAGACAAGCCTACTTTATCCAGCAAATCACGTGCTTTTTGATTAGCCAATGAGCGCTTCATGCCCGAAATATAAAGCGGCATCGCAACATTTTCTGTCGCACTAAACTCGCTCAACAGATGATGAAACTGATAAACAAACCCGAGATAGCGATTACGTATCCGCGTTAGGGCTTTATCAGAACACTTAGTCAGATCCTCCCCACACAATGACACCTGCCCACTTGTCGTAGAGTCCAATCCACCAAGAATATTCAGAAGCGTTGTTTTCCCCGCCCCAGAGCTACCAACAATACCAACCGACTCTCCGGGCTGAAGCTCAAAGTCCAAATCACTAAAGATTTGAAGCGACCCCGGTCCTTCACTGTAATTCTTTGTCAGACCCGTTGCCGAAATAACCGCATTACTCATAACGAAGTGCCTCAACTGGTTTAATACG
>CAJWBE010000049.1 GCA_913020045.1 uncultured Oleiphilus sp.
CATATTGAGATCTCCATATTGCTAGGATAATTGGAAATCTCATCGAGTTCATGGTTTTAAATTTGGGGGAGAGGTCAAAATGAGCACTCATAAATTATTTTGGGGTTCGAGCCAAGGCGTTGCAGCAATGGGTTTGATAGGAGCTGCAAGCTACTTTTTACTCATTGAACAAAGATAGTATGTGTTTGAGTTTCTGCCCTATTTTATATTTTAGCCCGCCGGCTCATGCATGTTTTTTTGCACAAGGGAAATGATTCCCATCATCATGCTGAAAAGGCAGATAAAGACGCATATCGAAAAGGGTTGGAAGAAGGCAGGTGAAAAGCAAATCAGTATTGTGAAAAGGATAACAAGGGGTTTTGCGCAAAAACTCAATAAGGAGGGTTAACATATGCATGGTGAATCAGTTTATGGACTATGGATGTTAGTAGTGCTTTAAGTTGATTTCAAGCATTGAACTATTGCTAAGATTGGCCGTTTAATCCTGATCAAGTAGGGATATCTGAGCGCCCACTTTACCGCTGCCTTTATTTTTCAGGATAGCTGCGAGAGTTAACAACTTTATTACTCTCTTAAACTACTAAGGGCGTTCTACGGTGTTTGTTTCAAGGCGGCCGTAGTCTCGCCCATCGGGAGCTTTATAGGTTTGTTGTTGAAACTCGATAGGCGGAATATCGGGTATTATAAAAATTGTTGATGCCTCTTTTGTGAGGTCTTCATTCTCGCTTGTTTCTAGTTCTTCAACTTTTCGTTTGTCATTTTTTTCTGCTTCTTGCGCGTGAGCGGGTCGAGCGTCTCTAGATGGCTGACCGGTTTGCACTACTTTTAACGCGCCCGGAATGGCTGCGTTCGACAGCTCTGCTTGGCTAATTTCCCGCAGAGGGAAGTCCTCCTTTGTGCTTTTCTGTTCAATTGAAAAGTCGAGCTCCCAATCTAGGTCTTCATCTGCATACACATTTGCGTTTAGCAGGACGATGGACATTGCGAGAATTTTTCTCTTCATTTTGTAATCCTAGAAAATTATGTTTCCTTGATACCATAGCTGAAATTAAACATGAATCTTAGCGTAGCCAAACTGTGCTTGAGTCCTTATGATTTATCTTGAATGCGCAAAGACCCTACGATTTGGATACATAGAGAGCGAGCTTTTTGAAAACCAATCTTATTACAAAAACTGGCTATGATGACTTAAAAACAGAGTTGGATTTTTTGTGGCGCGAAAAGCGTCCAGCAGTCACTAAGAAAGTTAATTGGGCGGCAGCATTAGGTGACCGCAGTGAAAACGCTGACTATCAATACAACAAGAAACTATTAAGAGAGATTGATCGCCGTGTTCGTTTTTTAAGTCAGCGGATTGAAAACTTACGCGTTGTTGAGTATTCGCCTGAGCAAGAGGGCAAGATCTACTTTGGCGCGATGGTGTTAATAGAAAATGAGTCAGGGGACCGCAAACAGTTTAGAATTGTGGGTGTAGACGAAATATATGGCCGTACGGACTACATCTCTATCGACTCGCCCATGGCTCGAGCCTTACTTAAGAAAGAGGTGGACGATGAAGCGCTCGTGCGATCCCCATCAGGTGAAACTTACTGGAGTATTATTGACATTAGCTACGAGAAAACGGTGACGTAAGGTTATTTATCGCTAGGTTGCGCCACCTAAATAATCGCCGTACATTACTCGCCAGTTTTTTTCCTAAGAGGAGCCCTATATGAATATCGAACAAAAATTAATGGCTGTTGCCGATAAATTTCTTAGCCAAGTAGATAATGTAGGCTACCAGCTTGATGCGCTAGGCGTCGATAATCAGGTGAATCGCCACAATTTAATCGCTATAGCGATGTTTGGACAAAAACGATTCGAGGGCGAAGTTGATAGCTTAACTGCGCGGGTAGAATCAAAAGTTGCGAAAATTGAAGGCATCGCAAACCTCTTTCAACAATATGTTAAGAGCGGATATGAGGTTGCCACTTACCCTGTGAGCTATGCGGTAGCTTCTGTTAAGGGTATCAAGCAGTCTTAAGTTCTTTTTCGGGGATGCTTACGTGCTGAGGCAATTTTATCTCAACACGTAGGCCCGGAAGATTATTCGTCAAGGTGATTTTTCCTTGATGCATTTCGATGACCGCATTTACAAGGCTCAAACCTAGTCCATTTCCGGGTAGTGAACGACTTTTTGCGACTCGATAAAAGCGGCCAAATACCTTATCTAATTCGTCTTCGGGTATGCCTATTCCGGAATCGTTAACTTCGATTAAGGCATGTTCTTTGGTCTTGCGTAGTTGCAAAGAAACAGCACCCCCCTCTGGCGTATACTTAATGGCGTTGTCGACAAGATTGGTCAGCGTTTGAAAAAGTAGGTCTTTGTCTCCGGTTATCGTCAGATTTTCTTCAATACTAAGTTCGAATTTTTGGTTTTTATCTTCAGCCACCGCTTCATATAACTCGGCAGCATCCGAGACTAGCTCCGAAAGATTGAATGAGGTGAAGTTTGCAACTCTGCCTCCCATTTCAAGACGAGCAATACGTAACAGCGCATTGAATGTCGCAAGGAGCTGATCTGCTTCTGCAACTGCTTCTGCAACCTGCTCTCTATCTGATTGCCGCTCTACCTTCATCATGGTGCTTTCGAGTTGATTTCTAAGGCGGGTCAGTGGTGTTCTAAGGTCATGCGCGATGTTGTCAGAAACATGTTTGATGCCTTCCATTAGCGTGACGATACGGTCTAGCATTTCATTAAGGTTACGAGCTAGTTGGTCGAACTCGTCATTCGTCCCTCGATCAGGGATCCTAAGAGATAAGTTCCCAGTCATTATTCGCTGACTAGCGCTGTTAATTAGTTCAACACGCCGAGCGGTGCTGCGGCTCATCATGATGCCGCCGATCATAGCCAGTGCGAAGGTAATCGCCATACCAAAATTGATAGCGCGCTCGACTAACTGTTTTACTGCCATAAACTCGCTGACATCACGGCCGACGAGCAATCGCAAGCCCCCTGGGACGATGAAAACTCGGGCTCTAGCGGGATGTATTTGTTCTTTATGCCACCCCAGTTCGGGTGATAGATTAAAGTTTAACCAGCCTTCCTGGACGTCGCCGCCTTCTGGCCATTTGTCGATATTCCCCGCTAACTTAATAAAGTCTCGCGCTGTGAATAGATAGATCGCTTTGCCATTTGGGTCACGCGCCACGCGCTCCCTAATCACACTAATAAGACCATTCAAGCCTTGCCTTTGATATTGCTCAGCTAAACCAATAATTTCGGCTTCGACGGTCTCGTCCGTTTGATTCGACATATATCCGGCAGTTGCCCAATAAATGAAACCCATCAGTATAAAAACGGACGAAGCGAACAGTACCATGTACATGATCGCTAGCTGAAAGGTTGAAGTACGTAGAAGCTTAAGGATCTTCACTCAGGATATATCCGGCACCGCGGACGGTTTGAAGTAGTTGCTTAGGGAAGTCTTTGTCTATTTTTGAACGCAAACGGCTGATGTGTACGTCTATAACGTTGGTTTGAGGATCAAAGTGATAATCCCAAACTTGTTCGAGCAACATGGTGCGCGTAACCACTTGACCGGCATGCTTCATGAGATATTCGAGCAAACGAAACTCGCGAGGTTGTAGGTCAATTTTCTCGGCACCGCGTTTTACTGTTCGGGCGAGTAAGTCCATCTCGAGGTCAGCAACACTTAAATGGGTGACTTGCTCGGAGCCTGAGCTAGGACCTCGTCGAAGCAAGGCCTCTAAGCGCGCTAGCAACTCTGTGAAAGAGAAGGGTTTTGTAAGGTAGTCGTCCCCGCCACCGCGAAGACCTTCAACGCGGTCGTCAACATCGCCTAACGCACTGAGTATTAAAACGGGGGTGTCATTGTCGGTTGCCCGAATCGTTTTAATAATTGAAAGGCCATCCATGCTGGGCAGCATGCGATCTATGATCATAACATCGTAGTTTTCACTAGCAGCCAATAGTAAGCCGTCTTTTCCGTCGGCAGCATGATCAACAACATTATCACTTTCTTTTAAACCATTGACTAAATACGCAGCCACATCTTTATCATCTTCTATTACTAGTACGCGCATTGGGTAACCTCAACTAACTATTTTTTCTGTGGTGCTTAATAAGTTCATAAGCGTCTTTTACTTCCCGTGTCTTTTCGGTCGCTATCTTCATCATTTCTTCAGGAAGTCCTTTGGACACGAGTTTATCAGGATGGTGCTGGCTTATCAGTTTTCGATAGGCTCTTTTTAGCTCTGTATCACTACAATTCTGTTGGAGACCGAGTACATCATAGGCCTCTTCAAGTCTCGCCTTCGGTGAACGTTGGGAGTAACCAAAACGTTGCTGGGCTGCAGCCATGGCGAGTAGCTTTTCAAATTGGGCACGCTGAAAGCCCAAAATATTGGCGATATCAAGGAGGATGCGCTGCTCTTCCTGGTGAAGGTCTTGGTCAGCTAATGCAGTCGACAGCTGAATTTCCATGAACATTTGTAAGAGATTCTTGCGGCGTCCGCATTCTTTGCGAAGTTGCTGGGCGATAGATTGGTAGTCGAACTGCTCAGATTTTCCTTCCGAAAAAAGCGCTCTGGCGGTTCGAATTTGTTCATCATCAAGCTGCATTCGCGCCATGGTTTGCTCGGCGACTTCAATTTCATGTTTGGATACTTGCCCGTCAGCTTTCGCGATGCGGCCCATTATCGAGAAAGTAGCAGTGAAAAATGCCGCTTGTATCCGTTCTTGGTCTGCTGCAGAGCCAAAACCAAGGCTGGCGTCCGCATTTATGCCGCTAAGGCCTTTATCGAAAGTATGCCCGATACTTGCGCCGAGCAGTGCGCCAATTGGCCCGCCTAGCGCGAAACCGAATGCGCCACCAATGACTTTTCCCCACCAACTCATATCAATAGACCTTTACTGCGAGGCTGCAATGGATTCTGCTTGCCAACACTGATTTTTAACATGAGCGCCAAAATTCCAACTAGTTAAATGTTTGTAACCAATCCAGCGACGTTTTGCTGGTTTGTGAAGGGATGTATTCTGCGCTGATGTAGCCAGAGTAGTTTGATTTTTGAATTGCTTCAAAGACTGTTGAAAAGTCGATCTCGCCGGTGCCAGGCTCATGTCGACCAGGGAAGTCGGCAAACTGAATATGCGCAATTTTATCTAAATGCTGTAGGAACTGTTTTTCAACATTACCGTTCATTATATGCGTGTGGTAGATGTCAAACTGTAATGAGATATTCGGGTGGTTAAGCTCATCAATTATTTGGGCGGCTAATGATAGTTGGTCAAGAAAAAAACCGGGCATGTCTATTCGGCTATTGATCGGTTCGATTACTAAGTGGGTGCCGTCTTTCGCTAGATAGTCTGCTGCATATTGGAGGTTGCCCATGAGGGTATCGAGTGCTATTTCATGTTTAAGTGTTTTGGGCCGAATTCCAGCTAGGCAGTTAACTTGTTTGACGTTTAAAGCGAAAGCATATTCGGCGGCCAGAGAAACGCCGCGTTTAAACTCCTCTGTTCGCTCAGGCAGACAGGCAATGCCGCGCTCGCCTGCAGCCCAATTTCCGGCTGGTAGGTTAAACAGAACTTGGGTCAGACTATTTTGTGTGAGTTGTTCGGCGAGAACATTAGGCTCCCAAGCGTAAGGAAACAGATATTCAACATAGCTAAAACCGGCGGACTTTGCTTTGGAGAAACGTTCTAGAAATGGCACTTCCTGAAATAGCATGGTGAGGTTGGCGGCAAACTTAGGCATTGTATTATTCTGATGAGTCTCTTAGTGCGTTAGACGGCGCTGATTTAGGTATTCAAGTTCTAGCAAAAGACTGCTGTGATCGAGGTTTTCTCGGCCATTTGCTATATGTGATAAGTAGCTTTCATACGTTCGTTGGGAAAGAGGTAGTGTCAGGTTTTCCGAGCGTGCCTCGTCTAAGATACTACGCATATCTTTAAGTTGTACACGACTTGTGGCACCAGGTTCGAAGTCCCTTTCGAGCATACGCTTGCCATGTAGCTCCAATACCCTACTAGACGCGAAGCCGCCGCTTAGCGCTTCTATTACTGCTGCGGTGTCAGCACCACCGGCCGAAGCGAGCAATAATGCCTCTGATACTGCTCCGATGGTGATACCTACGATAGCTTGGTTGGCGAGCTTACATAGTTGACCGCTTCCGCTGGGGCCAATGTAAGTTGATTTACCAAGTGCTGCGAAAATAGGCTGAGCCTGTTCGTATTTCTTGCGTTGACCACCCACCATAATAGAAAGCGTTCCTTGAGCTGCGCCAACGGTACCGCCAGAAACTGGAGCGTCTAAATAGTTCGCGTTTACGCTGCTAACTTGTTCCGCGTGCGATCTTGCGATTTCGGGCGTAATTGAGCTCATGTCTATGACTAAGCAGCTGGTTTTAAGCGAGAGGTACGCATCGCTTTGATAGAGTAATTTGTCAATGATAGGGCCACTTTCGAGCATCGTAATGACTATGTCGGCATCTTTGATTGCGTCTTCTGGTGAGTTAGCAATGCAGGCATGTTCAGAATAGGCTACCGCTTTAGATACGGTACGATTCCATAGTGTAAGTTCAAAACCATGGTCGATTAAGCGCTGTACCATTGGTGCGCCCATTAAACCGACGCCCAAAAAAGAAATTTTCAAGAAACACCTCACAAAAAGCCTAAGTTTTAATCATAAAAAAACCGCCAAAGAGGCGGTTTTGAAATTGCTAGTTTTAACTATGGTTCCATTAAAACTTTCACTTTTTTCATGGCGTTCTTTTCGAGCTGACGTATTCGTTCTGCGGATACACCATATTCTCCTGCCAAATCATGCAGTGTAGATTTGCTTTCGCTCAACCAGCGTTTTGACAAGATATCTAAGCTTCGCTCATCTAGCGTCTTTAACGCGTCACGCAGGCGAGTATTAGAGTCCTGAGTCCAATCCAACTTTTCTAGGCGTTTTGCCGGATCTTGGCTATGATCTTCTAAGTAATTCGCCGGCGCTTGATAAGCTGTATCGTCGTCATCGTCCGAACTGGCGTCAAATGCGGTATCATGCGCGCTAAGACGTCCTTCCATTTCACGAACAACCTTTGGTTCTACCCCTAAGTTTTCCGCGACAGAATTCACTTCGGCATGTGTAAACCAAGCCAAACGTTTCTTTGAACTTCTCAGGTTGAAAAACATTTTTCGCTGAGCTTTTGTTGTGGCAATTTTAACGATTCGCCAGTTACGCAAAATAAACTCATGAATTTCTGCTTTAATCCAATGGACTGCAAAAGATACGACTCGAACGCCAAATTCAGGGTTGAAACGTTTGACTGCTTTCATTAGCCCTACATTTCCTTCTTGAATCAGGTCAGCTTGCGCGAGGCCATAGCCAGAGTAGCTTTTAGCGATATGGATGACAAAACGAAGGTGAGACATGACCATGTGTCGTGCCGCTTCTAGATCGTTTTCGTCATGAAGGCGTTCGGCTAGCTTTCGTTCTTCTTCGACGGAAAGGATAGGGATACCGTTCACGGCCTGAATATACGACTCCAGGTTTGCACCCGGTGTAAGCATATCAACGGGCTGTAGGCTTGTACCCATATTAACAATCTCCAGATAAATTGGTCACGAATTCTAACATTGCTCTACTAAGACCAGCAACCGTTAGAATAGTTCCATAAATTTTGTAAGGTTTAGGGCTTAAGTCGAGTACGTCGCTATTTTATATGCAAAGTTAGCTTTTGCTAGGTAGGCTCAATTTCATCTAAGTGCCGGCGTACGGCTAACCAAGCGCCGAGCCATCCTAAGCCTGTACCGAATAAGATTAAGAGAAGTGTAGATTCGAAGTCTAGTCCTGACAACTCAAAAGTGCTTTGGTATGACCTTGCCAGCTCTTCGATAGGCGTATTGAGAATCGCAATAATTATCGCTGTCAGAACCGTTGCAATGACGCTGCCGCCTAGTCCATAGAGCACGCCCATATAAAGAAAGGGTCGGCAGACAAACGGCGTCGTGCCGCCAACAAGTTTAAGCACTGCGATTTCTTCTTTTCGATTTTCTATCGCTAAACGAATGGTGTTACCAAGTATCAACAGCACGGCTATTGCTAACATAAGGGCGATGAGTAGTACGGCTTTTTCAAGAAACGATGTGATTGATTGCAAGCGCTGTACCCAAAGTGCGTCGAGTAGCCCGGACTCGACAAGTTCCAATGTTTCAAGTTCTTCCATGAGCAGTTCAATTTGGCGGACTTCTTCGAGCGTATCGGCGGGGGTAACGATGATGGCATGGGGAAGCGGGTTTCTATCTAAAAATTGGACAACATCGCCTAGCTCAAATTGAGACCGAAATTCCTCTAGTGCTCGGTCTTTATCAATAAAAGCAGTATTAGCCACGCTATTATGCTTTGCGATAGATTGCGAGAGTGTTCCTGCTTCAAGAGCGGTAGTGTTTTGGTCAAGAAATAAGGTGATTTTGGCTGAGCCTTCCCAATCAATATTCGCAGCACTGACATTGGTTAACAAAATGAGGAGAAGTGTTGGTAGAACTAACGCTATACCAATCACTGAGCATGTAAGTAGTGTTGAAAATGGACGGTCCGTTTGTTCTTTAAAACTAAGTTTTGAGACTTTTAAATGGTTATTAATATAGCTTTGTAACGAGCTATTCTTACCCGACACTTTCGCTGCGCCACTTGATGATTTGGGCTTTTTCAAATCCTTCTGTTTCTTTTTTTTATCTGCCATTTTAGTGTTTACCACTACTGTGTAGTATTCGACCCTTATTGATCTCTATGACGCGATGGTCCATTTGCGAAATGAGCTCTAAGTCATGGCTGGCGATCAGAACGGTAACACCGACTTGGTTGAATGCAGCAAACAGTTTCATAATTTCTTCGGATAGTGCTGGGTCAAGGTTTCCTGTTGGTTCGTCAGCGAGTAGCACTGGAGGCTTATTTACTACTGCACGGGCAATGCCTATTCGTTGTTGTTCTCCACCAGACAGTTGAAATGGGTTTAGCTTCTCTTTCGATAACAAACCGACTTTGTCTAGTGCTGCTCGCACGCGTTTGCCCGTTTCTCGCGGGTTACTTCCTGCAACTTCCAACGGAAGCGCGACGTTGTCAAACACTGTACGATCGAATAGTAGACGGTGGTTCTGGAAGACGACTCCAATATGGCGCCTAAAATAGGGAATTTGGCGTTTTCTAATGGTGTTTAGATCTTGGCCGCCGACGACTAAACGGCCCTTACTCACACGCTCCATTAACATGATCAGCTTTAGCAGCGTGCTTTTTCCTGCACCGGAATGACCTGTTAAAAACGCCATTTCACCTCGATTCATGTTCAGTGATACGTTGCTAAGCGCTTCGTAGCCATCTTCGTAACGTTTGTCGACATTGGTAAACTGAATCATAGTGGGTCTTCGTCTAGGGCCTAGGCTTCATCAAATAGAGCGCTAACAAATTCTTTGGCTTCGAAAGGCCTGAGGTCATCGATTTGTTCACCAACACCAATAAAGCGGATGGGTAATTGCAGTGCATTTCCGATCGCAAAAATGATCCCACCTTTGGCGGTGCCGTCTAGTTTGGTTAAGCTGATTCCAGTAACGCCAACCGCTTCTTGAAAAACCTGAGCTTGGTTAAGAGCGTTTTGACCGGTTCCAGCGTCAAGCACTAACATGACTTCATGCGGTGCCGTGTCATCTATTTTTTGCATGACACGCACAACTTTGCTGAGCTCATTCATTAAGTTGTCTTTGTTCTGCAAACGACCCGCAGTATCCGCGATTAATATGTCGATACCTTTTGATTTGGCCGATTCGACGGCATCAAAGATTACCGAGGCGCTGTCAGCGCCGGTATGCTGAGCAACTACTGGTACGTCATTACGCTCTCCCCAGACTTGTAATTGCTCGACGGCTGCGGCCCGAAAGGTATCGCCAGCCGCGAGCATAACGGAGTGGCCCATTCCTTGAAACCGTTTGGCCATTTTGCCAATGGTAGTCGTTTTCCCCACGCCGTTTACGCCAACGACTAAAATAACATAGGGTGACTTGCTGGTATCAATGGTTAGCGGTGTTTGATTAGTTTCTAGCATGCCACCGAGCTCTTGTTTCAGTGCGTCGTATACTGCATCGGTATCTTTCAGTTCGTTACGGCTAGATTTCTCGGTGATCGCTTTAACTACTTTAGTGGTCGCATCGATGCCGATATCTGCGGTTAAAAGAACGGTTTCGATTTCTTCAAATAGCTCATCGTTAATTTCTTTTTTGCCGAGGAACAAATCACCGAATCCAGTGGAAAACTGTTTGCGCGTTCTTGATAGGCCTGACTTAATGCGGCCAAAAAAATTAGGTTCTGGTGCAGGTTCTGGTGCAGGTTCTGGTGCAGGTTCTGGTGCAGGTTCTGGTGTAAGCTCCTGGGCGACTCCGGCAGGCTTGTCAGCCAATGCGCGCTGTTGCGCTCGAGACGAATCATGGGGCTTTTGCTCTATTTGTTTAGTTTTCGGCCGTTGCTTGCTTGAGCGAACCAGGTCAGCAATAAAAATGAGAGCAATGCTGGCAAGTATGATTAGTGAGATAAGAATAGGTAATGACATAAAAATTTGGTTTTAAAGGAGAAAGAGTGTCTCGTACTTTACCTGATTTGAGAGAAGTCTTTGACTCATTGTTGATGTTTTTTGTTCCAAGCTCTACATTCCGGCTTGAATCAAAGAGTATTATCCGAAACGTAGTCCGAATCAGTGGGAAATTCTAATGCGAGCTCGAACGAAAAAACACCATAAACCTGAAAATAATCGTCAGGGTTCTTTTCGTATTATTGGAGGTGAATGGGGCAGTCGCCGTTTGGCCTTTCCTAGCGTTGACGGCCTTCGCCCCAGCACCGACAGGGTTCGCGAAACCGTTTTTAACTGGCTATCTCCTTACTTACCTGGCGCGCAAGTACTCGATATGTTTGCGGGTAGCGGGTCTCTAGGCTTTGAAGCGCTGTCGCGAGGCGCTGGGCACTGTGTATTTTTAGAACTTAGTAAAAGCGCCGTAAGTGCCTTGAATGAGAATCGAGAGTTACTGCAGGCGTCAGCTAGTGTGGTTCAAATAGATGCGCTGGTTTGGCAACATACTGAAACGTCGGTTTTTGATGTAGTTTTACTTGATCCGCCATTCAGGAAAAATTTATTGCAGCCAGCGATAGATGCCTTAATTTCTAGCGGCAGCTTGGCAGAAAATGCATTGGTATATATTGAGCAAGAGAAAGAATTGCCAGCACCTATTATTCCAGTGGGCTGGCAACTGTTGAAACAAAAAGAAGCGGGGCAGGTTTCTTATCGACTATATGAAGTCTGCACTAGCGAATAACATTTTAATTGAGCGGCAAACTCTTCGAGGGCAGTGATACCACTTTGCTCGGCTTGGCGACACCATTCCATCAATTCGCCTAGCTTCTCGGGAATCCTGCTTCCGGGGTTACGTTTCCAAATTTCTTGTAGTTCTTGAGACTTTTCATAAATGACTTTAATCATTTGATTCTGTTCAAGCATGAGGTCAATTCTAGCGACTTCTTTTTCTTTCACTAGCTTTGGTTCTCGCGTTAGAAGTAGCTTAGCCTTGCGGTATGCTGCACGTTCGTTGCGTTGCATTTTTGCTTTTTGTTCATTGATTACGGGGACCATGACTTTTTTGTGGTATTCGGATAAGACATGAAAGCGATTATGAATAATTGCTTTAATTGCGTCCGTATCTAGTTCATTTTTGGTGTCGTTGGTAATTGCGACCGGTGCAATATTTCTCGCTTTTGCGAGACCAAAAAAGCTAAACAGTTGAATCCAGAACCAGCCTATATCGAATTCCCATGGTTTAACCGACAGCTTGGCTGAATTAGGGTACGTATGGTGATTGTTATGCAGCTCTTCCCCGCCGATTAAAATTCCCCAAGGTACAATGTTTGTTGCTGCGTCTTTACATTCAAAGTTGCGATAGCCCCAAGCATGGCCCAAACCATTAATAACGCCAGCAGCAAAGAAAGGAATCCATATCATTTGAACAGCCCAAACTGTAATGCCTGCAACGCCGAAAAACAGCACGTCGAGAACAAACATTAATGCAATGCCTTTAAGCTTATGGCGTCCATATACATTGCGTTCGACCCAGTCATCAGGTGTTCGTTGACCAAAGCGTTCTAGGGTTTCTGTGTTTAGTGCCTCGTCGCGATACAATTCGGCGCCTTGCCAGAATACTTTCTTTAACCCTTTGACAACTGGGCTGTGCGGGTCGTCTTTAGTTTCACATTTTGCGTGATGTTTACGGTGAATGGCCGTCCACTCTTTCGTATTTGTGCCAGTGCCCATCCATAGCCAAAGTCTGAAAAAATGCTTAAGGACTGGATGTAAATCGAGCGAGTTGTGCGCTGAGTGCCGATGTAAATAAAGAGTGACGCTGACAATGGTCACCTGCGTCATTATTAGCGTTGCCACAACTTTTTGCCAAACGCTCAGGTCAAGAACTCCATTGACCCACCAATCAAAACCCAACATAACTACTCCAACATTAAAAACTGAAGAAAATTTCAGCGGTTCGCTGTGCAATTTTCATCTAATGGAAGGAATCATAGCAAATCAGTCCCTGATTAACAGTAGATTTCCAAAAACATCTAGGTAGCAATGCCACCCACTTTTCACCCAAGTGGTGGACACGTGTTCTGTTATTAGCAGCGGGCCAGTCAGTTTATGTTGAGTGTTCAGTGAGCCTCGTTCATAGACAGGCGTTGAACTATCATCATCGGCCATCGCTATATATTGGTATGGCAGGGGCTGAGACTGCGGGAATTGCTGCATTGGCAGGCTTACGTTGGTCGGTATAGTAAGGTCAACACATAGATTGACCAGCTCTACAGTGCGATTTAGTTGGTGACCATATTGCTCGATGTGGAGGGCAATGAAATGCGCAGCTGAACGCTCGTCATAGGGAACGTTCAGCGAATAGCTTTGCCCCTGATATCGAAGGTCTACGCTGCGCAGAACTGAAACCTCGGCGTCGGCTGGAGCTTCTTTTCGTAACGAAGATAGCCCTTGCTGTTCTAGCGCAGAGAAAATACTTTCCAATTCATTTTGGCGTACATCTGTCCAACATCGAATATGTGTCTGGGTTAACCTTCTTTGCTTGGGTGCTGCCAGCATCCCTGCTGCAGAAAGCACACCACTATTGATCGGGACAATTGCTTGTCGGATGCCAAGATTTTCTGCTAGAGAGCAGACGTGCAGCCCTCCGGCGCCACCAAAACAACAAAGTACGAACTCGGACGGGTTGTGGCCTTTTTTTATTGAAATCGCGTTGAGGGCTTGAATCATTTCGTGTTCAGCAACTGAAATAACGCCTTTAGCCGCAGTAGTCGGGGGCATGTTTAGCTTTCGCCCTAAATTGCTTAGAGCCTCTTGGCTTTTGTCAGCACTGAGGGGCATTGTGCCATTCAGAAAAGCGTTGGGTAGTAAGCGGCCGAGTATGAGGTTTGCGTCGGTGACCGTGACATCTTTGCCGCCTTTGTTATAACAAGCAGGCCCAGGGAATGAACCGGCAGATTGAGGTCCTACATGCAGCATGCCTCCCTGATCTTGCCATGCGATAGAGCCGCCACCCGCGCCAATGGTCACGATGTCCAACATAGGAATAGCGATGGGCCAATGGTTGATGGTGCCCTCATCTGTGAGAGAAAAGTCGCCATCAAGTAAGGCAACATCGGTTGATGTTCCCCCCATATCAAAACTGATTATTTTATCAATTCCGCATTGCTTGGATATGTTTCTTATAGCAGATAGGCCGCCTGCGGGACCTGAAAGGAGAAGATTCACTGCACGATGTGCGGCCTGCGAAATATCCATTGTTCCGCCGCTCGACTGCATAACCGAAATGGGGCACCCTTCTAGTTGTTCTATTAGCGTATTCATATACTGGTTTACTTTCGGGCCAAGGCTGGCATTTAGCCATGTTGCAATGCCTCTTTCGTATTCTTTGTATTTGGGTAGTACAAATGATGATCGTGACGTGAAGTATTTTTCCCGTAGGGCCTCCTCGAGTTTAACTTCTTCATTTGGTTCAATGAACGAGAACAAAAGGTTAATGGCAACGGCTTCGGGTGATAATGCGTCGATTTTTTCGATTAACTGATAAATGTCTTGTTCTGTTAGTGGTGAAATTAGGGAGCCTGCCGCATCTCGGCGAGTATTGACCTCTAAGCATAAGTCGGGTGGAACTGGCGCTTCGACAGGCTTCGGGCATAAATTGTATAAGTCATGCCGGGCTTGTCGGCCAATCGTTAATATGTCTTTGAAACCTTTATTCGTAACATATACAGTGCGAGCACCTTTGCGCTCTAGTGCTGCATTGGTTGCGACGGTGCTGCCGTGAACAATGTATAGCTGCCCCTTTGATAGCTTTTTGTTAAGCCCCAGCTCTTGGATACCTTGGAGGATCGCAAGTGCTGGATTTTCTGGTGTTGAAAGAACTTTATGTATTTTGCGCTCTTTAGCACTGACTAATACAAAGTCAGTGAACGTGCCGCCAGCATCTATGCCGAGATATTGGGTCTGCTGTTTTTGATCTGTGGACAATTTGTTGCCTGCCGCAATGAACGATTAGTGAAAGAGAACTTACTGTGCCTGAATTACCCGAAGTTGAGACGACCTGCCGTGGTGTTGAACCATACTTATGCCAGCATATCATCGAATCTGTGAAGGTTCATTGCGGGCGTTTACGCTGGCCTGTTTCTGATGAAATTTATCGTTTAGAAGGCGAACTCGTTTTGGGTGTGTCGCGCCGTGCAAAATATTTGGTGGTGGATCTTGCTCATGGAGCGATGTTGATTCACCTTGGGATGTCAGGAAGTTTGCGTTTAAGTGAACCGTCTCAGCCTCTCAAAAAACATGACCACCTCGTGTTCTCATTGTCGAATGGGAAGCAACTTCGGTTCAATGACCCCCGGCGTTTCGGGTCAGTCTTATGGAGCGATGACTGGGCCTCGCACCCTTTAATTCGAGGCCTAGGGCCTGAGCCGTTAGAGGAAGAGTTTAGCGCCGGTTATTTGTACGAGAAAGCAGTCGGCCGAAAAACGGCCATAAAACAGTTTCTGATGGATGGCTCTATTGTCGTTGGGGTGGGTAATATCTACGCCAACGAAGCATTGTTTTTGTCTGGAATTTCGCCGAAGCGCGCGGCAGGCAATATTTCGATGAAGCGTATGGAAAGCCTAGTGAGCAACGTTAAAAGTGTTTTAGAGCGAGCGATTGAACAAGGAGGCACGACGCTACGAGACTTTGTTAATAGCAATGGAGAGCCCGGATATTTTAAGCAACAGTTGTATGTTTATGGGCGAAAGGGACTGCCTTGTAAACGTTGCTCAAAACCTTTGAAAGAGGTTCGCCAGAACCAGCGTTCTACCGTGTATTGTGTGACGTGCCAAAAATAAGGGACGGTCGACGTTTTTGATTAGACAGTAAGGATTTAGAGGCTATAGTTAATTCATAAACTAGCTAAACTTATAGCTAGAATATGATTTATTTGGTGCAAATTGGGAGAAAATGTATGCACTTTGAGGTTTCAAAGTTTATTCAGATGGTGGCGTTGTGTGCGTGCATCTTAGTGCCGTCAACTGGCTGGTCTAGTACGATTGAAGAGACACCTTCGGCGATTGCGATGACCGGAGATGCGTTGTTTGTAAGACCTGTCATGCTTGCGACAACCATTATCGGAGCGGGTCTGTTCATTATCTCGTCTCCGTTTTCTGCTTTGGGCGGTAACGTTGGTGAAGCATGGGACGTATTGGTTGAAGGTCCATTTGAAACAACGTTTGTTCGTTGTTTAGGCTGCACAGCCAATGGCCGAAAAGTCACTCAAACAGTAGAGCAAGAAGACAAGTAGTCGCTCGACCCACTGTTTGCTAAACACATCGTTAATAAAGCCTGATCAGTTTTGATCGGGCTTTATCATATCTGACCAGCAGAAACTGCTATCACCTACCGCATGAAAATAAGGATTTAGCAGTGAGTCCTTGGTGTTGTAACGCAAGGGTTCCAATGCTGGGTTTAAGATTATTCCGCCTGCATAACTTAGAACGGCATGTGCGGCGGCCGTATCCCATTCGCTTGTGAGTGCGAGACGAGGGTACCAATCCGCAGTTCCTTCTGCGAGTGCACATATCTTTAAAGAGCTTCCCATGCTGACGAGTTCTGCGCCTTGAAACTTCGGTGTAATGGTTTCAAGCAGCGTTTCTAGTGCTTCGGCTCCATGGCGGCGGCTTCCAACAATACGAATACTTCGATCGAAAGAGAGATTCTTTACAGCAAGCTTAGTGATTTTTCCGTTATCTTCTTTCCAGCTGCCATGACCCTGTGCGCCATAATAAAGTACGCCAGTGACGGGAACGTAAACAAAACCAAGAATAGCTTGTTCGTTGTCTATCAACGCAATGTTAACTGTAAATTCGCCATTCTTATTGATGAACTCTTTGGTTCCATCTAAAGGGTCCACGAGCCAATAGCGCTCCCATGATTTTCTTTCGGCATACTCCGGTAGCCCGCCTTCTTCAGAGAGTATTGGATAACCACAATTTAGTGAGGTTAAGCCTTTTTCAATAATGATATGGGCAGCGACATCTGCTTTTGTGACGGGAGAGTCGTCCGCTTTGTTATCTACTTCAATCGGTGACGGTGAGTTATAAACCTCAAGAATTGCGTTGCCGGCGTCGATAACGATTTGTTTTAAAGGGGGGATCAATGATTTCAAGTCCGGCATGAATTGTTCTCTTTCTTTTGAATTAATGTGAATCTGGATTGGCGAACGTTTAATACGCTAGTCTCCGATCAGACGAATCGTTAGAATAGCGCCCAACCGCAGCGGCGTTAAGTGAGCGCAACGCATTATAGGGTGATTTATGATTGACTGGAAAAATATTGATACTGTCTTTTTGGATATGGATGGAACTCTGTTGGACCTTCACTATGACAACTATTTTTGGTTGACGCATTTGCCAAAACGTTTTGCAGAAATAAAAGGTCTTAATGACGTTCAAGCGAACAAGCGTTTGAATGATATGTTCACGCGTTACCACGGTTCGCTCAATTGGTATTGTCTTGATTTTTGGGCTGACGAGCTTGATATCGACTTAATGTCACTTAAGTACGAAGTCGCCAGCCGCATTGCTTATCGGCCGAATGCAAAAGAGTTTTTGATTGCACTAAATAGCCGCGGTTATCGTGCAGTTTTAGTTACCAACGCACACCAAGGTAGTATCGACATTAAGTTCAAACACACTGATTTGGAAAGTCTAATTCATGATGTCGTTTGCTCTCATGACTATCGAAAGCCAAAAGAAGATGTTTCATTTTGGGCTGACTTTCATCGGCACAAACCTTTCTCCCATCGAAGCACTTTATTTATTGATGATAATGAATCGGTACTGAAGTCTGCGCAGGCTGCCGGAATTAAGCATTTGGTGTCGATAGCGTGTCCTGATAGCCAAAAATCTGCACGCCTAGATAGCGAGTTTCCGTTGATGTCAGACTTTAATGACGTGTTACCGTATGACTGATGCACTTAAAGTTCGTCTTGATAAGTGGCTTTGGGCAGCGCGTTTTTTTAAAACTCGCTCGTTGGCGAAAGAGGCGATTGACGGTGGCAAGGTTCACTATAATGGCCAGCGCTGTAAACCGGGCCGAATTGTAGAGCTTGATGTAATCTTGGAGATACGTCAGGGCTGGCTAGAGAAAGAAGTTCTGGTAAAAAAATTGTACGACCGGCGACAGGCGGCTAGTCTCGCCCAAATGCTTTATGAAGAAACGCCAGAAAGCATCGTAAAGCGTGAGCAAGCATTGGCAGCCAGAAAAGATCTGAATGCGGGCCAGCCGGTTCCGCTGCGCCGACCCAATAAGCGCGACAGGCGGTTGATCCATCGCTTTCGTGAAAAAAATACTGATAATTGAAGTTAGAGTGACTATGACGGATAAAGATTCATTTCAGAAGTTTATGTTTGAAACATTACAGATTCGAGGCGAATGGGTTCGTCTGAATGATAGTTTTTTTTCGTCGGTTAGGAATAAGAACTATCCGCCAGAGATTAATCGTTTGGTTGGCGAAACGGCCCTAGCGTCGGTTCTTCTGACGGGGACTTTAAAATTTGAAGGTTTGTTATCGATTCACGCTCGAGGGCAAGGCTCAGTTAGCCTATTGATGTCCGAAGCACGCCATGACAAGACATTTAGATGCTTGGCTAATTATGATGAAAGTGCCGCTCTAACGAGTAGCAACTTGTTGGATTTGATTGGCTCGGCCCAGCTTGCTATTACGATCGACCCTGACAAGGGCAAGCGCTATCAAGGCATTGTGCCCTTGGAACGTGCGCAAATTAGCGAATGTTTAGAGCACTACTTTGAGCTTTCGGAGCAACTAGATACTTACTTCTTGTTTCAAGTGACTGAGCAGGGAGCACACGGGCTAATGCTCCAGAAACTGCCAGAATATCGAAATATTGAAGATCAGGACGCATGGAATCGTATTCTCCAGTTGGCTAAAACCTTAACGCCAGAAGAGTTTTCTTGCGAAGATAATCAGACTTTAATCACGCGCTTGTTTCATGAAGAGCAAGTGTTGCTATTTGAGAAAGAGTCGGTTCAGTTTCAGTGTTCGTGCTCAGAAGAGCGGTCTTTGGCTTCAGTGAAGGCCTTGGGTCAGCAGGAGGCTCTTGAGATTCTTGAGGACGAACCCGTTATTTCGATAGATTGTCAGTTTTGTGGTGAGCAATATGAGTTTGATCGGACCGCAATTAATACCTTGTTTAGTGCGGGAATGACCCATTAACTGTGCGCTATTACTGAGAAATTCTCTATCACAGGCAGTGCTCCTTAAAAGAAGTCGTTTTTTATACAGCTATTTGGCATAATGGCGCCCCAAATTTTTCGAGGCCAGCACTGGTCAAACTCTAATTCAAGTGAGGTCGAAGTGAGTAACACTTATGTTGATCTAAGTTCAGCAATTTTGGTTGAACATGCACTTGAGCGCAAAGAAGGCAGGTT
>CAJWBE010000050.1 GCA_913020045.1 uncultured Oleiphilus sp.
CCGTAACACCACGTTTTACGCGAGGCATAAGTGTCTCCTAACTGAACTATATTTGATAAAAATCGGTTACAAACTAAATACGAAGCATGCGCTTGATTAACGGCTGATCCGAATCTGCAACTTGCTTGCATCCACGCAGCTGACGCTTACGCTTTGGCGATTTTTTGGTCAAAATATGGCTAGTAAAGGATTGCTTATGTTTGAATCCGTTAGCTGTTTTCTTAAAGCGTTTTGTAGCACCGCTTTTCGCTTTCATTTTAGGCATAATAACTCACTCCGCATTGGTTAAGTTTTAGTAGCAGGTTTTCCAGTACTGCCTTACGACAATGACTGTCCTACTTTCTTTTTTTCGGGGCCAATACCATCATCATTTGACGACCTTCCATTTTAGGTCGCTGTTCGACAACTGCATGCTCTTCTAGATCTACTTCGATCCGTTCAAGCAGCTTCATGCCGATCTCCTGATGAGCCATTTCACGACCTCGGTAACGTATCGTCACCTTAGCCTTGTCCCCAGCTTCAAGGAAACGTATCAGGTTGCGTAGTTTTACCTGATAATCCCCTTCTTCCGTCCCTGGGCGTAATTTAATTTCTTTAACTTGGGTCTGCTTCTGCTTTTTCTTCTGCGCAGCCTTTTGTTTCTTGTCTTCAAATATTTTCTTGCCGTAATCCATGATTTTACACACGATTGGATCACTATCTGCAATCTGTACCAAGTCCAAGCTTTCTGATTCCGCTTTCGCTAGCGCTTCACCAAAAGGAACGACCCCAACCTGCTCTCCGTCAGAGGCAATGAGTCGCACTTCAGAAGCTTCGATATTTTCGTTTATCAGGGCTTTCTTGGCTTTGCCCATTTGGCTATTTCTTTTAATGTTTAATTCTCCACATTAAAAATGCCAACCCAGATTGCCATTATTTGGCTTCATTATCCGAATCAGCTATTCGACCTTTACGCTCGTTCTCTTTTTCAAACAACGAAAAAGTCTCGTCAAGTGACATTACCCCTAGGTCTTGTCCCTTACGAGTACGAACGGCTACGGTATTATTTTCCATTTCTTTGTCACCAACGACAATCAAAAATGGAACCTTTGCGATTGTGTGCTCGCGGATTTTAAAGCCGATCTTCTCGTTTCTCAAGTCCAGATGCGCTCTAATCCCCTTTTCTTCCAACTTTTCACGTAATTTTTCGCAATATTCGGACTGACGGTCCGTAATATTGAGAATTGCGACCTGTTCGGGAGCCAACCAGAAGGGAAAAGCCCCTTCGTATTCTTCGATCAAAATTCCAATAAAACGCTCAAACGATCCCAAAACTGCTCGATGAAGCATCACAGGTGTTAAACGATCTTGGTTGTCCGCCACATATTGAGCACCTAAACGCCCCGGCATTGAAAAATCGACTTGAATCGTTCCACATTGCCAAACTCTACCCAAACAGTCCTTCAAGGAAAACTCTATCTTAGGTCCGTAAAACGCGCCTTCTCCCGGCAGCAAGTCCCACTTTAGATCCTTAGCATCTAGCGCTTCAGCTAAAGCGGCTTCAGATTTATCCCAAACCTCATCTGAACCCACTCGCTCTTCAGGCCGCGTAGATAGCTTGTAAAGAATTTCACTAAACCCAAAGTCTTCGTATACTTCGTGGAGCATATCAATAAAGTCAGATACTTCTGTTTGTATCTGGTCTTCCATACAAAAGATATGCGCATCGTCTTGAACGAATCCGCGAACTCGCATGATTCCGTGCAGCGCACCCGAGGCTTCATTGCGATGACAAGATCCAAACTCAGCCAATCGCAACGGCAATTCCTTGTAGCTCTTCAAACCTTGATTAAAGACCTGAACATGACAAGGGCAGTTCATTGGCTTAATTGCAAAGTCGCTATTCTCAGAATGCGTGGTAAACATTTGCTCGCTAAATTTGTCCCAGTGCCCTGATTTTTCCCAAAGCGAACGGTCAACAACTTGCGGGGTCTTTATTTCTTTATAGCCATAGCGTCGTTGCTTAGTCCGCATATAGCTTTCAATCAGTTGATAGATCTGCCAACCTTTATCGTGCCAAAACACCATGCCAGGCGCTTCGTCCTGAAGGTGAAATAGATCTAGCTTTTTACCTATCTTCCGATGATCACGCTTCTCTGCTTCTTGTAGACGATTAATGTACGACTTTAACTGCTTCTTGTCCGGCCACGCTGTGCCATAGACACGTTGAAGCATTTTGTTTTCAGAGTCCGCACGCCAATATGCGCCAGAAATTCGCATCAGCTTAAAGTGATGACAAAATTTCATGTTCGGGACGTGAGGGCCACGACACATATCAACATATTCTTCGTGATGATACAGACCCGGCTGGTCATCACGAGCGATATCGCGCTCGAGGATTTCGAGTTTGTAGTCTTCTCCGCGCGCTTCAAATGCCGCCACAGCTTCATCCCATGAAACCTTTTTCTTTACAACGTCATAATCTTTTTTCGCCAGTTCCATCATGCGCGCTTCTAGCGCCAATAGATCTTCGTCCGTCAATCGGTGCTCGAGATCAATATCGTAATAAAACCCATTCTCTATCGTAGGACCAATCGCCATCTTGGTGTCCGGCCATAGCTGTTTGATCGCATGCCCTAAAAGGTGCGCACAGGAATGCCGAATAATCTCCAGCCCTTCCTCGTCCCTAGCCGTAATAATACTGAGCGTCGAATCTTCACTAATTAGGTCGCAAGCATCGACCAAGTTGCCATCGACTCGACCTGCAATCGTTGCTTTGGCGAGACCTGGTCCGATATCTAAAGCAACATCCGTAACAGAAACAGGGTTTTCGAAGGTACGTTGGCTTCCGTCAGGAAGAGTAATGACTGGCATATTATCCTCATCTTCAGTGGTGACCCTTACTAGAGGCCACTTGACTACAATTTTTGAAAGGCGCGATTCTATCCGATCTTAAGCAACATTACACATGCATTTAGTACGAACGGTTACTCACATATGGCAAAAAAAAGCCCTAGACGATGCTAGGGCTTTTTTCAGTGGGAAGCTCTAGGCCGCCACTTTCTTTGGACGAACCAAGAAACGTGCGAGTGCAGGCAGCAACCAAAGGCTACCAATCATGTTCCAGATAAACATAAAGAACAGGAGAATCCCCATATCTGCCTGGAATTTGATCGGCGAGAAGATCCATGTGCAAACGCCGATACCCAAAGTAAGACCCGTAAAGCTAACCGCCTTACCCGTGGTAATCAATGTCTCAAAATAAGCGTCCTGCAAGGGCAAACCTTCTTTTAATTTGGCCTCTAGCTGGCTGTAGATATAGATGCCATAGTCGACACCAATACCCACGCCTAGAGCAATAACGGGTAGCGTCGCCACTTTGACACCAATCCCTAGCTGAGCCATCAAGGCCTCACACAACACAGACGTGAGCGCCAAGGGTGTCACAATACAAATTACTGCGGCGATAGAGCGGAAGGTGACTAAACACAAAAAGCTGACCACCGCATAAACGGAAAGCAACATAATGTTTTTAGCTTTGGAAATTACTTGGTTAGTCGCCGCTTCAACACCGGCATTACCGGCTCCCAATAAGAACTCATAGTTTTCACTTGGATACTCTTCAATCAAGTCTTCCATCGTGTCTACGACACGTTCGAGCGTCTCTGCTTCATGATCCTCTAAATAAACAATCATCGGCGTCATGCTGCAGTCAGTATTCACCAATCCACTCGGTGCGCGCTGTATAGAAGAGTTAATGATCGCCTCATTTCTAGACAATTCAAACCAACGGAAACTTCCCTCATTGAGCGCTTTCGTAACAAGCTTAGACACGGACACGAGTGACGCCGTTGACTCAACACCTGCAGTATTCTCCAAACGCCATTGCATGCGATCCATCACATCCATTAGCTCATAAGTGGCGCACTTCTCAGGCTCGGTCTTGATCATCACGACCAATATATCGGCACTGGTACTGTAATTACTAATGATGTAATCGTTGTCTAAATTATAACGAGAATCCGCCCTTAACTCCGGAGCGCCTTTATCAAGGTCACCGATTTTCAGGTCTTTTTGGTAGTAGAGACCGATAGCACAGCCTAAAATCGCGATCACAATTGAAATAGGTGCAACGCTTTGGTGGGCCATGAAAGACAATACACGCCAGCTTTTATGCTCGCTCATATCTACTTTCTTAGCATGCTTCTGCCCGCCTTTGCTCAAACCCGTATAAGACATGGTGACAGGGTGCAGAATTAAGTTAGTAACGATAATGACGGCGACACCGATCCCAGCAGCAACCGCAAGATCTTTAATAACGTCAATTTCGATAAACAGTAAGGTCAAAAAACCTATCGCATCACTGACCAACGCTAAAATGCCAGGCCTTGCCAGCGCTCTAAACGATAAGCGCGCACTCATTAGAGGGTTGTAGCCATGCGCTTGCTGAACCGCAATTTGATTGACGATCTGCACACCGTGACTGATTCCTATCGCGAAAACGAGGAAAGGAACAAGCACCGAATACGGATCCAAACCGTAACCAAGAAGGTGGAGAATACCTAACTGCCATATAACGGCGACAACCGACGTTAATACGGGAACTAGTGTCCCAATAAGACAGCGTGAATAGATAAATAGAAACGTAAAGGTTAGGCCAAGGGTTATTAAGGCGAACGTCGCTATCGCACTGATGCCTTCTATCAAATCACCTACTTTTTTTGCAAAACCAATGATATGAATCTGAACATTTACGTTCTTACCTTCATATTTATCGCGAATCTTCGCTTCCAACTCGAGCGAGAACTGTTTGTAATCAAGCGGCTCTTGAGTTTCGGGGTTGATTTCAAAGAGTGGTGCGTAAACGATTGTGGATTTAAAGTTATCTGCCACCAATCGACCAACCTGCCCAGACTTAAGTATATTCTGACGCAGCGTATCAAGACTTACCTGACCGCCATCGTATCCATCAGGAATAACCGGCCCTCCTTGAAAGCCATCCTCTGTAACCTCTACCCACCTTACATTGGGGGTCCAAACTGACTTAAGGCCCGAACGATCCACTCCTGACAAGTAAAACAACTCATCCGTGATTTCGCTCAAGGTCTCCATATATGCTTTATTGAATATATCCCCATCCTTCACAGCAACGGCGATTCGAATCGAGTTACCTAAATTTTCTAGGTCGTCACGATTCTCTAGCATATTCTGTATAAACGGGTGTTCTAGCGGAATAAGGCGCTCGAATGAGGCATCAGGTTTAATCTGCGAAGCGTTGTAGGCAAAAAAGGCCGTCAACAACAGGAAGATCCCTAGAATAACGGGACGGTTTGTAAAAATTATTCGTTCGATCACTGATCCAGCACCCACACCCTGATGTGCACTACCGGTCGCCTGATTGTTGGCGTCTGACATTAACGTTTCCTCTCTAGAATTCAGCAAGATTTAACTACAGGTTTTCACCTGCAGGGGTGGTGACACTCAAGCCGGACTCTCCGACCATTAACATGCGACGCCCGCCGGCATATACTGTTGAAACGTTACCCAAGCGATTTTCTCGTACCGATTCACTAAAGGTACGACCACCATCTTGGCTCAGTAAAACAGACCCTGAATTCCCAACGATCGAGATTTTTCCAGAGCCATCGTTTGCAGCCCCCATGAGAGTACTCTCAGTTCCTGTATCCAAACGCTCCCATGTTTGCCCAGCATCTTCTGAGCGAAACAAATTTCCTCGCAAGCCAAACGCCAAAACAACGTTTTTGTCTCCCGTGGCAATCAAGCCGAAGAAAGAACCGTCATAAGGGCTATCAACGGTCTCCCAACTATCTCCATCATCCTCCGAACGAAACATGACACCTGCCTCGCCCGCGACAATCAAGGTATCGCCAACTTTAGAAATAGCATTCAAATGGAAGCGATCAATATTATCCATACGGTCGCCATAGTTAACCCATGTTTGACCGCCATCTTCAGTTTTGAAAATAAATCCGTAAGCCCCAACTGCAAAGCCGACGCGGTTATTCTGAAAGAACACATCTAGGAACGGCTTACTTGCGCCAACTTCAGCATCTAACTGGGCATCCTCTAGCGCAAATTGCGCTTCTTCTAATTCATACTCTAAATCTTCAAGGTCCTCTTCTGCCGCAACGTCCAACTGAGCCTCAAGCTCCGAAACAACATCTTGAGACTGTTGAATAATACTCTTGTTGGCCAAGTTACCATCAAACTGTTTGACCCAACTGGCTCCACCATCATTACTATGAAGAACAACCCCGCCATGCCCAACAGCCCAACCATTAGACGAGTCGGGAAAATGCACCGCGGTCAACATGACGGAAACAGGCACATCCACTTGCTGCCAAGAACTGCCGTCATCGTCCGAGAGAATAATATGACCTCTTGCTCCTACGGCAACAAAGTTAGCCCCAGCCGTCGCAACATCCAATAGCAAATGGTCAGCAGCCTGATCACTTTTCATCGCAGGTGTATCTAGAACATCTGTCAATGCGAAAGCTGGCGCGCTCAACACACAAGCAGAGAGCGCACTTGCAGCGAGCCGCCCTTGTACAATTTTGAAGATTGAATTCATTAAGAAACCCTAGTTTCAAAAACAGTAAGGCGGTCATGAGTAGACCACCGCATTTAATATGGACCTACCGACCCCGTCGGCGAAGAGAAGAAGGACTAAAGTATCGCTTAGCGGGTACCTTATCTTCGAAGATGGGAGCCGTTTTCTCCTCTGAATATAGACCGTTTATGCTATATCTGCGAGATTGTAAATCATGGAACATATTTCCGGCTGACCACGTGCCCGGCAACTCATAGTAGTTCAACAACATTGCAACGCTAACGCGCCACAGTTCGCCGCGGTTGTCATACTGGTCAACTAAAGCAATTCCCCAGCTATCTTCGTCAACATAGAAAACACGTTTCTTGTAAATATGTCGCGAACCTTTTTTCAAATTAGCCTCAACAACATGAACACGATGCAATTCCCAACGCACATGCTCCGGGTTGGCGTGGCCCGTCATCACGATGTCTTTATACTTAAGATCTGGGTTCCCAAACTTATAGTTATTGTAGGGAATGAAGAATTCTTTAACGCCTTTGTACTCCCAATCGTAACGATCCGGCGCACCATTGAACATATCTGTATCATCGGCTGTACGCGTATTTTCTGAAGAAGAAATTGGCGAATCATAGGCAAGGTTAGGTGCACGACGGGTTCGGCGCTGCCCTTTATTATAATCCCAAGCTTGTCTAGCATCTTTTTTCTGGTCCATCGTTTCATGCACCAGCAAAGCTCCGCCCGCCAAACGCGCAGGCGCTTTATTAAAGGTCATAAAATAGAACAAAATGTTGTCCATTTTCTTGAAGCTCCCTTTCGGGTTAAAGAAGTTGAAAAAAACCTCTTGCTGCTTCGTGATAACGGCATATTCACCATTATTTTGCACCGCTACTTCAGACGCCCGACTCGTCACAAACGTCCCACGCCACCTGGTTGTGTGATTCCAAACAGTCTGCAAAGCCTTTTCACGGTTATTACCGTGAAGTATTGGAAACGCTACGCCACCGTAGGCGTCTTGGATGCCCGTCCCAGTGCTGTTAAGAGAAGACGTTAACGCATTTTTCTTCGTGTTTTCCATCACCCATTCAGGCATAGAATGAGAACGATGCGTTGGATAAACATTTAACTTAAATGTTTCGGGATAGGCTTCGAACATTGCATATTGGCCAGGCGTAAGATATTTCTCGAAGCCTTTATAATTACTCTTGTCGACCGTAAACTTTATCTCATCCGAAGCGAAGGGGTCGATATGATGCTGTCCCGAACCTTCATAGCCTTCAGGCACTGAGGTAATACCTCCGGTCCATTCAGGAATTGTCTTAGCCTTATTTCCCGCCTTAATAGAACCAAAAGGCGTTAATGACTTCCCTAATTTGTCCGCTTCCTGCTTAGATACTTTAGCGCTTGCCGAGAACGCTCCCAATGACAACGCCAGAAAGCTGCAGAGCAACACATACTTGTTATTCATATCAGAACCTTGAAACACATTTATTGTTTAAATACGCCGGTGACTATTCGCACTGATTTAGCAAACTAGTTAAGAATTGTTCGCCATCCTATTAATTTTTAGCACATTTTCTCAATCTGTCTAAGAAAGAATTGTTATGAAATATGTCTGGCGGGAGGGATTTACTGATAGCGTTTATTTCTGGCGCGCTACAGATGCAGCGCCCAGAAAAACGCAAGTGCGCGCGTTATTGGTTGGTAGGCATGCTTTTCTCAAGCACTTCCTGAACATCCTTAGAAAGGTTAGATTTAGCCAAAATTCGCGCTAGCTGCGTCTGCATCAACGACTGACGGGCCGCATCGTATTTTCGCCACCTCGTTAAAGGGGTCAGTAGCCGAGAAGCAATCTGCGGATTCATATCGTCCAGAGCAATTATTTGATCCGCTAAGAATTCGTACCCACTGCCAGAAACATCGTGAAAACCCAAAATATTTTGCGCACAAAACGCACCAATAACCGATCGCACTTTATTTGGATTAGTCATTTCAAAGTCGGCATGGCCCATTAGCGCTTTGACATGCGATAAATCAGCAAAACTAGATGACGAAGATTGCACAGCAAACCACTGCTCCATTACTTGCGCATCGTCCTTCCAGCGCGCATAAAAACGCGACAGAGCATCCTTAGCGGCGGCAGGGTTCTCTGCGTTCACAAGGGCGGCCAGCGCAGCAAAGCTGTCAGTCATATTAGAAGCTGTATCAAACTGCTCCGAGGCAAGGGTGTAAAATTCATCGTTAGGCGCGGCAGCAAGCAATGACAATATAAAGTTGTGCAATGCCCTGAGAGACATCGCATCAAAACTTAAATCCAACGAGAAAGCGCTTGTGTGCGTTGATTGATATAGCTCAAGCAACTCAACTCTTAAGCTATTCGCTAGTGTCCTACGAACAAATTGACGCGCATGATAAATGGCCTCTGTGTCAGCCGTTTCCGACAACTCAACCAAATACGCCTCAGACGGCAACATCAGCAATTTGCCGAGCATTGCCCGGTCTAACGATTTATCGTTGAGCAGTGAGCGGTACGTATCCACAAAAGCAGGATCCAACGTTAAGGCCTCACCTGCCTGATAACGGCTAACTAGTGACTGCAGCACCCTGAGCGCCAGATTTTGGCCTGCATCCCAGCGGTTAAAACTGTCACTATCGTTAGCGAGCAAAAACATTAACTCTTGATCACTATAGTCATAGTGCAACCTAACCGGCGCAGAAAAGCCCCTCAATAACGAAGGTATAGGTTTCGAAGGCACATCGTTAAAGACGACGCTCGCCATTGAATCACGCAACTCATAAACCCAAGAGCCGCCGCCATCAGCCTGCGCTAGAGGAAGTTGCGTACCATCCGCTAGCATCAAACCAATTTCAATCGGAATATGGAACGGCTCTTTTTTCAACTGCCCTGGTGTCGCCGGACAGCTTTGTTCAAAGGTCAGAACATATTGCTTTTTGTCTTCGTCATAATTTGATTTAACCTTAACGACTGGCGTTCCGCCTTGATCATACCAGCGCTTAAACTGCACTAAGTCACGACCCGACACCTCAGACATCGCAGCAACAAAGTCTTCCGTCGTGACCGCCTGCCCATCATGCCGTTCAAAATAGAGGTCGCTGCCCTTACGAAATGCTTCATCACCCAACAAGGTGTTCAACATTCGCACAACTTCTGCCCCTTTTTCGTAAACGGTAAGCGTATAGAAGTTAGAAATTTCCATATACGACGCAGGCCGAATCGGATGAGACATCGGGCCAGCATCTTCGGCAAATTGCGCAGTACGCAGCAGGTTCACGTCTTCTATTCGCTTCACACCAGCAGAGTTCATATCGGCCGAAAACTGTGAATCACGATAAACAGTAAACCCTTCTTTCAAGCTCAACTGAAACCAATCTCTGCACGTAACTCTGTTGCCTGACCAGTTATGAAAATATTCGTGAGCAACGATTGCTTCGATTCGCAGATAAGCATTGTCCGTAGTCGCATCAGACTTTGCCAATACACAAGAAGAGTTAAAAATATTCAGGCCTTTGTTTTCCATCGCGCCCATATTGAAATCATCGACAGCCACAATCATGAACACATCTAAATCGTATTCACGACCATACTTTTCCTCATCCCACTTCATCGAGCGTTTCAAGGCATCAAGCGCATAGTCGCATTTGTCTGCATTTTTATGATCGACGAAAATTTCGAGTGCGACAGGTCGGCCAGACGCTCGCTCAAACACGTCGCTTTGGCAATAAAGGTCTCCCGCGACTAAAGCAAAGAGATAACAGGGCTTCGGGTGAGGATCATGCCACGTAACAAAGTGACGCCCTCCTTCTAGTTTCCCACTATCGACTTCATTACCGTTTGACAGCAGCACCGGGTATTTTGCACTGTCAGCCTCTATTCGCGTATCAAAAACAGACATCACGTCCGGTCGATCAAGGTAGTACGTTATCCGCCTAAACCCTTCTGCCTCGCACTGGGTGCAAAACATTGAAGACGACTTATATAAGCCCTCTAGACGTTTATTCTCATGCGGTTTTATCCATGTCACACACTCCAGCTCAAACTTATCCGGGACGGCTTGAATAGTTAAAGACTCCGGTTCTACCGTGTACTGGTGGACATCAAGCTCACGCCCATCGATTTTCAAACTCTTAAGTTCCAGCTCTTCTCCATCAAGACGCAGGCTGGACTCGTCTGAACTGCTAGCTCTCGATATCAGCATGCGAGAGCTTACTTGTGCCCCGTCTTCAAATAGCTGAAACGTCAAAGACACTTTTTCGATTTCAAAACTGGGTGGCGTATAGTCTTTTAGGTAAATTGTCTGGGGGCTAGCATCACGCATATCAAAACCTTTGGGGAGTTAATCTTCAGCAGAAATAGTCACATCATAAGACGTGTACTTGCGAATATTTAGGGCCGCATTTTCGAAAATCAAATACTGCCCTTTAATAGCAATCAAGCGATCTTCAACGGTTGGCGTTTTATCGAGATTGTAAGTCTTTGCTTTTTCGGGCCAGGCTAAATGCGGATAATCAAAAGTATATTCATCTGAGTCCAACCAATGAATAGTCTCATTCGGATGTGCTTTTCGAAGCTCTTCCAAGCCGTCTTCTGCCAGCAATTTTAACTTCTCCCGCTCCGCTAACAAATCCATGGTCTCGACATCGTTCTTCAGCATTTTTCGCCAGTTAGTTCGGTCTCCCAACCAAGTGCGAAACAAGTCTTCGACAAGGCCCGAGAGGTATCGACTAGACACCTCGATTAAAGGCAGGGCCTGCACTGCACCCTGATCAATCCAGCGAGTAGGCACTTGCGTTTGACGAGTAATCCCGACTTTCAAACTTGATGAATTAGCCAGGTAAACAATATGTGGCTGCATACAAAACTTTTCGCCCCACTCTGGCTCACGGCATGTTCCAGCGGCAAAGTGGCATAACTCGGGACTCATAATGCAGCGGTCACACTGAGCAAGCTTTTGAAAGCAAGGATAACAAAACCCCTGACTAAAACTCTTTTTGGTTACGCGCTGACAGTGGCAGCAGCGTATTTGTTCTCGATACTCAATTTTTAAGCGCTTGCCTAACAGCGGCGCTAACTCAAGCGCCCCCGAATCTAGTGTCAATTGATAACTAACAGGGCTCGTCGCTGATACGGACATTTTGGCCAGGCGGCCAGAGGAAAGTTGCTTCAAGGAATAAACTTCTAAAGTAGATTAATGCAAAACACGAATAGGAGAAATATCGTCATCTTCTCCTTTACTATCGCGCGACTTTTTTTTGCTGGTATCAACATAGCCAACACGCTCTTCTTCTGGGACCTGACGCTCCGACTCATAAAGCATTACCGCTTGCAGGCACAGCTCTTTTTGCTCACTGGTTAAGGTCCGACCATCAGGCCACTTACCTAGCTCTATTGCGACCTTAAATCGCTGATAGATTTCAGGATCGAGCCGCTTCACCACATCTTCAAAACTCATAAACGTAACCTCTTCTATAGCGCGCCAGAATATCAATGCAGTGACACGGACTCAAGCAACCGCGAACTAGAAAAATGCACAAAAAAGCAAGAACGCCCTTTACTTTTCAAATACGAATCATTATTATTTGCATTAAGTTGATCGGACAGCACCGCCCAACTTGGTCTCTCTCATCAGAAAATCACATTTGTGAACCCCAACGCACTAGCAAACGTTTTGCTATCAAGCCGAGGGGATTTTTTTTGCACCTAAGTTTGTGGTTAACCAACCCCAAAGCAATCCAGAGATCAGCCCATAAAGATGGGCAGAGTTCGCCATTCGCCCCAAACCAGCCCATTCGGTTAGTGGGGTATAGCCAATCATTAACCAAACGACACTAAATCTAAATAGCGCATCCGGCATAAAAATATCCGGAGACACTCTCCGCCAAACCCAGCAATATCCAATCAAACCATATACGACGCCAGACATACCGCCAAAAAAGTACCCAGTATCCGCAAGCTGCGCAATATTTGAGGTTAAGGAAACAAACAACGCCATGCTCAAAAATGAAACAGAGCCTTTGCGAGCCTCTAACTGACCTCCCAGCGTCCATAGCATTAACATGTTAAAGACGATATGGAGCAAACTGAAATGCAAAAAATCTGGAGAGAATAGCCGCCAAACCTGCCCCGTCTCCAGCATTCTAGACAACCCTACAAAACGATCTGTAAGCGTTTCCATGCGAAAATCTAACTGAAAAGGATCGACGATTAAGAGAGCTCGGAGGATATCCCCACCCTCGCCAAGCGAGGTTAGATAGGCGACTATCAGACTAACAAAAATAAAAATATAAATGACCGGAGCTTGAAGCGGTGTCGCACGCAAATAAGCAGTCTCGACATGAACGTTAACAGGGTTAGTCCGCTCCAGCTGCTCAGCAATCGCAGAGCGAAACTCCGGCTCAGTGATATATCGCTGCAAAACCTGCTGAATCTGCTCTTGAAACTGTCCAGATTCCATCCAAATGATCTGACGCCCATCCGACTCGGAAATACGGTGAGGAATACCTTTCATCCGAATCCATTGGCTCAGCTGCGACAAGTCTAGTTCTATAGGGGCATCAGCAACTTGCTTCATGAGCGCGCAACATCTACCCAAACAAATTTATTGGGGTCCAGCACTGCCTCATCATCCATCCGATAAGCAACTAATCGACCATACTTAACCGCACTGTAGTCAAGACAAGCCACATTACTCGAAATAGGTGCCGGCTCTCCATCCATCCAATAATGCCCAACAAACACCGGCCTCTCATCTTCGGCATAACTCAACAATTGCTGCCGCTCAATGGCCGTCAGCGGTCGATCCTCCAAGTGCGAAGGCAAGGGGTCTGGCTGAAAAATGACATCTGAATAGGTTTTAGCACCCGCTCCCCAAAACTTTGTTCGGAACACCGTTCTAACGTAGCCATCCTTACTAAGAATGGTTTCTCCGTCGGGCAAATCTAAGGCCGTTCCTCGTGTTAGGCGGTCGACCAACCGTCCTTCGAAACTGTTTTCTATTGCAGAGGTGTGCAATAACTTCTCCGTCAAACAATGATCCTTGCTCATCGCTTTGAAACGTTCGATCGCAGCACTATCCCAGCACGCATGTACCACACGAAAATTTTCTTTCTCGATGAACAACGGTATCTGCTGAAACCAAGACAAGAACGCAGACCATTCACCTCCAAACTCTTCAAACTGTTCGAGCGTCTCTCGAATCAGGCGATGGTTGCGCGCATTATGCTCGCGCAAAAACGTTTGAGGGCGATCATCTTTGCTCTCGGTGCAGTAACACATGGCATTGTATTCATGATTACCAAGAACAATTTCTGCCTGCCCTTGATCGACCATATCTTTAACAATATGGAGCGCTTCACGTATGCGAGGCCCTCTATCAACAATATCGCCAACAAAAATAACGGTTCTAGTCGGATGACGGTAACTTCCGCGACTGTGCTCATATCCCATTGATTTCAGCAGACGCGCTAACGCTTGAGCGCAACCATGAATATCGCCAATTAAGTCATAACCCGAAGCCGAACTTCTCGATAACTTCATAAGCGTCAGTTCACCAAATTGTTTGCCCAACCAAGCTTTTCTCTACAAGTTTCGTAGAAGTTATGCGAGGTGGGATGAATGAGTCGAGCCTTGTGTGGTTTTTTAGTAATGCTCACCGTATCGCCCGGAGCCACCGGAATATGATGCTGTCCATCGCAACTTACTTGCGGGTATATTTCATTACCCTCACCAATCACTATTTTTATTTCACTCTTCCCATCAACAACGATGGGGCGACTACTGAGAGTATGAGGAAACATAGGTACTAAAGCGATTGCATCGAGTTTAGGGTGTAACAAGGGGCCACCTGCAGAAAGAGAGTAAGCCGTAGAGCCTGTCGGGGTCGATACAATTAAACCGTCAGAACGCTGGCTGTAGACAAAATGTCCTTCAACAAACAAATCGAAGCCAATCATTCTAGTCGACTTACCTGGGTGCAAGACAATGTCGTTCAAACCGGTACCAAACCCGATGGGCTCGCCGTTTCGTTTAACATGAACATCCAATAGAAATCGCTTCTCCTGTATGTATTCGCCAGATAAGACCGAAGAAATGCGGTCTTCCATTTCATCTGGGGATATATCCGTCAAGAAACCTAAGCGCCCTCGATTAACGCCTAGTAAAGGAACATCAGACTTAGCCAGCTCACGTGCGGCGCCAAGGAGACTTCCATCACCGCCAATGACGATCACTAAATCGCAGACTTCACCCATCATTTTGACGCTAGAAACCTGCAAACCATGACCTGGAATTAAAGCACCAATCTGCTCCTCGATAATGAGATGGTAACCTTCCGAGATCAAGAATCGTTTGAGCCGTCTTACCGTCTCGACGACTCGAGCACTGCCCATCCGGCCAATCAAACCAATATTCCTAAAATTATCCGTATTCAACGCTACACCCTACTTGTTCAAACTGACGATTGACGCTCACAAAAAATACGCCTTCAATGTTGACCCTTATCTTAGCAGATTTATCATGAGTGCCAGCACTAGTCTGAAGACAAACAACATGACAATAAAAGACCATCTCCACTGGGTTCTTAATAGCCCCAACTTGATTATGGGAGAATCCTCACCTTTCGCATTGGTAGAACCTCCATCGGCAAGTGATATCGATAGGGTTAGCCAAATTAGCGAAGCCGAGCTAGCTCGGCATTTGAGTAAAACTAAAAGCCATTTTCTTGGCAGCTATTTTGAAGCCCTATGGCAGTTTTACTTGCTCCATAGCTCTCGCTATGAACTTATCGCTTCAAACCTGCAATTCCACCACCAAGGAAAAACACTCGGCGAGCTCGACTTTATCGTTTATGACCATCAATGTGATCGCGCGATACATCAAGAAATCGCAATCAAGTTCTACCTCGGCACGACGGCAAACCTTGCTAACGAAAGTGAAAATTTAGACGGTCACTGGGTCGGCCCTAATGCCATCGATCGCCTCGACCTAAAAATAAACCATTTAAGTAAAAAACAACTCCCTCTCGCGACTCATCCGGCCGTAAAAGAAAGATTAGAACAACTACACATCAGCAAGCTTAGTAGCCAAGCATTAATCAAAGGTTACCTATTTCAACCAGCACTTCACGAAAAAGTCCCGACTTCCCAGTACATCAACCCAGGCCATTTGAGCGGAGTTTGGTATCGAGTTGGAGAATTAATAGAGCACATTCACGACGAAAACCTAAAAGAAAACATCTGGTTCAAACTCGAAAAAAGCCAATGGATATCTAGCGATCAAACTCTCGCACGACACACTGAGTCCGCACTGGCGTTAAACGATATGATCGCATTTCTAAGCAATACAGCGCACCAACAACGAGCCCACATGTTTGCAGCATTCAGGGAAATAAGCGGGTCATTAAAATGCGGAGAAAAGATCTTTGTGGTGCCTAACGACTGGCCAACCCCCCATTCCGCGCCAGCCCTGTAAGCCTCCCGTATGAACAACCAACACACGAGAACCAGAAGATAGCCGATTTTGTCGAATCCATTCACACACACCAAAAAGCATCTTTCCCGTATAAACAGGATCCAACAGCAGATCCGTTGTCGCATGAACACTTGAGATAAACCGAGTTAACCGTTCGTTTTGCTTGCTAAATCCACCAAAGTGATAGTCATGGCAAATTTCCCACGAGCCCACTTTAGCCGATCCCATCGCGAGAGCGCTTTCGACGCGGCCTTCCAAATCAAACGCGCCTTTTAATGCCGAAAATCCGACCACATGCGCACGCCCCGAGACAGCAGATATGATCCCCGCAAGCGTAGTACCGGAGCCCACTGGACAAACGATGACATCATAGGGAACACCACTTTCATGAAACAATCGGCCAAAAAGCGACTCAATACCCGCAACACCTTCGGGCCCTTCTCCCCCCTCTGGTATCACCCAAGCGTCGGGGTACTGTTCGCTAACTTCCCTTCGGTTGCAGGCTCTCGAATAGTGTCTATAGCGATCACGCGGCAACGCTTTAAGCGTCATGCCCCATTTTTTACAGTCAGCCAAGGTTGGATTTAATTCCTCAGTCAACTCGCCCCTCACTAAACCAATGCATGGCATTTTCAGTCGATACCCCGCATAAGCAAGCGCATGAAGATGATTGGAATAGGCGCCACCGAAACTCAACAAGGTAGATTTTCCTGAACGCTCTGCTGCCAGGAGGTGCTGATGAAGTTTGTACCACTTGTTCCCAGAGGCAAAGGGGTGGACCCGATCTAAGCGCAGACAGTCTAATTTGAACGCACTGCCATCCCCCTTCAAATCTAAAGAAAGAGAGTCAATACTAGGCAGCGCCTGAAGCTCTGACTCAATTAACGGAAGGCGGTTCACTTAAACGCCCAGAACATAAGCCTTAACATCATAAGTCCAACTAAGGTTCGACGAATGCTCAATCAAAGCCCTCAGGTTTGTGCAACACACAGCGATCAGCAATCCCTAATTCAAATTCACCAGGCGCGGCCACTTTATCCACCGCTGCTAAGCAAAAGCTTCCGTCTGAACTTTTATGACGACAGACAGGGCTTTCGTGATGATCCAACCACGCTCGGTACTGTTCCTCAGTCACAAAGCACTTTGCAGAGACAAAGCCGATAGGATTCTTAACATAGCTTTTGATTTCATTACTGGTCATCGTGACATGCCCAGCACCAGAATGGTAAGCCGTATAAACCACCTCAAGCTCCCTCAATTTTTCAAGAATAGAGCCATCTTTCCCAGCATCGATTTGCGCCTCTTTACTCTCTTCAAGCTCTGCTCGCAGTTGCTCTTCGCGCTCATCACGATATGCTAAGTCCAGATCCCGTCGATCTAACTGCTCGCGCAACAAGACCAACTCAGCCTCCAGTTTCTGCCTTTCAATTTGCACTCGATCTTCAGCATTAGCATATTTCAGCTTATCCTCTAACCCTTCCACCAAACGAGCCTGACCCGACACCTTATCCTGTAGGTCAATAAACTGCTCATTCCTCGAAGAAAGCTTTTCTTGCAAGCGCTCATTTTGCACCCGTAACTGCTCGTTAGTCTGTTTTAATGCCTGAATTTCATTTTTGTAGGCATGAACAATAATCCGCTGTTCGCGCTCATTACTGTCGGCAGCCGTTTCACGGTAAGACTCCAAGGTTCGAATACGCAAGCGCTGCTCTTTAAGCAATCGAGCAAGCTTTAGTCGCTTTTGATGCTCTAACTCCATGTCTATAGCGCCGTCTTCGACGATCGGAACGTCTACAGAATCTAAGGTTGGCACTTCTTCGTCCGGCGTATCAAACGCCAACCTCAACCGGTTGTCGTCGACCGCCTTCCGAAGATACAAAAAGTCATTGGTGCCGGGCGTCATGTCTGGATCCCACAAATCATTTTGATGCCAATTGATTGCACACTGAGATCGACAAGAAAGACGAATAGGACCTCCACCTAAATCAGGACCCTTGCCACTAATATCTGCCAACTTTTCTACCGGCACGTTCCAGCTAGAATCGGCTCTACCGTCTTCATCAAAATATATTTTGAAGAAAACAATCGACTGAATCTTTCCCAAAGCATCAATCAGAACATAGGCAGCCTTAGCATCTTCATCTTTGTACTCAGGAAGACCATAGCCATCCAGCAAGGCCTCAAATTCCGAGAAGAGCATATGCCGACTAATACCTTGCGGCCCAAAGAAAAAAACTGCGGCGTGAGAAGTTGACTCTCGACTTGCCATACTGACCCCTGAATATGCGATAACACAATTGAAATAAACTCCCTACAGTTTAGATGATCAATCGAGAAGCACACGTGAATTGCGGGCCATAGATTAAGACCGTTTTCACAAAATGGCAGATTAAATAAACCATTCAATAGAAAATTCGTCCGCAAACATCATGATTTACCCATGGACCGACACCTTCACCTCCGCCTTACCGCAGGGCAGAAACAAATTTCGCGGAGAAAACAAAGAGGAACGGTCAAAATCAGGAACGAAGACATGAAGTAAAAAAGGAAAAGCAGGATAAGCGTGGAATTGGGTAATTGAATCGCTTGATATGAGGCCTTCATTGCGAAGCCTCTTGCAGCGATAACTAATGCACTAAGAGATTTAGATCATTAGAGTGATGTGATTGATCGCAAATTTACAATTCCTGTGCATCATCTACATCATCATCGAAATCTAGCTCATCCAGTAACTCATCTTCGTAATCACTCATCATTTACTCCACATTTATTAAGGTGAAACCAAACAATACGCGCATAATATTTCAGCAATATTACAAGAACAGCAACTAAGACAATGTTATGACTGGACAGCCAAACCGCAGGCAAAAAAAAAGCACTATCTAAGTGCTTTTCAGTTAAAGTGGCGGACCGGACGGGACTCGAACCCGCGACCCCCGGCGTGACAGGCCGGTATTCTAACCAACTGAACTAC
>CAJWBE010000051.1 GCA_913020045.1 uncultured Oleiphilus sp.
CAAAAGGTAGCCGATGTAGATGACTCAATCGGCATTCAAATTGGCTCTAAGGTCAACCTAAAGGCAAAAGGATTGCTCGCTAACTGGCTTTCACAAAGCGAGACCCTAGCCGAAGCCTTTGTAATATTTAGCGAGAACATCGAGCTGCTTAACCCCTCTGAATGCTGGACCAGCAAAGTGGAAGAGGGTGGCAAGGCCAAACTATCAATCCGGTTTCTTTCTCCGGAATACCCAGATGTCGCAATTGATAGGAGCATGGCAGCAATGATCGCGTGGAGTAGGTCTCTTTGTGGTAGCGAAATATCACCCGCTCGCATTTCACTCACTAGGCCTGCACCGACGTTTAACGACGACTTTGCACACCTTACAACAGGCGAAATCGCCTACCAGCAGCAGGAGAACGCCGCATGGTTCTCCCTTGAGGATTTTAATCGTCCAGTCACGGGCGCTAACCAGTATTTAAAAAACCTGCTTGAAAAACAAGCAATAACACATAAAAAGCAAGTCGGAAAAACTGAGGTAAACTCGACTACCCGCAAGATAAAAACCATGCTATCGCACGATCTTGCAACATTTTGCCAGCTAACCAATACCACTGAATATTTGCACCTGAGTCGCTCAAGCTTATATCGAAAATTAAAGAAGGAGGGCACTAGTTTTACCGAGTTAGTCAAAGAGGAGAGGCTGTGCCGTCTAACCGCCCCAACCTTGGCGCAACTCAGTACCTTAGAATTAACAGAAGCACTCGGGTTTCGTGACATCGGTTCTTACTATCGTTTCCGAAAACAAACCGAGTTTACCTAACGCGAGACTTATCTCATTAAGGCCTTCACTGCCTAGTGTTTACCCCATATACTTTCGTTTTTACTGGGTGACTTGGCTTTTTTGGCACTTGGCTTTCGCTTATTTTTAGCCGAGTTTGGCGCTTGGGCTTTCGTAGGATTGGGATTGGGCTTGGGCTTACGTTTAGGTACATAGTTTAGAATAGAAACCGGTACCGTCTTTCGTACAGGGAAGCCTTCAATCTCTTTACGTTCAATAATATGACCAAGACGGCTTTCAATAGCGCACAGTTTCTTAAAGTCTCCCATTGCAACAAATGAGATAGCTTCACCTGAAGCACCGGCCCGCCCTGTTCGACCAATTCTATGAATATACTCTTCGGGTTTAAATGGAAGATCATAGTTAACCACTCGACTCAGTTGGCCTATATCGATCCCCCTGGCAGCCACACCCGTTGCAATCAGAAACTTCAGCTCACCAGACTTAAAATCATTTAGAATTTTCGCGCGCATCGCTTGGCTTCGGTCCCCATGAATGGCTTCTGCCTCGATACCTCGCTTACCAAGCTGTGCGGCTAGCTTTGCTGCACCGTGTTTTTTCTCGATAAAAATAAGCGCCTGATCCCATGATTGCTCTTTGATCAGATGACTAAGCAAGGCCGACTTTGTATCGAGGTCTACTGTGATCAACCATTGGTCGATGGTCGAGGCTGCTTTCGTTTTTGGAGAAATCGCAATCTCCACGGCGTCGTCATTAACTGTGTTAGCAAGAAAACGAACATCTTCAGTGAGTGTTGCTGAAAACAACAAGCTTTGGCGTTCGGTGGGCAAACGATCAATAATTTTATTGATGTCATCAATAAAACCCATATTCAGCATTCTATCTGCTTCATCTAATACGAGAACTTCTAGCTCATCAAAGTGAACGGCTCGCTGATGAATCATCTCGAGGAGCCTCCCTGGTGTCGCTACTAGTACGTCGACACCCTCAATTAAACGCTTCTTTTGGGGCTCTGCATCAATCCCTCCATACATCGCCATCGTACTAATGCTCATATGTTGACTGTATTGGTCGATATTCGCAGCAACTTGCTCGGTAAGTTCGCGCGTGGGCGTAATGATTAATGCACGTACTCGCTTGCCCCGATGAACATGCTCGACGTTAAGTTTTTCCAAAATAGGCAATACGAAACTGGCGGTCTTACCCGTCCCAGTTTGTGCAGCGGCAACAAGATCTTTGCCCTGCAAAATAGCCGGAATCGCTTTAAGCTGAATAGGTGTTGGTTTGCTGTAACCCTTATCAGAAATGGCTTTTAGGATAGGGGAGCTCAATCCAAGCGTTGAAAAGGACATGTAAAGCCTCGGAGTAAATTAAGTCAGCAGCGACAAGACGTGGATTGTGCCAACACGCGCCTACGAAAGCGAATGTTTATTATTGCGCAGCTGTTACCCTGATAAGCTTAATAGCCTGTGCCGTGGACAGGCCACAACATCTCTAAACCTAAAGGACAACTACTCTTCCCAACCACTACCAATCGCTCTAAACGGCAATTCAAGCCCAAGCTCAGGCACATGTTTCGCTATCCAGGCCGGAAACGTATTGCTGTTCGGTCCGGGGAACACGGTGTACGTGTTTGCCCAAGGATAGCTTTCTGACAGACTAAGTATCTGATCGATCATTCGTTCAACGTCCGCACCGCGCTTATCTAGAATTAACTCAGGCTCGCTGCCAAACCAATGTCTATCAGGAATGTCTTCTTCGACTCGCAACACGGGCAGCCCATGGCCTGCACGCCAGCCGATTACTTCAAGCACGGTATAAGCGTCTGCGTTCTCGCGTTTTACCGCAATCCAAGTATGAACCGCGAATATGCCGCGCCAACCCCATGCGTCAGCGCCGTATACCTGTATAACCGCTTCGGTCGCAGATTCCGGGGAAGGTGCAATATTCGCTGACTGACGGCTTGCATCGCGCCAGCTACCCGAGCTACAGCCAGAGATAGCCAATACTACCAATGCGACAAGTGTCGCTCGACGCAGCCGCAGAAAGTGCTGCCCGATACTCGCTAAACCTGAGTACATACTGTTAGAGCCACCATTATGTTTCATAACGCCGATATTTCCTCTCACTATTTGCCGTCACTAGGACACCGTATTCAATACGCAATAGCTCCGATATAAGTTCATACGGATAAAAAAATAGTTCGCATGAATGCTCAGTAAAAGCTCACATGCTTCGACTGCGTTTTGCGTCAACGTCGGTCCATCTTCAATAGCAAAGCGTTTGGCGGCGATTAAAAGACTCCCATAAAACTCGCTCTGCGATGCCTCGTAATAGTCTGGGGGAGAGCGGCATCAACTTTTCAGTTGCGTAGCATGCTTCGATCTGACAAGCTTTCATGATGAAACGCAACACCCAACAAAGACACGTAACGCTATTGCTCGTAATCCTAATGCTACTAAACCCAGTGGCGAGTTTTGCGGGACAGGTGTATGCGTCGCTATCGAACGAACAAATCAGCAGTTCGATACTGAGTTCACTTGGCAGTTCAATACCAAGCGCTTTACAGCGCGATATGCAAGCAAATACACACGCTCCGTGTCATGAGTCGAGCGGCGATCAAGTAATAAACTCTAAAAGACTATCAACCTCTACTAACGACGGTGACTGCTGCGAAAGCTCCTGTTTATGTGGGCAAAGTGGCGGCTGCCATCTACCGATAGGTTTACTGGGGCTCACCAATCACGCAGTTCTTTCTTCAAGCAGTCGTTACTTTATACTTGATTTTTATTATACCAATCCACTCTCAACCGCTATTACATTCCCTCCTATTATTTAGTTTCCACAGACTAGTCACGCCTTAATTCTAAGAGTTATTGGCGAATGGATGATAAGTCCATTTTTTGGTCGCGTTGTCGACCGCCTATTTAGCTTATAAATATTGTGGAAACCTCTATGTGCCGCTTAAATTTTGCTGCAATCGTTAGCATGCAGTTTGCAATCGTACTGACATTAAACTTACCCACCTCGTTCGCGAACGCAAAAGAAGAGAAACAACTTTCGCTTGATGCTGTCGTCACAATGGTGAAGTTAAACGACTTTCGTCTAAAAGCATTTAAGGCTGAGTCTAACGCGTTCTTATCTGAATCCAACGCCGCTAGCTATTTGCCAGACCCAACAGTTTTTGCAGCAGTACAAAGTATACCGACCGACACATTTAAGACTGACCAAGAACCAATGACTAAGTTAAAGGTAGGTGTAAGACAAATGTTTCCCAAGGGGGACAGTTTAGACATCAAATCCCGTGTCGCAGGCCTTCAAGCTGACATACGGCGCCGCGCTCAACAAGCATATTGGCTGACTACCAAAAAATCAGTAGAGCAAGCGTGGCTTGAAGCGTGGTTCTGGAACGAGAAACTAACACTATTGGACACGGATCGAGTGCATCTTAAGCAGATCTTGGACTTTATACGCGGGCTATATGAGGTCGGAGCAAAGGAGCAAGCTGAGTTAATCGGTGCCAAACTTGCACTGCTCAAACTGCAATACACGTACATTGATGCGAAGCAACACTATGAGCGGTACCGTCAACAGCTCAATACCTTCGCTAACACAGTACTTCAAGGAGAGATTTCTGGTCAGTCGCTACCATCGCTAGACGAAAGGCACTTAGTTTCGAATCCAACGAATGCGCAGAGAGACTTCGCACTCCACCCGGCCGTCTCGATACTTAATCAAGAAGTAATGCTTTCGCGCCTAAACGAAAACCTTGTAGAGCAAGACTTTAAACCCGCTTGGGGCCTGGAGCTGAGCTATGGGTTACGAGATGGGAACAATTCCGATGGCTCAGCGCGACCTGACTTTTTATCTGCAGGCATCAACGTTCAACTGCCATTATTTTCCAATCATAAGCAAAGCTCTAATCAAGCTGCTGCTGGTCAGAGAACCCGCGCTGTCGAGCTTAAGAGAGACCAAGCCTTAAGCGCGTTGCGGTTCGAGTATCAAAATCAAAAATCTCAGTATCAATATACGCGAGACCAACTGTCATTGTATGAGTCGCAAATATTACCCATGGTCTCGAAACAAAAAGAAAGCGCGTTGCAGGCCTATGAGTCTGGAGAAGGCGACGTCCAAAGCGTGATGGATATTTTTCTGAAACAGCAGCAAGCAAAGACCATGTTTCAGCGCTTGCGGGTTAACGAACAGAAGCTCCTTTCCTCACTAAACGCACTTTTGGCGCATGACTTACAAACCTTCGATGATGGAGATCAAATCTAATGAAGCGTTATCTATCAATATCAGCCGTTTTCGCCACAGGGCTAGCACTTGGCATTGCAATAGCGACCAGTCATGTCGGATACAAAGCAGAAAATAAATCGGAGGCCACTGACGATAAACAACCTTTGTATTGGGTAGCGCCAATGGATAAAAATTATCGCCGCGACGGCCCTGGACAGTCACCCATGGGTATGGATTTAGTTCCTGTATATCAAGAAGACGGGACGGAGAAGGGCAGTAACACAATTAAAATCTCGTCTGCCGTGGAAAACAATCTTAGCGTAAAAGTATCCACTGTGAACAAAGAAAGCCTAGCGATACCTATCAGTACATTTGGAATGGTTCAATATGATGAAAGCCGCGTTACTCATGTGCATAGTAGAGTAGAAGGCTGGATTGAACGCTTAGGCATTGCCGCCAGCGGAGACAAGGTAAGCAAAGGCCAAACACTTTTTGAGCTGTACTCTCCGTCGCTCGTCAGTTCTCAAGAAGAGTATCTAGCCGCAAAACGCAGTGGCAACAAGACGCTGATCAAGGCATCAAGTGCGCGTCTGTTGTCATTAGGTCTGACTCAAACCCAAATAAGTGCATTAGCTAAACGAGGTAGCGTCGAGCAAACCATTAGTATCATCGCAGACGCTGACGGCGTTGTGATAGATCTAAACGTCAGAAAAGGTATGTATATTAAGCCAGCCACAGAAGTGCTTTCTTTTGGAACACTCGATTCTGTATGGGTAATTGGTCAGATACTAGAGCGACAATCTGGACTCGTTAAACAGGGGCAGACGGTAGAAATTAAGGTGAGTGCATTACCAGGAAAAACTTGGGAAGGTTCCGTTAATTACGTATACCCGGAGTTGGACTTAAAAACGCGTACACAAGCTATTCGCGTCCGCGTGTTGAATCAAGACCGTGCATTGAAACCCAATATGTTAGCTAACATCCAAGTGCTGCACACGGCAACCAACGAGACCTTAACGGTTCCTCGCAACGCTTTAATCAAAGGGGCAAACCACCATCGCGTGGTCAGGGCGCTGGGTAGCGGACGTTATGAATCAACCTTGGTAGATATTGGCTTTGAAGGCTTGAGCTTGGCAGCTAGGAGTTCCGACAGTGTTGACGTGGGCTCGATAGATAAACGCCGCGTCCAAATAATTAGCGGGCTTAGTGAGGGAGACATGGTGGTTACCTCGGCGCAGTTCTTGATTGATTCAGAATCTAACGTCGGAGCAGACCTTAAGCGAATGCAGGCCTCTACGGAAGGTGGAGCCATAAACGCAGTGGAAGAAAACGCCAAACAAGTTGCTGATAACGTGCGCGTGATGGCCTCAGGCAAAGTCGAAAGAGTAATGCCGGCGATGAGAATGATAAAAATTACCCACGACCCAATTCCCGAATGGGACTGGCCAGAAATGACTATGGATTTTTCATTGTCTGACGATCTCGATTTATCTGAATTTGAAACAGGATCGATCATCCACTTTGAATTAGTAAAACAGGGAGACTGGGAGTTCGAGATCAGCGCTGTGGAGCCAAGCACTCAGAAGCTAAAGGAAGACGTTTTGCCCGACACCAACGACCATGATATGGCTCCTGATCTCATTGATCATCAACACATGGACCATCACCACACAAATGGAGCAGTCCAATGATCGCTGCCGTGATTCGATGGTCTATTACAAACCGTTTCTTTGTATTACTGGGCACCGCTATTCTAATCGGTTTTGGCGCATATTCGCTTAAAAACCTACCCATCGATGCAATTCCAGACTTATCAGATGTTCAGGTCATCATAAAAACGAGCTACCCAGGACAAGCGCCTCAGGTTGTTGAGGATCAAGTGACCTATCCACTCACAAGCGCCATGTTGTCAGTACCGGGTGCGACGACTGTTCGCGGTTTTTCGTTTTTCGGTGACTCTTATGTTTATGTCATCTTTGAAGATGGAACCGATATTTACTGGGCGCGGTCTAGAGTCCTCGAGTATCTCAACCAAGTAACGGCGAGCCTACCTAGCGCTGCAAAGCCCCAGCTGGGACCCGACGCGACGGGGGTCGGATGGGTCTATCTTTACGCGCTTACCGATAGAACGGGCGCTCACGACTTAGCCGAGCTAACCAGTATTCAGAACTGGTTCTTAAAATACGAACTTCAAACGGTTGAAGGTGTTTCAGAGGTCGCCACCGTAGGTGGCATGGTGCGCCAATATCAAGTCGAGCTTGAGCCAAACCAACTGCGCTATCACGGCATTCCTTTATCTCATGTAAAGATGGCGATAGAACGCGCTAACCAGGAAACCGGCGCCTCAGTGATCGAAATGGCAGAAGCCGAATACATGGTTCGTGTCAGCGGCTATCTGAAAAACATTAGCGATATTGAAAACATCCCTCTGGGGGCGTCTAACAACGGGACGCCGTTACTGATCAAAGATATCGCCACCGTCCAGTATGGCCCACAAATGCGTCGTGGCATTACCGAATTGAACGGTGAGGGCGAGGTCGTTGGCGGCATTGTTGTCATGCGTTTTGGCGAGAATGCTCAGTCAGTGATTTCGGCAGTAAAGAAAAAATTAGAAAGCTTGAAAGCCGGCTTACCAGAGGGCGTACAAATCGTATCAACATATGATCGCTCAGAGTTAATAGGCAATGCCATTAGCAATCTTTATGAAAAGCTATTCGAAGAATTCATTGTTGTAACGCTTATCTGCGCTGTTTTCTTATTTCACTTGCGCTCATCACTCGTCATTATAGTGAGCCTACCCGTTGGTATTCTGGCCGCGTTTGTCGTTATGTATCAGCAAGGTTTAAACGCCAATATCATGTCGCTCGGAGGAATCGCTATTGCGATAGGGGCGATGGTAGACGGCGCGATTGTGATGGTAGAGAACGTTCATAAGCATATCGAAAAAACGCCATTAACCGACCAAAACCGCTGGGAGGTTATTACACAGGCTGCCACTGAAGTCGGGCCGCCACTGTTTTTTTCCTTGCTGATAATCACCATGAGTTTTCTTCCGGTATTCACGCTAGAAGCTCAGGAAGGAAAACTATTCGCGCCCTTAGCATTTACTAAGACTTACGCGATGGCCGCAGCCGCTGGGTTGGCGATTACCTTGGTCCCCGTATTAATGGGTTATTTCATACGCGGCAAGGTTACTCCCGAGCATAAAAACCCGTTAAACAGCCTAATAACCTCCGCGTATCGCCCCGTAATGATAACGGCACTCACGTATCCAAAAACCGTCCTTTTGGCGACGGCCATCCTACTGGCCGCCGGTATATGGCCCGCGACCAAGCTAGGCACTGAGTTTATGCCACCGCTTGATGAAGGTGACCTGATGTATATGCCGACTACCTATCCTGGTATCTCCATCGGTAAAGCACGAGAGTTGCTGCAGCAAACAAATAAGCTGATTAAAACGGTTCCTGAAGTTGAGACGACATTTGGTAAAATTGGTCGAGCTGAAACCGCGACCGACCCCGCGCCGCTAACCATGATCGAAACATTTATTCACCTCAAACCTCGCAACGAATGGAGAGAAGGCTTAACAAGAGAATCGTTACGCGATGAGCTAGAAAGCCTAGTGAATTTTCCAGGGCTATCTAACGCGTGGGTAATGCCGATCAAAACGCGTATCGATATGTTATCTACCGGAATAAAAACGCCAGTAGGCTTAAAAATAGCCGGGCCAGACCTGAGTGAAATAGAAAAAATAGGGCGGCGCTTAGAAAGTGTTTTGACAGAGGTCGACGGCACCGCGTCCGTCTATTCAGAGCGCGTCGCCGGTGGACGTTATGTGAAGGTCGATGTAGACCGAGTAAGGGCGGCGCGATTTGGACTTTCAGTTGCTGACATTCAAACTGAAGTACGTGCCGCGATTGGCGGCTTGAACGTCACAGAGACAATTGAAGGACTTGAACGCTACCCCGTCAATATTCGATACCCTCAACACTATCGAGATTCTGAAGAACGATTGAAACTGCTGCCGATCGTGACGCCGACCAAACAAACCATTGCACTAGCCGATGTCGCAAGGGTCTATGTCGATGACGGACCACCGGGTATAAAAAGCGAGAACGCCCGCTTAAATGGTTGGACATTAATAGACATCGCAGGCCGAGACTTAGGCTCCTATGTTAAGGAAGCACAAGAGGTAGTCGCTACGCAGATTGAAGTACCCGCAGGTTATTCAATTACGTGGTCAGGGCAATACGAATACATGTTGCGCGCGCAAGAGCGCTTAATAGTCGTGGTTCCCTTAACCCTTGCGATCATTATATTGTTGCTGTACATCAATTTTAGAAACGCTGTCGAAGTGCTGATCATAATGGGGACCGTCCCGTTCGCCCTGATCGGCGGGCTATGGTTGATGTACTGGCTCAACTACAATATGTCGATTGCCGTAGCCGTTGGATTTATCGCATTGGCAGGTGTGGCAGTTGAGATTGGCGTGCTGATGCTCGTGTATCTAAACCAGTCCTACAAAAAACATCAAAATGACGCTGCGTGCGAGGGTCGCGACTTAGCCTTGCCGGACATTCGCCAGGCCGTTATGGAAGGCGCAGGCTTAAGGGTAAGACCAATTATGATGACAGTGATGGCCATTGTTATTGGTCTAGTGCCCATAATGATCGGCAGCGGAACTGGGTCAGAAGTAATGCAGCGGATTGCGGGACCAATGATTGGAGGGATGATTTCAACTTTGGTTCTCGCTCTGATGGTGATTCCAGTTATCTACTATTTATGGAAGAGCGCTGATTTAAAGAGATAAAGGGCAGGAGTAGTAGTTTGGGACGCATAAGTCTTCGAAACAAAGCATTTGATGCCAACTAGGAAAAGTGACTCTAAATATCGTTAATCTCCCAGAACGAGTGTTGCTTTAATTCTAAATATAAAGATATGATATATCTTTATATTTAGTCCTCCCTGTTCTGGGCGATAAACACACTGAGTCTATGCTATGAAATGCCGATCTGTTCCGACAATCATCACCTTATCTTCCATGCTATTACTGGCCCAAAGTGGCACGTTACTAGTCGCCGCAGACCATAGTCATGTTCATGGTGACGGTCACGAAGCTGAATATGAAACACATGACGCGCATGAACACGGAAGAGCAACATTGACCCTAGTGGCGGATAGCCAAGAACTTTCATTGCAGCTCGAATCACCCGCTATGAATATCGTTGGTTTTGAGCATGCGGCTAAAACAAAGGAACATCACCAGAAAGTTGAACGTGCACTTAGTGCGTTATCTGAACCCAGCAAACTGTTTATTATCAATGGTGGCAAGTGCCAGTTCATTGAGCCACACATGGAGAACCCATTTTCGTTAGCTGAAAACAAACACGGCGAGCACGACTCTCATGAGAATAACGATTCACATACTGAGCATGATGAGCACGAAGACCATCACGAACATGAAGCACACGAAACACATGAATCACATGACGAGCATGCGAAAGAAGCCGAGCATCGAGAATTTGTAGTAGAATACAACGCGATTTGTCAGCTAACGAATGACATTCGCGAAATAGACGTTCAGTTACTCAAACTATTCCATGGGATAGAACAGTTAGACGTTCAATATATCTATGCCGGAAAGCAGGGCGCGGTAAGTTTGAACCCAAAGCAGACAGTACTGGAATTTTAGTAAAAAAACGCTCAGAAAAAGACAGGATTCGTATGGAGACTCTATCATCGTCGCGCTTAACGACACTCTTAGATAAAGCGTTGAATCGATGCCATCAGCAAGGCGGTAAGCTCACTCAAAAGCGAGAGCGCGTGCTTAAATTGATGCTGCAATCAAGAAAGCCACTCTCCGCATACGAAGTGGCCGACCAGCTGAATAAAGACAATGAGCAATCGATACCCGCGATGTCAGTGTATCGAATGCTCGACTTTTTAGTGTCGAACCAGTTAGTACACAAGCTAAGCTCTGCCAACAAGTATATCGCCTGCTCACATATCGCCTGTGACCATAGCCATCAAGTCCCGCAGTTTCTTATTTGCAGTAAATGCCAAAAAGTGAAGGAAATTGGCATTCCGAAAACAATCGTTGAGCAACTTCAACAGTCTGTTCAGGAAGCCGATTTTCAATTGCTTAATTCACAGCTTGAGCTGGACTGCATCTGCCAAGACTGTGCGTGAAATTAAGGTTTACTCGACGTAATCAGTGATCTGAAAAATGTCGATCGAGTAAGCCGATGTGGCCATATCATTCTCGACCAAACTCGTGCTTAAGGTACCTTCTATCCAGAACGCATCATACAAGGCGTCAAGTTTAAAACCTTCAGGGTATTTTCCAAAAATTATCTGATTGGGCGGCGGGGGCGGAACGTGAATACAGGCGCCAAAGTATGGCACGACAAAAAATTCCGTGATGCTGTTATTCTCACCAAAGCTCAAAGGCACAATAAAACCGGGAATCCGAATACGTTTTTTATCATACTCAGGCCGAATATTGGTCGACGAAAGGGCTTGCTGGTAACGGCTATCGCTTGCTTGAGAAATAGCCGCTTGTATCTGGTTGCTAATTAAATCTTCCGCTGATCCATCTTCGATTTCTTGAAGGTCTTCAGGTGGATTCAACAATGCTTCGAGATCATCAGCGGGCATTAAGTCTGTCCACTCTATCGTGGTGTAACTTTCCTCCTCGGGAGAACTCGCCGCAAATGCAGGGCTATTGAAGAGGCAAAAGATCATTAATCCTAACGCAAACGGGGCGCGTTTCATTTGTACTTCCTATCAATGAGAAATTGAAGATAAACTGCAATCAACGCGTTGATCATAACGTAAAAAACCTGGTAAATAATACGACATGACAGAAATTTCAGATCAGCCAGCACTGCTGTTAAAAAACGTTAGGTATAGCTACCAGCCCGAGCACGCACCGGTTATTGATATTCCACTATGGGAGGTTCCGACCGGGACTAGCATTTTTTTGAGGGGCGCATCCGGCACAGGAAAATCTACTTTACTTAACCTCTTATCCGGCATGCTAGTGACCAACGAAGGTAATCTTTCGATAGCAGGCATAGAGCTTTCACAACTGAGTGCCCGGCAGCGAGATCGTTTTAGAGCTCAACACATCGGCGTCGTGTTCCAGCAGTTCAACCTTATTCCGTATTTGTCAGTGATGGACAATGTTTTGCTCGCGGCCCAGTTTGGAAGCCGCGGCTCAAACGACATCAGAGCTAAAGCGGAAGCGCTATTCTCCCAAGTCAACATCCACAAAGACCTGTATGGACAACAAGCGCAGTCTCTCAGTATTGGTCAACAACAACGCGTGGCGATTGTTCGCGCGCTATTAAACTCACCCGACATTCTTCTCGTTGACGAGCCGACCTCCGCTTTAGACGAAGCCAATCGTGACGCCTTTATGAGTTTGTTACTAAAGATAGTAAAAGAGGAAAAAGCGAGCCTTGTGCTTGTGAGTCATGACACGACCTTATCCCGCTATTTTGAAACGACCATTGAACTCTCTGCCATTAATTGCCCACATTCATCACCTCAAGAACAAGCAGCGAGAGAGGGCAGGTTATGATAAAGCCAACAATGTTTTGGCGCGTGGCGCGAAAGAGTTTGATGCATCGAAAAACTTCGGTTTTGCTATCAATCTTATCGATCTGCGTCAGCATTACCGTTTTGTTGGGGGTAGAACATATTCGTCTCGAAGCAAAAAACAGTTTCAGTAAAACTGTTTCCGGTGTCGACTTAATCATTGGCGCGCGCGGCGGAGAGATTAATTTGCTGTTGTATTCCGTTTTTAGGATAGGCAACGCCACCAACAACTTGTCTTGGGCAAGCTATCAGACTATCAATAACCACAAAAACGTCGCATGGACCATCCCCCTGTCACTTGGCGATTCACACCAAGGCTATCGAGTCGTAGGCACATCGGACGGATTCTTCAAACACTTTCAATACGGAAATAAACAAGGCCTTAACTTCCAAAGCGGTGGCAGCTTTGCCGATGTACTGGATGTTGTTTTAGGCGCAGAGGTAGCCGAAAGCCTAGGTTATAAATTAGACGAGCAACTGGTGTTGGCTCATGGCATTAGCAAACAAAGCTTTAGCCTTCACGACGATATGCCTTTCCGAGTAGTCGGGATACTAGAGCCGACAGGCACACCTGTCGACCAAGCACTGTATGTTAGTTTGGCAGGAATTGAGGCGATTCATGTTGGCTGGCAAAACGGCGTTAAAATGCCAGGAAAAAGCGTACCGCTCAGCAGCTTAGCCAAGGGTGGCCTTACTCCAAAAAGTATCACCGCAGTGATGGTTGGCTTACGTTCGAAAATGGCTACGTTTCAAGTGCAACGTACGTTTAATCAGTTTAAACCTGAGCCGCTAACCGCCATCCTTCCAGGCGTAACGCTATCGCAACTTTGGCAGACAATGGGTGTGCTTGAAAATACCCTTCGCCTAGTATCTTTCTTAGTGTTAATTGCCTCACTACTTGGGCTAAGCGCGATGCTATTGGCCTCGATGCGAGAACGCACAAATGAATTGCGAGTGCTGAGAACGATTGGCGCGAACCCGATTTTTATATTTGGATTGATCCAAGCCGAAGCGCTGCTGATCACGCTATCAGCCATCATGCTTTCAATTATTAGCATGTTTGGGCTGATCACATGGGGGAATACGATACTGGGGGAGACCTTCAGTATGACCCTTGGCTTTAACTTTCTGCGTGCGGAAAGTTGCGAATTACTAGGGTATGTAATTGTGGGCGCCGTATTAGTCAGTTTTGTGCCAGGACTCAGCGCGTACCGTTCATCATTAGGCAAAGCGGGGTCAGCGTAAAACAAAACGACCGACATTATGCGTAATCTACTTAAGCACTTGCCTCAAGCTTGTTGATGTCAGCACATGCCACAAGGTTTCGCCCTTGCTGTTTGGCTCGATAAAGGGCTTCGTCCGCTTTCGCATAGACGCTGTCCTTCGGCATAGGTGCTTTATATTCAGAGATGCCGGCACTGACGGTTAGAGAAACCAGGTAAGACTTCCAAGGAAAACGTGCATCTCGAATCGTGATACGCAGACGCTCAAGGGTTTCACACGCCTCTTCAATAGGGGTATTCGGCATAATCACGGCCAACTCTTCGCCACCGACACGACATGCAATATCCTCAGCACGAATCGACTCATCGACCAATGCTGCTACCTGAATTAAGATACTATCGCCGCACTCGTGCCCATAGGTATCATTCACAAGCTTAAAGTTATCTAAGTCAATCAAACCCAAACATAAGGGCGTTTTATCGCGATCTGCTCGGCTAAACTCCTGGGTCAAACGCTCATCGAAATACATACGATTGGGCAGTCGTGTTAAGGCATCAGTATGCGCAACATCAATAAGTTTCTTTTCGATACTATGGCGAAGCCCAATCACCACGTGCAGGCCTGCAATCGAGGAAATACCCGCGAGGACCAATAAAACAAGTTCAAAATGATAACTAGGAGAGCCGACGTCAACATACTGAATAAAATAGAGCGTGCTCAAAAACGCATATGAACAGATAGACACAAGACATGAATATCGTGGCGTGAAAAATAAATAGGCAACCAACAGGGGTGTAATAAAAAACAGTACGATGAGCTCATTCCCTTGCGGGTCTAACGTCACGACAGACATCAACACCATATCAACGCAGTAGATAATGATACCGACGGCTTTTACATAGCCCTTGGAATAAACATAAGCAAAAACGCTTATTAGAATACATGTGCTAATCAGCTGGAGTAGGGAATTAATATCCCAGCCATCTACCGCCCGAGCGATCGCGACGGGCACGGTCGCAAGTACGATAAGAAAAATACAAGCAAGAGAAACGTTGCGTCGAACTTTATTCAGATGGCGATCGAAATAGTCAATATTGATGTCGACGTTATGTTTCATACAGTTCTATATTGCCCTTGGTTATTTTTAGAAGAGAACTTGGCAGGCTTTGCTGAGCCGGCTTATTACATCTTTATGAAGTATAGATTATCTAGACAGCTTCACCATCGCATACAAGACTAAATAGACGTACTTTTAACTCAAGTCATCCCGGCATTGAATAGCGCCTCGAGCCGCTTAATATGTACAAACCGCTAAGCATGGACAGTGTCTTCTGCCGATTTCACTTCCAATGTCGTAGCACTAAGACTGGCTCGATTAAATACGATATCTGCTAACGGAAACCGTTGATTATCATAAATGATATAATGTATCATTTATTTGTCGGTACATACTTAGGACCGACTAAACCTGCCTGCCCACCAACGTGTTGATAAAAAACTATGAAAAACGTACAAACTTTCCTAGATAAGTCTGCAATAAGCATTTCTCTGTTATGTATTGCGCATTGCTTGCTCTTACCCATCGCTGTCACAATTATCCCTGTATTAAGTGTGCTGCCGCTTCAAGATGAGTTGTTTCACAAGCTATTGGTAATAGCGATACTGCCGACAAGTCTGATCCGTTTAGTGATAGGCTGCAGGAAGCATAAGCGTTGGCGAATTGCATCCTATGGTATCTTTGGCGTTGCGGTGGTTATCGTTGCGGCCTTATTTGGACATGATCTGGTTGGCGAATTCGGTGAAAAACTACTCACTCTAATAGGCTCTCTTTTCATCGTTGGCGGACATATCCAAAACTATCGTCTTTGTCGGCAAGCAGGTTGTCATTAGTAATGGTGATTCAAAATATTCCCACCAATGTCATTACCGGTTTTCTGGGTGTTGGTAAAACTACCGCGATATTGCACCTACTGAAATCCAAACCCAAAACTGAGCGTTGGGCCGTGCTGGTCAATGAATTTGGTGAAATAGGGATCGATGGCGCGATTTTTAAAACAGCGCTAGGCGATCAGCGCGGAATCTTTATCAAAGAGGTCCCCGGCGGATGTATGTGCTGTGCAGCCGGGCTTCCGATGCAGATCTCGCTGACAATGCAGGTTTTGCGAAATCAAAACCTGACCGGCTTTTAATCGAGCCCACAGGCCTCGGACACCCGAAAGAAGTCCTATCCACATTGCATGGCAGCGCGTTTAAAGAAGCCTTGGATGTTCAGCGCACAATTACGCTGGTCGACGCAAGAAAGCTTGAAGACCCAAGGTACCTAAAGAACGAGATATTTCAGCAGCAGTTAGACATTGCAGATGTCGTCGCTGCAAACAAAATCGACTTATATTCTGGAATGGAGCACTTGAAACTGTCTTCATATTTAGAAGAACGCTTCCCAAGGCATGACAAAAAAGTCGTTCAGGTAACAAACGGAGAACTATCTATCGACTGGCTCGTCGGCCAACCGCGATTCCTGCCCGAACAGACTAACCATCACGAGTCAGAGGAGCATAAAAACGCCTCGCCCCATACAGCCAATAAAGCGATTGAAGAGGATGGAAAGAGCCCCTTTCCGAAAACAGGATTCGTCTCTCGTAAAAATCAAGGTGATGGCTTCTTTAGCCAAGGCTGGATATTCAAACCTGGCATAGTTTTTTGTAAGACCAAGCTCCATATTCTTCTATCGGGCGCAGACGTCGAGCGCATAAAAGCCGTTTTTATAACGGATCTAGGAGTTTTTTCCTACAACAGAACAGACAAAATCTTGCGTGAAACAAGTGTCGACGAAACCACCGATAGCCGCATTGAAGTCATTACAGCGAATGAGGCAGACTTGGAACTATTTGAAGTAGAACTTTTGCGTTGCCAACAGCAATCATAGGAAGCTTTGGAGAGTAGGGGACTTAACCTGCCCATTCTTTGGGCCTATTCCATAATACTAAACAGCAATGCGTGTACCGTTTCGACAAGGAATTTGATCGGATTACGAAAAGCACTCAACCTATAACGCCCATGGAACCTTACTCGACGATGGACTCCACGCAAGAATTTCAACTAAAGGTGATCGCTCAAACTCTGCTAAACGAGAGAACCGATAACGCGGACCTGTCTAGAGCGCTCGATCAGTTTGCGCGTCTGTGCAGTGAGATATCAGGAGTAGACCCTGATCCAAGTTACTCGGCATGGTCTGCA
>CAJWBE010000052.1 GCA_913020045.1 uncultured Oleiphilus sp.
ACCAAACCATAGTGAGGCAATGGTCATGACGTCCTTTCGGTCCAAGTCGGCAGCAGACTCCTTGCTAAACCACCACTGCGCCATACGATAAACTTGATTGTCGCCTACCTTGATATTGACGATGTTTCTTAATTCGACACGCTGGTTTTGCTTATCAAAAATACTTTGATCTAAAGCCGTCATTAATTCATCGTTTCTAGCGAGTTTGGTGAATTCATCTTCTCTGATACGTTCATTGTCGGATTGCTGATCGGAAAATTTCTTCTCTATACGGGTTAATTCAGCCATATGGTTTTTAATCACGTGCTCAACATCTTTTTCCCGTGCCCCTAAGCTTTTACTCATGGTAAGTGACAGTGCTTGAATTTCATTATTGAAATTTTTAATGCGCTTTTGATAGCGATCTTTAACCGCTTCAATATCTTGATTGTATCCGGACCTTAGTTTGGACTGACGGTCTGAATCACTGAGTGTATTTAGTTTTACACGTAAGCTTTCGACTTTTTCTTCTTGGTTTTTGACGATTTTATTTTGCTGTTTTTTTACTTTGTTTTCTGAGAAATAACTAGCGTCTTCGATGTTTTTTTCTCGTTTTATGCGTAGTTCTTTTAAATAATTTTGTTCATTTGATAACTGCTGTTGCAAACTCCTACGCTGCGTACTGATCTCAGAGGCAGAGTTTTTACTCATCTCACTTGATGCATTGATTAAGGCATCAAGCTCTCGTTGACGGTCAGACCTTAGGCTGCTTACTTGAACCCGACGGTCTTCAATTTGATTCGCAAGACCTTTAATGTACTCAGTTTGGGTTGCAGCGCGTAAACCTTGAATTCTATCTTGTATAGTTTCAGCTTGACGGGCACGGTCTTCAGAGATAATGCTGTGCCGGCTACTGTAATCGGCTTCTATTTTCGGGGCGGTTAAACCCGCAAGTTTGTCTCTTTTCTCTGCGAGAGGCACGATCTCTTCTTCAACTGCCACTAATTCTTTTTTATATTTGTCGATCGAAAATATTAACGAATGAAAATTTCGTTCAAAGCCGTTTAAAGCAGATTCAAAGGTAATGAATGCCAGAAATACCAGAGAGGTAGCAAAGATAAATTTCCACGTAGTGTTACTGGTTTTGTAGGTTGCACCAACAAAAGGAATCTTGGTGATTTCGACGATGGCCACCATGAAAAAGGGCATCATCGCAATGAAGACATTTGTGTAATCGCCAAAACCTAGGGAGCCGCTTCGGTTTGCTTCAAGTTCACTGAAAGAGGTAATGCCCTGCATAATAGAAATGGCAAAGCCTATAATGACGGCACATATTTCTACAGCCCAAGCGAAAAATATTAGTTTTCGACCAATACTTTCCCGTTCTGCACTTACTTTAGGGTGAACCTTTTGTGAGGGGCTTTTATGAACGTTAGCTTTTGGCTGAGATTTTGTGGTTGGTGCTTGTGTTATTACAGGCTCAGTGGTCATGACACTTTTCCATCATTCTTGTTATGATATGGTTATTGCTTGATTATCACAGTGGCAGCTGTCTGAGTAAATAACTATGATGGCTGTGTTTAGAATAAGTTACTCAAATATGAAAAAAATATCCTTCCTTTGTCGCCTTCAACTGATTAGTTTGCTGGTTTCTTTGTTTCTGGGTTGCAGCCATCAAACAATTGAATCGATGCCCTCTGAGCCAGAAAAACAGACTTCAGAGGAGTCACGAACAAACGTATTACCGACACCAAAGCCCCAAAAATACAACAGCAAAATTCCGAAAGAGCAGGTAGAAGAGCAGCAGAAAGAGATAGAACACGTTTCAGACGAGCATAGCGAAAAGTATTACACGCAGGCACCAGAGAATAAGTCTAAGCTCAAGACTGTGGCAGAATCGATGACCACAGAACAAGCGGAAGAATCATTTCAGGATTCAACAAAGAAGGACTCGAAAGCAGGCGTAATGCCTACTGAGACTGGTAGAAAGAAAGAAACAAAAGAAAAAAATGCTTCTGAGGCCTTATCAGACGGCACCCTAGACAAAGAGCAGTTTAGTGTTGAAACGCCCGAAGAAGACCCAAGCTTAGGGGATGCCAGTAGTGAGGCTAAAACTAAAACTAAAACTAAAACTAAAACTAAAACTAAAACTAAAACTAAAACTAAAACTAAAACTAAAACTAAAACTAGAGCTATGTTCGGGAAGGAAATGGAATCGCAAGACAAATTGGATGTTGCAGACACACCGTCTCCGATGAGGCGCTTCAGTCGAACTCTATCGTTTCAGATTGGGGTGGCAATTGCGGTATTTTTAGCACTCATCTTAGCGTCGACGTTCTTCGTTATTCAAACCAAGGGCAAAGACGAGTTTGTTGAACAGGCGCAAAAGCTAAACGAAGGCGTCGGCCAAAACATTATCTTAAAACTCCGAGAGCGCTTGTCTCGCGCTGAATCCCTTGCGCGAGGTATGGCGAGTTTGGGCGTAAGCCTTGCTAAGGACGAGCAGGTCTACAATACGGTTATCCCTCAATTTTTAACTGACACAGGAATGGATGAGTTAGTCGCTGGCGGCGGTATCTGGCCTGCGCCTTACGGCTTCGATGCGAACTTAGAGCGGCGCTCCTTCTTTTGGGGAAAAGACTCTTCTGGATTACTGCAATATTTTGATGACTACAATGATCCTGACGGATCAGGGTACCATCAAGAAGAGTGGTATGTGCCGGCGTTATATCTCGCTAAAGGTGAGGTGTATTGGTCGAAATCTTATATGGATCCTTTTTCGCTAGAACCTATGGTCACCTGCACCGTGCCCATGTGGGATGGGGATACTATTGTGGGTGTGGCGACGATTGACCTTAAACTGTTGGGCTTGTCTGAATTTATGGCTGAGCAGGCTGATGTGATACGCGGCTATGCTTTTGCTGTAGATCGGAATAACCGTTTGCTGTCGATGCCTTCTACTCTAGCCTGGTCGGAAATTTGGAGCGCACTGAACGACGAAGAACGCTCCGATTACCCAACGTTAATCGAACTTGCCGAGCAGCGCCCAGAGTTAGCCAGTTTTGTCTCAGCGGTGGGTAACACCGATGCGTTGCGCCATGAATCTTTGGCGCTATCGGATATCACGGCACATGAGCGCTTGGCGAACGCTCTCGCTGAAAAATCCTACCAGCTTGACTATGGCGAGGCGATGTTGGTGGTTGCGCAGTTGTTTAGTCAGTCTCGAAAAATTGTGTCGGCTGAACAAGTGACACTCTCTCAAGATGCTCTGCTTAATGAAGGCAGCTTGGTAAATGTTTTCAATGTGGCTGACTTGGGCTGGAAAGTGGTGGTGGCGATGCCATCGCGCTATGCGAATGAGTCGGTAGCGCGTATCAGTAAGCAAATGCTTGGCTTGATGTTCGTGTTGCTCGTATTGTGTGCCACCTTGTTTGTGTTGTTTCTTAGTCGCTCAGTGCTTCAACCTGTTAACCAGCTCACCGTCCAGGTGCGTGACCTCATTCGCCGTAAAGATTATTCGACCCAGTTAAGTGGTATCCGCGACAATGAGTTGGGTGAGCTAGCGAGAAGTTTTAATGTTCGTTCTGGCCAGCTTCGGAATGTTCTTGGTCAGCTAACTCAACAAAACGTAGCGCTGGAAGAGGCGCGCGAGGACGCAGAGTCGGCGAATCAAGGTAAGAGCATTTTTCTAGCGTCGATGAGTCATGAAATTCGGACGCCGATGAATGCGATTATCGGAATGACTGAAATTCTGGAACGCATGCCTTTGGAGGTAGAGCAGGCTAGCTATGTTAAGACCATTAATAGCTCTAGCCAAAGTTTGCTCTCCTTGGTCAACGATATTATGGACTACTCCAAGGTTGAGGCGGGTAAGTTGGAGTTGGAACATATCCCGTTCGATCTGAGAGGGGCGCTTGATGATTGTGCCGACTTGATTTCGTTTCAGTGTGACGAGAAGCAAATCGACTTTGTGTATTATGTATCGCCCACTGTGCCGCAAAAAGTAGTGGGTGACCCCAGTCGAATTCGGCAAGTAGTGCTCAATTTACTGGGCAATGCGGTTAAATTTACGGCTCAGGGTTATGTGGAGCTTTGGGTTGACTGCGAGCGCTTAGGTTCGGATACAGTAGCGATTTCTTTACGCGTTATTGATACGGGAATCGGTATCCCGCATGACAAGCAAAGTGATTTGTTTTTCCCGTTTAGGCAAGTCGATTCGTCTACGACGCGAGAGTATGGCGGCACTGGCTTAGGTCTAACGATTAGTAAGCGTTTGGCCGAGTTAATGGGTGGGGATATTGCGTTTGAAAGTGTTGCTAACGTGGGCACCACATTTTCTTTTGATTTGCAGTTGGGCATTTCTCAGGAGCTAGATAGCGCTAAATTCCCATCTATTCGCTCTCAGCGTTATCATTTTGTTGCTTTGGTGGTTGATGCGGAGCAAAAACGAGTAGTTGAGAGCTATGCAACGTCAATGGGGTATCTTTTTACGCCGGTAACGAGCACCGAGAAGTGGTTGTCTGCACTGGCCTCGCTTGAAGGCGAGCCTGTCATTAGCTTGGTGTGGGAGCTTAGTCTACTCGGTGATTTTAAATTGCTGACTCAAACCGCGCCAAAAACAATGTCTCGCCATAAATTACTGATTGTTAGCTCGATACACTCGCAAACAAGTGCGGACGTGTCGATTCTAGAAACAGTATTTCAACTAGCGTTTGTGCCAACGCCAATTAAGTACAGCTACTTTGTGCAAGCGATTAGTGATTTGATCGACAATAAGGACTTGCCTAGCCATCGTTCACCTAACGAATCTCAGGGTGGCCGGGCGGGCGCAACAGTGAAAGCGCGCATTGAGCCCACTAGTCGGCCACACACATCGAACAAAAAGGTCGCTGCAGATGGCCAGTTATCGCAGTATCGCGAGAAGAAAATTTTGGTCGCGGAAGACAACAAAGTGAACCGTCAAATTATAGAGCTCCAGCTAATGGCTCTTGGTTTGGGTGTGGAGATGGTAAACGATGGTTTAGAGGCGGTCGAAGCGCTAGAGCGATCAGACTATGACCTTGTTTTGATGGACTGGCAAATGCCTCGGATGGATGGATTGCAAGCCACTCGCAAGATTCGTGAACTGCCCGGTCGCCGAGATACCATCATTATTGCGGTGACTGCCAATGCGATGTCTGGTGATGTAGAGACCTGCCTGAACGCGGGTATGAATGATTATATTAGCAAGCCAGTAAGAAGTGATGAACTATGCGTTAAGCTGACTAAGTGGTTAGCTCAGTAGCCAGCGTTTCACTGAGCGTTGGCTATCATTTTTACCAAGCCTCTCTATAATGCCGTTTAAACGGGCGTCAGTGCTCATATGTGCTATTTTTCGAACCAGTGTGTTCGCTTACTGATTTCAGGAAGTCTCTATGATTATCGTTACAGGTGGGGCCGGTTTTATCGGCAGCAATATCGTCAAGTCTCTCAACGACCAAGGGTATACCGATATTATGGTGGTTGATGACCTTGAGGATGGCACCAAGTTTGTTAACTTGGCGGACCTTGAGATTGCAGATTATATTGATAAAGACGATTTTCTTGAGCTAATCAAATCCGAGGTTGAATTTCCGGGTTTGGAGGCGATCTTTCATGAAGGCGCTTGTTCATCGACTACTGAGTGGGATGGCAAGTTCATGATGCAGAATAACTATCAGTATTCGGTTGAGCTGCTGCACTATTGTTTAGATCATAAAGTGCCATTTCTCTACGCGTCATCCGCTTCGGTTTACGGCGCGGGATCAGTGTTTACGGAAGCGCGAGAGCATGAAAAACCGCTTAACGTATATGGCTATTCCAAGTTTCAGTTTGACCAATACGTGAGACGTGTTTTGCCAGAGGCTGACTCTCAGGTGATCGGTTTCCGCTACTTTAACGTTTATGGGCCAAGAGAGCAGCATAAAGGCAGTATGGCCAGTGTCGCTTATCATTTGAATACTCAGATTAAAAACGGTGAGAACCCTAAGTTGTTTGAGGGTTGCGATGGATATCCAAATGGCGGGCAAACACGTGACTTCGTTTACGTCGGTGATGTCGCAAAAGTAAACTTATGGTGTTGGAAAGAAAAAGCAGCCTCGGGTATTTACAACTTGGGTACCGGAGCGGCGGAGCCATTTCAAGCCGTCGCTGAAGCTGTTATCAATTATCATGGTAGCGGCGAAGTCGAGTATGTTCCGTTTCCTGACCATTTAAAGGGGCGTTACCAGAGCTTTACTCAAGCTGATATGGCTGCGCTGAAAGCGGCTGGATACGACCAGCCGTTTAAAACGGTGGCGCAGGGTGTTGATGAATACATGGCATGGCTGAATAGTTAGCTCATGGATTGGCTGATCTATTTCGACCTGTTTGGGGTGTTTGTATTTGCCCTGTCTGGTGGTTTTGATGGCGCTAAGTACAAGTTAGATCTGTTTGGCATACTCGTACTCGCGGTGGCGACAGGCGTTGGCGGCGGCATCATGAGAGATGCCTTGCTAGGCGCACACCCGCCAGCAGCCTTCTTAAATCAAAGCTATTTTGTTGTGTGTATTGTTGGTGGCCTCATCGCCTTCTTTTTTGCCCGAAAAGTTGAAAGGCATTTTATGTATGTCCGGGCGGCGGACGCGATTGGCTTAGGCGTGTTTTCTGCCATGGGTGCGGCGATTGCTGTACAGAGTGGCTTAGGTTGGGTGGGTGTGATTCTTATTAGCACGCTGACGGCGACTGGCGGTGGCGTGATACGTGACCTGTTGGTGCGTGAGATTCCCTTGATCCTCAGAGCCGACTTTTATGCCTGCAACGCGATATTTGGTGCGCTGACGTATCTGGTGCTTCATCACTTTGCCGTCGATGATACGACTACCTTGCTAAGTGCCGCGATCGTCGCGACGACAAGTCGATTTCTCGCTATTCGCTATAATTTTTATCTGCCGCAGGCGCGAGGCCATCGCTCTTAGCGCTAAGAATGACTAGCGGAAATGGCCCAGTAAGAGCGGCTAACCTGCGAGGGATGACTCCATATCTTGTGGCGATTCTAAGTCAATAAAGTCTGACAAGTGTTCCCAGACGACCCGACGTTGAAGGTTTGAACTAGGGATTGACTCTAAGCCACCCAATAATTTAAGAATATCACTACCTGTTTTGGTGAAAGGCAGTATGAGAAAGCCGGTTGCCTGACCCATCGTCTTAACATCGTGACAAACTCTAAAGCTATTTCCTTCGTACTCCACTTCATGGCCAACTAGTAACTCTTTGGGCGCAGCAGAGATCAGGCCTGCATTGACACAATGAGATAACATTCGAGTTTCCGCAAACAAGTCGTCATTAGTCTCGATATTTGGGTTGCTTCTGAACAGTAACGGATGGCCATTGCTGCCAATAAATGCGTAATTAGCGACTTTCTTGAACGCCACAATTTCCCAAGCATCGCAATGAAACAAATAGCTTAAGCTACGCTTTGAAATTGACCCAGGATGCTTTAGTTCAGAGACCATTGCACGAGCCCAAAGGCTTTGCATGGTTTTGTTGCTTACTTTTTGTGCGTAGTCAAAGTAGATAGTGGCCCAATCTGGATCAACTGCGTCGGTAGGTGCGTTTTTTCCCAGTAAACCGGACACTAGAGAGAGGATGGTTTCTAGGTTTTCTTGCCACTGTGTTTCTTGAAAGCGAACGCGCGAGTGCGTGCGTTCATTAACACTGGCAAACTCAACATCGGTTTCGACAAAAATTGCTTCGTCATTCGATCGGCTTTTCCCTGACGCAACGTTACGAACAATGGTGCCGTTTGAACGATAATATCCGCCCATTGTTTGGGTGCATAAAGCGACTAGCTTCGACCATGTTCCAACTTTCTTCTTGTTTCCCGAGCTAAACATGCTTTGCATACTCCATTATCAACTCTGCAAGTTACTCTAATTAGTATTTTTGTGTGGGGCGCGAAAGGCTATCCAAACCGTTCTTTTATTGCAATCCGAAAGCCTTGAAATGCGCACTAAGTCGAACATCTGTAAGGATTTTTTACTTTTTTTAAGTCTTAATTTGTGTGCTTTTTGGCCACTTGGGTTGCTAACCTGTTATTTGTCCGAGAGTTACGGCCTAAACCTATGAAACTGCTTTACAGTTGCAAACTTCAAAATTATTTTTTTGGAGTTGGATGCTGGAATTTGAAGTGTAAAGCTAGGTGGAGTAGCGGGTATTTTTGGCTGTTACGCTGTGAGCAATAGAGTGCCGCTTTGCTTAAGAAGCTTTATGGGGGAGAGATATTTTTAGTTTTTGTCTTTCTATTTTGTATAGCGATCAAAAACAGCTTTATAGCGTCCATCAATCATCATCTGCATGAGTACGCCATCGAATTTTGGTACTAATGCTTTAAATTTTTCTTTCTTTGCAAAAACAAAGTAAGCCGGAGTAGAGCGAAAGCTGGGCTTTATTGGTGCGAACTGCCCTGGAAAGTGATTTTTGACTAAGTATTGTCCGACATGAATGTCGGTTAAGACGGCATCAAGGCGCTTCAGGCTTAGCATGTCAAAACCTTGCTTACTTGAGTTTAGTTCGACAGATGAAAGGCGGTTTTGGGCTTCAGCTCGTTCGAACTCTATGGTCGTTTTAAAGCCTCTGTTGATACCAACTTGCCAGTCTTGGATAGTTGAAAAGTCAGTATCGGCTTTGTTCGCGTTAACGAATAGTGAGTAAGAGGTGACATGGAGAGGAATGCCGGTAAAGTGCATGTATGAATCACGTTCCGGCGTTCGAAAGTAAGCGGCAACGCAATCAACACGGCCCGCTTTAAGCTGGATTTCCAATCGGGCCCAAGGCATTAAATCAAACTCGATATCGATTCCTAAGTCGGCGCCTGCCATTTGGATAATGTCGACATCAATTCCCGAGATTTTGCCGTTATTGTCTATGACATATGGCTCAAAAGCCGTGCTATAGCAGGTGAGCTTTTTGGGCTGAGAGGCGTAGGCACTTGCAGAAAGGAGTAAGCCCGCAATCAAAGCGAGTGCGGCCGGAATAGAGCTCTGCAGAGCTTTCATCTTAGTCATGGCAATCCTTGCTTTTTTCTTCATCGAGGCGTGCAGGTAACTTCATCTTAGTAGTTTGTCTGGGCATAAGCTAGGGCTTAGGGCTAAGCCTTTCGTCATTGGTATAGCGTGTTTAGGTAGGGCTTTTGCCGTCGTTAAATAGGGTGCGTATTTTTGCCCTAATCGAAAACAGTGTTTCGGCATGTCTTTTCACTAAAAAATAACGTTAGTATACAGAGCCAAGCGTGAGGTAGGTTTTAAGGTAAGCCGATATTTTCTATCGGGTAAGTGGGGCGAATTTCGGGTAGCCGTGGTTAACTCGAGGTATTCAGGAAATAAAGGAGAACAGTAACAATTGTCGAATACAACGAAGCTTGAAAAGGCGACTAGGAGGTCTAAAAAGTCTGGCCCTTTGAAAATATTGGCGGGCAGGGATGCATTTAAGGAGATTCGTGAAAACGGACTAAACGCTTCGCGCGTGAAATTGATAGTCGGGGCGAGCGGCGGCCCCAAGTGGTTAATGTTGAGTCGTCTTGATCAGTATCTTAACGAATACTTTTTACCTTCCGCCACTCAACCGATCGACTTGATTGGTTCTAGTATTGGCTCGTGGCGAATGGCTTGCTATGCGCAGAATGACCCGGTTGTTGTGCTGCGTGAATTCGAAACTCTGTATATGAATCAGCGCTATAGTGAAAAGTTGCCGCCGCAAGAAATTACTGCGTTTGTGAATGTCGTTCTAAACCAGTTGTTTACTGGGCGTCGATCGCATGAAGTGGTGGCCAACCCCCTACGTAAGTTGCATGTAGTGGCGGTGCGCAATCGCCGATGGTTAAACGGGCGCTCTAAGCTTGCGCAAGGCTTTGGTATTACACTGGCGGCAACGGGCAACATTATCTCTCCGAAAATAGTACAAAGTTTGTACCCAAAAGTATTGATTAGTCAGGGCGCGAGTCATGCGCCTTATTATGAGCGACCTGAGGTTGTCTCGCTTTCCCCACAAAACTTGTCACAAGCATTGAGTGCGTCCGGCGCGATCCCTCTGGTGATGGAACCTAGTCGACTGGAGGGTGGGAAAGAACGGTGGCATTGGGACGGCGGGATGGTGGACTACCATTTTTCAGGCCCCTTCAATGTGCAAGATGGGCTGGTTTTGTATCCTCACTTTTCACCGAGAGTCATCCCCGGTTGGTTTGATAAAGGTTTGCCGTGGCGAAAGATTAAGGCAGGTAACTACCGAAACGTTGTTATGCTTAACCCTAGCGATGACTTTATTGCTCAGCTGCCGTATGGAAAGATCCCAGATCGTCATGATTTTTTAAAGCTAGATGATAAGAGCCGTGAGTCCTACTGGCAGACCGTTTTAGATCAATCTCAACACTTAGTGGACGCTTTGCATGAAGCGTTAGCGTTAGATGGTGGAAGAAGCTTAGTGGAGCCTTTGTTTCCTGAAGACTGAGCAAAGGAGTTTGTTGATAGCTCCACCAGGTGGGCGGGCTTTAAGGAGAAGAGCTATCGTTCAGCCAAGGCCTTGTTTGATATGTTTTTTCCAAAGATGATTTTTTGGGCCATAAGGCGTGAGTTGGCGAGGAACGAATTGCACTCGTGACTTTGATGGGCGTAGTATTGAAGAGTAAGCAGCACTGAGATTCTTAATGAAATTAGTGATTTAGGTTAAAAATTGAGCGATTCCTCGATTTTGATCCCTCGTTTTATAGTTTCGAGATGATAAGTATGATTTTGCAAATGATTGATCAGCAGGTAAACCAAAGTAAGCATTTTCACGGTTTGGGACGAAACTTGGTGAAAGTTCCGAAATCGGTATCCACCGTAACCACGGCAGAGCCTTCGCAGGAAGTGAGCCCTGAGTCCGTTGGTATGTGTGCGAATGGTGCAGAAGCTATTTGGAATTCGATTGAAGATATTTATCGAACCGGTGCTCATCCTGGCATATCTATTTCAATGCGTCGTCGTGGGAAAATCATATTGCAGCGCGCGATAGGCCATGCTTCCGGTAACTCTCCCCATGCGACTGCTGATGAAACAAAAGTCCTCATGAGACCAGAGACGCCCGTTTGCTACTTCTCCGCTTCAAAAGCGGTGACTGCCTTACTGATGCATATGTTGCGTGAGGATAAACTGATCAACTTGCATGATCCGATTAGCTTTTATGCGCCGGAGTTCGGGCAGCGCGGTAAGAAAAACATCACAATTCATCAGGTCTTGTCTCATCGTAGCGGCGTTCCGGGGCTCCCTTCGGGTACGCCGATAGAAACGTTGTGGGATAACGACTTGATATGGAAAATGCTATGCGAGGCAGAATCTGCGTCGGTCAATGGCGATAAGCTTGCGTATCATGCGCTCACGGGTGGCTATATCTTAGAGCGAGTCGTTCAGCAAGTGACCGGTGGGTCTATTCAGGATTTGCTGGATGATCGAATCCGTAAGCCTATGAAAATGAAGTACTTTCGCTATGGTGTTGAAGACCGCTACACCAACCTTGCAGCATACAATGCCCCCACCGGCGTCAAACCTTTTTTCCCCTTGTCTCACTTGATAAAGCGGGCACTAGGTGGTCGCCTAGAAGAACTAGAAGACGTTACGAACAGTCAGCAATTTAAACAGGCGATTATTCCGGCGGGCAACATTACCGGAACGGCAGAAGAGATGGGCCGTTTTTATCAGATGATGCTAAATGGGGGGGAGTGGGATGGCGTTAGAGTGTGTGATCCGATGACCGTTAAGCGTCTGACTCAGCCGTATGCGTCTGTTCAGTTCGATCGAACTTTGATGCTACCTATGCGCTACAGTGCTGGTTTGATGTTGGGTGGCAAGCCGGTCGGTATCTGGGGTAAAAATACTGAAACGGCTTATGGTCATATCGGTTTGATCAACAAGCTTTGCTGGGCAGACCCAGCGCGAGACATTTCTGTTAGTTTATTAACAACGGGGGTGCCAATCGTGGCCAATGTTTACACGTCTTTAGCTCGCTTTGTTAATGCAATTAACAAGCATTGTCCGTCTGATAGCAGTGCTTCTTCTTTGTAGCGAGAGCTGAAAGAAGCATGCTACTCAATATAGTGCTTTTGATTGGGCATATGAATTGGCTATAATTCGGCGCTTTAATTCGCTCTGGATCGCAATTCTGTATGTCCCAATCTGAAACATCCCACTCTACCAATTTCTTACGCGCTATTGTTCAGCAAGATATTGCTGATAATAAGAACGACGGCAAAGTTGTCACGCGTTTTCCTCCTGAGCCGAATGGCTACCTTCATATTGGTCATGCACGTTCTATTTGGTTGAACTTTGGTTTGGCCAAAGAGTTTGGTGGTGAGTGTAATTTGCGTTTTGATGACACAAACCCGGAGAAAGAAAGCCAAGAATTTATTGAAGCGATTAAGGAAGATGTCACTTGGTTGGGTTATCAGTGGGCAGATGAGCCGAAGTTTGCGTCGAGCTATTTTGATCAATTGCACGAATGGGCAATCTGCTTGATCAAAACTGGTGATGCATATGTGTGTGACCTTTCTGCGGAACAGGCAAGTGAATACCGTGGCTGGGCGACTAAGCCCGGTAAAGAAAGCCCATTTAGGGTGCGAACCGTTGATGAGAACTTATCTTTATTTGAAAAAATGACGGCAGGTGACTTTGACGAGGGGCACTGCGTTTTGCGAGCCAAAATCGACATGTCTTCTCCGAACATGAATCTACGCGACCCCATTTTATATCGGATCCGAAAAATCACGCATCACCAAACGGGTGATAAGTGGTGTATCTATCCAAGTTATGATTTTGCGCATGGGCAGGAAGATGCTATTGAAGGCGTTACGCACTCGGTATGTACCTTGGAGTTTCAGGCGCATCGGCCATTATACGAGTGGCTGCTTGCGCGCTTGCCAGTTCCAAGTCAGCCGCGACAGTATGAGTTTGGTCGGTTAAATCTAAACTATACGGTAACCAGCAAACGTAAGCTGAAGCAGTTGGTTGACGATCAGGTTGTGAGTGGTTGGGATGACCCGCGAATGCCAACTGTCGCTGGGATGCGCCGCAGAGGTTTTACAGCCCGAGCGATTGAGCGCTTTTGCGATATGATTCCGGTGAGCGGTAAGGGTAATAGTGATATTGATGTTGCGCAGTTGGAGCACGCTATTCGTGATGACCTGAATGAGCAGGCACCGAGAGCAATGTGTGTGATGGACCCGTTGAAGGTCACGATTACTAATATGGCTGACGCCGCCAGTGGTGCTGATGAGTGGGTTAACGCTGCTTGCCACCCGAATCGGCCGGAATTGGGTGAGCGAGAGTTGCCCTTTACGTCAGAGATCTATATCGACCGTAGTGACTTTACTGAAGATACATCTTTATCCCGTAAAAAATTCAAACGACTGGTGTTGGGTGAGTGGGTTCGCCTACGTGGGGCCTACATTATTCAGGCGCATGAGGTTTTAAAAGACGAGCAGGGTTCGCCTATCGAGGTGCTCGCAACGCTTGTGCCGGAGTCCTTGGGTGAGAATGTTGAGGGTATTAAGCCTAGAGGTGTCATTCATTGGGTTTCTGCAACGAAAGGTGTTGAGGCTGAGGTGCGTTTGTACGACCGTCTGTTCAATCATCCTAACCCGGATGGTGGTGACGAAGACTTCATGGCGCATATCAACCCGGATAGCTACAAAGTGATTTCTGTCATGATGGAGCCATCGCTGGTGAACGCGAAGCCCGAGCAGAGTTTTCAGTTTGAGCGAGAAGGTTATTTTGTTGCGGATCGTCACGATCACACAGCTGAGCGGCCAGTATTTAATAAAACGATTGGTTTGAGGGATGTTTGGGGGGCAAAGCAATGATGCCTTTGAAGATATTCAACACTGAGTCGGCGAAAAAAGAAGTATTCACGCCTATCGAAGCGAACAAAGTACGGATGTACGTTTGTGGGATGACCGTCTATGACTATTGCCACATAGGTCATGCTCGGGTGATGGTGGGGTTTGATGTGATTACTCGGTTTTTGCGTCATGCGGGCTACGACGTTACGTACATTCGCAATATTACCGATGTCGACGACAAAATATTCAATCGTGCTGCAGAGAACAAAGAGTCTTTCGAGGCGCTTACATCGCGTTTTATTGATGCGATGCATGAAGATGAGCGAAAGCTTGCTGTCTTGCCGCCGGATCAAGAGCCTAGAGCAACGGCACATATGCCGCAGATTATTGACATGATTAAGGTTTTGATCGACAAAGGATTCGCGTATGCAGCAGACAATGGCGATGTTTATTATGCGATAGATAAGTTTGATGGGTATGGTCGGCTTAGTAAGAAGAATACCGAAGATCTGTTAGCAGGGGCGCGAGTGGGTGTTGAGAGTGAGAAGCGGAATCCGCTCGACTTTGCGCTTTGGAAGGCGGCCAAAACAGGTGAAGCCAGTTGGAATTCTCCTTGGGGGGCGGGCCGACCTGGTTGGCATATTGAGTGTTCTGCGATGTCTACGTGCTGTCTAGGTAATACCTTTGATATTCATGGCGGAGGGCCTGATCTTAAGTTTCCGCATCATGAAAATGAAATTGCTCAGTCGGAGGGTGCTACAGGTCAGACCTATGTTAACTATTGGATGCATGCCGGCGCGGTTCGCGTAAACAAAGAAAAAATGTCTAAGTCTCTAGGTAACTTTTTTACTATTAGAGAAGTGTTGGAAAAGTATTCTGCGGAAGTGGTGAGATACTTTTTGGTGTCTAGTCAGTATCGAAGCCAAATTGACTACTCTGAAGGCAGTCTTGCAGAGGCTCAAGTAGCGTTGGACAGAATCTACCAAAGCCTCAGAGGTTTAGAGTTGGAACAGGGTGCTGGCGACTTGGACGAACGATATGTTGAGCGCTTCAATGCGGCGATGTGTGATGACTTCAATACACCTGAAGCGCTAGCGGTTCTGTTTGATTTGGTGCGCGAGCTTAACGTGGCGCGCCAAGACAAGGCTGCAAATTGTTTGGTGTTGGCCAATACTCTGCGAGAGCTTGGCGGTATTCTTGGCGTGCTACAAATGGATCCTGAGGCCTACTTTAAAGGTGAGGGTGTTGCTGGTGGTTTGAGTGATGACGAAATAGAGCAGTTGATTGCAGATCGCGCGCAAGCAAGGGTCGATAAAGAGTGGGCAGAATCTGATCGTATCCGAGATGTGCTCGCCGAGCAGGGAATTGTTCTAGACGATAGCAAGGGAGGAACTAGCTGGCGTCGCGGCTGATTTACGGTTAGTCCCGCTTTAAAAAGAGGCTAGGTCTAGCCTCTTTTCTCTATTTCTTGTTTTGTAATAGCGTTTTTTTATTTGCGTCTATCACGCCTTGAGCGTTACTAGCTGTGAAGGTGATCGGCAGCGTACAGCGTATTTTCCATCAGTGTGGCGACCGTCATTGGTCCAACGCCACCTGGGACGGGTGTAATCCACCCAGCGCGTTCTTTTGCGACTTCAAACTCAACGTCGCCAACGAGGGACCCGCAATCTAGGCGGTTAATCCCAACATCAATTACGATAGAGCCTTTTTTGACCCACTCCCCTTTGACTAGGCCTGGTTTCCCAGCAGCAACGACGACAATGTCGGCTTGAGAGACCTTTTCAGGAAGGTTTTTGGTAAATCTGTGTGTGGTAGTGACCGTGCAGCCCGCAAGTAATAGCTCAAGCCCCATCGGTCGGCCAACGATATTAGATGCGCCCACGATTACGGCGTCTTTACCTTTGATTGTTTGTCCTGTGCTTTCTAGCAAAGTGATAATGCCTTTAGGGGTGCAGGGTCTGAGCAATGGGAGGCGTTGCGCGAGGCGGCCTAGGTTGAATGGATGAAACCCGTCCACGTCTTTATCGGGTCGAATTCTTTCTAGTAGGGGGTCGCTTGCTAGGTGTTGCGGCAACGGCAGTTGCAAGAGAATGCCATCAATATTCGCGTCAGTATTAAATTTATCGATTAGTGCTTCTAGTTCTACTTGGCTCGTATCTGAAGGGAGTGTAATGGTTTCAGATTTAAAGCCGACGCGCTCACAGGCATTTGATTTATTTCTAACGTAAACTTCGGACGCGGGGTCTTGGCCCACTAATATAACGGCGAGCCCTGGCGCTCTAAGGCCTTTTTTTAAACGTTCAGCAACGCCATTGGCGACTTGTTGCTTTACTTGTTCGGCGATAGCTTTGCCATCAATTAATTGTGCGCTCATGATTAGGTGCGTTCCGTTAAAAAAATCGGCGGCATTTTCGCATGGTGAGTTCCTAATAAAAAGCGTTTTCTATTTGGGCTATAAGGGATTGTAATTTGGCACAATAGTTTGAGTGATTGGGTTTAAATAAAAAACAAAGAAAGCGGTCAATAGTTGTTGACGACCCCAAAGTCCGGCTGTATTATTCGCGCCATCTTTTTGAGGCAACGTATGTTCGCTTTTGAGAGGTGTGTCGGGGTATAGCGCAGTCTGGTAGCGCGCCTGCTTTGGGAGCAGGATGTCGGGAGTTCGAATCTCTCTACCCCGACC
>CAJWBE010000053.1 GCA_913020045.1 uncultured Oleiphilus sp.
AAAAGCCGGCGAGGTTTATGGTGCAGCAGAGATAAGAGATCTTTCAAGTAACCTTGTTGACCTTAATGAAAAAATTTCAATACAGCCTATTATCGAGCATCCAAAATCTTTGAAAATTGCAACTGATCTCATGTCATTCCCTTCAGTAAAGCACGTGGTTTTTGGGATTCATGACTTCTCAAAGGCGATGGGGATAAACATCACCCCAATAGGATGGATTGATGAACTTAATTTCTTTTTGAATGAGCTTATGTTTGAAGCAAGAATTTCTGGTAAGGGTGTAATTGGTGGAGTTGAAACCTTGATTGGTCAAACAGTCATGCCAAGTAATTTTTTAGAACCGCACGATGTTAGGCGTTGGTTGGATTTACACGGTGACGATGAGTCAAGAATAGTATACAAGCATGCCGTAAGAGAGAGAGAATTGGGCCTCACAGGTAAGCAAGTTATTCATCCAGGACATATCCATCTTTGTAAGGTTGCTTACACTCCATCACCTACAGATATAAAACTTAAAATAAGGATTTTAAAAGCAGCAATAGAGGCCGACGCACTTGAGGGCGGCGCAATTAAATTTGAGGGTGAAATGTTAGATCCACCAATGTTTGGGAAAGCTTTGCAAACACTTCTTAGAGCATATGCACTGAATGCATTAAAAGATGATGATATAGACTTTACCTTAAAAGTCTTAAATAAACTTCCGCAACAGGTAATAAGACAAAACTGGCCTTATGGAGAAATTGAGTAATGTCAGTTTGTCAAAATATCAGTCAAACTGAATGGAAATGGAGCATTCCGAAATTCTTTAATATTGGAGAGGCTTGCTCTGACAGAGTTTGCAAAGAGGGTAAAAAAGATAAAATTGCTATGATTGAAGTAATTCAACCAAACCCTACTCTTTGCGAAAGAATCCTATAAAGAGTTTTAAAGACACCGTTTCGACACCATGACGACTAAGCAACTGAAATGATTAAAGAAAATTGGGGTTCAAATCCCCCCGCCTCCACCAAATCCTACTGAAACCCTTGATTCGTCAGGGGTTTTTTGTGTCTGGAGTTTGTTGAGTGGGCTTGAGGTACGAATCCTTCGCTGATTACCCTCAATTAAAACTTCCCAGTGTAATAAAAGTTAAATAGAGCGGGAGCGTGAAGACTGGTGCGGCTTAACTGTTGTAGGGCTAACTAATGGCCTCATACTACACAACAAACAAATAACATCGCTCAAAATAGGCGAGCCTTGGACCTCATAAAACCGACTTTTCAGTCTTGCTCATACGGGAACCAAGAGCAAAACCCGCGCCCCGCTCCCAGTCATAAGCCGATTCCGAGAAATCAATATCGAATTCACCTAGCAGCAGCAAATAGCGATAGCTACCGTGGCCGACCATTTGCTGGGGACGCGTGCCACCCAAACAGGCCTCTCCATCCTGTATAAACATCTCCCCCCTCCCAACACCCTCGCTATACCACACCACCAAATCATCACTCCACTGAGCGCTACTACCACCCTCTGCGATACACTCGCCCCCCGCCAATACATTAATGACCAAGTCTTTGCCACAGGCTTGCCGCGCCAGCTTCACACAACACAGCATTTCTATCAGCTGAAACCGGCCTGCACCTCTCACGCAAATCGATTGAACTTCCGGGTCTGTGTTAAGCACGCCCGCTAAAACATCCAAGCCATTCCGGTCCACATCATAAAAGTTTGTGGGTGTATCGGGCGAGACCTCCCATCCCATTGGATCACTCACCAGCTGCCAGGGATGGTCGTTATTCTGAATAATGTTTAACTCATACTGGACAAGCGGGTTCTCAATAGACAACAACTGTTTTTGCTGCTCTTGAACCCACGTTAGGTGATCAAGCAACCAGCGCCAACACTCGAGGCCTTCATGTACATAGCTCTGCCATGCATCAGAAAAGGGAGATTCATCGTATAAGGAAAACGCCGCATGCCATCGTCTGAATGAGAGGGTATCCCCAGGACTCAATGACTTTTCTTTATTGGTCGGGTTATATTTTTCTACGAACTTACTCGACGTCAATGCGATATTTTCACAAACCACCAACGTAACTCTTATAAACGGATACAAATCAGCTAAGCGATGAATTGACATCAGCTCGTATACCCGAAGGCCATGCACTGAGTCCCTTGCCAGCGCCTCAAGGGCACTGATATCTAACCTAGCCTCAACTTTCCTTTTACCATACTCGTAAATAAAGCTTAGTGCCGTGTCCATGATACACTCTCCTTTGCGCGTCTAATCCCTACTTTCCGATGCCTCACTATCTGAAGGCAGTATGGAAGATACAGAATTACCTCGCCAAGTTCGACAGTGTCTATTTGAACAGTGTCGCTTTTTCATGCAGACACCAACAAAATCGGTATTGAATCTCAATGCATGCCCAAAGGGCGCTGCAGACTATAAAGCGATTAGCTACGCAGTTGAGATTGAATCAATATGCTGTATCTTTGTATTAGAATTGTAGATTCTGACTGGCTCAACTAATTATCTATAGAGCTCGATACACCCATGCATGTACGAGCAAAGCCAATCGTGATCCTTAGTAACTGACTTGAGCGAAACAGATGGCTGAAAACACTTCAATGATTTCACACGCTTATGTTGAATTTCTTCGAACCCACTTTGCGTTAGATTGGGGTGGAATTCACGGTGCTTCCCACTGGGCTCGAGTGCGCGCTAACGGTTTGCTGCTGGCAGAGCAAACAGGTGCCGACCCCAAGGTAGTAGAAATTTTTGCGTTCGTTCACGACGTTGAGAGACGTTCTGATGGCAGCGACCCAGATCACGGGCCTCGCGCAGCCGATTTGGCGGTACAAATTAATTCTGAGTTTTTCGGTTTAACTCAAACACAGCTGCGCTGCTTGATAAAAGCGTGCGAAGGACACAGCCTCGGTAGCACACAGGGAAACCCTACCGTTCTCACTTGCTGGGATGCAGACAGGCTTGACTTGGGTCGCGTTGGAATAAAACCCATTGCTGAAAAACTATGCACCGCTGCAGCTCGGGAAGGCACGATGATAGAATGGTCTTATAAGCGATCGATGCTAATAAAATAATATCTATTACCCTTACCGCTTATTTGATTACTATGCAGTTAGCATCAAACTGGATGATTGAGCATTAGCACCCAGCCACAATTATCTGCGCTCATAATATTTAACCCCGACCTTCCAGGCTTCACTAGCCAATCTCTACCCTAGAAAAATTGACTTTTCCCAAGCGTACTAGAAAACTTTCAATCGCTTGTTGGCTAGATAGGAAAAGTTCGAATTGCAATGGCGCGGAGTTATCCATCGCCATGCCAGGTATGGCAATAATTTACCTCTTAGCTACAGGCTCAATAGTATTTACTGAGGAGTTTTTTCTTATTCAGCTTCACTGATAAGTCCTTTTTGTAGAAGCCCTTTCAGGCCTTCCAACTTGTCAGCGGCACCAGCACTTTCTTGCCGGCCGGCGCTAGTATTTGAATACATGTCGTTGTGAACAGAGCTAAGGTGAGAAATCCGAGCATCAGCGCAGTCCTGATTCTTATTACGCCTAACTTCATTAACGATCATTCCTTGCCAGAAAAGTAGCGCTAAACCTACATTTTTTCCGGTAAGCCCTTGAGTTTTCACTCTGGCCCCAAACTTCTCAAAATATCTAGAAGCGTATTGGGCTCAGATCTTTTAGTATAATCGCCGTCAGCAAAAACATAGACGACTTCTCTATTAGGTTTGACGATTAGCGTGGTTGGAATTGGCAGCTCAAATTTAGATTCACCGTTATGTTTCTCTACATCAATATCAAAGGTAAGATAGATATCCTGTAGTAACTTTGGCAAAGTAAACACCAGACCTAACTCCTTAGCAAAACCACTTCCATCATCTGAAAAAACATCAAACGATATGCCGGCTTTTTGTTTTGTCTGCTTAATGCTCGAAACAGACTCTGGAGTCATCGCTATGATATTAGCCCCTAAATCTCTTATCTCAGCTGACACAGCTTCGAGTTCTTTTAACTCAAGCACACAATATGGACACCAACCACCTCGATAAAAGCTAATCACGAGAGGTTTACTATCGATCAACTGATCTATAGTAACTGATTCACCATTGATCGCGGTTAGTCGTGCATCAGGTACTGTTTGACCTACTTTTATGGCTTTGGCCAGAACGTCAGAAGCAATTAATTTCTCTGTTTCCTGATTCATTACCGCCAATTTTTCTGCAGGCACATTGCTACTAAATTCTTGCTTCAAGGTATCTAGTCGTTTTTGTAAGCTCATTAATATTACTCCTAAAAGGTTAAGCTCTATCTAAATGTTTCAATGCGAGCTTGATATTATTTCAGAGGGATCTAAAATAGTAGTACGTACCTTTTGGTTACCATGAAAATAGAGCTCTAATTATGTACTTGTTACCCAGCGATAGATCCAAAGCAAGCCCAAATGTCTTCAATTCTAAGTGTCCAGCACGTTATTTACTTGGCATGTTAACGGGAAAGTGGAATCTACTGATTGTTGATGCGCTTTCTGAACGCCGATGGAGAAATGGGGAGCTATTAAGGAAAATAGACGGGATATCCCAGAAGATGCTCACTCAAACGCTGCGAGGCCTTGAAGAAGCAAATCTAGTCAAGCGAATAGACATGAGGACAATTCCCCCTCATGTTGAATATGAACTCACTTCAATGGGAATAGAACTAAGAGAGAAAATATGTTCTTTCGACCGCTGGGTAGAACAAAACATGTTTAATTTGATAGAAAATAATGACTCAATAGACATTAAATATTTAACAGGCGATTAAGCAGTTTGATGGGATCATGAGTTTTTACTCTGACCCCAAACTTCTTGTTCCGGCCCATCATCCACTGGCAAAAAAGAAATCTTTGCAGCACGAAGACTTCGAGGACCAGATCTTTATCACCAACGCTACCAGGACTATGGACAGCCGGGAGTACGAATTATTTTTCAAGCATGGCGAGACGCTGCCTAAGCGTATTCTCTGCGCGGGACATACCGATGTGGCTGTCAACTTAGTTCGAGAGAAAACCGGCGTCTCCATCCTTAACCGATGGATAATGGAATGTTACGCTCCACAGCGTAAGGTTGTTCAAAAGCGGCTAAGCCAGAAGGGAATTTTTATCAAATGGTATGCTGTCACCCGAAAAATACACCGCCATCTGAGAAGGTTTTTCTGTTTTTAGAAAACTAAAGCCGCTTAAGACAATCAAGAAATAGTCGATTGTCTATACCCTTACATAGACTAGAAGGTATCTGCACGTTGCCGCGTTGGATTCCTCACTTAGTCGTAGGGTACATAAACTCAGAAAAGTTTTTACTCTGACCCCAAACTCCCGATGGGATCATGAGTTTTTACTCTGACCCCAAACTTCCCGTAAGAAAATGGCGGGCATACTAAAGACCTATTTCATGGTATGTTCGAAGGCAATATAATGACGTCCAATCCAAGCTGGGATAAAGACCACAAAATGGAAGAAACACATGAATGACGATAGTTCTAAGCAAGAATGCCAATGTGAGTGCGGAAGCAGTAAATTTTCGGTTCAAGGCAAACCGCTTGTCCGAATGTTCTGTCATTGCACAATATGTCAGGAATTCAACAATGCGGCTTATTCTGATGTTACCATTTACTTGTCTAAGGACGTGCACATACAGGACAAAGAAAAAATAAGCTTTAATAAATATAAATCACCACCCGCGGTTCAAAGAGGTAAATGCGCTACTTGCAACAAACCCGCAATAGAACTACTGGAACTGCCATTATTCCCCGCACTGACCATAATCCCCAGTGAAAATATCCCATCAGGGCCGCGGCTTCCGGAACCAGCAGCTCATATTTTCTACCACCGTAGGGTAGAAAATGTAAGTGATTCACTCCCTAAACACAGTGGTTTCATAAAGAGCCAACTAGCATTCATCGCCAAGTTAGTGCCCGGGTTATTTCGCAGGCTTGTAGACGCATAAGCTAGAATTGAAAATGAGCCCTCGAGTTAAGCGATAGTATAGTCCTGTACGTCCGCACAAATTGCATCAGCCAATTTTTGGTCATCGGTTTTTTGCGTAACCGCGTCAACTAAGCAGGCCAAATTGTGTGTGCATAGTTTTTACTCTGACCCCAAATTTCCGGCCTCACTACTCACTAACAAAACGTTCATGGCCAAACCTATCGACAGTGCAAGCCAAGGTTCAAAAAGAACCAAGGCCATACCTGTAGCAAAAACCACGCCTCGCTCAGTGGCATTTTTGGGTATCTCCATCGCAACATAGGCACAGGCATAGCCGGTTATTACTAGGGTCATGGACAGGGCAATGTCCATTAATGGCGTCAGCAGTGACAAGGCAGGCAAAAGGAAAAAAACCAGTGGCGCACCAATATAATATGAACCAATCCCCGACATCAGAGATGCCATCTTGTCGCTACCCTGCTTCCAGCGCTGCACTACCACCACTTGCACACCGGCCCACAGTACGCCTTGCGAACTAAAAAATGGCGCAGACACTGCCATTAATAGATTGCGCGCAGCTACCGAGGTGTGCACTCTTTTAAGGTTTAATTGAATTTGATTGTCTGGGCGCGTATGTTGCGCACTCTTAGTAATTTCATCGCCCGTTACTATGTCGCCAAACAGCATAGTGTAAGCAACAAGTGACAAGGGAATTCCTTGCATATACATATCGAGCGTTGGCCAGCCGATATAATAGGGGGATGACTTTTCCCATAAGGAGGAAAACTCAGGTGCAAAAAAACCCCAGGATATAGTGAATTGAAGCTCGCCCAGCCACCAGCCCACCACGCCAGCGAAAATCAAGCAGGGCAGTAAACCGAGGTTAGCGAGCCCATCAATTATTTTGTATTTCTCACGAAACCGCAGTACAGGCTGTGAGAACAGCAAGAGAAAACAAACAACCAAAGCGACGCTGGTCGCTACGGGCGCGGCTAGAAAGGTTTCAATATCATCCAAGAATACTCGCTTAAACGCAGCCATCGCAGCACCGATAACAATGCCCCCTTTAAGCGCTCTCGGCATCCAGTTAAACAACTTCTGTCCCAAGCCGGTGATACCCAAGAAAAATGTCAGGACAAAAAAATTGATTGATAAGGCCGTCATTGCCTGAAACCGCTCGGTGGGGCTGCCGTAGGTACCAAGCACAAACGCCAGCACTAGAGGCAATACTGGGGTTATCCAACCTGGTGCTAGGTTAATCCCAAAAAACAGAAAGCTCGTACACAGCAGTAGGCTGTGAATAATGCTGCAAGTGACGGCCTCAGAAAATTCGAGCCCGAAAGCCGATTGCAACAAAGGCACTAAGGCCAAACCCGTGGTTCCACTGACAATCGTACCCTGCAACAACTCCCGCCACTCCAATGACGGTAATTTAAACCTTAGGCGCTCGGCAGTGAGCGAACTTTTATCGCTGTGATTCATAGAGAGAACTCCGCGCTAATGATCATTGACTAAGCCGCTTGGCACATGAAGGGGCGCCCGCCAAAACACCCAGCAGGCGATCGCCACACTCAGGCTTACACCCAAGGCCGTTGAACTGAGCATTGAAAAGCCAAGCCCCAAGTCCTGGGAATTTAAAATGAAAGTGATGACTACCACTGTCATAAACATTGCAGGAACTGAACAAATCCAATGATTTTTTCCGGCCTGCTTTAAATGGGCGCTCGCTGCCCACAACATAATGGCCGCGGTCGTCTGATTGGCCCAACCAAAGTACCGCCAAACATCATCGAAATTCGCTTGTGAAATGATTAAGCCCACCAAAAATAGAGGACCGCAAATCAGCAGCCTATTTTTAACAGATCGCTGATTCAAGCCCAGCGCTTCAGCCAGTATTAATCGGCAAGACCTAAAGGCGGTGTCACCTGAAGTAATGGGTAGAATAACAACACCAATTATCGCAATAATGCCGCCAGCCGTGCCAAGCAAAGAAAACGAAACCTCATGAACAAAAGCGCCCGGCCCGCCCTGAGACAATACCTGAGAGAGCGACTCTCCCGACTCGTAAAAGGTGAGCCCCAGCGAACACCAAATCAGAGCGATAAGCCCTTCCCCAACCATAGCGCCCATAAAAATAAACCGGCCGGAAGATTCGTTATTCAGGCAGCGGGCCATAAGCGGCGATTGCGTGGCATGAAACCCCGATACCGCTCCGCAGGCAATGGTGATAAACAACAGCGGCCAGAGCGGCAGCTCAGCGGGGTGATTATTAATAGGCCCGATAATCTCTACGGCTTCGGGAGCGCTGCACGCATGCCCAAGCGCTAAGCCGACAGACATAAACACCAGCAAAGCTCCAAAGAAGGGATAGGCCCGGCCAATAATTTTGTCAATTGGAATAAGCGTCGCCAAGGCGTAGTAAACAAAAATTCCGCCGATCCACAAGCCTGCGCTGGTAGCGGTTAATTCAGCTAGCATCTTTGCCGGCCCGAGGACAAAAACAACACCCACCAAAAGCAATAATAGAGTTGCGAATACGTTCATCAGTTGCTTTGCGGAGGTCCCCAAGTAGCGACCAACAACAGAAGGAATACTCGCGCCGTCCTGTCTTATTGAAAGCATACCCGAAAAGTAATCGTGTACTATACCGCCAAAAATGCAACCGATCACAATCCATAACATGGCGACGGGCCCGTAGAGCGCACCCAGAATAGGCCCAAAAATTGGGCCCAAGCCACTAATATTCAAAAGCTGAATCCAGTATATTTTTCTATCAGGGAGCCTGACAAAATCTACCCCATCCGCTAAACGTAACGCGGGAGTTTTTAGGCTCGATCTAGGGGAAAATGCAGCTTCTACATATTTTCCGTAAGTAAAGTACCCCAGCAAAAGGCATCCAATACAGCCTAACAAATACAACATAGTAGCCTCAGTTGAATCGATAATTAGATGGCACGCATTAGCGAATGTTTATAGCGTGAGAAGTTCATAGGAGACGGAAAACTTGTCCATCAAAGCTTGTATTGGCTCATGTTCACTTAAGGTGGAAATTAAAACCCGAATACCCACCCGCTCATCTTGCACAGCCTTGATGTTTGCTTCACACCCCAAACGCTGCATTTCTTTGTGCAGCACTCGCTCTGTGGACAAGGCCCTTAAGGCCGGCTTATATATCTTCCCCACTGCCGTGATTGGCATCTGGTCAAGAACCTCAAAGTGAACAGGAATTGCAGCTCGCTCATGAATGTTGAGCCGTGCATGCTGTTCAATCTCTGTAGAACTTAGTGTGTTACCAGATTTCAGCGTTAAGTAGACACAGGGCAGTTCTCCGGCGTAGGCGTCGGGCTGGCCAATGGCCGCGGCTAATTCCACGGCCGGGTGCAAGGTCATTGCATCTTCTATTACCTGTGGGTCAATGTTATGCCCTCCGCGAATAATTAAGTCCTTCATACGACCGGTAATGAAGGTGTAGCCCTCCTCATCTTGCCGGGCCATATCACCGGTGACCAACCACCCACCGTCTAGAAATAAAGATCGATTTTTGGCTTGTTCTTTATAGCCAGAAAATACATTGGGACCTTTGATTATGAGGGCTCCAACTTCTCCGCCTTTACAATCGCGCAAATATTCCCTCTTATCGTTTAAATGAACCGTTTTAAGATCCTGGTGAGGCAGCCGAAGGCCAATGGAACCTGCTTTACGATTTCCAAACACGGGGTTGGCACTACACACCGCAGTGCCCTCAGTCAAACCGTAACCTTCGCAAAGGGGTATGCCTGTTACCTCCTCAAAGCGCCGTTGCAAGTTGGGCGCCAGTGGCGCCGCTCCACAGGCAAAAAACTCCAAGGAGCTAATATTCACACTGCCGATGGGAACCTCAATCAAGGCAGAGATAATGGTGGGCACAACACTGACAAACGTCGCTTGAAACCTTTCGATCAAATGCCAGAGATTCGGCACCACACCTTTTCCCCGAAAGCCGTGTGGAGTGAGGAGAACCGCGCAGCCACCCGCGGAAAATACATTCAGGCCCGTTAAAAATACCGCGTTAACGTGGAACAATGGCAGGCCCACTAGTGCGACAGTATCCTGATTAAAATTCAGAATCTCTGCGCCAATGGTCGCCATATAAACTTGATTTTTATGACTGTGTTGAGCCAGCTTTGGCATACCCGTAGTGCCGCCGGTGTGGAATAACGCAGCAAGATCATTTTCATTGATGAGCCGGTCGAAGTTTAAAGAAGCCGAACTTTGCGCTGATAGAGCTTGGTCAAAATCATGAAAAGGAATACCTTTAGGCACTAACAGCGAGGGCTCTGGGTCTACACCAACAAGGTTCACCTGGTAAATAACCTTTAATGTTGGCACCTGATCTGCAACGCTGCATATTTTTTCCCAGATATCAAAGTCCCCGCTCGGGCCCAAAGTGACAAGCACTTCTGTTGCCGAGGCAATCATAATGTCCCGAATTGCCTCGGCACTCAGATATTGATTGATAGGGCCAGCAACCCCACAGGCCTCCGCCCCCCAAATGGCGTAATGGGTTTGCGGCAAGCTAGGCAACACGCAAGAGACAACACTTTCTTTACCGTCAAGCGAGGCGTGAAACAAGTTGGCACTTTGGGTGACTTTCTCCAACAGCTCCTGATAAGTGACAAGACATATTTCCCGCTCGCCAGAAGATGAAGAAAGCAACTTTATTGCCGCTCGATTCGAATACCTTTTCGCGCTATTTAGTATAATATCGTAGGTATTACCTCGACAGAATTCCTGCAAGGGTCGGCGCTGTTCAAATGCTTCAACATCCGCCATTGACGACAAGTTAGTACGGTTTTTCATGACTGCTTCTAATCCATATTACAACGAAGTGATAAGTGTGAACTTACTGAGTGACGATGAGGTTTATCGAGCCGAGGAATGTACCACTCAACTTCACCGAATCTCCTGGCTGCAGATAACGACCCGATTCGAAGCCAGACTCGATAGCCTTTTCTAGTACATATTGAACCGCACTAGAATCGAGAAAACTAAAGCTAAGTGCCCACTGAGCTCCCCACATAATCTTTTTTGTCAGCGTAATGGATTGAAAAATAACGCCTTCTGGCGTGCCGGTGAGAATCACACTGCCTTTTTCGATATAAGCATTATCAATCAATGGAATTGATCGATCTCCATAAAGCCAATTTTTATTGGCACCTATTCGAAGCACGTCTTCTACTAATGTGTCGGTTTTCTTAATCATCTTCGAGGCATTGCTTTTTTGACGCTGCACGCCATTCACCTCGGTGCTTAACTCAACGCTGCCAATAAAATTCTGCCAGTTTTTTGGTACGACGGTGTAAGGCCCAACTGGAAATCTGTCATCGCCGCTTTTTGCATCAGTAAAACCTATGCCAGACGCTTGGTTGTCTACGTCAATGGTTCGTAACAACAGTGCCCTATCGCTCATATCACCACACAGGAAAAAACCCTTAACAACTCGATCAAAATTTTCTTTTGACATGACTCTTTCCTGAAAGCGAACACATAACTCCACCTCATAATCTAGAAGAACGTCCGGGGAGGTTTTCACCTGACTGAAAAAAGGCGTTGGTTTCGATATTTTTGGGAACAAAAATCCGCTATGAATATTCGTTTCTTCTTGGTGTGCGCGGTAGTTTGTGCCAGCGGCAATGTGCTGCGTGCCAATGACGGGAGAGAGTTTCAGTTCGTCCAGTTGATAGGTTTTAAGCTTAGAGCTATCCACTACCGACAAAATTTCTTCATAGCCCTTGGACGAGACGATATCCAGAGGATCCTCTGGGTAGCTATTGTAGTGTTCACTAAGGTCAAAGGCTTTAAGAGTCGTACCCTTTTCCTCTAAAACCAGCAAAGTACTCAAGTGTTCAGAACCCTGTTTATTAGCCTGAGCTAGGGTCAGGGCTACCGCTGGCTGAGCAATTTCTGCCTCACTCGCTGCCGACAGTAGAAGTAATAAACTGCATAGGGATGTGATTTTTTTAAGCATATTCGGATACCTCTTGATTGATTTAACTTGGCGCCATAAAAACATTTAATTGACACCCTGTCAATTGAAGTGCTTTAATTAACCGCGTGTTAATTATTTCCTGAATGATTACCTGACATGATGTTAATAAGTGACTATAATCCTCCTTTTTAATAGCGGGTGGATCTGGAATGGTTTCGGTTAGAAGCAGAAGCGATGAAGAAAAAGAGCTGCGCCAGCAGCACATACTGGAAGCGGCGATCGCAGAATTTGACGCTAACGGCTATGAGAAGACATCAATGGGGGCTATCGCTAAACGTGCTGGCTTAAGCAGAACGCTGGTCAACTTTTACTTTGGCGACAAGCAAGGCGTACACGCAGCAATAGAGATGCATGCCTTGATACAGCTAACCAAAATGTTTAAGGCTGCTGTGGACAAAAAAACCTTGGGCATCGAAAAATTGGTTGCCATAGGAAGAGCTTATATCCGCTTCCATAAAGGCTACCCAGGGTACTTTGAAGCGCTGGCTAGAGCTGATGACAATGTAGCGAACCCGGACTTAAACCAGCCGTCTCGCAGCGCTACAGATGTCATTGATGCGGCGATTGATACAGGCCTTAAAGACGGGTCGGTTAGCCACAACTTTGAAGACACCACAATGGCATCGCTGGCCTTGTGGGCAACAGCGCATGGCTTTGTTGTCATTGCGACGAATAAGGCGCCTATCTTGAAGGCGCATTGGGGCCGCAGCGCTGCTTCGGTTCTCAAGAGTTTAGACACATTGATACTGTCTGCTTATGCCAGTGATTGATCGCCCCCCCTCCCGGGGACTAAGCCTACGGGTTTAGATTCGTCACACTCTCTGGCTAAAGTGGCCTGTATTAAACAGACAGTAACTTTGACTAATTTGAGGGCGTGATGTGAAAACCTATTCGAATATTCAGACTATCCGTGCCGTTTCAACAACGTTGATTCCGCGTGTATCAAACCAGCTCGATGGCGACCCATCGCACACCTTAAATTTGCATAAGAGCTCGTACAGTGGCCCTCATCGAATCCCGGCATCCACTTCTCTTTATATGCAATATCCACCGTAAAACTCTATTCACCGAAATTCACCGAGCGATAAGCTTCTTATCGCAATAATGAAGCGATCTCTTTCCATTGCTAACAATGGGATTGTGGGATAGCTATGCCAAATGATTGGGAGATCAGATAATGAAAAAATCAACATTTCTAACATCAACGACACCATCAGTTCTCTTGGGAGCGTGCTCCATCGCAATGCCGATGAGTGCTCTTGCCAATGCTGAGTTCACTCTAGAGGAAGTGGTTGTCACGGCACGCAAAGTTGAAGAGAATTCCCAGACGGTTCCCGTTGCCATCACCTCAATGTCTGCCGACTTTGTTAAGCAGGCGGGTATTCGAGATGTGGCAGACACACTTCAGTTTACACCGGGCGCAACGCTGATAAGCTCCAGTCCGTTAGAGCAACAATATAGCATTAGAGGCGTTAGCTCTGGCAGCGAAGGCGCTGCCAGTGAATCCTCCGTCTTGGTCATGGTGGATGGCGAAGTACTCTCCAGAGATTTCATGCGATCTATCAGTTATTTTGATCTTGAGCGAGTGGAAGTATTACGGGGGCCACAAGGTATCGCCTATGGGAAAAACGCCACCGGTGGCTTGGTCCACCTGCTGTCCAAAAAACCTCATCAAGACTTTGAAGCCTCTGTAGCCTTAGGCCTGGGAAATTTTAACGAACAAAAGCTTGAAAGTGTTATCAATGGCGAAATCGGCGAGAACTTGTTTGGCAGATTGAGTGCCAGTTCAAGCCAAAGAGATGGCTACACCGATGATATCGTTACTGGTGATGATCTAGATAATTGGGAAAACAATAGTGTAAGAGCTCAGCTGCTCTACACGCCCAACGATCTAGAAGTATTAGTCAAGCTTCATTGGATGGACGAAGAAGGCGGTCAAACACCGCGTAAAAACTTTAACGTCGACCTGCCTTATGACAGCCCCTTGGGAACCAGTTTCACAGAGTTAAGTAGAGATCCCTGGAGAGTGAGCAACTCTTCAAGTTTAGATTTCGGAACCGTTCGCACCGTTGAGGGAATCAATCTCCAGCTAGTTAAGCCCCTTGGAGACTATGCGCTTACCAGCATCACCAGCTATCGCGATGCCGAGGCCGAAATGAATCGAGATGGCTTTGGCACACCCGACGACTTATTTCTCTCGTCAAGCTACGACAATGCCCATACATTTTCACAAGAACTTCGACTGGATAATAGTGGTGGCGACAGCTCTATGCTGTGGGTAACGGGACTATTTTATTCGAGCGACACCCATCACCGTATAGAAGATAGAGTTCTCGCCGCCGCACCAATTGCCGGAGGCACGGTTGAAACCCTCGACTATATCGATCAGCGTTCGAAAAATACCGGCATGGGTGTATTTGGAGAAGTGCGTTACGATCTGAGCCCTAGCCTCACCTTAGCCGTAGGCACACGCTACTCAAAAGACAAAAAGGACTTTCAGGTATTTCACCGCTCAGAAGGCGCCTTGTCTTTTGCATTCTTGAATGACCCCAGCCCTATTTCTGTCAGCGCTAACGAATCCTGGGAAGCCATAACGGGTTCAATCGCGCTGACCTATGAAATTTCAGATTCAATAATGGCCTACAGCACAGTATCAACCGGCTACAAGGGCGGCGGTTTTAACGGAGAGGCCACAACCGCCTTGGCGGCACAAACGCCATTCGACGAAGAGCAAGTTCGCAATATTGAATTCGGCTTAAAAAGCGAGCTACTGGATCGTCGCCTGCGCATCAATGCAGCCTTTTTCGACCTCGATTACACCGACATACAGCTTGAATCATTTGCCGATGGCGCCGCAGCGCCAATCATCGACAATGCGGGAGAGGCAAATATTCGTGGTATGGAGCTAGACCTGCAAGCCGCGATATCCTCAGCTTTCACCCTAAGCGGAGGCCTCGCCATTTATGATCACGAATATATTGAATATGTTAAAGATGGCAATGATCTTGCCGGCAACAAACTAGCTAATGTTCCCGACTGGACCTTCAATCTATCTGCTCAGTACGCTCACACGACCTCAAGTGGCGGCTCACTCAATGCCAGGCTCGACTACAATACTCG
>CAJWBE010000054.1 GCA_913020045.1 uncultured Oleiphilus sp.
CGCAGCTGGCGAGCAAGAATCTCACCAATAATAATGCCAAACTCACCCGACTTGAGATCGTTAAGCTCACCCAAGACCATGTGCTTGGAGATAATTGAAACCTGTTCCTCTTCGTCTGGCAAAATCCCATTTAACTGCACGCCATTAACCGAGCCGGAGCGCGTAATCATCCCTTGCGCTTGGATAAATGGAGCAGCCGCAATCACCAGCGGATGCGAAGACACCTGCTTGTCCACCTCTTGCCAATTACTCATGGCGGCGTAGGGTTTAATGACCGCATGCGGAACCATCCCCAAAATCCGTGTTTGCAGCTCTCGGTCAAAACCATTCATTACCGATAAAACAGTAATCAACAGCGCGACGCCGATAATAAGCCCAACCATCGAGATGAGAGAGATAAACGAAATAAAATGATTGCGGCGCTTCGCGGAGGTATAGCGTAGGCCGATTAGAGCAGGGTACAATTTCAACATGCGCGAATTAAAGCACACCTTAGTCGACGCTTACATTAAAAGTTCATCACTCTAAACGAGAGCACAAAAATATGTTCATAAAATACCTCACTCCGCTATTGTTTATGTTTGTGATGACGAGTTTGGATGCCGACGAATTAGTGATCGGTATCGGACAGCAGGGGCAAAATGCATTGCAAACCGCCAAGCCCTCGCGAGGAATGAGCATGGATGAAGTGTCGCAACAATTTGACGAGCCAGTCAGTATTAAAGGACCAACCGGCAACCCCGCTATTGAGTCGTGGCACTACGAATATTTTTCCGTTTACTTCGAAGGGGATAGCGTTATTCATAGCGTGATCAAACACGTTCGCCAAGATCAACAGGCTGACAATACACAGTGAGCTCTAAAGAAAGTACCGCACCCCAAGTGCGCTTACCTGCCGAATGGGAGCCGCAGTCCGCTATTATGCTGACCTGGCCTCACATCAATACTGACTGGCGAGAAACCCTCTCAGCGGTTGAAGAAACCTATTTTGAGATTGCTAAAGCCGTGCTTAGCAGTCAAAACCTACTCATAAGCTGCGAAGACTCAAACGCTTTAGAACGAGCTAGGAAAGAACTGAGACCCATTGCCAAAAAGAATGGCACCAACATTTCAAGCTATGCAGTGCCTGCCGATGACACATGGGCTCGCGACCATGGCCCGATCAGCGTTTTTCGCGACACTTCCCCCACTCTTGTGAACTTCACATTTAACGCTTGGGGCGATAAATACGCATCGGGAAAGGACAATCTAATTACCCTAGACCTAGCCCGACAAGGCGCATTCGCTGAAACCGAGATTAAAACCGTCAACTTTATACTGGAAGGCGGGTCCATTGAGTCCGATGGCAAGGGCACCTTACTGACGACCGAACACTGCCTCCTGCAAGAGTCTCGAAACCAAGATCTCAGCAAAGCAGATATCGAAATAACCCTAAAACGCGAGCTAGGTGTTTCTCGCATACTCTGGCTAAGTGCTGGTTATCTAACGGGCGATGACACGGATGCTCACATCGATACACTAGCGCGCTTCGTTGACACCAACACCATTTGCTACGTTGCCTGCAACGATCAAAGCGATGAACATTACTTTCCATTGAAGGAAATGGAAGCGCAACTTCAGGCCTTTAAAACCAGAGAAGGCAAGCCCTATCGACTCGTTCCGCTCCCCATGCCTACGCCAGTTTTCGTCGATAACAAACGGCTCCCTGCAACGTACGCCAATTTTTTAATCACTAATCAGTCTGTACTGCTGCCCATCTATGACTGCGAACAAGACGAAGCTGCCATCGCCATTATCCAAGACTGCTTTCCTAACCGAAGCGTTATCGCGATTAACTGCTTACCCTTAATCGAACAGCATGGAAGCCTCCACTGTGTAACCATGCAACTGCACTTGCAGCCCTTGAAAGGTAATTGCGTATGACCTCCCCCACCCCAACGTTGCAAGCAGAGCTTAATGTCGCATTGCTGCAGCACACGGCTAAAGCGAGTACTGCAGAGTTTTTTCAGTTCCTTGAGCACGAAGTCGCCAAATGCGCGCAAGCAGGTTCCCAGCTAATCGTGTTACAAGAGCTACATAATGGCCCTTATTTTTGCCAGACCGAGGACCTTTCTCAATTTGATCGCGCCGAACCTATTCCCGGCCCAAGTACGGAGTTACTGGGCAAGCTCGCAAACAAACATCAGGTGGTCATTGTTGGCTCGCTTTTCGAAAAACGAGCGCCAGGCCTCTACCACAACTGCGCAGTAGTGCTCGAAAAAGATGGCAGCTTAGCGGGTACTTATCGCAAAATGCATATCCCCGATGACCCCGGCTTTTATGAAAAATTCTACTTCACGCCGGGCGACTCAGACGGCACTTATAAAGGTTTCGAGCCCATATCGACATCCGTCGGTAAGCTTGGTGTATTAGTATGCTGGGACCAGTGGTATCCAGAAGCCGCAAGACTAATGACGTTAGCGGGTGCTGACTTACTTATCTACCCCACAGCCATTGGATGGGACCTGAACGACGATGAGAGCGAGCAAAAAAGACAGCTCGATGCTTGGGTAACTATTCAACGTAGCCATGCTATCGCGAATAACCTGCCTGTCCTCTCTTGCAACCGCAGTGGCTTCGAACAAAGCCCAAGCGACAACGATCATAATGACAACACTAGCAACCGAGCAGAGAGCGGTATTCAGTTCTGGGGCAACAGTTTTGTCGCGGGACAACAAGGCGAGCTATTGGCACAGGCTGAAACAAACGGCGAACAAACACTCCTAGCAACTATTAATCTGACAAAAACAGAACAAACCCGTAGAATTTGGCCCTACCTGCGAGATCGCCGTATCGATGCTTATGATGCACTGACCAAACGCTATATCGACTGAGACACAGGAATGACTGCAATAAAAGCGCTGCAACAAAGTCTAGATCAGCTCAACCACATCATTCTCGGCAAAGACCAAGCGATAAAACTCGCATTAAGCTGCATGCTGGCGCGAGGCCACCTGCTGATTGATGACCTACCCGGAATGGGAAAAACGACCCTGTCGCATGCGCTAGCAACGACGCTGGGGCTTAGCTATCAACGTATTCAATTTACCAGCGATTTGCTACCGAGCGACTTGCTCGGCGTGAATATATACGATCGCAATAGCGGCAGCTTTGAATTTCACAAAGGCCCTGTTTTTTCGCAGGTCATTCTTGCTGATGAGATAAACAGGGCATCGCCAAAAACGCAAAGTGCATTGCTTGAAGCCATGGAAGAAGGGCAGGTCACCATTGAGGGAAAAACACGCCCCCTCCCCGCCCCCTTTTTTGTTATCGCAACGCAAAACCCTAGCGAACAGGCAGGCACCTACCCATTGCCTGAGTCGCAACTGGATCGATTCATGATGCGAATCAGCCTGGGCTACCCAACTGCAGATGCTGAAAAGCAGCTATTGAAGGGAAAAAGTAGACGAGACTTACTGGCGACACTCAAAGCACAACTCAGCCAAGAGTCTTTGATTAAAATTCAAGGTTTGGTTAGCCGAGTAAGCGCATCCGACAGCATCATAGATTATGTCTATCGCCTGACATCATTCAGTCGTGAGCAGCTCGAGCGATCCAACGGTCTCTCCCCTCGAGCAGCAATGGCACTGCTTCAAGCCGCGAAAGCATGGGCTTTGTTAGACGGCCGCAATCACTTGCTGCCCGATGATATTCAAACCGTCTTCCCCTATGTTGCCGAGCATCGTATTAGCCCTGATTCTCTCGGGTTGGACCACCCTCTGAGTGAGCGAATTCTCTCGTCTGTCGATATTTTTTAAACACAGGGCTATAAAAATTCTATATCGCCCCTATTAAATGATTCAATGCTTTGAGGCGCACCTACCATGTTAGGATTGCGCCCTTATTTAATGATTCGCTAGTGGTTGCTGCTCACCGATGACGCCCATAAGCGATTAGCCTACGAGGTCTTTCATGAGCGAAACTAAACACGCCAAACTGCTTATCTTGGGTTCTGGCCCAGCTGGGTATACCGCTGCCGTCTATGGCGCACGCGCCAACCTAGAGCCGGTAGTCATTACGGGAATTCAAGCAGGTGGTCAGTTAACGCAAACCACCGACGTGGACAACTGGCCTGGCGATGTAGAGGGACTGCAGGGTCCAGCGCTGATGCAACGCATGCAAGAGCACGCAGAACGGTTCAACACTGAGGTTGTTTTCGACCACATTAACAAGGCTGACCTCTCTCAAAAACCGTTTCGTTTAACCGGTGATTCTGCTGAATACACCTGTGACGCGCTGATTATTGCTACCGGCGCTTCAGCCATGTATCTCGGCCTAGATTCAGAAGAAGCATTCGCGGGGCGTGGTGTCAGTGCCTGTGCGACCTGTGACGGATTCTTTTATAAGAATCAAACAGTTTGCGTCATTGGCGGTGGCAATACGGCCGTAGAAGAAGCGCTTTATTTATCGAATATTGCGAAAGAAGTTATTCTAATCCACCGCCGCGACACACTTCGTTCGGAAAAAATATTGCAAGATAAACTCCTAGAGAAAGCCAAAAATGGCAACATTCGTCTTGAGTGGAACCACACGCTCGAAGAAGTGCTAGGGGATGATGCCGGTGTGACCGGCGTTCGAATCAAGTCGACAGAAAGCGGTGAAGAAAAAGAGCTATCGTTATCTGGTGTGTTTATCGCGATTGGGCACAAGCCCAACACTGAGTTGTTTAACGACCAACTTGAGATGAATAACGGCTACTTGACGATCAAGTCAGGCCTTGAGGGCGGAGTCACTGGAACAAGCGTGCCAGGCGTATTTGCCGCCGGTGATGTAACCGATCAAGTGTATCGCCAAGCCATTACGTCAGCAGGCTTTGGCTGTATGGCCGCGCTCGACGCAGAAAAATACCTGGATGAGCAATAAGCCATAGTTTCCAGCGGGCAATCACCTTAGTATTGCTCGCTGGTCCCTAATTACTACGACTTTTTTTCATGCTCCCCTGGCTCAATCCTAACGCACTCGACTTCCCTCATCCTGACTCAGCTCTCACGGACCCCGATGGTTTGCTTGCCGCCGGCGGCGACTTAAGCCCAGAACGGCTGATTGCTGCTTATAAAACCGGGATTTTCCCCTGGTACAGTGAAGACCAACCCATTCTTTGGTGGAGCCCCGACCCTCGCTGCGCTTTACAACCGGGCTCTGTTCACTCGTCTCGTTCACTTAAAAAGTTTATTCGCAAAACCGCTTTAACCCTAACGTTCGACAACGCATTCGAGCGCGTTATATCGCACTGTTCGCGACTCGAGTCAGAAGAAGGCACGTGGATCACCGACGAAATGTACGAAGCCTACCTCCAACTTCATGACCTTGGCGTTGCGCATTCTATTGAAGTGTCGATTGACGGTGAGTTAGTCGGCGGGCTCTATGGCCTAGCTATCGGCCGATGTTTTTTTGGGGAGTCGATGTTTTCAGTTCGAGCAAATGCATCAAAAGTTGCCTTCTCAGCGCTTTGTCGGCAACTGCAGCGCTGGAACTATTCACTCGTTGACTGCCAAGTTGAAAACAGTCATTTGCTGTCAATGGGGGCCACAAGCCTTCCACGTCAAGAATTCCTATCTATACTGAAAGATAACGTCGATCAGCAAGCCAATCATGACCGCTGGATATTCGATATCGATATTCTAAACGCCATCTAAAACAGCACAGGAGGGTCCGCTATGACAAATTTACAAACGCTGGCTTTCTTTGCAACCCCAGAGCATGACTGCAGCTACCTGCCGGACCAAAAAGCAACCACAATGTTTGTAGACCCCAAAGCCATTATTGGGACGGACTTATACACAGAACTGTCTCGTTTTGGGTTTCGGCGCAGCGGATCACACTACTATCGGCCACACTGTGCGAACTGCAACGCGTGCATCCCAATAAGGGTGCCCACTAAGGAATTCAAACCGAGTCGAAGCCAAAAGCGCATTATCAGGCTGAATAATGACACCGTTGCGCAGGTCATGAATCCTGACTTTCACGAAGACCACTATTTGCTATACGAAAAGTACATATCACAGCGCCATGCTGACGGGGATATGTATCCACCGAGTCGCGATCAATACCGGTCGTTTATTGTGGACGGTCACTCTAGTTCTCAATTTGTCGAATTCTCTATCGGCTCGCGAGTACTTGGCTTAGCGGTTATCGATAGACTAGTTGATGGACTGTCGGCTATCTATACTTTTTTTGACCCTGAATATGAGCGTCTAAGCTTAGGAACATACGCTGTACTTTGGCAAATTGAAGAGTCTCGGAATCGCAATCTTCCCTACTTGTATCTGGGTTACTTTATTCGTCAATGCAAGAAAATGAATTACAAAACTGCCTTTAAACCCTACGAAGCACGCATTAACGAAACGTGGCTTTCGGAGTCCCAGCTCGAGAAAATTGCCGATCAACAGCAACACCTCGTGCCAAACCAAGACTCCCTATAAAAAACAACTTTTGCGCATTGGCGCACTTTCAGGCAGAATGTCGCTTTTTTAAACGCCGGCAAGACTAATTAACTAGTCAGAACAAGCCATCAGGCGGACAAATTTAACGAGGTTACACGCTAAATGGCAAAAGAAGATGTCATTGAAATGGAAGGTACGATTATCGATACACTTCCAAATACAATGTTCCGTGTTGAACTGGAAAACGGCCACGTCGTTACCGCGCACATCTCTGGAAAAATGAGAAAGAACTACATTCGAATTCTGACGGGTGACAAGGTTAAGGTTGAAATGACACCTTACGATTTGTCAAAAGGGCGCATCACATACCGAGCGCGCTAGACGAATATCTGATCACCAATAAAAAAGGCAGGATAAATATCCTGCCTTTTTTATTTCGTTAGCGTCCAGTTGTTAAGCAGGCACTTCTTCAAAGTCAAAAGACAACTCGTTATCGCTCAAAGAGACATTGACCTCACCCCCACTCGACAAGCTACCGAACAAGATTTCTTCCGCCAACGGCTTCTTAAGCTCTTCTTGAATCAAGCGAGCCATTGGACGAGCACCCATCTTGTCGTCATAACCTTTGTCTGCCAAATACTCTTTAACCTCATCGGTTACATGCAGCACCACTTGCTTCTCATCAAGCTGCGCTTGCAACTCAGTTAAGAACTTATCAACAACATAACAGACCGTATCTCGCGACAGTGCAGCAAACTGAATAATACTATCCAATCGATTTCTAAACTCAGGCGTAAACAACTTCGTTAACGCCTCCATCCCATCTGTCGTATGGTCTTGCTCATTGAACCCGATAGAGCGACGACCGATCACCTCAGCCCCCGCATTCGTGGTCATCACCAAAATAACATGGCGGAAATCTGTCTTGCGCCCATTATTATCTGTCAATGTGCCGTGATCCATAACCTGTAAAAGCAGGTTGAACACTTCGGGATGAGCCTTCTCGATTTCATCCAGCAACAGAACACAGTGAGGATTTTTGTTAACCGCTTCGGTTAGTAGACCACCTTGATCGTAGCCAACATAGCCCGGAGGCGCGCCGATAAGACGACTAACCGTATGTCGCTCCATGTACTCAGACATATCAAAACGAACTAACTCTACGCCTAGCACTTTGGACAGCTGTTTAGTCACTTCCGTTTTACCAACCCCTGTAGGGCCCGCAAACAAGAAAGCACCGTCTGGCTTTTCAGGAGACTTCAAGCCGGCACGCGCCAATTTAATAGCCGTTGCCAACGATTCAATCGCTCGGTCCTGGCCGAATACCACCATTTTCAAGTTGCGCTCGATATTACGTAGCATATCCTTATCAGAACTGGTCACGTTACGTGGCGGAATACGCGCAATCTTAGCGACAATATCTTCGATGGTCGGAACGTTAATGACCTTCTTGCGCTTGCTCTCAGCAATCAGGCGCTGACTGGCTCCCGCCTCGTCAATCACATCAATTGCTTTGTCTGGCATATGGCGATCAGTAATATAACGGTCCGCCAACTCAGCAGCAGCTCTGAGCGCTTTATCACTGTACTTAAGCTGATGATGCGCTTCAAACTGAGGCTTCAATCCTTTTAATATTTGGAAGGTATCTTCGACACTTGGCTCATTCACATCGATTTTCTGGAATCGACGCGCTAGCGCACTGTCTTTCTCAAAGATGCCTCGAAACTCAGTAAATGTCGTTGAGCCAATGCAGCGCACTTCACCCGAGCTCAACATAGGCTTAAGTAAATTAGAAGCATCCATGACGCCACCCGATGCGGAACCGGCGCCAATGATTGTATGAATTTCATCAATAAACAAAATAGCGTGATCACGCTTTTTGAGTTCGGCGAGCATTGCCTTAAACCGCTTCTCGAAGTCGCCTCGGTATTTCGTTCCCGCTAATAACGCACCCAAATCAAGCGAGTAAACTTCCGCGTCAGCAATAATTTCAGGCACATCGCCATCAACAATCTTTTTAGCCAAGCCTTCAGCAATGGCCGTTTTTCCGACTCCCGCTTCGCCAACAAGCAATGGGTTGTTCTTGCGTCGTCGCGCTAAAATCTGAACGACGCGTTCAACTTCACTCTCTCTACCTATCAACGGGTCGATTCGGCCTTGGCCAGCCGCTTCGTTCAAATTAGTCGCATAACTCTCAAGAGGGTTGCTTTGCGTACTTTCTTCGATACTTTCTTCGCCCGCTTCAGAATCACCGGCTTGGTCTTCAGTGTGACCAGGGACTTTCGAGATACCGTGAGAAATAAAGTTCACGATATCGATACGCGCTACGTTCTGCTTCTTCAGCACATAAACCGCTTGGCTTTCTTGCTCACTAAAGATTGCAACCAGCACATTAGCACCCGTCACTTCTTTCTTACCTGACGACTGAACGTGAAAGACCGCTCGCTGCAAGACACGCTGAAAACCCAAAGTGGGTTGGGTTTCTCTTTCATCGTCAGCATTAGGAATCAAAGGCGTCGTCGAATCGACAAACTCTGTCAACTCCTGCCTCAACTCTGATAAGTCGGACCCACAAGCACCAAGAACTTTCAATGCTGCATCATTATCCAGAAGAGCCAGCAACAAATGCTCAACCGTCATGAACTCGTGACGTTTCTCTCTGGCGCTTTTGAAAGCTTCGTTTAACGTCAACTCCAAATCTTTACTTAACATCTCTCACCCCGGACGCGTTGTTCAATCGGCTTTTTGTAGTTCACACAGTAGTGGGTGGTCACATTCAGCAGAATACTGATTTACCTGAGCCACTTTGGTTTCTGCGACATCCTTCGTAAAAACACCACATACCGCCTTTCCTTGGGTATGCACAGCCAACATGACCTGCGTTGCTTGCTCCTCAGACATCGTAAAAAATGTCGTTAACACTTCTACGACAAAGTGCATCGGTGTGTAGTCATCATTCATCATGACCACCTGATACCGTGAAGGCCTTTCTAACGCCGGTTTTTCAGGTACGACAAGTAAACCATCTTCTTGACCCGGTTCACTTTCGGTTGCCTGACCTAATACTAGTAGAGAATCTTTAATTTTACTCATAGCTCGATACGATTTTTTACATTTCACCATGATGGGGGTTAAAGATAATTTTGCAATACAACGTAGTCGTAGAAATTGAGGTTTAGAACGCGAAGCGTGTTGCAAAAATTTACATTCGTGTACAGAATCTCTTTTTGGGGTTAAATTACTTGACTCTGAAAAGAGAAGTAGCACAATCATCGTGCTGAAAGCAGCATCATTTTGCCAATAAAAATAATATTTCGAGCATTTGATGAATAGCGTCCATAGGCAGTAGCGTTTTTCTTCAGATGCTGGACACGGGAGTCGCACATGCATCAAGGTAAAGTTAAGTGGTTCAACAATGCCAAAGGATATGGTTTTGTTGTAGAAGACGGCGAAACAGAAGACCTGTTCGCCCATTTTTCTTCCATACAAATGGAAGGATACAAAACACTCAAAGCAGGCCAAGCAGTTAGGTTTGAAAAGCAGCCAAGTGGAAAAGGCACTCACGCCGTCAACATTTGCGCGCTTGAACATGCCAACAATCAGTCTCCCGAAGCAAACCTAGATGATGAGATCATCTCCGTTGAAGAAGAGACAATGAGCCGCCCTGAGATTGAGACATCATCAGAAACGGCCAACACAACAGAGCAGTCTAACGTAACGACCGTTTAGCCGGCGTATCGTTCTAACAGACTTATGCATGTGCAGGCACGAGATTGACAACCTCCTGCCACGCTTTTTCCTGCGCGACAAAGAACAAGAAACCCCCGCATTACTAATCGAGCACTGGCCATGTGACACTCGCAGCACTGGCCATGTGACACTCGCTAAGAAAAACCTTATGCTTGCCCGCCTATGTCAACGCTCTATCTATTCAATAAACCTTTTCAAGTTATGTCACAGTTTTCAGAATGTGACGGCAAAACCACCCTCGCCCGCTATATCAACACCCCAAAAATCTACCCTGCAGGGCGCTTAGACTTCGATTCAGAAGGCTTACTGCTGCTAACTGGCGATGGGAAATTACAGGCCCGCATAGCGGACCCTCGCTTTAAACTAACAAAACGCTACTGGGTGCAAGTTGAAGGATCCATTACCGAAAAAGCCTTGGAGCAACTGAGGTGCGGCGTAACTCTCAAAGACGGACTCACAAGGCCTGCTGAAGCTAAGGCAATCAAAGAGCCCCCTATCGACGCCAGAGTGCCTCCTATAAGAGAACGCGCCAACATTCCCACGTCATGGATTGAGTTGGCTATTCACGAAGGCAAAAACCGCCAAGTACGGAGAATGACGGCAAGCGTAGGATTTCCAACTCTCAGGCTAATTCGGTTTAGCATTGGCCCCTGGAGCATCGCCAATCTGGCGCCAGGCGAGATTATCCAAACCAACGTTAACTTGCCAGACACGGATAGCGCCAAGCCTAAACGCAAAAAGACAAACAAAAGTAGTTTTGCGCGAACAAAACGAAACGCGAGCAATCGCACTTCCAAATAGCAGGCATTTTATGATCTGGACTCCGCACGCGACGGTCGCAACCATTGTCGAAAAAGACTCTCAATTGCTTCTCGTTGAAGAGTTTAGTAACGGCGCAAAGGTGCTGAATCAGCCCGCAGGACACATAGAAGAAGGCGAGTCGATACTCGCCGCCGCGCTCAGAGAAACCGCAGAAGAAACTGCGTGGCAGGTTGAGCTAACCGGGTTTATCGGGCTGTACACTTACCGCGCGCCGGCCAATGGTGTCATGTACTATCGTTTCTGCTTCGCCGCTCGACCCATCGCTTATTTAAGCAGCCCGCTAGATGAAGACATTATTGCCGCTCACTGGCTTGGTCGCGATGAGCTTAACAAGCTTGGTTCGCACCAATTACGTAGCCCATTAGTCAAACGCTGCATTGAAGATTACTTTGAACGCCCCCATCTACCACTAAGCACACTATACGAGCACCCAATCGATTGCTGAAATATCAGCAATGAACGAGTAGAATGCTCAGCCCTAAATAATAGACCGCTCACTGGGAAGTAGAGATGAAAGCAAATTCAGAGACTCGCGTTATTGTCGGCATGTCCGGAGGTGTCGACTCTTCCGTCTCTGCCTTGCTGTTGCAACAGCAAGGCTATCAAGTCGAAGGCCTATTCATGAAGAATTGGGATGAAGACGACGGCACCGAATACTGCACCGCCATTGCTGACCTCAACGACGCCCAAGCAGTTTGCGACAAACTCGGCATTAAATTGCACCAGGCAAACTTTGCGGCAGAATACTGGGACAGAGTCTTCGAACATTTTCTTGTTGAATATCGCGCTGGACGCACACCCAACCCAGACATCCTTTGCAATAAAGAGGTAAAGTTCAAAGCGTTCCTTGATTATGCGCTGACGCTTGGAGCAGATTATATCGCCACCGGCCACTACGTCCGAAAACAGAAAGATGAGCAGCATGCCTATCTGCTAAAAGGGCTAGACAACAATAAAGATCAAAGCTATTTCTTGTATGCAGTCGATGGTAGCAAAATTGCCAAAACCTTATTTCCCGTTGGTGAGTTAGAAAAACCCGAAGTACGTAAGCTCGCTGAAGCACATGACCTTGTGACACACGACAAAAAAGATAGCACCGGCATTTGTTTTATTGGCGAGCGCAAATTTTCAGAGTTCCTTAAACAATATCTACCGGCGCAACCTGGCAATATCGAGACCGACACTGGAGATATTATCGGTGAACACCAAGGGCTCATGTACCATACGATCGGGCAACGTCAGGGACTAGGTATTGGTGGTCTAAAAAATTACGACGAGTCGCCCTGGTATGTTGCCCAGAAAGACCTCGAGCGAAATGTTCTTGTTGTCGTTCAGGGATCGCAGCACCCTCTACTATTTAGCTCGCAACTAATCGCGGGTCAGCTTGACTGGATAAACACGCCTCCGCAGTCTTTCCCTTTTGATTGCCAAGCCAAAGTGCGTTACCGCCAGCAAGACCAAGCATGCAGCGTGGACCAGCAAGAGGATGGCCGCCTCATTGTCACGTTTACCGACGCTCAGAGAGCCGTCACGCCGGGACAATCTCTGGTGCTCTATATAGGCGAAAGATGCCTCGGTGGAGCGATCATCGAGCAAGCTC
>CAJWBE010000055.1 GCA_913020045.1 uncultured Oleiphilus sp.
TGAGTCCCGTCGCGTATGAAGAGAAAGCAGCAAATGCTGCATAATCAGAGTGTCTACTTTTTGTGGGGAACACCAGTTTTTTAAGGAAACTGGAGCCAAGGATGTCTATCTACACTCTTAGCCAAGATCAAATTGATTTTATTGAACAAAACTTCTTTGAGTTTTCCTTCGATAATGAAGACGAGCTACCAGATAAAACACTCTTCGATCAGCTAAGGCATCCCGCAGAGTTATTTTATCTAGCTCATATTTACAACTGGGATGACGGCACTGATATCTTGCAATGGGTCGTTGATAGTCCGCTGTGTTCCAAAGCAACTGCAAGTCTAATATTCTGGCGGTCACAGCCTGACTATTATCGTCGGTATACATTAGCTGGCGATTCAAGTGTCGCTCTAAACGATGGTGAGGTTTTATCCTTACTGCATTCCATTATTCAAAAATATGAAAACAATGATTTCTGCTCAATCGGTTTAGCTTTTGATCCCGAACCAGAATTAGAGTCGCTAACAACCATAGACCCAAAATGGGAAGTACCGGAAGCATTGTTTAAAAAACTAGAAGGTATCGAAATACATGGACCTTCGTAGCAAACAACTAAACATAACCAAACGCACCAACGGACTCCATAATCTGTCGCGCTTTTTGCAAAGAAACGCAAAAAGCCCCGCCAAATTATTCCGCCGTTGTGCTTGGCGTTAACTGTAAAAAATCACTACATCGCCAGCATTGACTATGCAACTACATTGTAATTACAATGTATGCTTATGGATCATTTAAATTTCGAATGGGATGCAAAGAAAAATGCATCAAATATCAAGAAGCACAGCGTCTCGTTTGAAGAGGCTAAAACTGTGTTTACCGATGAGTATGCTCGTCTGATAAATGATCCTGATCACTCCGTAGATGAAGACAGATTTATTCTTCTTGGGGCTAGCATAGACTCTAAGTTGTTGGTGGTCTGTCATTGTGTCAGAGAGGGTGAAAGCATACGCATTATTTCTGCGCGTAAAGCGGACAAACAAGAACGCAAAGTATATGAGGGTTATCGTCATGCGTGATCATTATGATTTTTCTAATTCAGTAAAAAACCCTTACGCCAAAAAGCTCAAGAAGCAAATCACCATTCGTCTCGACGAAGACACTGTAGAGTATTTTAAAGAGCTGGCGGACGATAAGGGTATTCCATATCAAAGCTTAATTAATTTGTACCTAAGAGACTGCGCTCAATCACATCGTGACTTGAAAATGCAGTGGCAATAATCAGTTAACAAGGCCATCTTGCGGAACTCCGTGTGCTGTCACCGTTTTTGCAAAGACACGCAAAAAAGTCGCCATCCCACTCCGTCCGCAACTGGCGGCGTTAAAACGGTTGGATCGCTGTGCCACACAATACGGAAATAGCTACTCAGTGTGTCCGTAGTGTGCTTGTCTCAGCGCACCTTTCTCACCGTTCGGCAGTCCCTCATCGATTGGAACAGAGTTTTTCCTGAAAATAGTGCACCAAAACATCATTATTCGCGTATAAAAGCTGTTGTTTAAAAACCACTAAATGAATCGCCACTGATTCTCTAGACACTTCCCAGCCTCATTAAATATTTCTTCTCATACTCTACCGGCGGCAGCCCATCATTAAAACCATGTCGCCGTTTTGAGTTGTAGAACATCTCAATATAATTGAATATATCGACCCTCGCTTCTTCTCGGGTAGAGTATATTTTTCGCTTGACCCGTTCACGTTTGAGCAGCTGAAAAAAGCTTTCAGCGACCGCATTATCGTGACAGTTTCCCCGGCGACTCATGCTTCCTTCTAAGCCATGTGCTCTGAGAAACTCACTCCAATCGTGACTGGTATACTGGCTTCCTTGGTCTGAGTGGACAAGCACGCTCTCGCTGGGCTTTCTCCGCCAAATGGCCATCAATAACGCATCAAGCACTAACTCTTTTGTAATTCGACTCCCCATTGACCAGCCGATGATTCGGCGCGAGAACAAGTCCATCACCGCACCAAGATATAACCAACCTTCGTGCGTCCTAATATAGGTGATATCTGTCACCCAAGCTTGGTTTGGCTTTAGTGGGTCAAACTGACGATCGAGCACATTGGGAGTTACAACATGATGCTCGCCACCCATAGAGCGAGGCTTTCGATAGCCAACCTCTGCTCGAATACCTGCAAGCCGCATCAGGCGATGAACCTTGTTTGCTCCACACAATTCACCTGTATCACGTAAATCCCGATAAAGTTTGCGATACCCATAGACACAGCCCGACTCAAGCCAAAATTGTTTTACAATGCCAGTTAATCTCTCGTCTTCATGCTGACGCTTGGACTTCGGTTGTTGAAGCCAAGAGTAATACCCGCTGGGGTGCACATCAAACAGGCCACAGAGATCTCGCACTGAGTGGCTTGCTTGGTGCTCTTTGATAAAGGCGTATCTTACTCGGGGTGACTTGCGAAGTACGCCGCGGCTTTTTTTAACAGGTCTCGCTCTTCTGTGACCCGCTTTAATTCCTTTTGCAAGCGACGGATCTCGGCTGTTTCATCCGCCTTTGCTTTGTGCTGCTCAGAGTCCGGACCGTAACGTTTGACCCAGGCATACAGACTATGTGTTGTCATACCGAGCCGACTGGCGACTTCGGCAACACTATGGCCTGCAACTGTGACCTGTTTTACTGCTTCAATTTTAAATTCTTCAGGATATCTTTTACGACTCATAAACACCTCTCTTTGTGCTAGTTTATCTAGCTAAAAGGTGTCTAGTAAATTAGTGGCGATTCAAAATTAGGAAGTTTGAGTATGATTAGTTACGTTACGTTGGGTGTAAGCGATTTAAATGCTGCAAAAGCGTTTTACGGTGAGCTGCTGGGCGAGATGGGTGCAAAGGTTCTGATTGATATGGACCGTATTAGTTTTATTGGTAAAAGCATGGCGGCACCAATGTTGGCAGTGTGTGTGCCCTACAATAAAGAAGCGCCACAAGCAGGTAACGGAACAATGGTTGCGTTTGCACCTGGCAGTAAAGAAGCGATTGATTCGATGTATAACAAGGCTATCGAGCTCGGCGCGACGTGTGACGGTGCTCCGGGAGACCGTATTCCAAACGTCTTTTACGGCGCTTATGTGAAAGACCCTGATGGCAATAAACTCTGTTTTAACCTGTTTAGCTAAGGTTCACAAAGGTGGCGGCGGAGGTGATATCGTAAAGAAGGCTCTGCAGAAGTCAGTGCTTTAATTTACCTTAGCTCTCTCATTCAGCGGTTGGGCGTGACGTTTTGTTCGGTCGCCCGGAATAAAGAGGAGTGGTGTTGAATTGAATATACGGTCTATCGTGTTATTCCTTGTGTCGCATGCGTGTGCGGTCGCTATTGGATTTGGGGCAGGCATTTATGCGTTACCAATTCTAATTGCACCGCCAAGTCCGTCTGCTTCTGAGACAGCGACGGCTGCTAGCTTAGCCAATTATAAAGCGGAATTTCGCCGTGACCTTGCTGGTAGTGATGCCTTGCACTGGGGTGAGGGGACAGTTTCAATTGGTACAAACGCCGTTTCTTTTGTTGGTACGCTGGCGCCGGGGCCTGATTACAAGCTCTATTTATCACCGGAGTTTGTCGAAACGGAAGCGGACTTTAATCGATTGAAGTCTCAAATGGTCAGGTTGGGCGATGTTAAAACTTTCGATAGCTTTATCGTTAAGGTGCCGACGAGCATTGATCCGTCGGTTTATACCTCTCTGATTGTTTGGTGTGAGACATTTGGCGAATTCATTACGGCGGCTCAGTACAAATAGTTGGCGGTCAATGTTGACTGGTCGACTGCTTCAATTGTATTTCTGACAGCGAATTTTCAAATACTAAACGGGGGGGTTACGTTCAATATGATTTGTCCTCATTGTGATGAAGATAGCTTCGATACGTTTAAAGTTTATCGTTGGCCCTACGGGAAAAAGGTATGCGGCCGCTGCGGCGAAATGTCGCGCGTGAAAAAGCAGCCTTTGCTGTTGGTGATGTCTTTTTTACTAGGGGTGACGTCAGCTATTCCTCCGCTGATGCTGGGTAGTCTTTGGCTTTTTATCCCGTCTATATTCTTGATGCTTTTTATTGATTACGCGATGGATAAAAAGTATCGCGTACTCGTCGCGAGTTGAGTCATATTACGAGGTTCAGGGCGCTTTTCTTGGCTCGCGAATCATATCGCTAACGTGAACACCAAACTCACCTTTTTTGCGATCTTCAAAAAACAGTTTGAGGGTTCTTTTTACGGTCGGGAACGCGAGCTCGTCCCACGGAATGTCTTCTTCATTATAAAGCTGAGTTTCTAGGCTTTCTGGCCCAGCACCGAACTTACCGTCGGTGAGCGTGGCGCGGAAATACATATGTACTTGATCGATTTGGGGCACGCTAATAACGGTATATAAACCGTCTACCGTAACCTTTGCTTCGGCTTCTTCCCACGTTTCTCTTAACGCGGCTTCGGTGGTGGTCTCTTGGTTCTCCATAAAACCGGCGGGTAATGTCCAGTAGCCGTAGCGTGGCTCGATCGCGCGTTTGCATAGCAGTACTTGGTTATTCCAAACAGGAACAGTGCCAGCGACGATGTTAGGGTTCTGATAGTGAATCGTTTCGCATGACACGCATATGAAGCGCGGACGGTTGTCGTCTTCAGGGACTTTACTCTCAACTTCACTCGCACAGTGGCTGCAGAACTTCATGATTTTCGGTGGCCTAGTTCGCTTTAACGGAGGCTGATTATACCCAAATTAACATGGGATGTTAGCTGTGCTAAGGTGGCTAGATACTAATTTTATATAGCTGACTTATGAGCATGATTCACCAGTTGGTGACGCGACTACAAGAGCACTCTCCAAAGAGCATGAATGAAGGTCTACCAGAAGCAGGTATTTTGGTGCCCCTCACGCGCAGTACCGACAATCCTGAAATAATTTTGACGCGGCGCGCTGGTCATATGCGTACCCATCAGGGTCAAGTTGCCTTTCCTGGAGGTAAGTCGGAGGAGGATGACCGTGATCTCTTAGACACAGCTTTGCGTGAAAGTCATGAAGAGATAGGGCTGCTAAGAGAGCAAGTCGAAATTGTTGGCCCTTTAAGTCAGTTGGTTTCTTTGCATGGCATTCAAGTAACGCCATATGTTGGCTTGGTTGATGAGGGTATTGAACTGGAAGCTAACCCCGACGAACTTGAAAGCATTTTCAAAGTCCCAGTCAATTATATGTTGAATGCGAAGCCAAAGCGGCGTGATCGAATGACCTACAAAGGCATGGCGTTATCGGTTCCTAGCTATGACTATCATTACGGCGGTCGTGATTACGAGATATGGGGGCTATCGGCAATTGTGATGGTTGAATTGTTGAATGTCGCCTTTGATGCTGAAATTACGATCTTTGATGATCCTAAATAATCAATGAGTTCATAAGGTCTGCGCCTCACGTAATGCGTAATAAAAATTTTAAATACAGCCCTTTTCAAAATTGCGAGATAAAACATGATCTATTCCTTAGGTGACAAGACGCCAGAAATAATTGGCGAACCTGCTTTCATTGCTGACAACGCAACTGTTATTGGTGATGTCACGCTGCATCCGGATGTCAGTATTTGGTTCAATGTTGTCATTCGTGCTGATAATGACAAAGTTGTCGTGGGCGAACAGACTAATATTCAGGATGGGACCATTCTTCATATTGATAGCGGCTACCCGCTAACTATCGGTAAAGGTGTGACCATTGGACACAAAGCGATGCTGCATGGCTGCACCATTGGCGACTATAGTCTGATTGGTATCAACGCGGTGGTACTCAACGGTGCAAAAATAGGCAAGAATTGCTTAATAGGCGCCAACACATTGGTGCCTGAGAATATGGAAATACCCGACGGTAGTTTGGTCGTGGGTAGCCCGGCGAAGATAAAACGTGAGCTAAGCGAGCCGCAGAAGAAAATGCTTGAAATGAGTGCGGTTCACTATGTAAGAAATGGTCAAAAGTTTCGATCTCAACTTAAGCAAATTAAATAGTTCAGTTAGAATGCGCCGTCATTAATTTTCCAGATACGTAGCAGGCAAATTAGCAGTATGAATCAAGACATTAAAACCAATGAGGTGGCATCTCCGTGCGTTAGTATTTGCGCCTTGGATGATGAAGACGTGTGTGTAGGATGCCACCGAACTGGCGCCGAAATTACAGCGTGGGGCGCAATGACCACCATGCAAAAACAAGCTGTTATGAAGAAGGTACGGGAACGAGAATCGGGTAGTTATATCTAGCGCTTGTTGATCTTCCCTCTTCAATAGCCATTGGCTTAGCCTCACTGTTTAACATGAACACCGACCAATCAAATAACAAAACCGGCTTATTCTTAAGTTAGTCTAAGTCGCTACCGACACAAGGCAAAATAGTATGACAACGATAGGAACGCCGCTTTCCACCTCTGCCACCAAAGTATTGTTTTGTGGGGCTGGTGAGCTTGGAAAAGAAGTCGTGATCGAATTACAGCGTTTTGGGGTTGAGGTGGTTGCTTTAGATCGTTATGCCAATGCGCCGGCGATGCAGGTCGCTCATCGCTCGCATGTCGTTGATATGTTGGATGGTGATGCACTCCGGGCAGTTATTGAACTTGAAAAACCTGATTTCGTTGTGCCAGAGATTGAAGCCATTGCGACCGCAACTTTGCTGGAACTTGAAGATGAGGGCGTCACGATTGTGCCGTCCGCCAGAGCGGTTAACCTAACGATGAATCGAGAAGGGATACGTTGCCTTGCAGCACAAGAGCTTGGACTGCTGACATCTCCTTATTGTTTTGCAGACACCTTTGAAAGCTTCGAAGCGGCGATTTCAAAAATTGGAATGCCATGCTTGATAAAACCCATAATGAGCTCGTCAGGAAAGGGCCAAAGTTTAGTGAAAGACGCAGAGTCGATTCAAGCGGCCTGGGACTATGCGCAAACCGGTGGCCGGGCGGGCGCGGGCAAAGTAATTATTGAGGGCTTTGTAGACTTTGACTATGAAATTACCTTACTGACCGTTCGGCACGGCGGGCAAACCAGCTATTGCGCTCCTATTGGACATGTTCAGAAAGACGGTGATTATCAGCAGTCTTGGCAGCCTCAGGCAATGTCAGCGGCGGCACTCGAGAAATCTAAACACTATGCGCATACCATTACCGAAAGTTTGGGGGGTAATGGTTTGTTTGGGGTTGAGCTTTTTATTAAGGGTGACGAAGTCTATTTTAGTGAGGTGTCGCCACGCCCGCATGATACCGGTTTGGTGACATTGATTTCGCAAGACTTATCAGAGTTTGCGCTGCACGCTAGGGCGATTTTGGGTTTGCCGATTCCAGCTATCAAGCAGATGGGTGATGCGGCGTCTTCTGTTATTTTGGTAACAGGCGAATCGAGCAGTATTGAATACTCAGGTCTTGAGAGTGCGCTGGCAGTGCCCGATACCCAGCTTCGATTGTTTGGCAAACCGGAAGTGTCTGGCACGCGTCGCATGGGTGTTGGGTTGGCCTTGGGTAGCAGTATTGACGATGCGGTCGATAAAGCGAAGCGGGTCTCTGGTGCGGTGTCCGTGAGTTTTACTGATTGAGACTATACCGAGTAGCGTGACAGTGCAGGCTGATAAGGGTTTTTTGCCGATCGTTGGTGAGCAGCCAAAGGTGCTCGTGCTGGGTTCGATGCCGAGTCAGCGTTCGCTGCAGCATCAGCAATATTATGGCCACCCACAGAACGCGTTTTGGTGGTTGATGTCGCAACTGTTTGAGTTTGATGTAGCGCTGCCTTATGACGCACGGGTAGAGATAGTGAAACGTTGCGGAGTGGCGATATGGGATGTGGTCCATGAAGCGGTTCGCCCTGGTAGTATGGATGCCGATATACAAGAGTCGGCTCTCGTTACGAATGACTTTTCGGTTTTTATGGCACAACACTCAAGTATTCGTGTGTTGCTGTTTAACGGCCAGGCATCGCAAAAACTATTCAAGAAACATGTGGCGGGAGAATTTGATCTTCCTCAGTTGGTGCTTCCCTCGACAAGCCCTGCTTATGCAGCGATGTCGCGTGATGAGAAGCTAAGTCAATGGCGACAGATCTTAGCTTACACGGCTTAGGGGCACGATCTCGGTCAGAAAAAATAATGATTAAGCTGTCTTCCTCCTTTAAATTTACGCATAAACGAGCCTCTGTTATGAAAGCAATCAAACGTTCATTTTTGTTCGGTTTTCTATTCGCTAGCACCTTACTCAGTCTGTTGTTTTCCAGTAGCACTTTTGCTCATGTTTCCTTATCGGAATCTCGCCCAGCTAAGGGCGAGGTACTAAGCGCTTCGCCGTCTGAGTTTTCGCTAACATTTTCCGGCGAGGTAAGGGTGGTGAAAGTGGTGTTGAAGCATCAGCCTGAGGGAAATCCTGTGGATATATCATTTGCGCCACCCAAGCAATGGGCGACGACTTTCACTTGGTCCAGTGGCGCGTTGCCTTCATCGGCATATCTATTTGAGTGGGTTGTGGTGGGGAAAGACGGGCATAAAATGAAGGGCAGTTACGAATTTAGTATTCAATAGTTTGTCGCGAAGACGAACGTTTTAGTTTTCCCAGAGACTCTTTTTCTTCTCTTGGTCTTCATTAGCTTTTCTTTAAAATCGACACCGTACGTTCAATAGCAGGCTCATTGCATGGAAATGCTCGTTTGGAACACCTTAATCGTTATCTCAAAGTGCTTTTTCTATATCGGTTTTGCGAGTGCGTTTGGGCTTCACACGTTTAACTCTCTAGCGGTTCGGGCGGGGCAGGACTCGCAGCAGTATCGTCGCGGAATTATAATTTCAGCGATCGTGGCAAGTTTTGGTGTTGTGTTGTGGTTCTTTTTTAATGCGGGCGCGATGGCCGAAGAGGGATTCTTTGGAATGTTCGACCCACTGATGTTGGATATTCTATGGACATCAACTATTGGTGAAGCGGCGACCCTTAGGGTAGCTGCGATGTTAGGGCTCGTTTTTCTTCAGATATTGCTATATCGCTTGGGGGCCGACGAGCGGACAAACACTACGGGCATCATCACTAACATGCTCGCGGGCGCTTGCTTTATTGTGGTCGCTTATTCGTTCACGGTGACGGGACATGTTACTCAGTTGAGCTGGGTGGGACAGAGCTTAGTCATCATTCATGTACTGATAATGGCCTGGTGGCTTGGCTCGTTGTTGCCACTTCGCAAGGCCTGTTTTGCGATGGACGATGATAGTCTTCAGATACTGATGAAAAATTTTGGCGTGCAAGCGTCGATGCTCGTGCCTTTAATAATTGCTGCGGGTATCGGGCTAGCGTATTTGTTAGTGGGGTCTATAGATGCCTTGATTGGCTCTGATTATGGACAGGTCCTTCTCATCAAATTAGCGTCTGTCGTGACCATTATAGTTGTCGCTACGCGCAATAAGCTGCGCTTAGTCCCTGCGCTAACGTCAGCCAATGGAAAGGAAGCGTTAGCCCGATCTATTCGCGTTGAGATGGGACTTGCCTTGGCGATATTGACCCTTTGCGCTGTGCTAACTAGTATTGTCAGCCTATTATAAAATCGTTTTCTTAAGTCGTGTTTAAATTCTTATTTCTATTGGAGATCGTCTATGTTTGTTGGCCATTACAGCGCCTCTATTGTGGCAAAGGCTGTTGCTCCAAATATCCCTTTTTGGTTGCTTGTGGTTGCGGCGCAGTTTGTTGATATTTTCTGGGCTCTCTTCGTTTTATCGGGTTTGGAGCATGTGCGAATAGACACCAGTTTGGCCTCAAATCATCTTGATTTATATTACATGCCTTTCACGCATAGTATCGCTGCCACGTTGTTTTGGGCGCTGATTGCATTCTTTTTGGTTCGTGTACTTCCATCTATAAAACTGGGTGTGAAAGAGTGCGCCATTGTTGCATTAGTTGTTGCGTCGCACTGGTTTTTGGATTTGATCGTGCACCGTCCCGACCTAGAAATTACCGCCGACTTAAAGGTAGGTTTTGCCCTTTGGGATTGGCCGCTTTTATCTTTCATTCTGGAGGTTGGTTTGGTCGCTGGAGTCGCTTACTTCTTGTCCACACGGTCTCAAATTAGCGTTAAAACAGCGCGATATATATGGGGTTTTGCTGGCTTGTTGTTATTGATACAGTTGTCATCTGTATTTCTCGTGACGCCGCAGACAGTCACTGAGCTCACGACATCTGCGCTGGGTATGTTTGTGGGCTTACCTATCTTAGTTTATGTCACAGAGCGGCTATCTAAGTTGATGCCAGCCTAATGCATGGGGTTGTTGGGCCGACTGATCACGCCATTTTTTGTCATGGTTTTTTCTTCAGGTATAATCTGTTTTTGGTTCTTTTTCAGTTCCCAATTTTGGGTGTAAATAAGGAGGCATAATGTACGATACCAGCACTAAGGTCTCCGCATTAAATGGGCAAAAATTCCATTCTATTGTGATCCTGACTGGCGCGGGGATTTCTGCAGAATCAGGGATTCAAACATTTCGAGCGGCCGACGGGTTGTGGGAAAATCATCGCGTTGAAGAGGTTGCTACTCCTGAAGGGTTTGACTCAAACCCTGCTTTGGTACAGCGTTTTTATAACGAACGACGAAGGGACTTGCTGTCCGATAATATTAAACCTAACTTAGCGCATCAGGCACTTGCTAAGTTAGAAAAAAGCTTTGTAGGCGACGTTCTCCTCGTGACTCAAAATATCGACAACCTGCATGAGCGAGGTGGTTCGAAATCGTTAATCCATATGCATGGTGAACTGTTGAAAATGCGCTGTGTTGAAACGGGTGATGTATATAGCGTTGAGGTGAATATCGAGGCTAACACCCTCTGTGAATGTTGCAAAAAGTCTGGGACACTGCGTCCAGACATTGTCTGGTTTGGCGAAATGCCAATGCAGATGGACCAGATATATGACGCGCTTTCGCGCTGTGATTTATTCTTATCGATCGGAACATCTGGCAATGTCTATCCCGCCGCAGGTTTTGTTCAAGAAGCTAATGCCGCTGGCGCGACGACAATAGAAATAAACCTAGAGCCCTCCGCTATAGAGTCGCAGTTTGATCATCATGTTTACGGCAAAGCCGGCGATGTTTTGCCCGAATTCGTGCACGAGTTGCTGGGGTAGAGTGTGGTTTGCGCGGCTACTTTTAATAGAAGGCTTTAACCGAGGCTTGGAAAATTAATAAGAGTGGCGAGTTCAATAGACTTAATAACAAGCATAATATCACGCCTTGGTTAGCGCTCTATGTCGCCCCAGTAAAACACCTCTAGAGGACTGAGATGAACTACAAAACAATAAAATATGAAGTCGCTGATAAGGTGCTCACCTTAAAGTTAGATCGCCCCGAGCACTTAAATTCCTTTACGCTCGATATGGCGTCCGAGCTGGTGCATGCCTTCCGTCGTGCGAGTGAAGACGATGCGGTCAGTGCCATTGTCGTCACCGGTAGTGGTCGCGCATTTTGCGCAGGCATGGACTTATCTGTCGAAGGCAATGTGTTTGGTCTTGATGAGTCGAAGAAGCCCACTGTTGCGGATATGCAGCGAGAGCCGGTTGTTGAAGGTGTCAGTGATACCGGAGGACAGGTTGTACTCGCTATCTATGATTGCAAAAAGCCTGTGATCGGCGCAGTCAATGGTGCCGCTGTTGGTATAGGCGCAACAATGTTGGCAGCGATGGATATTCGTCTTGCTTCGGAAAAAGCGAAGATAGGCTTTGTTTTCGAGAAGATTGGCATCACGCCTGAAGCTTGCTCAAGCTGGTTTCTGCCAAGAATCGTTGGGTTATCGCAAGCGCTTGAATGGGTGTATACCGGCGAGATTGTGGGAGCCGATGAAGCGAAAGAAAAAGGCTTTGTTCGCTCTGTACATTTGCCAGAGGAGCTATTGGATGAGGCTTATCGTATCGTGCGAAGCATCGCGGAAAAGTCGCCGGTTTCCATTGCGCTGGCCAGACAAATGATGCAGCGTCTGTCAGCCTTAGATCACCCCCGTAAGGCGCATGAGATTGATTCCTTAGCGATATTCTACGCCAGCCAAACTGACGGGAAAGAAGGGGTTGCGGCGTTTCTTGAAAAACGAAAGCCCGACTTTAAGTCTTCCGCTTCGAAAGATATGCCTGACTTCTATCCTTGGTGGTAGCACGCCAAAAACAGACGCGAATAAGGCAATCCTCTAGACGGAAAAGGGGCGCTTTTTCTAGCACACTTGTGTTGTTCTTTGATCATCATATTTAAAGCAGCTGTTGTAAAAAAAAACAGGCCTTTATGCCGCTAATAGTGTTTCAAGTAGCTCGGCAATTTCGTCTTTGAGTTCTTGGTCTTCGATTTTATTCGCGCTTATTTTTGCGTTCTTCAG
>CAJWBE010000056.1 GCA_913020045.1 uncultured Oleiphilus sp.
GATGATTACGCTGCTGTTGCCGTACAAATCCTGACTTTTCATTACGTTTTTCAAGACGCCAATACCCGTACCTTTTACTTCCACTTCGTCACCTTGTTTTAAGTAAACAGGTGGTTCCATAGCGTTACCTATACCGGCTGGTGTCCCCGTCAATACAATATCGCCAGGATACAACGTCATACCAAAAGATAGTTCAGCGACTAATTGCGCAATGTTAAAATACATTTGCTTAACACTCGCGCGTTGACGCTGTTCGCCGTTCACATAACATTCGATCCAGACATCTTCCGGGTTTACTGAGTCCGCTGTCGTAATCCAGGGCCCAAAGGGCATCGTATCGTCGATACTCTTTCCTTTTAACCACTGTGCTCCGTGACGCCGCTGCAAATCACGTTGAGAGACATCATTTGCCATGCTGTAACCCCAGACATAGTCCATAGCGTCTTCAACATTCACACTGCGGCACTCATCACCAATGATAATGACTAATTCAGCTTCGTAATCCCACTTGGCCGATATTCTCGGGTCAAAGGCAATCGGTGCGTTGGCTCCGATAGCAACTGAAGGCGCTTTGGTGAAGAAGGTCGGGGCGTTGGGCAGATCAACATCCTGTCCTTCACGCTTGCCTTTACTCTCTTCAAAGTGCAACAAATAATTCCAGCCCGTGCACAGAATATCGCGGCGATAACGACGGATAGGTTCGAGTAATTCAAGCTGTTCGAAAGCGACCGCTGAGGCTTGATTATTTTCAATCCAGCCTTTGATGTGAGAAAGCATTTCATCACCAGCACTGATGATGTCAACCATATCGCCAAATTGCTCCGGTAACAGGTGACAAGCAGTATTTGGCTCTGCACTGTCACCCTGACCAGAAATGACGGCTATTTTCTCTTCGCCTTGATAGCTAACAGTTGCTAAGCGCATCGAATTCTCCTTAAGAATTTAACGATTAAGCGTCTGGTAAAACAGCAATCGCGTTAATTTCAATTAAGTAGTCTGGAGAGGACATCTTGCAGATTTCAACCATGGTTGATGCCGGTAGTGGAACCTGGAAATATTCACGACGGACTTCATGAATTTTATCAAAGTCTTCCATATTGCGAACGAAAACGTCAACCCGGCAGATATCAGTCAGAGTACCACCTGCTGCTTCCACAGCGTTTTTTAGGTTTTCACAGACCTGGCGAGTTTGACCTTTGATATCTCCGAGAGCAGCGATAGTGCCGTCAGGTTTACGGGCAGTCATGCCAGAGATGAACACTAATTTGCCTTTAGCTTCGATGGTTGTTGCTTGAGAAAAGTGACCGTTAGGTTCGCGTAGGTTACCGGTAGTAACTTGTTCTTTAGCCATGATTAAATTCCTTTGGTGTAGGTTGATTTATGATTAACGGTTAAATAGTGTGCCGAGCCCAAGGCCGCTGGCAGTTTGTTTGAGTTGCTCAAGAATAGTTTCAGCGACTTTGACTTGACCTGCATTGTCCTGCCTGATTAACCAGTCAGGTTCGCCTGGCGTCATCATTCGCTCAGTGCCTGGAGCTGGTTTTGAATTTCGTATATCCGATGAGAGTGAGTCAATAACGCCTTTGAAGGTGTCTTCATCTCTGAAATGGCTAACGTTGATCGCCAGAAAGAAGTGAGCACAGTTGTAAGGTTTATCCAGGTCACCGAAGAGAGGCCTAACCTCTGAGGCTACGCCACCTGAAGATAAGGCACCACACAATAAATCAATCATTAAAGCTAAACCGAAACCTTTAGGACCAGCGGCTGGAAGCAGCATGCCTTTAATGGCCTCAGACGGATCTGTGGTAGGGCGGCCATCGCTATCAACTGCCCAGCCCTCTGGAATATTGTTGCCCAGTTTTTCAGCCATACGAATTTTGCCCATGGCGCTGGCACTCATGGCCATATCCAGAACAACTTTAGGGTCGCTGCCGGGCATTGCAATTGCCAGTGGGTTGTTGCCTATTATGCGTTCCGCACCACCTGGAGCAGGCATTAGTGGGCGGGTGTTTGACAAAACGATACCAACACACCCCTGGTCTGCTATTTGACCTGCCCAGCGTCCAGCGCGACCGAGATGAAATCCGTTTCTAACCGCAACGGCACCTAAGCCAAACTCTTTGGATTTGCTAACAGACAGCTCTACTGCCTGTTGAGATGTCAGTTGTCCGAATACATTTTCAGCATCGATAATGGCAATAGCGCCATTGTCCTGAACAACTTTGCCTTTTGAACCTTTAGATAAAGAACCTTTCTGGAGGCGCTCAACATACATGGGTACCAGCATGGTACCGTGAGAAAAAACACCTTCTTCATCAGCTTCAACTAGTGCATCTGCAACGTCGGCAGCCCCAGCCTTATTCAGGCCGGCAGCTTCAAATAGTGTTGCGATATCTTTTCTTAGCTGTGTGCCATCAAAAAAAACGTGTGACATGATAGGAGTTCTCCATTTAAAAATGATTGGTTCAGATTCTTAAGCTTGCGGCCGGTAATGTTTAGTGAGAATCTTGCTCATCGGAGTACCAATCTGGCTGCTTGGGGTAGTGGGGGCCATCGTAAAGCTCAAAGAAGATAGTTTCTTCTTCGGCGATTGTTGGGCCGTGCACCTGGCCTTTTGGGTTCCAGTAGAAGCTACCGGCCACTAGCGTAAGATTTGACGCTGTATAAGTATATTTACCAGACAAGACGAACATAAACTGATTCGAAGCGTGAGCATGTGGTGAAGGGATCCCAACACCTTTTTCAAATTTAATTAATGCCATGGAAGCGCCGCTATCAGGATCACGCCACAGCATTTTTTCATACAGGCCTTCTAACGATTTTGGACGCCAATCGATGGTATCCGTGTCCAGCAATACTTCACCAATGTCTGGGTAGTCCCCAGGAAGGTTCGGCACCATGTGCTTTAGGACATCGATAGGCATTTGAACGGGATTTTTTTTTTCATTAGCCATGATCTAGCCCTCCAAAAAAACCAAAATTATAAGTAAGCCTAAATCGAGATGATGTTTTCACATGTTTCAAGAAAGGCCTTTTTCAAATATAATATACCGCTTTTTAGAAAATGCAATATATTTTATAAAATAATAAAGGATATAATATAAGCCTCCGATTTATTGATAGAATGGTGTGCGACTGATGTAGAATCGCCAATCCGATAGTTAAATTTAATAACTTCACAATTTACGAGTAATTAAGGTATAAATCAGATGGACATACGCCCAGTTGAAGTGTCAGCTCCGGGACAGCCGCACGTTAAGCGTCCAATAAATCGAGCTGATATAGCTTATGAAACTTTGCGTGATTCAATTTTAAGCTGTGAGCTAAAACCAAACGCTAGGCTTCGTTTAGAGGAGTTAAGAGATCAATTCCAACTTGGGATCAGCCCTATTCGGGAGGCCTTAATGCGTTTGGAAATGGACGATCTCGTGCGTTTAGAGCGCAATAAGGGATTTAGTGTGGCGCGGGTATCACCGGGTCACCTCAAGGATTCAATTGCGATCCGCAGTGAAGTTGAAAAATTTATCTTACACTGGGCTATTGAGCGTGGTGATGTAGCCTGGGAAGCCAATCTTATTAGTGCGTTTCACCTGCTTTCGCGGCAGCAAAAGTATTCTCCTGATAACCCCGCTAAAATCAATCCGGACTGGAATAAAGCTCACCGTTACTTCCATTTAACGTTGGTCTCTGGCTGCAATGCCCCTTCGATGTTTAAGATTTATAGTCAGTTAGAAGCTCAAACCGAGCGTTATGTTGCTCTAGCGATTTTGAATAGTAGGCAGCCGCGTGATGATAATAGCGAACATAAACTCCTAATGGATGCCGCATTGGAGCGAAACGTCGAGTTGGTTCAGGAATTGAGTGAAAAACATATTCAAGCTACCGAAGCAACAGTGCTCAAAGTTTTTGAGTCAGGACTGATCGATTATTAAATTGAGGGGCTTCTCAAAAACGCGGGTACTATCTTTATGCAGTTTAAACCCAAAACGGACATGGGATTTCTTTCGGTTATCTTTTTCTGTAAGAATGACATTTTTATTGCTTCGCCTGTTCTCAATAGCGCTTTAGCATTTTACTGACGAGTGTCTCAAATATCTGAGTAAACGAACACTCTGATTTATACCCGACTCGTTCCGCTGTTTCGAAAACAGGGAACATAATTCTAACGGAGTACTATCCGTTTTTTGCAGTTTCACTTCTTCAGTTGCAGAACAAAAGATTGAATTGCTATATCTGGATATCGATTGTTTAAAGTGGCTATATACAACCCGAACTTACGCGATATATATGTAGATCATTAGATGTTAATAAATATAGCGATTTTGGGGGATTCATATGAAAAGACCTTTACTTATGGCCAAGAAACTGAGCACGATGATACTGGCAGTGGGCCCTGCCCTGTTACTTTCCAATCACGCTGGGGCTGTATCTTTCGATTTGTCAGAGGATGTCACTTTAGATTGGGATACTCGCGCTACATATTCCGTGGGGTATCGTTTAGATGATCCAGATGACGGTAATATAGCGGCTCCATCTGTCAATAATGATGATGGTAATCGTAATTTTGATAAGGGCTTAATGCAAAACCGCCTAAACATCATCACAGAATTTGATCTGAATTTTGGAGATTCGGGTATCTTTGTTCGTGGCAATGCTTTTTATGATGATGTGTATCAAAACAGCACTGCCAGATATTCAAGTGGTATCTATCCACAGGTCCCAAATGATGTCATGTTAAGTAGTAACTTAGATGACGCTTCCCGCGCCAATGAGTTTCATCCCGATACGATAGAGCAGCATGGTGATGATATAGAATTGTGGGATGCCTTCTTTTATACCTCTTTAAATGTTGGTGAATTACCGGTGACCTTCCGCTTGGGAAGTCAGGCGGTGAGCTGGGGTGAGTCAATTTTTGTGCCGAACGGTATTAATTTTGCCAATGGCCCCGTTGACGCTTCACGTTTGAATGTTCCTGGCGTTCAACTTCAAGAAATATTCCGCCCAGTTGGGCAAGCATATTTTCAGTTTGACCCAAGTGATACGGTTAGTGTTGAAATTTATTATCAATATGAATGGGAGCAGAACCGATTAAATGCCGCAGGAAGCTACTTTAGTGTCGATGATTTCCTTGACCAAGGTGGTGAGAACATCTTAGCGCCAGTAGCGGTCTTGGGTGCGGATTTGTTATCGACCGCTCCTAATATGGTATATGCACTACTGCCTTGGGCAGCGCCAAGCCCTACAGTTTCGCCTTTCCTAACCGTTGATCGTATAGGGGATAGAGATGCGAGTGATGATGGCCAATACGGAATTGCAGTACGTTATTTGGCCGAAGCCCTCCAGGATACTGAATTTGGCTTCTACTTTATTAACTATCACGACAAGTCACCTCAGGTAGGCCTATCCACTTACCCAAATGGTGTCGATGGCAGATGGTTTGGGGCGCTACAGGGATTTGGCGGGCAACTCGTGCTTCCACCACAGGCGAATGAAGGTATTGCCGGTGCTCTTACCGGTGTAGAATCCACAGGGTATTTTCTTGAGTATGTTGAAGATATCAAGTTGATTGGCCTCAGTGCTTCCTTTGTAGTTGGTGAGACCAATGTTGGACTGGAATACTCTATGCGTAAAGACATGCCAGTTGTCGCTGCGCCTGAGCTGCTACCAGGTCGTTTAATTGGCCCTCTAAGTAGTCTGCCACCTGGCACGCCACTAGATATTCATAGCTTCGAACTTGCAGATGTTTCTCACGCAGATATCTCTGTATTGCACTTTTTCGGCCCTACTGGTTTTGCCGATGATGTGCAACTAACCTTCGAACTAGCAATGGATTATGTTCATGACATGTCTGATGAAGAGGTGGGTTCATCCCTGCAGCCAATGGATGAGTTTGCCTGGGGTTATCAGTTTGTATTAGAAACCACCTTTAACAACGTTTTACCCAATACAACGCTGGTAATTCCATTTACCTTCTCCGATGCCCACGGCAATTCAGTATTTGCCGGTAGTGGATTTAGAGATGGCCACAAAAGGGCGAATATAAGTTTTAAAGCACTCTACGGAACTAACCTGGAGTTTAATCTGGGCTACACAGCATTCTGGGGTGATGGTAAAGCCGACGAAACAGCTGATGGCGTTTACACAAACTGGTTGAGCGACCGAGACTTTGTTTCTCTGTCTGCAACTATTAGCTTTTAATTTCAGGAGAGTTCAATGAAGTTATTCAAATCTATTACTTTAGTATCGTCGGCTATGGCGATGTTTTTTTCAGCAGCCAATGCTGCGGTACCTGCGGAAGAAGCGGCGAAGCTTGGAGGTGAATTAACACCGTTCGGCGCGATTCAAGCGGGCAACGCAGATGGTTCTATCCCAGCATGGCAAGGTGGTATTACAGAGCCTCCATCAGGTTTGGGTTATGAAGGTGATGGCGATCATCACCCTGATCCATTTGCCGATGATGAAGTGTTGTTCAAAATTGATGCAACTAATGCTGCAGAGCATGCGGATAAACTGTCTGATGGTGTAAAAGCCATGCTCGAACAATACAACGACACCTTTTATCTAAATGTCTATCAGTCTCGCCGTACTCATGCAATGCCAGAGTGGGTTTACGACAATACGAAGAAAAACGCAGTTAACGCAGAGTTGGTTGAAGGTGGTAATGGTGTTGTTGGTGCCTATGGCGGTGTTCCGTTTCCAATACCTGCAACTGGACAGGAAGTGGTTTGGAATCACTTAATGCGTTATACAGGAGCCTATCGTAGTTATATCCAGACCTGGGTTCATAAAGATCCTGGTGGTGCCGAGACTATCGAAGTTGCGGACGCTGAAATGCAGTTACCATACTATGACAAAGATGGAAATATTGATGATTGGAATGGCGAAATTCTGCTGTTAAATTTTCGCTACAAAGAACCGGGACGTAAAAAAGGCGAGTTCATCATGTTCCGAGAGGCAGCTAACGCCCTAGAATCGCCTCGTCGTGCTTGGCGTTACCTCCCTGGGGCACGCCGTGTAAGGCGCGCACCAACCATTGCATACGACTCGCCGATAGGTCCAGTCGGTTCTCGTACCGTAGACGATACTCGTGCATTTAATGGTGCTATAGATCGGTACGACTGGAAATTGATTGGTAAGCAGGAAATGTATATTCCATATAATAGCTATAATCTTGAGTCAGATCAGCTGAAGCTTTCAGATATTTTGACTCCAAAGCATATTAATCAAGAACATGCACGTTGGGAGCTGCACCGTGTTTGGGTGGTAGAGGCAACAATTGCTGATGGCAAGCGTCATGTCTATGCTAAAAGACGTTTTTACATTGACGAAGACAGTTGGTCAGCGGTGTTGATCGATGCCTATGATACCCGTGGTAATCTCTGGCGTGTCACCAACAACCACGTTAAGAATCTTTATGAGAATCCATATACCGATGGTAAAACACTGGTTATACATGACCTTCAAGCAGGTTCTTATCAAGCGCTTGGGTTACATAATGAGCAAAGCTATTATATGTATACTCAAAAACCTATGAGAGATGATTCTTATTTTACACCTGCAAAGTTAAGAACACGCGCAAAGCGTTAATGATGTGATTGTAAGCGGTGATTGTGATTCTCTTGTTAATTTGGTGGGCTGAGGCTCAGCCCACCAAATCTGAAGTCAACCTGAGAATCACTTCCTCAATTTCTGAAGGCAGTAGTTGTTCTCAAAACCCTCCCCTCCCTTCCGAAAGATTGTTTACACCTACAGCTGATTTCTATTGGAAAGTTGAAACACGACTACAGAAACAAAAAATCCCGCCCAAACGCCGATCGACATTCTGTAAATAGTAACGGAGAGACAGGAGCAAACAATGCGAAAGATTACGATAGTAGGTGCAGGCCAGGCAGGTTTGATGATTGGTGTAGGTTTGGTGCGTAAAGGTTATAATGTCACTATCGTTTCTGACCGAACACCGGAAGAAATTCGCAATGGCCGGGTGACCTCCAGCCAGGCTATGCAGCCAACACCGAACGCTTATGAGCGTGAATTTGGCCTGCGTTTGTGGGAACAGGATTACCACCCTTGGGATGGTGTTGAGTTTAATGTGTTGAGCCCTGAGGTGTTTGATAAACAGTACAGTTTTAACGCGGCGATTGGCCCAACCAATGGTCGACCAGATTGGATCGTAGAATCTATTGACCAGCGCGTAAAAATGCCAGCATGGATTTACAAATTTGAAGAGTTGGGCGGCAAAATGCTGTATGAAACAGCAGATATGGAAGCGTTGGAGCGTTACGAAGCGGAAGCGGATCTGGTATTGGTAGCCAGTGGTAAAGGTGAAATCGGTAAACTACTGGAACGCGACGATGAAAAATGCACGTTTGATAAACCGATGCGTGCGTTAGGCCTGGCTTATGTAAAAGGCATGAAGCCGGTTCAAACCAAAGACGGCAAAACCTTCAACCGGGGTTTAACCTGGAACGGGGTTCCCGGTGTAGGAGAGTATTTTGTTTGTCCTGCACTGACCACTTCTGGTGAATGCGAAATCATGATTTTTGAAGGTATTCCTGGTGGTCCGATGGACATTCTGGATACCCGCGACGGACCAGGAAAGTACTTTGAAAACTGTTTGAAAATTCTCAAGGAGTTTTTCCCGCACGAATACGAGCGCAGTAAAGACTGTGTATTAACTGATGACCTGGGGATTATCAGTGGTCGCTTCCCTCCAACAATTCGCAAACCGGTTATGCGTTTACACAACGGCGGTTTGGCGATGGGTGTTGCCGATGCTGTGTGCCTGAATGACCCAATCACAGGTCAGGGTTCTTGCAACGCCTCAAAATTTGCCAAGGTCACTTATGACGCGATTATCAATCATGGTTACCGTGACTTTGATGCGGACTGGATGCAGGATACTTTCGATACTTACTGGAAAATGGCGAAGCCCGTTGTAGACTGGACCAACTCCATGTTGGTTGAACCACAGCCAGCACAAATGAAGTTAATGATTGCAGCACATGACAATCCAAAAGTCGGCGAGTTTATTATTCGCGGTTTCGATGATGCAGGTCGCTTGATGCCTTACTGGTTTGATGAAGCTGCGGCTGACCAATTAATTGCTCAACTGAATGACGAAACTGCTAAAGAAGAAGCTGCCTGATTGGCAGTTTCTCTTAAGCGTTAACAAATACAAAACGGAGAAGGGTATGACCGCAGCAGAAAATCTCGACCCTATGCGGTTCCGAAATGCACTGGGCAAGTTTGCCACCGGTGTAACCGTAGTCACCGCCAAAGATCTGGAAGGCGGTTATGTTGGCACAACGGCCAGTAGCTTTAATTCAGTATCGTTAGACCCGGCACTGGTACTTTGGAGCATTGATAATAATGCACGCAGTTTACCTGCTTATGAAAAAGGTGAGCACTTTGTAGTTAACATGTTGGCTGCCGATCAAGTGTCCGTTTCCAACCATTTTGCTCGTCAGCAAGAAGACAAGTTTGATGGGATGGATTATGAACTGAATGCTGAAGGTATTCCTGTATTGCCTGGTTGTGCGGCGACCTTTGAATGCAAGCTGTATGCAACGTATGAGGGTGGCGACCACACGATTATTGTTGGTGAAGTTATCCGTTTCGATACCAGTAATCGTAAAACGTTGTTGTTTCACCAGGGCGCTTACTGTGTTTCGGAATATCACCCCGCTGCAGAAAATCGCGTGGCAATTCCAGCCAATGAAAAGCAAATGTCTTTCGCAGAAAATTACCTGCCGTATTTGTTGGCCAGGGGTTTCTACCAGGTCATGGACAAAATCCAGGACATGTTGAATCGACAAGGTATGGCTGAATTGGAATATCGCGTCTTGGCATCATTGTTAGGGCTAAAAAATCGTACCCGAAAAGACTTGCAGCATTATTCTGTGCTGGATGATGAGTCGTTTGAGCATGAGCTAGATCGTTTAAGCAATGAAGGTCTTGTTAACGTTGAAGGTGACCAGGTCAGTTTGACGGAAACGGGCAAGGAACATATCGAGCCTTTACTGTTAATCGCTAAAGCGAATGAAGCGGATGCGCTGGGGCAGTTTAATGTGGAGGAGGCGTTACTTTTCAAACGGTATCTTCGCATGATGCTCGAATGGACTGCTTAGCTAGTTGAAAAACTAATTTACTTGCTCTCGCGGCGTTAAAATTCTGCACTGGTCGGTCATTTACTATTTGTAAATTCCCTCGCTTCGCTGAATTGTGCCTTGCCCCGCCACTTGTGGAAAGCGGAGGTTCCGGTCAGACTGTCAAGGTAGCCAGCTTCTGGTTACATATGGGCGTGATTGCCGAATCTCAGTGGCGAGATAAGCTGGAACGGTTGAGGCGGTATGTCTCAAGGCCCGGAGTGTCAGAAAAGCACCTGTCCATGACCGCAAAGGGAAAGATCCGCTACCAGCTTAATGAGCACGGTGACGTTGACAGCTCGCCTTGGGTCGTCCCACATCAATTGATCATCAGAAATTCCGCAACCCCACCGAAAGCCTGAGGCTTACGGACGTTCTTTTATGTCTGGGGGTTTTATCGGCTCGAAGCTGGGACGAATGTCCGGCTCATCTTTAAATCGATAGTTTAAAAAGAGATCCCACTGAACTTTCATCGCGTGATCATGTGCTAGCGTCCAGTGTGGAAGGTGGCCCCACTTTGGCTTCAATTCCAGCGCCACTTCAAAACATATCTTGTCGAACAGGTTTCTCAAAAATGTCGCAACATAGCTCTCACCCACCGCGCCGTGGGGAAAGAAATTGCGATCCCAGAACTTGGGTGCAACCCTAAACCAGGTGTCGTATATGTCCTTGGTATATTCAAGACTGCGAAGAAGGCCCTGGCGCTGGGCCAAATTGACATGCCCTATATTTGCCACGTCCCAGTCCTCACCCGCCATGTGACGCATCATTTGCACCCAGCCATTCATGTTTTGCACGCCCGAGAAATCGTGCAGGGGCAGCCTGTTGCCGTAAAAAATATCCACCACTGTCAGTACTTTATCAGGGGTAATAACATATGCATCAGCCCCGGTGTGAGCCCAGTCAGCCACGGACGCATAGACGAATTCCTCACCGTCAAACTCGAAAGTGGCGCGGCCGTCATCAACAATTACGTTTGGTCTTGGCAGTGGCATCTGGTACCTGTCCATCTCGCGAATCGTTCGCTGTGTGCCAATTATTTTCACGTCTATACCGCGTGACTGCTG
>CAJWBE010000057.1 GCA_913020045.1 uncultured Oleiphilus sp.
TTCTTCATGCTTTTTTGCTCAATGAATGTCGGATTTGGGGTGTAAAGCAGACGCGTCGGTTTAATGTCCCTTTTTATGCGCCTCAAATCCATCGAGTAAGCCACTGTTGTGATTGGTTTTTTTATAAATTAACACAAGCTATCCCAAATTAAACGACTATTGGTTAACTTTTGCTTAGGTTTGCGAAGAGGGCTGACTTTCCTATTAATTCGGTTTTTTATAATTCATCCTTTTTGGCACTAACGCGTTGTTTTTATTGCAATTGATTTCTGGATTTCCGCGAAACGGCAAATTAATTGAGACGCGTCCGCTTTACATCCAAAAAATTGAGCTGTATAAATAACCAGTATTTTAGGTTCTGGAGCGCACGATTATGGCAGGAAGCCCTTTTATGAGACAGGTTAGGTCGGTTATTCGCGTTCAACAGAAAGCGTTCACGACCGAGAAAACATACTGTTATTGGATCAATCAGTTCATTCGGTTTTGTGACTACCAAAGCCCAGACGAAATTTGTGCTCAGGATGTAACGCGTTATTTGACTCACATTGCAGTCAATCGCCATGTATCTCCCAATACTCAAAACCAAGCACTTTGCGCCTTGGTTTTTTTGTTTAAGTACGTGCTTGTTCGTCCACTTGAAAATATTGATGCCGTGCGCTCTAAAGAACAGACTAGAATTCCCGTTGTACTAAGTCGAAATGAAGTGGAGGCGATTTTAGAACTACTACCTCATCCCTTTAAAACAATGATCGAGCTAGCGTGGGGCGCGGGACTGCGCAAGAATGAAATTTTACGGCTTCGCATCAAGGATATTGATTTTGATCAGCGGACGATTATTGTGCGAGAAGGCAAAGGCAGAAAAGACCGTGTCACAGTATTGCCTCAGCGATGCATCGTGGGCTTAGAGCAAACCATTAAGTCTGCAGAACACTATCATTACCTCGATTGTGATGAAGGCTTTCCGAGCGTTCAAATGCCCTTTGCTTTGGCGAAGAAGTTTCCAAGTCAGGCGACGAGCTTACATTGGAAATTCATCTTTCCCTCGTATAAACGAAGTGTTGACCCTAGAGAAGCGAATTCTAAAGAGCGCCGCCATCATGCGCACCCGTCTGGTTTAGAAAAGCAACTAAGAAAGGCTGTGTCACTGTCTCAAGTGCGCAAAAAAGTCACCTGTCATACGTTTCGGCACAGCTTCGCAACGCAGCTGCTTGAGTCTGGTTATGACATTCGCACTGTTCAAGAGCTACTAGGGCACAGTGATGTAAAAACAACCCAGATTTATACCCACGTGCTAAAGCGAGGAGGTAATGCGGTTATTAGTCCTGCAGATAGATAACAATTAGCCTCATGCCTAGAACTAAGTATATGGCTCGATAGCTATGTCTTAATTTGGAAATAACGTGTGTATGGCTACATGTCTTCGAGTTTTACGACATCATAAGCGGCGCATTCATAAGGGTGAGCTCGCTTCAATGCGGCCACTGCATTTCTGACATTATCTTCAGTACATAGCAGTTCGACCCGTAATTCTTCGACGTACTCTAACTGCCCTTTTGAACCAATAAAGGGAGTGGCGGCAGCGAGCGGTTTGAACTGTCCCTGCCCTGACGTTTGCCACGCGCAATTTTCATAATTACCTAGCCGGCCTGCCCCGGTTTCAAACACAGCCTGTTTTACTTTTTCGGCAAACGCCGCAGGAACAAAAAAACAAAGCTTGTACATCAAATAACTCCACACCAGCCCTTCGGGACGTATCAAATTGCATATTTTTTAGACAAAACCCTATCATTAAAGGGTTTTAACGAGAGTGGGCACTTCGAAAAATAAGTTACCCACAAAATCTGTGGATAAGTCTGTGAACAGTTTCTGTGTACTCGCCTGAAACGCCCGTATTATGCGGCTTTAAGTCAAATTGACAAATTTTTGATCCAGTCAATATTTTATATAAAAATCAATAAGTTAGTAAATTCAATAAAAAAATATTAGTTATTTTTTCTAAATACTGTAGACAAAAGCAACGACCGTTGTTCTATGTGCATAAAAAAATTGAAAATATGTTCAAGTTTGGTGCGGCTGGCGATTTTTTGACTAAAAAAAGCGGCAGAGAGAACAAATTTTAATCAAAACTAGTTCTGCCTACCGCTCGCTGTGTAAATAAGTTAACTTGCTGTTACATTATTTCACACACTCTTTTCTGTAGCCTTTTTCTCTTTCGCCAACCAAGGCACAAACACAATTTTAGTCGAACTGTTTTCGCGCATTCTGGAACAAACGCAACCAAGGTGCGTCTTCGCCCCAACTGTCAGGATGCCATGAGTTTTGTACGCTTCTATACACCCTTTCTGGGTGAGGCATCATGATCGTGACGCGACCAGATTCGGAACACACACCACTCAACCCTTCTGGAGAACCATTCGGGTTGGCTGGGTATTGCAGAGTCGGCTTGCCATAATTGTCGACATAGCGCAGCGAAACCAAACTCTTAGCGTTTAGTTTCTCTAACTTCTGTGGATTGGCAAACTCAGCGCGCCCCTCTCCATGCGCGATAGCGATTGGCATGCGCGAACCTTCCATTCCTTGCAACATTAACGACGGTGACTTTTGCACCTCAACCATCGCGACACGTGCCTCAAACTGCTCTGAGCGGTTCCTAACGAAGTGTGGCCAATAATCTGTTCCAGGAATTAACTCACGAAGGTTCGATAGCATTTGGCAACCATTACACACGCCTAACGCCAAAGTGTTTGTGTCATCAAAGAAACGAGTAAATTGCGCTCTTAGCTCGGTATTGAACAAAATAGATTTTGCCCAGCCTTCGCCAGCGCCCAACACGTCACCATAAGAAAACCCACCACACGCAACAAGCGCATTAAAGTCGGCTAAAGAAGCGCGTCCGCTAATTAAGTCGCTCATATGAACGTCTACAGCACTGAAGCCAGCGCGGGTATATGCAGCGGCCATTTCCAGCTGCCCATTAACACCCTGCTCTCTTAATACAGCGACCCGAGGTTTCGCCCCCGTATTAATATATGGAGCAGCGGGGCTATCATCGATATCAAAGCTCAACTCGGCAGACAAGCCGGGGTCTTGAGTATCCAAAATTCCATCAAACTCTTGCTCGGCGCATTCTGAGTTGTCACGCAAAGCCTGCATTCGATAGCTTGTTTCTGCCCAAATGCGGTGATACTCGCTGCGAGGCTTTTCAAGCAACGCTTCGCCGTCATCACTAAAACGAATGGTATCGTCTTCGTTGGGGCTACCGATCACGAGCGTATGCTCTCCTAATCCGGCGGCGGTAAACTGCTGTAGCACAAACTCGGTTTCGTCACGACGTACTTGAATGACCGCACCAAGCTCTTCATTAAACAGTTCGCGCGCGTAATGCGTGCTATCTTCGGCTAATAGGTCCAGGCGAACATCGACACCGACATGTCCGGCAAATGCCATCTCGCAAACAGTGGTAAACATGCCACCGTCTGAACGGTCATGGTAAGCCAGTAGTTTTCCATCTTGATTAAGCCCTTGAATAACCGCGAAAAAGGCTTTGAGGTCTTCAGCATCATCAACGTCTGGGCTAACAGCGCCAACCTGCTTATAAACTTGCGCGAGTGCCGAGCCACCTAAACGATTTTGTCCATTCGCGAGATCGATCAAAATCAAATCGGTCTCGCCAGCATCGGTCTTCAGCTGCGGGGTTAAGGTACGTCGCACGTCGACCACTGGCGCAAAGCCCGAAATAATCAATGACAATGGGGAGGTCATACTACGTGTCTCACGGCCCTCTTCCCACACGGTTTTCATAGACATCGAGTCTTTACCAACCGGTATCGTAATGCCCAGTTTAGGACAGAGATCCATTCCCACCGCTTCGACAGTTTTGTATAGGTTGTCATCTTCACCCGGATGCCCTGCTGCTGCCATCCAGTTAGCCGACAGTTTTATGTCAGAAAGTTCTGCAATACTCGCTGCCGCTAAGTTTGTGACAACTTCACCCACAGCCATCCGGCCAGAGGCTGGCGAATCAATCAATGCAATCGGCGTACGTTCGCCCATTGCCATCGCTTCGCCGGTATAACTTTCTAGATCCGTTGAAGTCACAGCGACATCGGCCACGGGCACTTGCCACGGCCCCACCATCTGGTCTCGTGTCACCATGCCAGTGATTGAACGATCGCCAATGGTAATCAAAAAGCTCTTACTCGCCACGCTAGGTAGGCGCAATATGCGCTCTGCCGCATCGGCAAGATCAACCGCTGTAGAATCGAAGATAGGCTTGGTAAATGCCTGTGTTTCAACTGAACGATGCATCTTCGGTGCCTTGCCAAACAAAACTGACATCGGCAAATCGACAGGCTTGTTCTCAAACAAGGGGTCTTCAACGATTAGCTCGTGTTCTTCCAACGCTTCGCCTACCACCGCATAGGGGCAACGCTCGCGCTCACATAAGGCTTCGAACTGGTCTAACTTATCCGCATCCACCGCGATGACATAACGCTCTTGCGACTCGTTACTCCATATTTCGTGCGGTGCCATGCCAGGCTCATCATTAGGAACCTTACGCAGATCAAAACGTCCGCCACGGCCGCCATCGCCAACCAATTCAGGGAACGCGTTAGACAAACCACCCGCACCAACATCATGAATAAACGCAATCGGGTTGCTCTCCCCCATCTGCCAACAACGGTCGATCACTTCTTGGCAGCGTCTTTCCATTTCTGGGTTTTCTCGCTGTACTGAAGCAAAATCGAGATCCGCGTGACTCGTACCGGAATCCATACTAGACGCCGCACCACCGCCTAAACCAATCAACATGGCAGGGCCGCCAAGCACGATAAGCTTGGCGCCAACTTGAATTTCGCCTTTTTCTACATGGTCTGCTCGAATATTACCGAGACCACCGGCAATCATAATCGGCTTGTGATAACCACGCAGTTCCTGGCCATTCGGCCCAACCGCCTGCTCTTCGAAGGTTCGGAAGTATCCGCACAAATTAGGACGACCAAACTCGTTATTAAATGCCGCGCCACCAATAGGCCCTTCAATCATGATATCTAATGCAGATTTTATGCGATCAGGCTTACCAAAGTCGCTTTCCCAAGGTTGTTCAAAATTTGGAATACGTAGGTTCGATACCGTAAAGCCATTCAGACCAGCTTTAGGCTTGGCGCCGCGCCCTGTCGCACCTTCGTCACGTATTTCGCCACCAGAGCCTGTTGATGCACCGGCAAATGGTGATATCGCTGTCGGGTGGTTGTGCGTCTCCACCTTCATCAATATATGAATGTCTTCGTCGCTCGCCAGGTACTCTTTAGTCTCGGGATTTGGATAAAAACGCTTACCCTTTGCGCCTGTAATTACCGCGGCATTATCTTTATATGCCGACAGCACGCCGTCTGGGCGAAGCTGATAGGTATTTTTGATCATCGCAAACAAAGACTTATCTTGCGCTTCACCGTCGATATCCCACGAGGCGTTAAAGATTTTATGTCGACAGTGCTCAGAGTTGGCCTGCGCAAACATCATCAATTCTACGTCAGTCGGATTACGCTTAAGCTCAATAAACGCTTTGCTCAGGTACTCAATCTCGTCTTTGGCAAGAGCTAAACCAATCCGTTTATCGGCCGCCTCTAGCGCACTTTCACCATAGGAAAGCACATCCACAGTAGATAGTGGCTTCGGTTCAGCATGACGGAACAGCAATTCTGCTCCCGCCATCTCATGAAATACTGCTTCGGTCATACGATCAAAAAACTGGTCAGACAACTGCTGACGCTGGTCCATCGACAGCTTGGCAGACACTCTCACGTAGTAAGCAATTCCCCGCTCAATACGTTTCACATCCGCTAGACCGCAGCCTTGCGCAATGTCGGTCGCTTTACTTGACCAAGGTGAAATAGTGCCCGGGCGAGGTACGACTAAAAACATTACCCCCTCTGGCTTTTCAACTTTGGCACTAGGGCCGTACGTTAGAAGTTTATTCAGAATTGCCAGCTGTTCTATCGTTAGCTCTTGGTCAGACTCGACAAAGTGCATAAATTCGGCGTAAACAGACTCAACGTCAGGAAGGATCGATTTCAGACCTGAAAGAAGTTTGTTATTTCGAAAGGAAGATAAAGCTGGAGCGCCTCGAAGTTCCAACATAATAAAGGCGTGCCTCGCGGTAGTGGTGAGAAGGGGCGGTATTCTACTGCAAACATTTCATGCTGTTAACTCACTTTTTGAGCAATCCGCTGATAGAGGTCAAATGTTGTCAAATATCCCTGCAAAAACCGCTATTTACGTACATTTTGTCACAATCAAAAAGCCGCCAAAGATTGACTCCTATTTCACTACCTGAAAACATAGTGATTCCGAACAGACATAAAGGATATATTGATTGAACGGTGCGCCTCTCATCTCTCTCGACAACTGGAAGTCTTGGGTCTTACTATTGCTAAGCACTAGCCTATTGGCTGGCTGCAATAAGCCCACTAGTTTTGAGAAGATTCAGAAACACAAAACTCTGCACGTGATCACTCGCAACGCGCCTGCTGTTTATTTCGAAGGTCGTCACGGCCCAATGGGCTTCGAGTATGAACTCGCGCAGTTGTTTGCTGAAGAGTTAGACGTCAATCTTGAGCTCAAAGTCGCCTCGACCCGCAGTCAGATTTTGTCTGCGCTCGACAACGAGTACACGCATCTCGCCTCCGCATTTATGGTCGCCAGCGAAACCCGCAGTGCTCGCTACCTATACTCTCGCCCTTATCTAGAAACCACTCCCGTTGTGGTCTATCGCTATGGTAGTAAACGCCCGCGCGAAATTGCTGACCTAATCGGTCAGCGTACGGGGGTTATAAGCGATAGCTACCACTCAGAAGAGCTCACCGCTCTAGAAGCCCAACATCCCGACGTGGAATGGGAGCTGCTAGATGTCGAGATCATTGATCTAATGAAAATGGTCCAAGAAAAAGAACTCGATTACGCCGTCGTTACCTCGATCGAATTAGATATTCATCAGGCCTATTACCCACGCGTTAAAAAAGCCTTCGAAGTCGGTGAGGCTCAACAAATTAGCTGGTACTTTCCCAAAACAACAGACCAAACCTTGATTGCCAAAGCGAACGCCTTCTTTACACGCATTGAAGCGGACGGAACGCTGCTTCACTTGAAAGAACGTTATTTTGGGCACTTAGAACAACTGAACTATGTCGGTGCTCGTACCTTTATTAGGCACACCAATTCGCGTTTGCCAAAGTATGAACAGAAATTCAAATCGGTTAGTAAAAAAGTCGATCTAGACTGGCGACTGATCGCATCCATTGGCTATCAAGAGTCTCATTGGCGACCGAAAGCAATGTCTCCTACCGGCGTGCGTGGGCTCATGATGCTGACACTACCGACCGCCAAGGAAATGGGCGTTAAAAATCGACTCGACCCCGATGCGAGTATTGATGGCGGCGCACGCTACTTTGCAAAGATTAAGAAGCGCGTGCCGGCAGAAGTCACCGAGCCCGACCGCACATGGCTAGCTTTAGCCTCATATAATGTCGGGTTTGGTCACGTGCAAGATGCCAGAAAACTCACTGAAAACGCAGGTAAAGACCCCAACAAGTGGGTAGACGTTAAAGAGTTTCTGCCTCTATTGCAGAAGAAAAAATACTATAAACAAACTAAGTACGGCTACGCACGCGGTAACGAGCCGGTTATTTACGTACAAAACATTCGACGCTACTACGACGTGCTAACGTGGCTAACAGACTCTCAACCAGACGAACAAGCGGTTGCGCAGTCGGCGTTTCAAGACAATCTGATTAAAGTCTCGCCCTGACACTCTAATTTCTGGCTGTGCCGGCAGTAACTAAAATACCACAAGCCCAAACGCTAACTTAAGACCACAACCAACCCCAGATAAAAGCCCACTTCCGTGACTTGCTGAATCGCCCCCAAACCATCTCCGGTATAACCGCCCAACCAGTGCTTAAGCTTATAGGCCAAATACAAGCCCGGCGGCAGCATGCCCAACAAGGCAGGCAGCGCGCCTAGCGGCAAACAGGCGAACAACACAATCGCGGCGATACCAGACGACAGCATAAAATCCTGACGTTCGAACTGTTTAGTAATGGGCTTTGCTTTACTAGTCTCGTCGAGCCGCACGTAGCTCAGACACCACATTGTTAGCGACGCGCACCATCGTGATGCAACATGTCCCGCAATCAAAGCAGCCACCACCCATGCAGCCGGCAAGGCGCTCAAGGCCAAGCACTTCAAGGTAAGCGTTAACGCAAGCCCAACAAAGCCATAGGTACCGATCCGGCTATCTTTCATGATGTCTAGGATCTTGGCTTTATCCCATCCGCCGCCCAAACCATCGCACGCATCGGCAAGACCGTCTTCATGAAACGCGCCGGTCAGCCAAACGCCAAATGCCGTCGACAATACAACGGCTAAACTTTGAGGAAAAAACTGGCTCGCTAGCGAAAACACGACAGCACATAAAACGCCCACTAACGCGCCCACCAGCGTGAAGTAGCGACTAGTTCGGTTCATCACCTCTTGATCATAATTCTCGATCGTCCCAACCGGAATACGGGTGTAGAACATAACCGCCAGGCGCATATAGGCCCATTGAGTTTTAAGAACCGACTGCCTGTCAGTCTGCATTAAAAGTCGACGCCCTTACGCGCTTTCACGCCAGCGTTGTAGGCATGCTTTATATCTTTTACCTCAGAAACCGTATCCGCAAGATCCTTCAAGCCCGAACCGCCTCCTCGACCTGTGACAATGACACTTTGCTCTGGAGGCCGATTTCTAATCGCGTTAAGAATCATGTCTTCATCAAGATACTTATACGCGATCATGTACGTCAGCTCGTCCAGAAGCACAAGGTTTAAGCTTTCATCTTTCAGCATTCTCTCGGCTTCTACCCACGTTCGTTCTGCCGCAGCAATATCCCCAGAACGATCCTGAGTATTCCAGGTAAACCCTGTTCCCATTTGGTAAAAGTCCACTTCCGGCATTTTTTCCTTCAGAAATATCTCTTCACCTGACAACTGGGCGCCTTTAATAAATTGGGTGACGCCTACCTTATGGTCATACCCCAGCGCTCGCAGCACCATTCCAAAACCGGAGCTACTTTTTCCTTTGCCATTGCCCGTCAACAAAATAAACACACCACGCTCAATATCCGACGCCTCGATGTGAGCATCTACTTTTTCCTTTTGCTTCTGCATCTTTTTCTTGTGGGATTCATTCTTGTCCGAATCTGTCATAACGCTATTCTCTTATCTAAATTGGCTTCATGGAATTAGGCTTGGATAGTCTCTAAGCGCTTATTCGCGCTTGCTAACATCCTGCGTAAGTTAATCTTTTTATGTTCTCTTTAGTTCGTAGTCCGACCTTATAAGATCAAAGACTCTGCAAATTTCTCTCATACCTTGCAACACCCGCAAGGTTGGCCGGTGTAAAATATCGCCGTCGATAGAGTAAATGTGCTTATTTGCCACCGCTGGGATTTCTGGCCAAGCTTGCCACACCTCTCCCGTCGCAATGACATCGCCATGATGCGACGGTACAATAATGACCTGAGGCTCCTTCAGCAATACAGTTTCGATACTGACCTGAGGATAAGCCGAGCCCGTTTGAGGGGAAAACACGTTTTCACCGCCACAGCTATGCAGGCTTTCATTAACCCAGCTGTCAGAGGTTAGAGTTTTCAAAGGCTCAAGCCAGAGCTGGTAGAAAAACCGGACGCTTGGTTTTTTATGATTACGTGCCCTTACCTGCGCCAGTTCGTCCCTAAAGTCTTGCGCTATCTGACCCGCCTCAGCCTCAAGCCCCATTAACCCACCCAACAATTCTAGGTGGCTCGATATTTCATCAATGCTTTCTATCTTGCTGCGCACAACGCGCAACCCTAGCTGTTCCAAGCGGTCAATATCTTCACCTTTGTTACCTCCGTCCCACGCCAGCACAAGGTCAGGTTGTAGCTCAAATATTCTCTCTATCTGCAAGCCGTTATAACCGCCGACGCGCGGAATTTCTTTGGCCTTCGCGGGAAAGTCCGCAAACTCCGTCGTTGCAATAATGCGGTCACCCGCCCCAAGTGAATACATTAATTCAACGGTATGCGGCGCTAAAGCAACAATGCGTTGGGCTGGCGCCTGAATAACTTTTTTATCAGCTGTTTGGGCTTGCGCTTGAACTGACAAAATTAAACACAGCACGACACCCAATAGATTAAAGCAATTGAACACGCCTAACCTTAGACTCTCTGCTCTAGTCATATGACAATAAGGCCATGTTTTCTGTTTGTTATTCAGTACCACAAATTACCTCTAGCTGTGCCGATTTAGCAGACTCTGACGACTGACCCGTGGCTAAATCACGCTGTATACTTTCGCGCACACAATGACCAAGGGCCGACTCTAAGCGACCCCAACCATCACTTTCGTGCGCAGGTAGCCCAAATCGTAAACCGGCTTTATTATCAAGCAACCTGACCGCCACACCTGCTCGACATAATTGATCAAAGACTGACGGGGCATCATCTAAATAAATCGTCTGAAAAAGCTCACAACCGACACTTTTTCGCCCAAAGTTTTCCATTAGCAATTTCGCTAAACGAGCCGTATCGA
>CAJWBE010000058.1 GCA_913020045.1 uncultured Oleiphilus sp.
TCGATCAAGGCTTGCCGATGCAGGTCGTAAGAGAGCCCTGCTTTTAAAGGGATTAAGACTTGACGAATTCATCCACGAACGCCTGACCGCCTTGTCGGAAGAGAGCCCTGCTTTTAAAGGGATTAAGACATACGAGCTAAAGGGCGTATAGAAGGCAATTTGCGTCGGAAGAGAGCCCTGCTTTTAAAGGGATTAAGACAGAACGCACAAACGAACCAAAACGAGCTTGAAAAAGTCGGAAGAGAGCCCTGCTTTTAAAGGGATTAAGACCAAGTATATAACTACTACTACTTACTTCTAGTATAGTCGTGAGAGTTCCCTGCTTTTAAAGGGATTAAGACTGGTAATCATTACATTGGACGATGTGTTTATGCACCGTCGTGAGAGTGCCCTGCTTTTAAAGGGATTAAGACATTAACCCGTTGGCAAACGCCCAACTAAAGCTTGGTCGGAAAAGTGCCCTGCTTTTAAAGGGATTAAGACTGCGCCAAGACGCTTAGCATTGACTATTATTAGTGTCGGAAGAGAGCCCTGCTTTTAAAGGGATTAAGACTGAGACGAACTATTTCGGATTTTTCTATTCTATAGTCGTAAGAGAGCCCTGCTTTTAAAGGGATTGAGACCCAATATCGAAGGCACAATAACTCGCCAACATAAGTCGGAAGAGAGCCCTACTTTGCGCTTTGCACACTAAAAAGGCCAGCAACCTCATTTATGCGAGTAAGCAGACGGGTGTTCCTGCCTCGAACAGACCTCAAACACCTTGATGACAGGGCTACTAGGGCACCCCGCTAAACGTCAATGCCCACGCTTAGGCTTCTGCAAATTTGTAAATCACTCATTACTTGTGCATCCGTCTATGCTCTTGATGTGCAGACGGTTTGGACTTATGCCAACGCTTAAATCACGTTATCATCTGCGTCGTCGTGACCGCTTTACTCGGGGCGACGAATTAATCATTCAAGGAATCGAGACCCATGTCTACAACAGAATCGACGCGACCAGGCGACTACCCACGGCGCGTTTTAGTGGCGGTGAGCGGCCTTTCCCCCGCTATTTTAACTGAAACCATTTATGGCTTGGCGCATGCTGAAGAAAGCGAGCGTTTTATCCCTACTGAAGTACACCTCATCACGACGTCAACTGGCAAAGAACAGGCGGTCGCACGATTACTCGGTGGTGAACACCCCATATTTTCTCAACTTATGGCGGATTACCCGGCACTCGAGGGGATTGTGTTTAATGCAGACAATATTCATGTAATTAGCGACGAAAACGGTCAAGCCATTGGTGATCTTACAAACCAGCAAAGCAATGAAGCCGCCGCTGATTTTATATGTAATCAAATCTTTGACTACACCAGCGACCCACAAGCGGCAGTGCATGTCTCTATTGCCGGAGGGCGAAAAACCATGGGCTTTTATGTTGGGTATGCCCTATCTCTTTTTGGCCGCATACAAGACCGTTTATCGCACGTATTAGTGAGCCACCCATACGATTTATGCAAAACGTTTTACTACCCGACGCCAAATAGCCAAACCGCATATTATGAAATGCGCGGACAGGACCTTGCCACTGATTTTAAAGACGCAAGCGTTGATCTGGCGGCAATTCCCTTCGTACGTATTACGAACCTAATGAAAAAAAGCCAGTACAACAAACTCTCGCTCGTGAAGGGACATATCTCATTTTCTGAAACCATCAAATTTGCCGAAGCCAGTGCACTCGACACGATCCAGGTCGAAATCGATATAGACCGGTGGGAAATGTGCATCAACGGCATAACGAAAAGCGTTAACAAAAATCGCAAAATGGGGTTTCTCTTCCTCATCACATTTCTTGAATCCATCGAACGTGATGGCGCAGTGAAAATTTTTGATAAAACCGAATTCAGCAAGCCATGGCGCGAAAACCTCCTAAAATGGTTCGCCTTGGTGTCGGATCCATTTGCTATTGATGGAAAGCAGGTCGTAATCCTAGAAGAAGGCATGTCTTATGATCAATTTAGCGATGGTTTGAGCAAAGCGCGTATTTTGGTACAAGAAAACTACGGGCATGAAATTCGAGAGAAACTCCTACCTAAGCCGGTTGGCAGTGTCATTCGCGTAGAGGCACTGAACCTTACATTAAGTGGTATCGAGTAAGCTCGCCTGCAAGACACTGTCATCACATTGAGCCGCACAAATATGCTTACCCGTCGTTCCGATGGGTTTAATAAGCAAACACAACAACACGCGTTTGTGTCATGCGTCGCCGCGCATCGTTGAGGGGCAAAATCGAGATAAACAGACCCGCGACGATGCCTTTGGCAAAGTCGCGCCGAGGGGAAGTACTACTCAAGACGCTCAAGCAAGGCGAAATCATACGGGATACGTGCAAGCTGAGCCGCATCATTGACCACAAACCCTTCAGGTAGGCGCTGTTTCAATCGAAAAACGAGCGCTTGATCACCGCACGCAAAACGCACCTGCTGTCTCTTTTCTGGCACATTTACTGACAGCAAATGCGTCAACAACGCAGCGGTTGCCGAATGGCCAATCGCGGATTCAAATCCGGGCTTAATTAGCAACCTAGCCGCCGCAAGTGACAACGCACCTGATAAACGAAATACACCGTCATTTGGTAATACGGGTGAATTCATCAAAAACATATGTCACTCACAGGTGGGTTTGGAAAAACAGAAGTATAGGCGCTGCCCTGTGCTTGCGAGGCCTTACAAATTTGTACCACGCATTTTTACATACCCATGTTAGCGGCCGATTTAATTGCTTGGGAAATGCCCGGTATCACGCCATGTTTCTAACCAGGTTTGTAAGGCCGATACATGTTGTTCTTCAAGCACCGCCACACCCATTAATTTTGCTCGTTCAGCCGTGTAGATAGTTTGATTCCTTCCCTTGTTCACGCGATTGAGAGGTTGTGCGCTCACGAGCAAGGCCGAGCCCATTACGCCACCGGCACGCCGTCCCAAACTCTCTAACTTATTGAGGATATCTGAATCTTTTTGATCGTTAAGACCAAATTGTCCGGATTTACACTCAATCACCAATAGCCGATTGTTATGCGTGATAACGCAATCTAACTCATTACGGATGTTCTTTTTGGTTTCTTCTCTGGTTGTGATGTCACGCCCTGCACTTAGCTCGTCAAAGCCGCAAGCTTGCGCGGTTATCCAAACATACTCCTCTAACCAACCACCACTGAGATAGGTTAAATAGGCTCGGTCATGAAAGTAGATTTGCGAGGGTTCATGCGCCGACCATTGCAATAGGCTCTCGTCATTCAAGCGGTTTAACAACGCTTTCGCCTCACCCCAGATTTTAGTTACTGGCTGATGCTTGGTGCCACTTTTTTCACAACGTGACGCGGCACCGTTGATTAAAGAAAAAGCATTGCCATAGCGCTGACAATTCTTTGCTAGGTAATAGGTTAGCGTCTTCCGTGATTGCGCTGTCTCTCGCCAGACGGGGTTATCTGAATCTGCTTTACGCCGAATCAAACCATAGGCCAGTAAGTATGTTTCCTCATCATTAGCCAGCTCAATGGCGATCGGCGCCTCGCCTTGCGGCTCGACCACTTCAATCTCATTACGTTCTGTCGACGCATACAACACCCGATTAGCGGGGTCAGAGCTGAATACCTGATATGCGATAATCGCCATCAACTTTGTACCGCCCGTCGCATTATAATCGACGGCCATCTCAGGATGAGCTTGCTTGATAGCCTCGTCCTCTGACAAGAGAAAATCGAGAATTTTCTCAGCCCCAGCATCCGGTAGGCCCTCGCGAATCACCAATTGCGTATCGGGACATTTTTTTTCAACGAGCTCGCCGAAAACATCGATGGATTTCGCCATCGATTCAGACACCAACAACCAGCAAACAGCCGGTTGTAAAACCTGTAGCGGTATTAAGTTCGCCAACAATTGGTTAGTCGCAATGGCAACCTGCACGCCGTTTTGAGGCATAAACATTCCTTTTTTTAAACTAACAATCGCGCTGGCGTATACCCGTCGCGGCGCTGAACCTTTCCATGCCCCTGCGACAAGGTCAATACTTAAGCGTATTTATTGCATCATAATATGATCAAGTACGCGTCTAATAATTTTTTTGTCGCCTAATCAAAGCTTCTCGCTAATAAGTGTTGAATTCACAACGTAAAAAATAGTAAAACATGTGGGCAGACGAAAAAACGCGCCAACCAACTGGCCAGGTAATTGGCTCAGACACACAATAAAATGCGCGTTTGGTTTCGCTATGTCGCTATACGGTCTATGTGCATTGCAAATTTGCAATCCCCCACCATGAGAATCTTCCGATAAGATCTCGAGCAATCTATGTGATTTATAGCGAATCCCCCGTAACAAATGGTCTGCAGGGATTTGATAACAACGAACAGGGACTCATGTGAAACATTGCTATCTTTTTGAAACTAAATCTATTCAGAACTACCTCTTTCGTTCGGGCAAGTTAAAAGACGTTATTGCTGCCAGCGAGCGCTTAGGTGCGTTTATTAACTCAGATGCATCGAGTGTACTCGCTAAGGTGCTTAAGGCCGCCAATCTTGACTCTGACCTGCTGACGGCTGCTAACGAAAATTCAAGCGGTAAAATTAAATTTTTACGCTGTAAAGGCGGTGCTATGTATGCCTGTGCCGATACGCGCATTGAGCTTGTCAACTTGCGCTCGGCTTGGACCTTAACGGTTCAACAACTGTTTCCATCTTTATTGTTTATCGATGCACTTGGCCAAGGCGCCAGTTTCCAAGCCGCGCTCACTGATGCGCATCGCCTGCTGAATGAAGAGCGGAATACACCTGATATTGCTATTCCCATCGCAACGGCGATCGCAGCACGCGATCAACGCACAGGATTCTTAAGTGTGCCTCTGTCACCCGCTGCAAACCGAAGCACGCATAAAGATGAGCCAGACAGTTTTTCAGCTGATGCAGATATCGAATTGCATCGCCAAGCTTACACAAATCTGAATATGAAAAGCGCGGGCGCCCTGCAAGATAGATTCACCCCAGTAGCCTTACGCGGGGCCGTTAAATATCCAACGGACTTAGACACAAGTTTTCCATTCGCAGCGCCGAACACTAAGGCCGGTAACAAGGAAGCGGTCAAAGATATCGCCCTCATACACCTTGATGGCAATGGCCTCGGTACCATTTTACTTGCTCTTAAAGATGCACTCAAAGACGCCTCAGACGCGGAATTTTGCGCGGTATTTCGGCAGTTTTCAGAAGCCTTATCCACCGCGACGGAAGCGGCGGCACAAGAGTCGACCGGCTGGTTAGCGAGCGTGTGCGAATCTACCGCAGAGACAGCGGACCAATCCCTACTACCCATGCGGCCGCTTGTCTTGGGTGGTGACGATATTACCTTACTATGCCGCGCAGATTTGGCATTGACGTACAGCAAGCGTTTTTGTAGCGCGTTTAAACGACACTCAGGCATGGCATTAAAACCCCTTTTTAACAAAACGCTGAAAAAAGCGGGGTTATCGCCCTATCTTACTGCCAGCGGTGGCATTGTGTATCACAAAGCAGGGCATCCATTTGTCAACACACACCATGTGGTTGAGGAGGTCTGTCAGCATGCTAAAAACTTAACCAAAAGTGCTGTGCCTGCTGGGCAAGTGGGTCCCGCAGCGCTCGCATTTTATCGTATGAATACTGCCGCCATCGGCAATTTTGACCAGCTGCTTGCCACAAGCCAAGCTTTTGAAATTTCGCATAACAAGACGAAGAAAACGATTAAACTGGGCCTCAACGCCTTCTTCGTAGAGGACGACTCGACACTGCAACCGAATTTGAAGGACGTCGAGTTACTGGCCGAACAATGTCGTCAGCCAAATGCGGTTGTGTCAATGAACAAATGGCGGCAGATGGCGGGTTTGCTTGCGCTTGGCGATATGGACGAGGCGCAGCGGATCTATTTTCGGGCGGTTGATCGCGCAAATGAGAAACCGAACCATGCATTTATCCCCGAGAGCCTCAAGAAATTTGCGCACCCCGATAGCATTGAAGACTGGTATTGGCATGCCGATTCAAGCTCAAACGAACTGCAAAGCCTGATCAATGATCTTTTAGTAATTGATCATTTTCGCCCTGTCACCGACACCAAGGAAGGCTAATCATGACATCAGAATTTTTTCTAAAATTTGACCTCCACACAGATTGGCATATTGGCGATGGTAAGAATGCAGGCGCCTACGCCGATGCGTTGACCCTCAAAGATGCGAAGGGTCTGCCCTACTTGCCAGGAAAAAGTGTTAAAGGTCTTTTACGCGAGGCCTTTACATTAGCCAGTGAGAATAATTGGCTGAACCCCAATACTGTAGAGCTTTTATTTGGCTGTGAAGGTGATTCGGGAATCGCGCAACAAGGGTTAATTGAAGTGACCAGCGCTGAGCTTCATCCGTCGGAGTACGCGTTCATCACACAACACCCACACGCTAAATCTAAACTTTATCGGACCATCGCCTCGACCAGTATCGATCATACGACGGGCGTTGCGAAAGACGGCTCGTTGCGCAGTACAGAGGTTACCGTACCGATGAGTCTTTATTCAAAAGTCACGTTCCGCGATTGCTCGTCAACAGATGCCCGCGAAGCGATTGAAAAGCTCGGGGCACTTATCGGAGACGTTTGCACCTTGATATTTGGCATTGGTGCAAAACGCCATCGCGGCTTCGGCAATGTCACCGTCAGCCTATGCTCTGATAGCGAGGTGGCAGCGTGAGACTCTATTACACCCTAAAAACAATAGACCCAATCGTGATCAGCCAAACAACGGCGACTACAAATAACCATCAATGCCTGGACTATATTCCTGGTAGTGCGATATTGGGAGCGGTCGCCTCTCGTTATTACAGTCAATTAGATGCCGAACAAAGCTGGCAAATGTTTCATACCGGTGAGCTTCGCTTCAGCCCCTGCTACCCCACTACGCAGAATGAAATTGCCCTTCCGATGCCGGCCTCTTGGCAACATGCGAAAGGCAGTGAAGTGTTTAGCGTAGGCACCGAACAATTAATACGCGAAAACATTTTACAGTCGTCGGACACGCATACGACCCAACTCAAACAAATCCGTAGTGGTTATATTACGAGTACGGGTGAGCGCGCGACTGTGCAGCAAGGTATCGTAACGAAAACCGCAATTGAACGAGAAAATAAGGATAAAGAAAAAACCATGACTGCCAAAGACGGCAGTTTGTTTAGCTACGCCTATATTTCTTCGGACCAAGTATTTGCGGGCTGGATTGATAGCGAAAACGAAGCCTTACTGACGACTATCCGTGACTTTTTCGATCACAACACGATTCGTCTCGGTCGCTCACGCAGTGCTGAATTTGGCCGTGTTCAATTAACAAGCTCGAGCATTACGAATTCCGCCGCCCCGCATCAAGCTGATAACAAACTCACACTTTGGTGTTTGAGTGACTGCGAACTTGAGAACGCGCAAGGCTTAGCGACGTACCAGCCCAGCGCCTCGGACATCCATGCAACCCTATCTGGGCAGCTAAATCGTTCGGAGAGTGCGATTCTAACGGAACAGGTAAGTCGATTTAACCGCACACGTGGTGGCCTCGACTCAGCTCAGGCGCTCATTAAACGGGGTTCTGTGCTTGTTTTTAACCTCGACGAAAAAGCAACGCCAGAGGCATTGATCGACATCGAGAATCAAGGCATTGGTCGCAACAGACAGCAAGGGCTTGGCTGGGTTGTTGCGAACCCTACTTGGTCGATGACTGCATCCCTACCCGTTGATTCTCAGCCGCTATTTAATGCAGTTAAGATTGAACGGATTGCCGCCGCAACCGAGCAGGCAAGCGCCAATACTAAACTTACAGCCTGGCTAAGTGAGCAAGTTGAAACAGATAAGCAAACGCGTCTGCATACACAAAAAATTGAGCAATGTTTGCGTGAGGTCATTAGTTTTTACCGGCGAGTCCGCAGTTATAAAGCGATTGTCCCACAGCATGAAATAGGACCGTCTCGTTCGCAATGGGAACGTATTGATGCACAACTGCGCATGGATTCTAACACCTGTTTTGCCGCCGTCTTCGAGGGGCAAAACCGCATAGCAAAAGCAGAGAACGACGAATATGGATGGGGGGCGGAATGGTTCATCGGCTCTGTGCCCACAAATTTCGAACAAGCCGTTTACGGCGTAATGAAAGACTTACCCATCGACTGCTGGATGCGCTTTTTGGAGAGGCTGTGCCGCTATGATTTATCGCAGAGCAAGGATCTTAAACGAATCGAAAAAGAACTCGGTTTAACCGCAATGGAGGCCTCTGTATGAGCACACTTATTCTATCAAGAATAATCATCGAGACCTGCAGCCCAATGGCGATAAATACGGGTGATCGCGAGACAGGATTTGACACCCAGCTTGCGCGCGATGCAAACGGTCTGCCCTATATTCCAGGGACCGCCGTCGCGGGCGTATGGCGGCATATTTGCGAAGCCGTACTAGGAGAGCAAGAGGCTCGTTCTTGGTTTGGCTTCACAGGCAAGGTACAGAGCCAACGCTCCACACTCGATATCTCAAACGGTTATGTGCATAACCAACATAATCAACCCGTCAAAGGGCTAAAAGCCTCTGCAGACATCGACAATGATGCGCTACTAAGTGTTCTAAAAAGGGAACGCCCACTGCACCGAGAGCATGTCAAAATCAATGATAGAGGCGTTGCAGCTCACGAAGCGAAGTATGACCAAGTACTTCTGCCCACCGGGGTTCGATTTACAATCGAGATCCGTGTTGAAACGGCGTCGTTTACATCAGCAATGGAGACGCGTCTTCAACAACTCATGTCTCTCTGGACCGATCGACGTTTTGCATTTGGCGCAAAAACCCGCAACGGTTTGGGACGCATTAAGCTTATCGATGCGCAGCAGACGGTATTAGATTTAACCAGCGGTCCGCAGATTGCCACCGCCATTAAAGACTGGCGAGATGGTGCCGGCGGTACCACACTCGCACTTAGCGATGCGCTGCAAACCACACAACTGATTGCTGAACTCGATATTAAGGCCATTGACACATGGCGCAGTGGATCAGGCAGCCAAGCGTTAGACGAAAAAACGGCCTCCACCGTTAGTATGGTGAGCTACTCAGAACAAGTGATTGCATGGCAAAAGAATCGGGGCTCGCTGTCAAACGCACCGCGCGCAATTTTAGCGGGTAGCACAATAAAAGGTATTTTGGCACATCGTCTTGCGTTTCATTATCACCGTCACACTGAGCAATGGGCAGAACAACTCTTAACGGAGAAAAGCGCTCGATGGTCACAACGCCCTGAGGGACTGGCAGCCCTGCTTGGAGACGCAAATGATTCCGCCGAAACGCAGAGCATAGCTGGGCGACTATTTGTTGAGGATGCAGTGGTTCACTTCAAAGATGGTGGAAAAGTCAAGGCTAAAGATAAAATAGCGGACTGGGACCCACATACACATCCGATTATTGCTGAAAACTCTGGAAGAGTATCATTCATTGATTTTGATGAAGGCCTAACAGTCGTTAAAAATGCTGATCCTTTAACTGGTTTAAGTTTTTATGAGATTATTGAAGAGGCTGAAAGAACTTCTGCAGCAAAAGACATGAAGCCAATGATTAAACTTCTTGACAAGAAGAATAAGGAGTCAGTTTTATCTACTCATTATCTGCCTTCGGGAGTTAAGATTAACCTAGAGGATGGACAGCTAATTAATGCAGGAGAGATTCTAGCAAAGATTCCTAA
>CAJWBE010000059.1 GCA_913020045.1 uncultured Oleiphilus sp.
TTGTAACGATCAACCAAACCTCTTAAGGCCGCGGTTAATAATTCCTGATTACTTAATTGTGAATAAGCCGTATTAGAACGGGCAAATGGAATTCGATTTCCACCAATAATGGCAACTTTACGTACGGTTTGAGTAGTCATTCATTTAATCCTTCTTGTATAGTGCAGATAGCATCTGGCGCTAACTGTACACTTGTTCTTCTCTTCTGCATTGGCGCAATTGACAATAAACGCTTTGTAGCCGGTCAATCAAACAAGTGTTTTATTTTGATTAGATACACGCCACAATGGAAGCCTAAATTAAACATTTTTAAAATATTCAGTAAACAAACTAAGGAATACCAGCATGTCCGACTTGTATCATAAAGTTTCAAACTCCCCTGTGGGGCGCTCGGTAGTTAGTGCTCTAAATTTACCAGCACCGGTTATTCTTGAAAGACAAACTCGCTCAAATGCCCCGTTTCTTGAAGGTGAAGTACTTGTTAGCGCAGCACCCGGCAGCGCGGCGATAGAAACTATTTGTGCTGTACTCGGTGCTAGCACCGCTAGCCTCTACTCTCTTGAAAACAAAGCGCTTATAGCTACAACTGATATTAAATCAAAAACAAAAGTAAGCCCTCTTAAAGCGGATGCAATTGACGAAAAGCGTCGCTTTAAAGCATTAGTGTTTGATGCAACAGGCATTACGACAACAGAAGACCTTAAAGCTGTTTACGAATTTTTTCACCCTGTTATCCGTAACGTAGGCAAGTGCGGTCGAATCATTATTGTGGGTACTGAGCCATCTTCTTGCACAACACCGGCTATGTCAGCCTCTCAAAAGGCATTGGAAGGCTTTATTCGCAGCATTGCTAAAGAAGTGGGTAAAAAAGGCACAACCGCTCAAGTAATATACAGTGTACCGGGCTCAGAAAGCCTTATTGAATCACCACTACGCTTCTGTTTGTCACCTCGCTCTGCCTATGTGTCTGGCCAAACACTTTCAGTATCAAAAGCAGCAAAAACAAAAGCAATAGACTGGAACACACCACTAAGCGGTAAGGTAGCCTTGGTAACGGGTGCTTCACGAGGTATTGGTGAGGCGATTGCTAAAACACTGGCACGCGATGGCGCCCATGTTGTTTGTCTGGATGTTCCACAAGCTAAAGATGCATTAGATGCCGTAGCCACAGACATTGGCGGCTCTACCCTGGCTTTGGATATTACCTCCCCCGATGCCCCAAAAATTATTTCATCACACTTCAAGAAAGAATTTGGTGGAATGGATATCGTTGTTCACAACGCAGGTATTACCCGAGATAAAACACTGGGAAGAATGCCTGAACAGTTTTGGGACCTGCTTATTGATATCAACCTTTCATCAGAAGAGCGTATTAATGATGCGTTGTTCGCTGATGAAGTCTTCAATAAAAATGCACGTATTGTTTGCGTTTCATCCATCAGCGGTATTGCAGGCAATGTAGGACAAAGTAACTATGCAGCCTCTAAATCAGGTGTTATTGGCTATGTTGAATCCTTAAGCAAGCAACTAAAAAGCGGAATTACTATTAACGCTGTTGCACCAGGCTTTATTGAAACCCAAATGACCGCAGCTATTCCGTTTGTAATTCGTGAAGCAGGTAGAAGAATGAACTCGCTTAACCAAGGTGGACAGCCAGGTGATGTGGCTGAAGCCATTGCCTTTTTCGCTAACCCAGCATCACAAGGCATGAACGGGAATATTCTGCGGGTTTGTGGTCAGAGTTTGATTGGTAAGTAATAAGAGCAAGTAGCCAATTGATAACAACACTTCAAGTTGGAAACTGACAATGAAGTTGGAAACACTAACGGTTAGCGTACTTACCAAAAACAAGGTCCTTTGAGGGCCTTGTTTCGTTTTACGAGCCTAGTCAGATTCTCGCCCTTTGTTGACCTCAACAACCACTTTCTCAAAGCCAGCTCTAGACTCTATATAGCGGACTTTCAGAAGTGGTCGAAATTGGGTTTTCACTGCTAACGGTAGAGTTTAGGAAAACAACGAGGCAGGCATTATTAGCTCCCTATAAACTCATTTTCTACCAGCTCTCTGTAGTCTGCTGGCTCAGATTCTAGTGGTACGGCAGTCCAACCCCAAGCAGATTTAGTATATACTTGACCTCTATAATTGTGCTTTTCTAAGATCTGGCTAATCGCATCATTCAATGGCTTTCTATGATGCCATACGTTGCCACATTCTCCACATCCCCAGAACATGGGCTCATTTGGAATTTCTACTCTTGAAATCCAACCCGTGCAAGCCTCAACAGGGCATCTAAGTACTCCTTCGTCTTGCCAAAGTGTTTTAGCTATGGAATTCAATAGTTCAGCTACACAGGCGACTACCCCATCTAACCACTTATCTGGTTGACTAGTTCCAATGTAATAATCAAATTCAACCGGCTTAGAGGAGTCTTTAAAGTTTATGAGAATTGTTAGCTTGGCATTATTGGCCAATTCAGCTATTTCATCTACTAGGTGGTAAAACTGTCTCTCATCAGCCAAATTAGACGTTGAAATTATGGTTTTGTTATTTAGCTTTAACTCTGAATAGCTAATTTCATTAAGGTGAAGCTTTCTTATCGTATACGACTTTTTAGTAAGCTCAATAAAGTTGAGGTTTTTGCTTTCGGATAGGAAGTATATAGTTTTATCATACATCAACGATGAAAGATTAGTTGTAGATTCACCGCCCCACCCAAATTCATCAATAATTTGGAGAAGCCTTTTCTCATTAATATTTATTTTTCTAGTTTTATAAAGATTTTTTATCAATTTCAACGGTAATTCCCTTTATACAAAAATAAGCATAGGTTCCATGTGAATTTTCAATCGAAGCGTGAAAGCAATGTTCTGGTGTGGCTGGCGGATTCAAGGTGTAAGGGGTGTTGAGTTATGTGGTAGTAGAGGTTCCTTTACTCCGATAACGCACTTTGCATTCTCTATCAATTCCACGAACAGTGAATATTACTCCAAACCGTTACACGCCTCAACAGTAGGTGATTTCATTAGCGTTATAGAGTTGGCATTTATAGTAGAGTTAAACAACGTTGCAGAAATTTAAAATAATCTCTATGTGTTCTCAATCAGCCGCTTGCCAACATTCAAAAAAGGTTCGCTTTGGGTAGCACTAGCTAATTCATCACACGCCTTTAGGTCGGCTTTTGGCCGTTCTGAGCCAAACCTAATATCTGGGAGTTAGTCAGCTTCGTGGCAACTCCGGTCTTTGATAAATACAAATAACTTGGAATCAATTAGAAAATTTTGAATATTAAAAATGATCGTTTTTAACTCACAACTGACGGTTAGCGATCCTTTTTCATATTGGGTTTATCGTTAACATCTGAGCAAAAGCGCTACTTTTCTTATACCTCTTTATCGGCAATAATTGCCGAAAATAATTAGCAGGAACCTTGCCGGTTGTGCTCCAAAATCATAGCTTATGTCTTTACTGGCTTTCATGGGGGCTGTTGGCGTTAAGCTGACATTTAAAATGTATTTTATTTGACCAAAAATAAATGCATCCCCATTTTTTTAAGATCGATACCGCAGTAATATGGATGTGTATTGATGTAGTATTTCATTGGGTATTCTCCGTTGCTGGCTCTCGCCTTAAGCTTACCGTTTCGGCGGTAAGCTGGAGAAGGCTCAGTAAGTATCAAGTTGCTTTACGCGGATTTCGGTTGGGTAAGCTGTCACCTTTTTTCCGGAGCAAAAAACTGCCATCTCACCCAAGCCAGTGAGTAAAGCGCTATTTCTGGCCTTTCAATACCGAAAGAATCATATCCGCTGCATAAAGTGACATTTCTTCCACCACTTCAAGACTGATGAATACGCCATCTGTTTTTAGGCGGCACAAGCCGTGCAGGGTTGCCCAGGTTATTTGTGACATGCGGGTTTCATCAAAGTAGTCTGGCATGTCACCGTGTTCTTTGAGTTGACGTATAATGTTGGTGTAGCGACGAAACGTAGCATGTCCTTTCTCTGTAAGTTCAGCCGATGGCTCGTTGCGCCATGTGACCGCACCAAACATTAATTCATACTTCTCGGGGTTTTCAGCAGCGTAACGTACATAGGCAATTACATAGTCCTTTAGGCGCTCTTGGATGGATGTCGCATCATTGATCCCTGCTTGGTCAAGTAGGTCGTTTAAGTCATCAAAAGAGCGTTCAGCAACCGCACACAGCAACGCGTGTTTTGATGAAAAGTGATGATAAGGCGCTTGTCGAGATACATCCGAACGCTCAGCAAGTTCGCGCAATGTCAGTCCGGCGATACCGCGCTCACTCATGAGCTTTTCAGCATTTTCCAGCAATGTATTGCGTAAATTCTGATGGTGGTATGTTTTATTGCTTTTGCTTTTGTTCTTTATCATGTTTGAAACGATAACAAACTAATCTTGACACTGTCAAAATAACTGTTATCTTGACACTGTCAAGTTAGTTTGCAAGTTACTTAATTTTTTAAGAGGTTAGCCTGTATGAGCAATCAACCATATCCCCACATGATGGAACCTTTAGACTTGGGTTTCACCACTTTGAAAAATCGAGTCATTATGGGCTCCATGCATACAGGCCTTGAAGACCGTTTTTGGCAAATGGACAAATTAGCGGCTTACTTTGCAGAGCGTGCAAAAGGCGGAGCAAGCTTGGTCATTACAGGGGGCTACAACCCAAACAAACGAGGTTGGTTCTATCCATCAGCCGGCTTGTTTAACAGCTATTTAGACATTCCTAACCATCGCAAAGTCACCCGCGCGGTTCATGAAGAAGGCGGCAAAATCGCCCTACAAATTTTACACGCTGGTCGTTACAGCTATCACCCGTTTTCGCATTCGGCATCGGCTAAAAAAGCGGCTATCAATCCGTTTAAGCCAAAAGCGATGTCGGATAAACAGATTCGTTCTACCATCAAAGACTTTGCAAAAACAGCGCGCCTAGCAAAATTCGCGAACTACGATGGTGTTGAGGTAATGGGCAGTGAAGGCTACTTGATTAACCAGTTTATGGCACCGCATGTAAACCAGCGAAAAGACAAATGGGGCGGCAGCATTGAAAATCGTATGCGTTTCCCCGTCGAGATCGTCAAAGAAATCCGCAAAGCCGTGGGCGAAAAGTTTATTATCCTATTCCGTTTATCGATGATGGAATTGGTAGAAGGCGGAATGACTGCGAAGGAAATCGTCCAAACTGCCAAGGCCCTTGAGGAAGCGGGTGTAACGATCATGAACACCGGCGTCGGTTGGCACGAAGCGCGCGTTCCGACCATCGTGACATCTGTTCCACGCGCAGCCTTCCGTGAGGCAACTGCACGCGTAAAGAAAGAACTTTCTATTCCTGTCTGTGCGTCAAATCGTATTAACACAGCAGAGGTAGCGGAAGACATTATTGCCTCGGGAGACGCGGATTTAATTTCCATGGCGCGACCGTTTCTGGCTGACCCGCACTTCGTCAACAAAGCTGCGGAAGGTCGTGCAGACGAGATCAACATTTGTATCGCCTGTAACCAAGCCTGTCTCGACCATACCTTTGAGATGAAGCGTGCTTCTTGCTTGGTTAACCCTCAAGCCTGTCACGAGACTGAACTAGTTTATATTCCCGTGACTAACAAGAAGAAAGTTGCGGTCATTGGCGCTGGCCCAGCAGGGCTATCAGCCTCTACTGTTGCGGCTGAGCGTGGTCATGACGTCACGCTGTATGATATGGCAAGCGAAATTGGAGGTCAGTTCAACTATGCCAAGCAGGTTCCGGGTAAAGAAGAATTCTACGAGATGATCAAATACTACGCTCGTCGTGTAGAAGTTTCAGGTGTTAATTTGAAACTCAATACCAAGGTGGATGCCGAATATCTTGAACAGTCAGGCTATGACGAAGTAATCGTCGCGACAGGCATTAACCCACGAATGCCTCCAATCGAAGGCGTCGAGCATAAGAAAGTTCTGTCGTACCTAGATGTGCTAACAGGCGCGAAAGTTGGCAAAAAAGTTGCTGTGATCGGTGCCGGCGGTATTGGTTTTGATGTGGCAGAGTTCCTTGTTCATCCAGGAGCAAAAGCAGACAGCACGCCGCGTCCACAAACGCTAGAAGAGTGGAGTGAAGAATGGGGCGTGGATATTAATAGTGACAACCGAGGCCAGATAGTGGAGAAGAAACCACATGCGCCAGCGCGCGAAGTCTATTTGCTTCAGCGTAAGAAAAGTCCACTTGGCGCAGGTTTGAACAAAACTTCGGGCTGGGTGCACCGTGCCGTCTTGAAAATGAAAGACGTCGAAATGATCGGTGGCGTTAGCTACGACAAGATCGATGACAAAGGTTTGCACATGACAGTGAATGGCGAACAGCGCGTACTGGATGTCGATAATGTAGTGGTCTGTGCGGGTCAAGAATCGCGCAAAGAGCTATACACTGAGGATTCTCCAACGATGAACTTTCATCTGATTGGTGGTGCTGAATTTGCTGGCGAACTCGACGCGAAGCGCGCTATCAAACAAGGCGCCGAACTTGCAGCAGAGCTCTAGCACCTAGCACCTAGCACCTAGCACCTAGCACCTAGCACCTAAAAAATCGTGAGGGCTTCGGCTCTCACGCTTAAAGCATTCTCATCAGAATAATAAAAACGAAAGATCACTAGAACCAACCAAAGGTTAAACGTAATGGAATTTAATCACATTATCTACAAGGTCGAAGACGGCATCGCACACGTTATCCTCAACCGACCAGAGAAGCTCAACGCGTTTAATTTCGACTTGATGTGCGACATCGTGAACGTGCAAAAGGTTATCAAAAAAGACCGTGATATCCGCGTTGTCATTATCTCTGGCAAGGGGGATCACTTTAGTTCTGGTATAGACATTAAAAGCATCATGGGCCAGCCAATCCAATTTGCAAAAATTGGCTGGAAGTTAAACCCCTTCGGTACCAACATGGCTCAACGCTTTTGTATTGGTTGGCACCGCCTTCCAGTGCCTGTTATCTGTGTGATGCATGGCATTAGTTACGGCATGGCGATGACTTTAGCACTAGGCGCAGATATGCGTTATGCTCGCCCGGATACGGAGCTTGCTATCATGGAAGCGAAGTGGGGCATGGTCCCAGATATGGCTGGGCTCCAAACCATTCGAAACACTATCTCGCAAGATATCGCGAACGAATTAATCATGACGGGCGACCCGATCAAAGCAGACAAAGCGCTTGAATATGGTTTGGTGACTCGCGTGGTTGAAGACCCCATGGCCGAAGCGATGGCTATGGCTGAAAAACTAAAAGCGCGATCACCCGATGCAACAGCCGCGATTAAGTTTACTAATCAAAAAAGCTGGAACGGCTCAACAAGGACTTTGCTAGCGCGCGAAACCATTTATCAGATCGCTCAGCTTGTTAGTAAAAACTGGCGTATCATGGACATTCGAAACCGTAAAGATCCGAACAAGCCTTTCGTAAAACGCCAATACTGGTGGTGATGCGAAGCGAGAGCTAGTATCTAGCACTTTTATACGCATACGCCCCTCCGATTTCATAAAACTGCGCATTTTGCAGCTTTCAACAGTAAGCGAGATACTAAGTCTCGTATCTCGCTTCTTGACGCTTTTAGTTTCATTATTCAAATGGCTATTTGCGTTGTGCCCATTTTAGCGAATAAAAGGGGACGCATTTATTTATTAGATTCGCTTTCCTCTTAAAAAGATTCAACGAGGATCTTGATTTTCGACCTAAATATGCCTGCTTGGGAAAAAAATCCGGCTTATCAGAAGTATCGCTTTGTACTCACACCTGACGGTTAGCGCTCCTTATTCATATGAAGTTTATCGTTAATTTCAGAAGGCAAACGATGGCAACACTTCGCCCTAATCGGGCATTTTCTCTGTCTAGAAAACAGCTTCCGGTAATGGCAGCTTTTCAAGAAACACCCAGAAAGTAGACACCGGAATCCCCCGACTTTTGGTCAGCTGATGTCGCATTGGGGTCATTGGTCCCACTGATTGCAAAAAATAAATTGGTTTACGCAGACTCTGGTGAATTAGATACGGATTATACATTGTCGTAATTTTACGTCTGTATACTTATCAATCAACAGCATCTATTGAAGGTACTTTTGTTGAATCTCGCTCAGCCCACCTGAGTGTACTAATTTTTTAAACGAAGCTTGAAACTTCTCAATAATTGATGGGGAACTATTTTTATTAATAACGATGTAATATTTTTTTGAACCATCAACTAATAATACAGGCTCAAAAGTCGAAAATTCAACACCAAGTCCTTTTGCAATATAAGCTAGAGAATAGTCTAAATGCACTATCAAATCGAGTCGCCCATGAAGCAGCAATTTTACCGTTTCATCATGATTGTATACTTCTCTTGGCTTTAAACCTTCAGTTATTAGAAGGTCAGTAATTGCAGTTCCCATAACCGCACCCAGGTTGTATTTTTTAGCGTCATCTATTGAATTAACGACGATATCCTTCCGGCTCCTAAGCTTGTATATGTACTGATTACGATCACTAATCGGACCAATCCAATGAAACATATCTTCTCGATTGGGTTTTCGAACGACAGTATAAAGCACGCTATTTGGAATTCTTTGGGTCATTTTAAATGCTCTGTTCCAGGGAGCTATTTCCCAGTTACCTGCCTTAAGCCCGGTATCCTTAATAATATATTGAACAATTTCTGTTGATATACCTACGATTTTTCCCGTCTCGTCTTCATATCCATAAGGGGGGAATTTTTCAGCCCATACAGTGATTTCTTGGGCAAGGATTGATGTCGCCAACAAGGACAAGACCGCTATAACCCATATATTCATGCTGTACCAGTTAGCAATAGGTTCATCCAAATAAAGAGTTAGCTAAAATACGCCAGCCACCCAAAGCTCTCACTTACTCTAATGCTAAATATAGTGTAATAGTCACCGTGTCGCCAATTTAGTGATATCCTGGTTGTTTACTTTCAATGGAATTTGCCCATTATTTGTGATCACTATGTTGCTATCTTCAGACAAAGCATGAAATACGACTTAGCGACATCAGCGGACCAAGAGACGCGCAATTTTGCGTGCCAGCTTTCAGGAGTATTTTTTTGAAAGCTGCCATTATGGGTAGCAGTTTTGGAAGCAGCGAAAATGCCTGGTAAGTGGCAGCTGCGGTCTATTATGCACAAACTTATTTGAAAGCAATTTGATGCAACGTAATCCAACAAATTTAATAGACCAAAATTGCCTTCAAAAGTAGAACCATCCAGTTTCCAACTTCAATGCCAATAAGTTCTAGTTATTTGCACATTTTTCCATATGGAGTTTCCAACTTGAAGTGTTGTTATCACCAATAACTTAATGGCCTACACCTCAAATGTAGGGTGCGCAAACAGTTCGCACGACACACCCTACTTGCCACTGGGTTATTTTTTGCTACTGTAATAAGCATCTATTGAATATACAGAGCTAATTCATG
>CAJWBE010000060.1 GCA_913020045.1 uncultured Oleiphilus sp.
GACAGGTCGTCATGTTCGAAAATGTTCGCTTTAACGAAGGCGAGAAAAAAGACTCCGAAACGCTCGCTAAAGCCTATGCGGCATTATGTGACGTTTATGTGATGGATGCTTTTGGTACAGCGCATCGCGCTCAAGCTTCCACCCACGGCGTTGGCGAATATGCGCCTGTCGCGTGTGCGGGGCCATTGTTAGCAGCTGAATTAGATGCACTAGCAAAAGCATTGAAAGCGCCAAAAAGGCCGCTAGTTGCGGTAGTGGGCGGATCAAAAGTATCAACGAAACTAACCGTGCTTGAATCGCTGTCTACCGTGGTTGACAAGCTTATTGTTGGTGGCGGCATTGCCAACACGTTTTTGGCGGCGGCTGGGAATAATGTGGGCAAGTCCTTGTACGAAAAAGACCTTCTCGGCGCAGCGACCGCACTCGCGGCCAAGACAGAAATCCCGGTGCCGACCGACGTGGTTGTCGGCCAAGAATTTGCGGAAGACGCACAAGCAACACTTAAGGCTGCTGCGGATGTAAACGACAGCGATATGATCTTTGACGTCGGCCCAGAGACTGCTAAAACGTTCGCTGCTATCGTGAAAGACGCGGGCACGATCATTTGGAACGGCCCTGTTGGCGTGTTTGAATTCGACCAGTTTGGCGATGGAACAAAGGCGCTATCAATGGCGATCGCAGAAAGTGAAGCGTTTTCGATCGCGGGGGGTGGTGATACCTTAGCAGCAGTTGATAAATACGATATCGCCGATAAAGTATCGTATATCTCAACGGGAGGCGGAGCCTTCTTAGAATTTGTAGAGGGTAAAGTATTACCCGCCGTTGCAATGTTGGAAAAGCGTGGCGCTAAGTAAGCTAGCGCGCTAGACAGAAATTATTTATAGAGGGGATTTATCATGGCTTTAGTAAGTATGAGACAGGTGCTAGACCACGCGGCTGAGCACGGTTACGGTGTTCCAGCATTTAACGTCAACAATCTTGAGCAGATGCGCGCCATTATGGAAGCCGCTGATCAAACCAACAGCCCAGTGATCGTGCAAGCGTCTGCGGGTGCTCGCAAATATGCAGGGGCACCATTTTTACGCCACCTAATTCTTGCCGCGGTTGAAGAGTTTCCGCATATCCCTGTGGTAATGCACCAAGATCATGGAACGTCGCCTGCGATTTGCCAGCGTTCTATTCAGTTGGGTTTTTCGTCAGTCATGATGGATGGATCGCTACGTGAAGATGGCAAAACGCCGGCATCTTACGAATACAATGTCGATGTCACGAAGCGCACTGTTGAGATGGCGCATGCGTGTGGCGTGTCGGTCGAAGGCGAATTAGGTTGCCTAGGCTCACTAGAAACTGGCCAAGCCGGTGAAGAAGATGGTGTTGGTGCTGAGGGCACATTGTCTCACGATCAAATGCTAACGGACCCTGAAGAAGCTGCTGACTTCGTTAAGCAAACAAACGTAGACGCGCTTGCTATCGCATGTGGCACAAGTCATGGCGCATACAAATTTACGCGTCCGCCTACTGGCGATATTCTCGACATTAATCGTATCAAGGCGATCCATACCCGCATCCCAAATACTCACTTGGTAATGCATGGGTCATCGTCAGTGCCTCAGGAATGGCTAAAAGTTATCAATGAATACGGTGGTGAAATCCCTGAGACTTACGGTGTGCCGGTTGAGCAAATATGCGAAGGCATCAAACACGGCGTGCGCAAGGTGAATATCGATACCGATTTACGCTTGGCTTCTACGGGCGCCGTGCGTCGCTTCTTAGCTCAAAATCCTGCTGAGTTTGACCCGCGTAAATACTTGAAAGAAACCATTGGCGCGATGAAAGAAATCGTTGTAGCGCGCTACGAAGCATTTGGTACGGCTGGCAATGCGAGCAAAATAAAGCCGATTAGCCTAGAGGTCATGTTCGAGCAGTACGAAGCTGGAAAACTTGATGCGAAGGTAAACTAGTTTCGAGTTGGAATTACAGAAGCCGGGTTATCCCGGCTTTTTGTTGGCTTTTAAAGAACAACGGTCGCTAGCGTTGTTTTAATCTCTACAGGAAAGGTTGTTGCGAATGTTTTCAATGATAGTTCAGCCGAGGTTTGTGGAAACCGACGCTTTGGGGCATATCAATAATACCGTTTTACCGCAGTGGTTCGAGCAAGCACGAACACCAATATTCAAATTATTTGTGCCGAGTATGGACCCAAAAGACTGGACCCTGATTCTAGCGAAGATCGAAGTTGAATTTGTTAGTGAACTGTTTTATCAGTTTGATGTTGAACTGAGAACGTATATAGAGCGAATCGGAAACAGCTCCTGCGTTATCTATCAAGAGGCGTGGCAACGTGGGCAATTAGGCGCGAAAGGTCGAGCTACGCTGGTCCATTTTGATCATAGTAGTAAAAAATCTGTAGCTATTCCCGACGACATTAGGGCCGTGCTCGCGGAACACCCTTATAGTGAAGAGGATAGCTGAGCACTTTGTTTGCCTAATTTGGACGCCTGCAACGTGATGCGCTTAGAACAGCAAGGCCGCGATGCTGGCAACAATGGTCATAATGAACAAGAACCATTTGAGCGTTTTTTGGCTGATATTGATGGTGATTTTGACAGCGAGATGTGCGCCAAGCATTGAACCAACGGCAAGCGTCAGGCCGGGGATCCATAATACTTGGTCTCGAAACACAAAGAGTATTAGTGCGATCAGCGTGAAAGCAGCGGTACAAACAATTTTAAGGGCATTTGCGCGTACGAGGTCATAACGGAGGCTGCCTGCAACTGCAGCAATGAGAATAAAGCCAACGCCAGCCTGTACAAAGCCACCATAAAATCCGGCGAGTAGAAGCATGGGAATTGACGAAGATTCCCCAAAATTACGAGGAATAGTGCCTTCGGGCGCGGCCACTACAGCGGGTTTAAATAAAATAACCGCAGCCATGGTAATCATTGCACCAAGCAAAACAGGTTTAAGCAGTGATGCGGGCATATATGAGGCAAAGAGAGCGCCGAAGAGTCCGCCGACTAAAGTCGTTGCGACGATTTTTTTCAGGTCAGGGATATCTAACTTGCCGTGTTTACTGAAGCCTTTGGCCGCCGTTAAAGATTGAAATAGCACGCTGACACGGTTTGTCGCGTTAGCGATATCCGCCGGAAGCCCAAGCACCATTAGCGCGGGAATGGTGAGGTTTGATCCGCCACCAGCCATTGTGTTTATTATACCGGCGAGAAAGCCTGTCACGATGAGAATGAGGGCAAAAGCTAGATCAAGTTCGTACATTGGTAAGGGAAGCTCTTGTTAAAAGTAGAAGCGAAGAACGCGAGCGCGAATATTACCTTAACCACCGGATACCCGCACGTATTCAGGCTACGTAAATACTCAAACACCAAGCTAAGTTGAACCATGATTGAACCTCAACAGCCGCCAAACAATCTGAACAACGAGCGCTTAGCGCTTGAAGCGCTAGATATGGAAGCCTTGCAGCGTTTAGCGGTTGAGCGATGCCACGCTTGCATTGAGCAGTGCGCCGCACATTTAAAAGTAGCTGCACCTAGTGCAGAGATACTATTTAACTTGAGAGGGCGTTCGGCTGGTCAGCTTAAGTTTCAAAAAGTAGGGCGCAAGCGCGGTTTTTGCCTGCGTTATAATGCCAGCCTATTTGACCGCAATCGTCAGGCGTTTTTTGATGAGGTCATTCCGCACGAAGTTTCGCACTTGTTTGCTTACCTTGCCTACGGCACATCGATCAAACCGCATGGCAAGGAATGGCAGTACATTATGAATGAAGTGTTTGGGCTTGCTGCTCGTGTGACGCACGACTTTGAAGTGCCGAGACAAACCCGACGGCTCTTTAACTACGCCTGCGCGTGTGACGACAAGGTCCACGAACTAACTGCCATTCGCCACAATCGAATTCAGCAAAATAGAGCGAATTATCGCTGTCGCGAATGTGAAGATATTTTGTATGAAAAGGTTGTGGAAGCTTCCTAGAGCAACAATGGCGCTTGTCTATTTATTTTTTGGTGCAATAAAAGTAGGGGAAGGGCGTGTCAGGGAAAAGGTGCCTGTCGCATCCCCATTTCTCTTACTAATTAGTGGAGGGATAGCAGAGGTGCAAGCAAGATCTCGATTGCGTATAGCATGGTCAAACTGTTCAGGCCGGTGCGTGCTTGTCGCAATAGCATTTGCACTTTGTACGTTCATCAGTTCGCCCGCCTTTTCGGCTGTAGTTTTGCAATACCACCACGTTAGTGACGACATGCCCGAGAGCACCAGTATTGCTCCTCGTTTGTTTGCACAGCATCTACAGTTAATTGAAACGTTGAAGTTAAGTGTGTGGTCTTTACCTCGTTTAGTCGCTGCGCTGCGCAGCAAAGAAACGATTCCCGATAACGTCGTGGTTATTACGTTCGACGATGCTTACGATTCGATTTATAAACATGCTTATCCTGAGTTAAGAAAACGTAGCTGGCCTTTTACTGTGTTTGTCGCAACAGACCCGATAGAAAAGGCCATTGCCGGCTTTATGTCGTGGCAACAACTTAAAAAAATGCGTTCCCACGGCGCGACGATTGCCAACCATACTCAAAGCCATACCCATTTGGTTCGACAGAAAAAGAGTGAGAAAAATCGGGACTGGATAGCACGCGTAAAGCAAGAGATAGAAGGCGCGCAGCAGCTGATAGAAACTGAAACAGGGCAACGAGGGCGTTATTTCGCTTACCCCTACGGAGAGACGCTCCCTGAGATAGAACGCCTTGTCTTAGAGATGAGCTTCGCCGGCTTTGGTCAGCATTCCGGGGCTTTGGATAGTCGATATAGTCTTGCAAACTTACCACGCTTCCCGATGAATAACAGATATGGCCAACTCGATGAACTTAAGACCAAGTTGCAAAGCTTACCGATGCCGATACTAAGCACTATTCCTCAGGCTCGCATTATCTCACCTAACGGCATGAATCGTGGGATTGAACTGCTGCTAGAAGTCTCTGGCAAAGAGCTTAACCTTTTAAACTGTTTTTTATCGGGGCACGGAAAGTTAAAAACGCGTGTTTCGCCCGAGGGTGATCACGTTCGGATTCGAGCCGAAGGCGTTGCGGATCTTATACCCGGTCGAAACCGGATTAATTGCACTTTACCTGCGAAAGACTCACAGCCCGTTCGGTACTATTGGGCTTCGCATGTCTGGATGACGAAAACCCGAGATCAACAATGGTACGAAGAGCCATAGGCTAGCGCTGGGTTAAACGATAAGGGCCTAATAATCTACAGGACTAACGACGCCGCGCTCATGAATACCGACCACATGCGTGTAAATTTGCGTCGTGGAAATATTGGTATGCCCCATCATTTCCTGGATTGCCCTGATATCGGTTCCAGCATGGAGCAGGTTTGTAGCAAAGCTATGTCTGAAGGTATGGCACCCCGCCTTTTTATGGATCCCCGTTTTAGATATTGCAGACCTGACGGCTCTTTGTATTTGTTGTTCACCTATGTGATGGCGACGAAAAGTGAGTATTTCACGTGGGTCTTTTGCCAATGACGAGGCGGGGAAAAGATACTGCCACGCAAACTGCTTTGCTGCGCGGGGATACTTGCGAGACAAGGCATTCGGTAAATAAACTTCGCCAAAGCCCTCTGCTAGGTCTTTCTGATGCAGCGCCGCGGCATAGCTAATCTGTAATTTTATCTCGTCAACCAAAGACTTCGGTAAGAGAGTACGCCTCCATTTCATTCCCTTTGACTCGCGTACAACAATGCAATTGTTAGCGAAATCGATATCTTGAATCCGCAAGCGCACGCTTTCCATAACGCGCAAGCCAGACCCGTACATTAAGTTGCACGCTAAGCGACTAACGCCAGATAGCTCATTGATAACGCTCTTAGCTTCGTCGTGACTAAATACGGTAGGGATTGTGGCAGGGCGGGAACTGGGTGCAAAGTTAAGCTCCTTAAGTTCAACTTTCAAAAACTTTTTATACAAAAACACCAAAGCATTCAAAGCCGTTTTTTGGGTATTGATTGAAGCACGCCTCTGTAAGGCAAGGTGACTTAAAAACTGGTCAATCTCTACTTCTCTCATTTCCATAGGGTGACGTTTATGGTGATAACGAATAAAGCGCAGAACCCAAGTGCAATAAGTTATTTCTGTTTTATAAGCGAGTTGTTTAGCGCGAATAAAAGCCTTGAGCTGGTCCATGAATCGGTCAGAATTTGGCTTAAGTGGCGTACGAATATCATCCATGATTACGTCCTTTTGTTACTGTGTAAATATACAGTAGTTTGGAAGAGTTTTAATGTCAATGCATAAATTCCGTCATAGCGACTGATACTATGAGAGAGCACAGGCTAGGCCAAAATTAACCAATTAAAACAACATGATATGAGGGTTTCGTAAAAACAGTATATACGTCTCAGTGACGTACTTTAGAAAAGCATCAATATGCACTACTATAACTTTCGTTATTTTAAAGGGGTTGCCAAAGAAGTGATTGCCAACCATCAAAAATATATACCGTCACCGCGACGCACGTCGCAATGACGTAGATTCAAATGTTAGAATTTTTTATAGATTGAATGGTTAAGGTAAAAGGGTAGCGGCCAAGTGAATGTTTTTGTTCACTTCTATTGATAGTGACTTTTCATCAGGTCGGTTTTCCTGCTTAACCGTTGCCAGTAGAAAGTGAATCGGTACAAGGTTGGTTTTCATTTTTAACTCTGCTTTTCAGGGTTCAAAAGTAAAATGAATTTTAGTGTTCTTTTCGGTGGCCTTCGGGCAATCACGAGGGAACTGAAAAATTAAATCGTTGGGATTGGAACATAGGTCTTTTTAATAAACTTCCTAGTTACCCAATTCTAACCAAACGCTCAAACGGACTCGGCAAACTGTCATGCTTTTTGTACCAAAAAGCCCGCCAATTTACCTCTCCGTTTAGCTTGGCGTTATATTTTGAAGGGCCTCATGCTTAAACTATTCTCCTTAGTTTTTACTTTCTTTCTTGTAGGGTGTTCAGCAGTGCCTGATAAAAATGAAGACCGGATATCTACGCTTATTAAAGAATCCGAAGATAATAATCATCTGGCTCAAGCAAAGTTAAGCTTACTGTATATGGAAGGGGTTTCAGTTGAACAAAATTTGGGTAAAGCTTTCGAGTTACTGAAAAAGTCATCGGAAGATATTTACGCAATTAATAAGGTCTATAAACAAGCCTCAAGTGAAAACAATGCTGCCGCTGAATATGGGTTGTATGCAATGTGGAGCGAAGGCTGGGGCGTACCAAGAAATGTAAAAATAGCTAGTAAGCATCTTCAAAAGTCTGCTGAGTTAGATTTTCCAAGGGCAATGTATGTTCTTGGTTTAAACTATCGTGCAAACATTTATGGCGTAAAAGAAGATCTAGAAAAATCTTACTATTGGCTGCATAAAGCCGGCGAACACGGCATTGATGTCAAACGGCATTTAGAATATAACAAACGGCTCAATAGGACTCCGCAATAATGGCATCTTTTCTGCGCTGCGCGACAAAAAAGCCGCCATTATTGCTCCACCTATTAGCCGGGCGTTAAGCTCTAAACAAAATGGAAATTTTAATGAAGTTTATTATTGTTGCGATTATTCTTACCTTTTCTAGTTCGCAGTTGTTTGCTGACGATGCAATCGATTATCAGCATGAGCGTATAGAGTTTGCTTCCAAAGAAAATTACCAGCCTTATGTTCTTCAAACTATGAGCTACGCATTACTCGAAAAACACTTCAAACTTGCTGCAAACCCAGATACAACAGTCATGGAAATTAATCAGCCTCTACAACAGTTAGCTGATGCGTATCCCCTAGGAATTCAGGTCAATTATGCTATTGCAGGCTTCTTGGAGTATGTCGCAAGCTTGGGCGACGACGTGGAAGGAAAAAAAGGCATGCTTGAAACTGCACAGAAAAAGAAAGATAAGGCAAAAGCTATCTTACAAAGCATTCTTTCTTCAGGTAATGGTGAATCCACAAAAACGGCTTTTCAGGTTATTAACATTCTTGAAGAAGATGCGGTGTTAGAGCATCTACAACTAGATAAACTTGACCAGACTGTAATTGAGTCAGGAAATACCACCTTCGATGAAATTACGACAAAGAACAAAAACGGTGATACTAAGTTGGTATATTTTGATATCTCAATTTTTCACAAATGAAAGCTTAACCAGGCGCTCAAACGGACTCCGTAATATTTGCATCTTTTTTGAAAAAATACTCAAAAAAGCCGCCAATATTACTGCGCAGTTTAGCTAGGCGTTAAAAGCCGTAAAACCAAAGTATTCGTAATACAAGGTGCCAGCCTTGAAGCAAACTATAAGGGTGTGTTTTCAAGTAATCTTGGCGT
>CAJWBE010000061.1 GCA_913020045.1 uncultured Oleiphilus sp.
TTCAAAGAGAATGGAATTACGGTGATTGATTATCACCCAAGCAAGAAATTTCAGTGGTCAGCGATAAAGCGAATTCGCCAAGAGTTAAAAGCGGGTCAATATGATGCCGTTTACATGTTTAATAACAAAGCTATTACTAACGCTTTGTTTGCGGCAATTGGACTGCCTACGGTGATGGTGAGTTACCGCGGACAAACGGGAAATATTTACTGGTATGACCCGACCAGTTATTTAACGCACTTGCATCCTCGTCTTGATGGAATTAGCTGTGTTGCCAATGCGGTACGCGATGATTTGAGGCAGCAGTCGCGCTTGCCTGCGGAAAATATTCATACTATTTACAAGGGGCATTCTCTTGATTGGTATCGTGATAAGCCTGCCGATTTGGCGGAGTTTGGTATTCCTGCGGATGCTTTTGTAGTGGGATGTGTGGCTAATGACAGGCCCCGCAAAGGTTTGCCGGTGTTATTGGAAGCCACACATGCTTTGCCCTTGAACAGGAATATCCATTTATTGCTCGTGGGTAGCGGTATGGATAGTGACGCGATTAAAACGTTGATTGATGCGAGTCCACTGAAGGACTGTATTCATGTCGCAGGTTTTCGGCGTGATGCGCCGGCTTTAATAGCGGCTTGTCATGCGTCGGTATTGCCATCGATTAAACGTGAAGGCTTGCCGAAAACAGTTATTGAAGCGATGGCTTATGGTGTCACGCCAGTGGTCTCAGATACGGGCGGTAGTGCTGAGTTAATAGAGGATGGGGTGAGCGGCTTTGTGGTGCAGCCGGGTCGAGCGGACCAGATTGCTAAGGCACTGTCGTCGTTGAGCGAAGACCCTCAACGCTGTAAAGAAATGGGAGCAGAGGCAAAGACACGTATTCCACTATACTTTAGTACTGAAAAGTCAGCGCTAGACACGCTTTCGTTTATTCAGGACTTGGTAGATAAGCGCCACTCTAGCTAAGAGTTTGGGTTTTTAGCGCTAAAGTTGTGCCAGCGCGGCGACCAAGGCAAAGCAACCAGAGGTGCCGCAAAGCACTAATAACAGTGGTCTAAAACGCCCAGCGTCAACAAAAGCGCGTGCGCGGATACCGGTCACGAAGCCAATGATGCAAACGGGTATAAAGCTCACACTTATCCAAAGAATCTCTGAATTTATCTTGCCGATAGCGGAATAGCTGATGAGGCTAATAGTGCAGCTATAGGCAAAATAGAGCGATAGGTTTGCGCGCACGGTAGCGGGTTGTCCGTGTTGCATGACCAACGCCATTGGCGGTCCTCCGATAGAGGTTGTTGTTCCCATTACGCCGCTAAAGAATGCGGCGATTCCTAGTCGTTTTCCGCTGTATTCGAATTGCTTTCCAAACCAAGAAATATACACAGCGATTAAAACGCATAGCGATACGAATAATTGCAAGGCGGTATTGTCGAGTTGAAGAAGCAGCCAAGCGCCGAGCAGTGTTCCTGGAATGCGAGTGATAAACGGTATAATGAGTTCGCGCCATTCGAGGTGATTGCGCTGGTTAACGGTATTTAGAATACTTAGCAGCAGGGCGACTGCTGTGAGTGGAACAGGAACCCATTCGGGCGCGATAATAACGATGATAGGCGCAGCAATGACCGCCATTCCAAAGCCCAATGCAGTCTGCACCCAACAACCTACCAGTAAACTGATAGCTGCCGCCCCCCATATTAAGGGGTCTTGAATGGCGAGGTTTGTGGCTGCAAAGCTGCTGATCGTGTCGGCCACTTGAGTGTTTTGCACCGCTATTCGCTGCCTATGTTTAGATCGGCAAGGACTTGATGAAACTGCTTTATGACGGCATCGACTGTTAGGTCTTGCATGATGTTTTCACCCTTTACACGCTTGCCCCATGGCAGTTGGTCAATCGATTTTCCCGTCTGCCCTTTCAGGTGCGTGTGATACACCTCGACAACATAGTTCAGATACAAGTACGGTCCTGTGCGACCTGGATTTGAGTGAGCGTAAAGTCCTATTACGGGGGTTCCTTGGGAGACCGCCATATGAGCAGGGCCGGTATCCGGCGCGATGACTAACGATGCATTTTTCAGCAATGCCAGCATTTGTTTTAGACTGCTTTGGCCAATGAGGTTTTGGATAGAGGCATTAGTATGAGAGAGAATGCTGGCAGCCAATCGTTGTTCTAGTTCGCTTGGTCCGCCACATAACAAGACGTTCAAGCCCTTGTCGGCGGCGGCATTCGCGAGTGCGGCATAGCGCTCAGGTAGCCAGTTACGCTCAGCTTTGCTGGCGGCGGGCACAATGACTAGCGAGTGCGTGCCGTGAGGAATGTGTTTATCTGCAAATGCCTGATCTGGCGCTCGGATTGGTATGTTCCATGTTGGCTTTTGCAGTGCATCTTTGGAAACGCCGAGAGCTTGGGCAAAGTCAAAGAACCCTTCGAGAACATGGGGGTTTGATCGGGGCAAAACCTTTTCATTTATAAACCAGCTTTGCAGCTCTTTACTGCGCTGACGATCAAAACCAATACGTCGTTTAGCTTTGATATGTCGAGAGAGTAGGCTGGCTCTCAGCGCGACTTGCATATGAAGTAGCACATCAAAATGCTTGTCAGCTATTTCAGCTTTAAACTGACGGTTGGCTGTTTTTTCTGCGGACTTATCATAAACGATAAACTCAATCCCGGGTAAATCTGCCAGTAATGAGTATTCTACCTTTCCAATAATCCAAGTGACCGCTGCGCTAGGGTGTCGATCTTGTATTGCTTGAACCGCAGCAACGGCGTTGCACACGTCACCAATTGCCGATAGCCGAAGGATGCAGATTGAACGAATGGGCTTGCTCAAGGCTGAGTCCTTCTAGTGCGAATTGTCCTGAATTTTCTCGATAATTCGCGTGGTCGAACAGCCATCAAGGAATTCGATAACCGCGACTTGTCCGCCATTCTCCTGCACTAGGTCGGCACCGATAATACTGTCTATCGTATAGTCGCCACCTTTGACCAGAACGTCGGGGAGAACTTTCTCGATAAGATAATAAGGCGTGTCATCATATTGATCATTAAGCTGCTCACCAAATGGCACGACCCAATCGACGCTGGCCAAACCGGTAAGCACCGTGGCGCGGTTCTCGAAACTATTAACAGGTCTGGTTGCGCCTTTTAGTCGGCTGACCGATGCATCGCTATTCAGCCCGACAACGAGACGGTCGCCAAGTGCTTTCGCTTGTTCTAAGTAATGCACGTGCCCAGCGTGGAGAATATCGAAACAGCCATTGGTGAAGACAATTTTTTCGCCGGATAAGCGCGCAAAGCGAATGTGCTGAAGTACGTCTTCGATAGGCGTTTGATAATGGCTCTGCTTGGATGCAAAAAGTGCCTTGTTGGCAACATGATAGAGCTCTTCAGGCGAGACTGTCGCCGCACCGAGTTTGGCGACGACAATGCCTGCAGCGAGGTTTGCAATTTTGGCTGCTTCTGCAACCGGGCACCCAGCGGCGAGCATAATAGCGAGTGTCGCAATTACTGTGTCTCCCGCACCGGTAACATCTGCTACCTCAAGTACCTGAGCAGGCATATCTGTTTTTTCGTCACGAGTGATCATCGACATACCTTGTTCGCTTCGCGTTAATAATATCGAATCGATTTTGCAGCGCGACATGATCATACGTGCAGATTCCGTAATGCTGTCTTCTGACTCGGTTTCGCCGCCAGCATGGACGAACTCTTTAAGGTTTGGCGTAATCACCGTTGCGCCACTGTATTTGGATAAGTCGTCGGTTTTCGGGTCAACTAAAACCGGCTTATTGTGCTGTCGAGCAATACGGATCATCTCGTTTACCTCAGCGAGAGTCCCTTTGTTGTAGTCCGAAAATACGACAAAATCGAAGTCTTGTATGCATTGGCTAAAGCGTTCCTTTAATGCCTTAGCGTGCTGGTTGGCGAAGTGCTCTTCGAAGTCTAAGCGAACAACCTGTTGGTGTCTGCTGATAACTCTCAACTTGGTGATGGTCGGTTGTTCTGACTGTCGCAACAACGCCGACTCAATATTCTCTTGCGATAACATAGCTTCCATTAATGTTGCATTTTCGTCTTCGCCGACGATGCCCATTAACGTCACTTTGCCGTCTAAGTGGGCAATGTTTCTAGCGACATTGGCTGCGCCGCCTACTTTGTCTTCATGTGTGGAGATTTTGACGACAGGGACGGGGGCCTCAGGAGAAATACGCTGAGAGTCGCCTTGCCAGTATCTGTCTAGCATGACGTCGCCGATAACGAGAATTTTTTTGTCAGAAAGGTGGTTGAATACAGAGATATCGAACATAGGATAATAGCTTGCTTAGGTCGTGTGGGCGTAGCTTACCTCAAATATAAACTAAGCTACAGTAAACGGGCTTATCAAAACCAAAGCAGGCTTGCGTTATTGCTGACTCTCTACCACACTTGAGCTAGTGTTTTTGCCGTATTGAACCCAAGGGATAATAATCACTCTTATGAAAGTGCTCATTGTAGATGATCAGCGTTCTATGCGTATTGTATCGACGGCGATTGTGGAGTCTTTGGGACATCAGGTTATCGACGCGGATTCGGGCAAGAAAGCCATTGAAATCTGCCGTGAAGAGAAAGTCGATTTGATTCTGATGGATGTCGAAATGCCTGAAATGAATGGCTTTGAAACGACAAAAGTGATTCGAGCTGAATCGTCGATATGGTTTCCTATTATTTTCGTCAGCGCGATGACGGATACCAAGTTTTTTGCCGAGGGCATCCGCTCTGGTGGCGACATCTATTTATTCAAACCGATTGTTCGTGAAGTATTAGAGTCGATGATCAATGCGATGCATCGCATTGCTAAAATTCAGGACGAGCTACACAGCACCAAAATTCGAATGGAATTGCTTGCTCATCAGGATGCGTTGACAGGTCTGGTGAATCGCAGAGGATTCGATAATGCGATCGAGCTTGAAGTCGAGCATTCGAAAAGTGACAAAATTCCGTTGTCACTTTTACTGCTCGATATAGATCATTTTAAGTTATTTAACGACCACTATGGACACCAAGAAGGTGATGAATGCTTGGCGGCAGTCGCTCAGGTGTTGCGCACCGCTGCGTGTCGTCCAAACGATATTGTAGCCCGTTATGGCGGTGAGGAATTCGCTATTATCTTGCCGGCCACACGGCCCGAGCATGCAGAGATAGTCGTAGATCGAGTATTTGCGGGCTTGCGTAATCTCGCCTATCCGCACAGCGAGTCGCCAACGGATTCTGTGGTCACTATTAGTTGTGGTATCGCCGAACTCGTGCCTGATCGCAGTGTAGATGAATTGATCAAGGCAGCCGACGAGGCCTTGTATCAAGCGAAAGAGGAGGGACGTAACCGCTGTGTCTCTCCTTCGAATGTTTAGCCTTTGTAGGGCTGAATTTTGAAAACAGCTTGAGCTATAGAGGCTCTTGCGCACCCCCTTCACTTTGCAGAAATTGCGCTAAATCATATTGTTGTGTTGCATAATTTGGGTTTGACAGTGGTGCCCTTTGTATCGGCATGGCGACTTTCGCCAGCGATATATTGCGCAGTATAAATGGTGCTGGTTCTCCAGCATCCAGTATCATTAATCCTGAAAAGTCTAACGGGATCCAGTGGGTTCCGCTCTCAAGTCTGTCTGCAAATTGTGTTGTGCCTATCGGGTCGTTAGTGCTGCTGTAAAGTGACGCCTCAAGGTAGTAACGATTGCTTTGTTCAACCTCAACTTCTGCCATGATTCTGAGTTTTCCGTCCACTACTTGGTCCTGATATTCGCCAGTGAGTCTTGCTAGTGGTCGAGATAACGTAAATGTGAGTGCGTCGGCTAGTTCATTGGTTCGGTTTGCAATAAGCACTTTATAGATGCCTTCTTTGTAGGTTGCTGCGTCGAGAGTAAGTGAGGCAGTTTGGTAGCCATTGTGTGGTGACGACTCAAACTCAAGTTGCGCGATATTGAGTTGTTCTCCAAATATCACCTGAGCGGCAAAGCTAGTGCTTAAATCATTGCCCTGTTGGTCTTTTAGTGAGGCGTAAAAAGTGGCGACTTCATCGTTAAGGTAGAACCGTTTTTCCGTCCATATCGTTAGCGTATGGTTTTTATCTTTGCTTAGCGTGCTGCGTTCATAGGCCTCGTAGCGGCTGATAATTGGGTCCTTAGAGGATTGTGCGATTGCTTTGTTGTAACTCGGGTAGCGCGTGAATTGCTGGTGATCATCTATTAGTGACTGATGCAGTGACGTTTTGTTTTGAATTGCTTTAATCCGTTCAATCGGAGAAAGCTCTTTTGAATCTTGCTGGGTGAGCGATGGTGGTTTCTTAGTATTCAATGTGGGCGGCGATGTGCTGACTTTTTGTAAACTTGGTGAGTGTCTGATATCGCCGCGCAGAGGTGTTTTCTCTGTCGGCTGGTTCGCTACCGCGGAGGCATTTGGTGTGGAGCCGGAAGGCCAAATGAAATAGGTAATAATTATGGCAGTGCAGATTACACCGACTGATTTTTTAATTTTAGACATTATTGGCGCTACTGTAGGTGCGAAAAAAAGAATGAAAGCCGCGTAAGCTTTTTATTGTTGGCTTACGCGACTTAAGCTCTGCAAGAGTGGCTACAAGCAGCTATCGATTCTACCTGCCATGTTGCGACCGTTGCCGCAGGTAATGCCATTTTCGATAGAGGTATAGCTAGGCGAACTGATGCCTGCGTTTCGTTCTGCGTCGTGGTCCGTATATACGCTTGCCATGTTGTAGGTTCTAGGCGTTCCTTTTCCACCATTGTTACAACGGAAAGTTGGGCTGCCATATGAAATGCCAAAGAATTTCTTGTAGCTATTTAGGTCTGACTCAATCGAGCGTTTGCCTGACCCCTCGCAGCTCATTTGCGATGCAAGGTTGATATAGCCATCGTCCTCACCGCTTAACAAGGCTGCAGACGCACCCTGAATTCCTGGAAAGCTTTTATAGCCACCCATCACGTACAGTGGAGCTCCTAAGTTGCTCCCTATGTAGTTGCGCACGGCATAAGATTCATTGGTTTGTAGCCATTGAACACTTGGGTTGCAGTCTTTTCCTAGGAACGCGAGGTTGATCAGTGAGTCCAACCAGTTGCCATTGCACAAACGGTCCGCGCCTTCAGTGCCGGTGATCGCCCCGCCCATTGTGAATATACCGCTTATGCCGCTGATTGCGCCATCGAAGTCTACGTTTACACTGCCGCTAGCAGCGTAGGCGGTATTGTAATTTGGTGAACCGGCTAGTGCATTGCCAGCAATATACATCATTTGCTGTGCACCTTGGCTATGGCTAACAACCCAGAAGTTGTCGTTTGCGGCGCACTGCGTATTGGCCTGAGGGTGATTGTAGCCGTCTCCGTTTCCTTGCTTTATTGCTGCGATTTGACGTGCTATTTCTCCAGCGGTCTCGTCTCTCCAATAAGGGTGCCCGCTTTCGTCAGTGGAGTCGTAACCTACGACACCGTAGTTATCGTTGCTGCTTCCGAGCAATTCGTTGATAAAGTTGCTTCCGCTGTATTGGCTAAAGTTATAACTGTTCCAGTAATCGAGTGCTGGCTGGTTGGAACCGCTCTGAACGTTGCCTTGTGTGCCATGGCCGTGAACCATAATATAACAGTTATCGGCAGCTGCTTGGCTGGCGCCACCGAGCAGGGCGGCGCTAACAAAAAGTCCTTTTATCAGGGTTTTAATAACGGGTTTTCTAGAAGTTTTTTTCATTGTCAGACCTGTTAAGTAAGTGTTGTTTTTATTTTTTCTAGGGCCGAACCGTACTGCAATACCAGTGACCCAAGCTAGGTTTTCGGGTAACTCATGTGCATTATTGCGCGATATTTGAACAGTGGCTATAGCATTTTAGGTCAGGACTATAGCGATAGCGGAAACGCAGTATGGCAAGTATCATTTTTTTGGCTCGGTGAAGTTTTTTGGTGACACACCAAACCAACGCTTGAAAGCTCGGCTGAATGAAGACTGGTCTCGGTAGCCCAGTTTTTCGGCGAGTTTTTCTAATGATATTGTCTGTTGAGATATCGAGCTGATGGCGAGTTTTTTTCGCTCTTCCTCTAATAGCTGAGAATAGCTGCTGCCTCGCGCCGAAAGTTGTCTCCTAAGCGTCCGCGGAGAAATACAGAGCTCTTCTGAAAGTGTTTCATGACTAAGCGTATCAAGTGCTTGAGCTCTTATGACGTGGCGAACTTTGTGAAGAATGTCATGCTTGCTATTAATCTCTCGGACGCGATCTTTGCACTGCTGATCTCTTCGGGAAGCCAAAAGCTCATCAGAGAAAAGTAATGGCTTGTCGAGCAGGGAATTTGGCAGAAATGCTTGGTTATATGCTTG
>CAJWBE010000062.1 GCA_913020045.1 uncultured Oleiphilus sp.
GATAAAACCGGCGGGACAGAAAACATGATATTGCCGACTAGCGTGCCGATAATCGTCAAAATGAATAAGCCACCAATCACCTTGTCGCCAGTGGTGCTGCTAAAGGGTTTTGACTCAAAAACCAATTCGCCTTTGAGTTTAAAGGACAGTAACGTTGCCAGTAATAACACGCCGACAAACGAAGGAATACTCAGCCACAGCAGGTCTAGTATTTCGACTTTCCCCGCTAAGAAAATCATCAAGGTCGTCACGTCGCCAGTGATCAGCGCCGCGCCACCGGAGTTCACGGAGAATATAACCAGCACCATGTAACGAAGGAGTTTTTCGGTCTCTAGTTTGAGGCTAGCTAATACGCTGATACAAACCAATGTTGCCGTAATATTGTCGGCCATGGAGGAAAAAACAAAGGCGAATAGACCCGTTAGAAATAACAGTTTTCGCTCAGAAATACGCTCTGGCAGCATGCGATTAACAAGGCCGTCGATAATCCCTTTGCTGTTGAGATAAACGACAAAGGTCATGGCGGCCATCAAGAATAGCCAGAGGGTGGCTATTTCTAGCAAGTTCTCATTCAAGGAGTGCTGCATCTGTAAATGCCCCGTTCCTTCCGGCGGCACAATGAAATACAGCAACCAAACTAACGAGCCAAAAAACAAGGTGGTTTTGGCTTTATCAATATGAACGAGATCTTCGATCACGATCGAAATAAAACCTAAGGCGACGAGAATCAATAGGAATGTGGTCATAACGACTGTTTAGAGTCCAATCAAGTAAAGTTGAATTCTAAAGCATTTGGCAATCGGTCGACGACTTAAATCAAGGGCATATTTGATTTTTTTCGCCCATAGCGAAAAATTGCGCTATTTCAGGGACAGCGACCAAAAAGCGGGCACCCAGAAGTGTTCCTAATGCGCCCAAATCGCGCATAATGAGAGACCAATGAAACATAAATAGCCGTGGCATCATGACGCCCTATGTGAAAACAACGAGAACAATTCAATGAATCATATCGCTTGGCTGGACTTGCTCTGGTGTTTCATTCCCGTACTTATCGTCTGTGGAATTTACCTCTCGTGGCAAGGCAAACCTCAAGAGGTGCTGTTCGCGAGCAGCCGAATGCTGGTTCAGCTCATTGCTGTCGGATATGTGCTTGTCAGTATCTTCAGCAATCCATCGCCATGGCTGAGTACAGCCATTGTCAGCCTAATGTTGATCATTGCTGCTTGGATCGCGATTCGCCCCGTGCGGCATCACAGGGGTTATTTGGTGCCCGCTTTAGTCGCTTTAGGAACATCTGTATTCTTACACCTGTTCATATCGATTATGCTGGTCCTCAAAGCTGATCAATGGTTTACGCCTTCCCTTTTGATTCCCCTTGCCGGAATGTACTTCGCCAATACCATGAACGCCATTAGCTTGGCTGCGGAGCGTTACCATGCCGAGCTGCACGACAATAAAAAACCTGAACATGCGCGGCTAGTCGCCTTTCAGGCCGCAATGATTCCTCAGATTAACAGCCTACTCGCGGTCGGTTTAGTTGCACTACCCGGCATGATGACGGGACAGATCTTATCCGGAGTATCGCCACTAATTGCGGTGCGTTACCAAATAATGATTATGGCAATGATCCTTGGAACAACAGGAATGGGTGCCGCGACCATGTTGTGGATGCTAACTAAACGCCAGACCCAATCAAACACGTCATAACGAGCGCTATATGACGCTTTTCTATCGACACAGCCAAACCGAGCACTTGCTTGGTTAAGCTGCATTCAAGTATGCTAACGCTTAAATGAATGATAGTTCAATAAAATATCAGTACAGTTTGAAGCCGTTGGCTACTGCGGGCGTTATGAGTTTGATAGCACGCGATCGTCGACACTAACGTATCGGTACTAAATGCGAGGAAACAATGGCCAGCTGGGAAACACAAGGTTTCGCGAAGCAATCTATTCGAAGCTATCGCTCTCTATTCGAATCATTGGCAGCCCCCGAAAGTGATGCCACTACTGGGCAATATCTTGCGCAATTTATCGGCCCTGCATGGCTAACCGCCATCGCGCCGCGACTGCTTCCTCTGGGCGGGCTTTCTGGCTGGGCCGGCAAAAGTTTTAATGCGAAAGGCGAGGCCATCAACCTCTTACGTGAAGGCGACAAGCTAGCACAACGAATCCCAATGGTGCGTTGCATTGAACGCTCAAAAATAGATGCGCACTCAGGGCTAACATTAACCTACGACAAACGCGCCCCCCTGCCGCTGCGTGCGCTGAGAGATGAATTGCGCGCGCTCGACCATGACACATTGCTCGGCATGACCATTGTCGATCTGCCACTGCTCAACGCCATTCCGATGCCATTTTTGCTACGGCGAATGGTATGAGTGACTTCGACTATATTGTTATCGGTAGCGGCTTTGGCGGCAGTGTAGCAGCCCTGCGTCTAGCAGAAAAAGGCTACTCAGTTGCCGTGCTGGAGCAAGGCGGCCGCGTGAACCCAGAGCAAATGAAAAGCGCGTCTGAGAAGGTCACTGCCCTCACGTGGTTACCACAAGTTGGATTAAAAGGTTTTTTCGCTCAACGTTTTTTTAGACATGTTGGGCTAATACGCGGTATAGGAGTGGGAGGTGGAAGCCTTGTCTATGCCGCTGTATTGCTGCGCCCTAAGCTCGCTTTCTATAAAAGCAAAGCATGGGCAAAGCTTGCCGATTGGGAAGCGGAGCTCGCCCCGCACTATGACACAGCCAGCCGAATGCTCGGCGTGCAAACTAACCCCTATCAATCAGAAATGGACTGGCAACTTAAACGTACCGCAGAAGCACTCGATAGCGGCGGCTCATGGGGGCCGGTCCCGCAAGGTATATTTTTTGGCGACAGCGGCAAAACAATTAAAGACCCCTTTTTCGACGGCAAGGGGCCCGACCGAACCGGCTGCACTCTCTGTGGGCATTGCATCAGCGGCTGCTACGTTGGCGCAAAAAATAGCTTAGATAAGAACTACCTCTATTTTGCAGAACAACTCGGCGTCAAGATTTTCCCTAACACCAAAGTGACCTCTATTCGCCGTTTAGCGGCTAGTGGCTATGCCATCGACACCTGTCCGAGTGGCATCAAAGGCGGTGCTAAAAAGACCTTTAACAGCACTAAACTAGTGCTCGCTGGCGGCGTGGTTGGCACCCTCGAATTACTATTCAAATGCCGCGACGACGAACGCTCGCTTCCGAACATTTCGGCTCGCTTAGGCGACACGGTGCGCACCAATAGCGAAGCTTTAGTCGCATCACTATCCAACGATCCAGACATCGATTTATCCGTTGGGACCACTATTTCATCTGATTTTTACATCGGCACCGACACCCATATCACGCAAAACAGGATTCCCCCAAGCCAGTCCTTCATGCGTTTTTATATGGGGCCCTTGGTCGATGGTGCTGTGCCATGGAAACGCGCATTACTGACATTGTGGAAAATACTGCGGTCGCCGCGTGCAGCCAGTCGCGCCTGGCGCGCAAAAAACTGGCACCGACGCGCCACCGTGCTAACGGTGATGCAGGTCATTGATAATGCGATAGCAATGCGCTGGAAGCGCCTATGGTGGGCACCCTGGAAACGAGGCCTCGTGTCAATCGTTGAAGGAGAGGAGCGAGTACCAACTTACTTGGAACCGGCCAACCGATCTGCAAGAGCCCTAGCAGAAAACAATAATGGAACAGCCTTGAATATCATGGGTGAAAGTCTTGGAAATATGGCGCTAACCGCACATATCTTAGGTGGCTGCAAAATTGCTGCTTCGCCAGAAGACGGCGTCATAGACAGCCAGCATCGCTTGTTTAACTACCCCGATATTTATGTAACAGACGCCTCCGCGATTCCTGCAAACGTAGGAGTTAACCCAAGCTTAACGATCACCGCGATGGCAGAGCGCTGCATGAGCTTCATCAAACCCAAAAAAGAAGAGATTAACGACACCAACTCCGCGTCTTGATCGTTTTTGCCTAACGCCAGTAAACAATCATCAAAGCTACGCTTCTTTTTCGTGCAGCTCCGGCATATTTAACTGAGGCGCAATCGCATTAGAGACATATTGGCTCATGGTATAAAGCGGGCTGGACGCACTTAGGTCTAGGTTCAAATCAATATAGAACAAAGCGCTTTGTTCCTGCGCATCAGGCAAGTCACAGGCATACTCAAATGAAAGCCCCCGCATACGATATTTTTTGAATGACTCAATAGGCAGCTCGGCCAGCAGATAATCGTGAAACAACAATCTTGCTAAGGCATGAGACGCGAGACTTAAATACAAACCGACTTGCCACCCATCTTTCGGCGCCCAATCTTGTATAGAGATAACGCTGGACAGCACCGGCACGGACATTTCACTGACACTGCTGCGTTCACCCTGCGACCGCGCGCGACCAATCAATACCGGCAGCGGCTTACCATGCAAAATAGGCGGGGAGTCTGCCTGAAATGGGGTCGGTAGCACGTAGACCGAAGCGACCGCTTGGCCTGAGATATGATGACGCAACAACAAGTGGTGCGCTCCTGCCTCACATGCCTCAAGCGTTTTGATATGAGGCCGTTTGATCGACTCGGTGTTGAGCAAGCGCTCTAGATCTTTGCGGTCCTCTGGCGTATTGACGTAGTGCAAGGAAAAGCGCTCGGCCAATACTCTGAAATCATCTTGTTCGCCACTGACTGGATACATCGTTGACTCCTACTTCGTCAGGATACGCTTTGCAGTATGCGCTTGATCGATCGTAATCCCACTTATCGCCGACAAACGGCGCCTTTCAGGGCTGAGCTGTTCAAAAAAACATCACCCTGTGCGCTAGCGCAACTTTTTCAGGACGAAATGAAAGCAAAAAAAGCCCGCGTAAAGCGGGCTGAATGTATGCGACCAAAGGTCTAAGTATGGGAGATCGTCACCTTATGGGTTATAAAACTCGCCACTCTTGCGAAGGTAAAACCACCAGTTAATGATAATACACACGCCGTAGAACACTGCGAATCCAATCAACGCAACTTCAGGCGTTGTCGCTTTTATCTGCTCGCCTAGCACTTTAGGAATATAAAACGCTCCGTACGCTGCGACCGCTGAGGTCCAGCCCAATACAGGCCCCGCTTGCTCTTTGGGGAATACCATTGCGATAGTGCGGAAAGTAGAGCCATTGCCAATACCGGTTGCCGCAAATAGCACGAGGAATAACACGAAGAATGGCACGAAGAACTCTTCTGGTGTTGCCGAGGCATACGCCGCTTTCATGTAGTACGCGACACCTAATGCACTAGCGACCATCACAACGGAACACACTTGTGTGACCAACGCGCCGCCGACTTTATCAGAAATCCAACCACCGACCGGGCGAATCAATGCGCCAATAAATGGCCCCATCCAGGCATACATTAACGCACTTGGACCGTTTGCATTCGCGGTGTTGTGAGTCATCACGCCGTCAACCATCAAATGCTGATAGCCAAAAATAACTTTTATCGCTAACGGGAATGATGCGGCAAAACCAATGAACGAGCCAAAGGTCATGGTGTAAATCACACTCATTACCCATGTGTGCTTATTGTTAAAAATTTGATACTGACGTTTTAAAATTGACTTAGTCTGACCCGGCACTTGCTTAAGTAAGAACACGGTTGACGCAATCACGATTAACAAGACAATTTCTTTCGGTACACCAAATCCAGAACCGTTCGCCGACTCAGGAAGCATCAACCACAAACCAAATGCCGCCGTAACAAATCCGATGAAAAGCATGAAACTGATAGTCATAAAACTACCAATCGCACCCGGTATCTCAGGAGACACATCTTTGGTACGTAAGTTGTTCATTCCGAACCAGCCAGCAAACGCCAAAGGAATCAAAAACAACAACCACACGAAGCCTGCGTTTTGAATATAGGTTTCAGAGCCTGCTGGGATTTTTCCGATCAAGGTTCCCGACGTACTTTGCAGTACCATAGACTCGCCACCTAGCGCGCCAAACAAACCAAAGGTCATTACCAGTGGCACCAATATCTGCATACTAGTGACACCAAAATTTCCTAAGCCTGCATTCAAACCTAAAGCCAAACCTTGTTGTTTCTTAGGAAAGAAAAAACTGATATTCGACATAGATGAAGCAAAGTTGCCGCCACCAAAACCAGAGAGTAAGGCTAATACCTGAAACACCCAGAGTGGTGTGGTGCTATCAGCCAAAGCGATACCAGCACCCAACGCAGGCAGCATTAATAACGCCGTGGTGAAGAAGATGGTGTTTCTACCACCCGCAATACGAATAAAGAAGCTACTCGGTATGCGCAGCGTTGCACCGGTTAAACCGGCAATCGCCATCAGTGTAAATAATTCGGATTTAGCAAATGGAAAGCCAAGATTCAGCATCTGAACAGTAATAATCCCCCAGTAAAGCCAAACTGCGAAGCCACAGAGCAAGCTTGGAATTGAAATCCAGAGGTTGCGGTTCGCGATCGCCTTTCCTTTTGACTCCCAGAACTGTTCGTTCTCTGGGTCCCATTCATGTATGTCAGCGCCGGAGGTCTTTCCCGGCTCCTTGTATTCGGTCTTCGAGTTCATAAAGTTTGCTCCCCTATCATTATGTTCTTACCCACTATGCGCAGCTCGCATTTGGGCAACAACTTTCACAAGGAGGTAGCGTTTTATGGCAACAACCAAAGCGACCTTCTACCCATATTGGACAAATACGCAATGCAAGCCCCCTTAGCTCTAGGGCGAAGGTGTAAAAACACAGAAAACCAACACTACTCACTTATAGGTAGTTTCTTTGAATCGCCCGCCATTCAAGGCGAAAGGCAATATCAGACTGACATGACACAGGTCAATTTAAGAATACGGATCACTTGCGCTAAGCGCGAAAATGATGAAAGTTAGCGCTATTCGGAATCACATGAAACGAGAACACAACATGAGCCATGAAGCTGCTAGCGTATTACTGGTCGATGATCACCCCCTACTGCGCAAAGGGTTAGTACAATTAATCGAGCTGGAAGACGAACTAAGCGTCATGGGCGAAGCGAGCGACGGAAAGACTGCGCTTGAAATGGCGAAAGAGAGCGAGCCGGACCTCATTGTGCTCGACCTAAACATGCAAGGTATGGATGGTCTAGACACCCTGCATGCTATGCGCGCCGCCAATGTCACCTCGCGAATCATTATGCTGACGGTGTCGGACAACGATGAAGATGTGATTCGTGCAATGACTTATGGTGCTGACGGCTACTTGCTGAAAGACATGGACCCAGAGCAAATACTTGAGCGCCTCAAAGAAGCCGTTAATGGTAAAATGGTAATCAGTGAGAAGTTGACCCATGTGCTCATTGGCGCACTTCGCAAGGGCGACAACAGTCGCGCTCAGCAATTGGCAAAACTCACTAGTCGTGAGCATGAAATCCTCAAATTAATTGCGAAAGGCTTGTCTAACAAGCTGATCGCTCGTGAGCTCGATATCTCGGACGGCACGGTAAAAGTACACGTGAAGCATATTCTCAAAAAGCTAGCACTAAAGTCGCGTGTCGAAGCTGCGGTCTGGATGATCAATCAAGGTAGATAAGCGCCGAGTAATCCCTTACGGAAACAACATCAACATGCCTGTATTTTTTTCTATCGGCTTTCGTCCGTTCTTTGCATCCGGCACGCTGTTCGCCGCGATCGCTCTGATGCTTTGGGGGCTATTTTGGCAGAGCGGCAGCAGCATTCTGACGCCGGTGGGCGGAATGTTATTTTGGCATCCTCATGAGCTACTAATGGGCTTCGCTCAAGCGATTATTATCGGTTTCTTGCTGACAGCCGTGCGCAATTGGACAGGCCTAGAAACCGCCAATCCAGCAACTTTATGCCTATTATTTGCCAGCTGGTGGGG
>CAJWBE010000063.1 GCA_913020045.1 uncultured Oleiphilus sp.
AACTCCCCGACTTTTGTGATGGCAGTTTTAAAATCTGGATCTGTGAGCTTCATGATGAGCGTTAATGTCTGTAATTGTTAAGGGTTGTCGGACACCAGCCCACAAACGCAGGCCTATCAATCTTGTCAGGAACTTTACTGGGCAGGTGTCGGACTGGCCTCAAGGGAGGAAACCGCGGGGGTAGGAAGTCGATACTGTTCGTCGAGTTGAGCTATGGGGTTTTGACCTTGCGCTGACCTTCCAGGCGAGTACACAGTACCTGTTATCGAAATAATTTTGTCGTAAGTTGATAATATAAGCCTCATTGATCGATGATTTTTCAGCTTGAACATGTCTTGATAAGAGTATTTTTATCGAGACACTAATTTAAACCATAGCAATACCGTTACTCGCTGAAGTGGAGTAAAAATAGACGTAAAAAATCTGTCAGTTTTGTTCATGCTGCTTCACATCTTATAGGTGGTGCCCGAGGTTGTTGATTTCTTTCAAAGGTATCAATGACGATCATGGGTGATGAGCATAGCGGGCAGATAAACGTGCAGGCCGGCTGACTTTCACTTAATACTAGCGCGGCTTCTTCTCTGTCTGTGGTTTGCGATGTTGGATCTAGCAGGGCTTGTGCTTTGATTAAATGATCCTTGCGTCGCGCATTAGCAAAGAATCCATAGTAACGAATGCGGTGAAGACCTCGCGGTAATACGTGCAGTAAAAACCGGCGGATAAACTCGTCGGTGCTGAGTGTCATCGTTTTAGCTTGGTGCTGTTTTTTTTCTCGATAATCTTTCCACTTAAACGTCACGTCATGGTTATCTATTTTAACGAGACGGCTATTAGCGATGGCCACGCGATGCGTATAACGAGAGAGGTAAGCCAGTACCGATTTAGGGCCGGCAAAGGGGCGCTTGGCATAAACTACCCACTCTTGTTGTCGTAACGGCTGGAGCGCTTCGGCAAAGTTATTACTGTCATTTAAATCCGATTGATGGCCAAAGAATGTCAACTCACCACGCCAGTAAGCGCGATTGAGTTTTTCTAGAAACAAGCGTCGAAATAATCGAGACAATACGCGTACGGGTAAAAAGAATCCCTTTCTACAGACAATCCATTGCTGACCATCGGCAGAAAATCCGCCGCCGGGAATAATGCAGTGTACGTGAGGATGATGCGTTAAGGCCGAACCCCACGTGTGCAACACCATCGTTACGCCAATTTTCGCACCGAGGTGTTTGGGGTCGGCGGCAATAGTACGCAGCGTTTCTGCGGCAGCCTTAAATAAAATGCCGTAAACCTCACGTTTGTTTTGATAAGCCAACTCACCGATAACCGCAGGCAAGGTAAAGACCACGTGAAAGTAGTCCACGGGCAGCAACTCAAGTTGTCGTGCTTCCAGCCAGCGTTTGGCGGCACTGGCCTGACACTTAGGGCAATGCCGGTTACGACAGGAGTTGTAAGCAATCTGAATGTGCGAACAGTTTTTGCAACGCAGCACGTGACCGCCAAGCGCATCACTGCGGCAGCATTCAATGGCCGACATGACTTTGAGTTGGCCAAGGCTGATATGGCCTTGGTGATCCGTACGCCATGCCGAGCCAAAGCGGCGAAAAATATCCGCCACTTCCAGTCGTCCTGACATGATGGTTTAGCCGATCGTTGTCAGCTCCAGCAAATCTAACGGGCTCTGTGTATCACGCAAGGTGTTGGTTGCCACTTGGCTGTAAAGCGCAGTGGTTTCCAGTTTCTTGTGGCCGAGTAAAACTTGAATCACACGGATATCAACATTCTGTTCAAGCAGATGGGTGGCAAAGCTGTGACGTAAAGTATGCAGGGAAACATGTTTGGTGATTTCAGCGAGAGTCGCTGCCGCACGGCACGCGCGATGGAGCTGGCGGGTTGAAATCGGGTTGACAGGATTCTGTCCCGGAAACAACCAACCGCCTTTTAGCATCTGCCGTTCTCTCTGGCCAAAGCACCACCACTGCCGCAATAGATTTAGCAGTACGGGTGAGAGCATGGCTTGCCGATCTCGGTCGCCTTTGCCTTGCTCGACATGAATAAGCATACGCTGGCTATCAATATCGCTAACCTTTAAATGTGTGACTTCGCTAGCGCGCAAGCCTGCACCATATGCGGTAGAGAGTGCTGCTTTATATTTGAGGCTAACAGCCGCATCCAGTAGTTGTTTGATTTCCTGTTGGCTTAGAACGATAGGGATTTTACGTGGCTGGTAAATGGTGCTCATATTTCTGAGCGCATCCGGGTTGTTGAGGGTTACATCAAATAAGAAATGCAGGCCGCTAAGTAATCCATTAATCGTTGTGCTGGTAGCGCCCTGGTTAACCAAGTCCAACTGAAAACATCGTAGCTCCTCCGCTGTGGCCGTGTGCGGGGAATGCCCTAAAAACTGAGCGAGTCGTTTAACGGAGCGAAGATAACCTTTCTGCGTGGTGGGTTTGAGTTTGCGCATCGCCATATCTTCGATCATGCGTTGACGTAAAGGGCTGACGGATGGTGAGGGTGAGGTATGATGAGTGTGTGTCATGGGTTTACTCCTGCGGGTGATGTAAGTTGTGCGACCAACTTCACTTCACAGGATGAACCTATGTCACTCTTGGGGTTATACCGATGTCGGATAAAAACGCTGAGCTTGATGCCATTTACCGCGCGAGCGGTTTAGTCCATTGACCCACTGGAGACCTGAATCGCCCCCAGTTCACTAGACACTTTCCAGCCTCTTTTGGTAACGCAGTTCATACTCTACAGGCGACAGATCATTATTGAAACCATGTCGTCGTTTCGAGTTATAAAACATTTCAATGTAATCAAATATCTCCGCCCGTGCTTCTTCTCGTGACGAGTAAATATGGCGGCGTATACGCTCTCGCTTTAGAAGTTGAAAGAAACTTTCAGCGACAGCGTTATCGTGGCAATTTCCGCGCCTACTCATGCTAGGTCGGAGTCCGTTATCTTTTAGAAACGACTGCCACTCATGGCTCGTGTATTGGCTGCCCTGGTCAGAATGCACAGTCACCGTGTCTTTGGGGTTTCTACGCCATACAGCCATTAACAAGGCGTCAAGTGCCAACTCCTTTGTCATGCGAGACTTCATCGACCAGCCCACGACTTTACGGGAAAACAAATCTAGCACAACGGCCAAATACAACCAGCCTTCATGGGTACGAATATACGTAATGTCAGTGACCCAAGTATCATTGGGTGTTTCTTTTACGAACTCCCGCTGCAATACATTCGACGCGACCACGCTCGTTTTTCCGCCGCGATGTCGCGGCTTTCGATAGCCTACCTGTGCTTTTAATCCAGCTGACCGCATTAATCGGTACACGCGATTTTCTCCGCAAGATTCATCATACTCTCGCAAGTCGGCATGAATTTTACGGTAACCATACACACCACCACTTTCCAACCAGAACTGTTTAATCAAGCCTAACAATCTATTATTGGCTTTCGCCTGTTTTGACTGTGGATGCTTAATCCACGCATAGTAACCGCTAGGATGAACATCCAGCCATTGGCAGAGTGTGCGTACTGGGAACACAGCACGTTGATTTTTGATAAAGGTATACCTCACTCTGGCTGGGTGGCGAAGTATACCGCGGCTTTTTTTAATATATCGCGCTCTTCAGTCACCCTTTTTAGCTCTTTCTTCAGGCGTTTTATCTCTGACTGATCGGCAGCTTCGCTCGCATATTCGCCTGCATCAGGGCCGTATTGTTTAATCCACGCATAGAGGCTATGGGTCGTTGTTCCTAGTCGTGCCGCAACATCAGCGACGCTGAAACCTCGGTCAACGACTTGTTTGACCGCTTCTTTTTTGAATTCTTCTGGATAACGTTTGCTGCTCATAAACACCTCTCTTTGTGCCATTTTGTATGACTAAAAAGTGTCTAGCAAGTCGGGGGCGATTCAGCCTATGGGCTGCAGTTACCTCTGCGAGGCTTCGGCGCTGCGCTTCTCGTCCAAACTGTTTACACAGTTTGTCGAACAGTGGTTCTTTCCAGCGAACCTACCAAACACCAAAAAGCCCGCACTAGGCGGGCTTTTTGGTGTTTGGTACGACCGAGTGGATTCGAACCACCGACCCCTACCATGTCAAGGTAGTGCTCTAACCAACTGAGCTACGGTCGTAAAATTTGATCTTTTGCAATTCGCTCTGATAAATAGCATCGAATCACAAACCTTTGCTGGTATCTGTCAGCCAGTCAAGGGACGCGAATTATAATGACCTATTCGTGGTTTAACAACCTCTGTTAAACAAATCAATGGTAAAAACATTAGACACTTTAATTTTTAGCCTAAAATTTGATCGCAAGGTGTAATAACTCGGCATTTATTGAAGAAACGCCTGCTGCTTTAAACCGCTAAGCTTATCACGTGTCGATGCAGCCTCCTCAAACTCCAAATTCTTAGCATGCTCGAACATCTGTTTTTCCAATTTTTTAATCTCTTTGGAAAGCTGGGCAGGCGACATCAATGCTGCCTCGGCTTTGTAATCCGGTGTGGACTCAGCCACGAGCTTACCCCGTGCGTTCCGCGCAAAACGCTTACCGGGTATTCGTGCTCCCTCCATAATATCGGCAACATCTTTTATTACACCCTGCGGAACGATGCCGTGCTTCTCATTGTGAGAAACCTGTTTCTCGCGGCGACGGTCGGTCTCATTAATTGCGCGCTCCATAGAACCGGTTATTTTGTCCGCATATAAAATCGCCTTACCGTTCAAGTTACGTGCAGCGCGTCCGATCGTTTGTATTAACGATCGTTCCGAACGTAAAAACCCTTCTTTATCAGCATCGAGTATCGCGACTAGTGACACCTCCGGCATATCTAGCCCTTCGCGCAACAAATTGATTCCAACCAGCACATCGAATTCCCCGAGCCGCAAATCTCGAATAATTTCTACTCGTTCAACCGTTTCAATATCCGAGTGTAGATAGCGAACACGGATACCATGCTCATCAAGATAATCTGTTAAATCTTCCGACATACGTTTCGTTAAGGTTGTCACCAAAACCCGCTCATTTTTTGCAATCCGTTCGCGAATCACAGACATAAGGTCGTCGACCTGGGTAGTCGCTGGACGGATTTCAATCACTGGATCGATCAATCCGGTAGGACGAACGACCTGCTCCACCACTTGATCTGCATGTTCACCCTCGTAATTACCCGGCGTAGCAGACACAAATATGACTTGCGGGACTAAAGTCTCCCACTCCTCGAACCGCAGTGGACGGTTATCGAGGGCCGAGGGTAGGCGAAACCCATACTCTACCAACGTTTCTTTACGGGACCGATCTCCCTTATACATTGCGCCAATTTGTGGAACACCTACATGTGATTCATCAATAACAACTAATGCGTTTTCCGGTAAGTAATCAAATAATGTCGGTGGTGGCTCACCAGTATCTCGCCCTGACAAATAACGCGAGTAATTTTCTATGCCGTTGCAATACCCCAACTCTCTAATCATCTCTAGATCATAACGAGTTCTTTGCTCCAAACGTTGCGCTTCTACCAGCTTGTTGTTATCGCGCAATTGCGTTAATCGCTCTCTAAGCTCTTCTTCAATAAAATCTAACGCTGCTACCAAGGTCTCTCTAGGTGTCACATAGTGACTTTTGGGGTAAATAGAAAGCCTAGGAACACGCCGTAAAATCTCACCGGTTAAGGGATCAAAAATTGAGAGCTGCTCAATTTCTTCGTCAAATAATTCAATTCGCACCGCTTCTTTTTCTGAGTCGGCAGGAAATACATCGATAACGTCGCCGCGCACGCGGTAGGTGCTGCGCGCGAAATCAATATCATTACGCGTATATTGCAACTCCGCCAAACGTCGAACGATAAAACGCTGATCGACCTGATCGCCACGGTCCAAATGTAACATCATCTTTAGGTATTGTTTGGGGTCGCCGAGGCCGTAAATGGCCGATACCGTTGCAACAACAATCGTATCGGAACGCTCCATCAATGCCTTGGTGGCAGACAGCCGCATTTGCTCAATATGTTCATTAACCGATGCATCTTTATCGATAAACGTATCCGACGAAGGCACGTACGCTTCGGGCTGATAGTAATCATAATAAGACACAAAATACTCAACGGCATTATTAGGGAAGAACTCCTTAAATTCGCCATAAAGCTGAGCTGCCAGCGTCTTGTTGGGCGCCATCACAATCGTCGGGCGCTGAATCCCTTCGACAACATTAGCAATCGTGAAGGTTTTACCAGACCCGGTGACACCCAACAGGGTTTGCGCATGTAATCCTGCATTAATGCCAGCCAACAAACCTTTGATCGCGGCAGGCTGATCTCCAGCAGCTTCAAATTTTGAACGGACCGTAAAAAGATTACTCATTGAGTATGACCTTGAAAAAAACGATCAGTTTACTACAGAAAAACCCGACACTTAAAGGCGAGATTCTAGAGAAAACAAGGCATAATTGATCAAACATTAGACATCAGCCAAATCCACCCTAAATTTCATAGCCTTAAGACAGAAAAACTGTTGACGAGCTGGCCCTTGGTCTATAATATTCGCGCCTCATCGAGTTGAGATGAAGATTATTCCGAATTAGCTCAGCGGTAGAGCAGTTGACTGTTAATCAATTGGTCGTTGGTTCGATCCCAACATTCGGAGCCATATTTCTCGAAAGAGCCCTGTAGATCTTGGATTTATGGGGCTTTTTTGCGTCTGCGGGAAATAAATCCCTTGGGAAGACCAATTGACTGCCGGTAATTTGGTCCTGGTGTGAGGTGAGTCTACTAGAACGCCTCACATTTGACTTTTTAAATTGACGAAAGACCTGTTTACGGACTATATTTGGTCCTAGTGAGAGGTGTTTATGAAATTGTCAGATCAAATCAAGCCGATTAGTTACTTGAAAGCGCATGCTGCAGAAGTTGTTCGTAATCTGTCGACTCAGGTGGGCCCCTTGGTTATTACCCAAAATGGTGAAGCGAAGGCGGTGATGCAGGATATTAAGAGCTATGAGCAAACCCAAGAGACTATGGCGCTTCTGAAGATGCTTGCGCTAGGTCAGCGACAGATTGAAGAAGGTAAAGTTCAGCCTGCCAGTGATGTTGTTGCCAGGCTTCGTAGTCGGAGCAAAAATCGCTAATGCGTTATCAGGTATTTCTGACTGATGATGCTTCATATGATCTTGAGGATATTTACGAC
>CAJWBE010000064.1 GCA_913020045.1 uncultured Oleiphilus sp.
AGAAGAATGGTTAAAGGGGCCGGCAGGTGTGGATGAAGAAACGCGGAACGAAACAATTGAGATCCGAAAAAAAATTGTCAACGCACTTGAAAACAAACAATGAGAGCCTGCAGCCCTCGATATAATAAAACGAGCACATAAGCCAACGTCGACCTGACAACACATTGGAAGTCACCTTCGTAAAAGCATGGAACCAGCATAAATGATAAACATAACATTCGGATACCACTACGATAGCCAGCAGATTACGGACAAACGCGCTACCAGCGGCGATATTGAAGTAGGCCCGCTTGGCCTTGTGCTTTTGCTCGAAACACAATTAGGGCTCAACAGTTATGAATCGTCATTCACGACGCGTTTGGTTCAATACCACCAGTGCCTCAAACAAACACTTAGCGCTGATCGATTTTATTATCAGTCGTTTGTTGAGAATGAATTTGCCTCTTCACGTACCCTTCTAAAATGGCGTGACGAGCTTTATCTCGGTGGATGGTCTGGATCATTCCCCAGCAATGTGCCGATTCGACTGCAAGATCTTGCCGATGTTGAGCAAGCCGCGAAGGAAACCGTAGATCCAAATCTGGGGCAACGTCTCCAGCGCATTATTACGCACTTGCAAACGAACAAAGTTCAGATAGCCGGAATTGTGATAGAAGATAAGCAGGCTCTTCTTCCTCCAATTTTTTTGCGCGTATTTGAAGCACTTGCTCAGCATTGTAAAGTGGTCGAGGATTTAACGAGTTTGACACCAAATGCGACCCATGAATCTGACCTAAGCACAATGCAGCAGGCGCTCATCTCGGAACCATCGGCAAGTAAAGTAGCACTTCAGGGCGATGGTAGCTTTTTATTATTGACCGCGGCCTCTAAATCAGTCTCAGCAAGTCATATTGCTCATTTAGTCACCCATCAGCATGGCAACGACTCGTCTCTTACCTATGCAATACTTGCTGAGCATGAGCGGGAATATCTCGATACCGGATTTGAACAGCTTGGGGCAGCTCGAAGTGGTCGCGCTGAAAACTCACCTTGGAGACCAGCGTTCCAAGTGTTGCCTTTGTGCTTTGAAATACTGTGGGCGCCGTTAAACCCGATAGCGCTTCTAGAATTTTTCAGCCTGCCTATTGGGCCAATACCTTCGCGAATTCGCAATAAACTTGCTGATTTCGTCGCCGAAACACCGGGTATGGGCAGTGACGCTTGGTTTGAGATGATCGCTTCTGAATTGCGAATAATATCGCAGCATGACAAAAAGCTTGCCGAACGTTGTCAATCAGCCATCGACGATTGGTTACCAGCGGAGTTTATTTGCCCAAAGCGAGGCATCGATGTTGAATTTGCGATCACGCATACACAAAAACTTATTGCCTGGTTGCAGGGCTTCAATATCCAATTCGAAGGTAAGCCAGAATCAGAACTTTACAATGCGGCGCTTAATCAGGCGACGGAGCTAAGCCATGCCTTAATCACCTTAAAATCAAGTGGGTCTGGCTTAATCGACAGAGAAAACCTTCGGCATCTAATAATGGAGGTCCGAGGCACAGGCATTCCACTGGTTGATAAATATGCTGAGGCGCATCCTGACCTACCCGTTATTCAAGTGACAAGTTCTGCAGGTGCTTTCCGAAAGCACCAAGACTGTGTCATTTGGTGGGCCTGCGAAGCGTATCAAGCACCGAAAAAGGCTCACTGGAGTAAGAAAGAACTGCATTCCTTAGCACAGCACTCTGTCAATTTGTGGCCAACCAAACACCAATTGAGATTAGAGGCCACGCATTGGCTAAGGCCAATTCTTGCGGCAAAACAACAATTAGTGATCGTGTTACATCCAAAGCTTGCTCAGCATCACCCTGTGATAGATAACATAGCTGGACTATGCACTGGATGGCGCGAAATTCAATGTGAGCAAGCCATTATTAATAACGAAAGACACCCTTTCTGTGGCAGTGCGACAGATACGGCTAAACTCACGAAAGAAGTTGAACATAAGGCCCTTCCTAGCCCTTCACGATGGTGGAAACTAGGGGACGCCATAGACCTTCCAAAGCGTGAACAAGAGTCTTTTTCTAGCCTCGATAAATTTATAAATAGTCCGTATCAATGGGTACTGAATTATCAGGCTAAATTGCGAGCGAGTCGTGCCTTAGAGATAAGCGATGGAAAGCGTTTAAAAGGAAATATCGCACATAAAGTTTTTGAAGCTTATTTTACTGCGCACGAACAACTCCATTCAGATCGCACTGCGATAAAAAATTGGGCTGATCAGAACATTGATCACTTTCTTGAAACAGAGGGCGCAGTTTTATTGATGCCGGGGCGTAGATCTGAGGCGATGCAACTTAAAGAGAAACTAACGCTCGCCTTACAAGAGCTTGTCCGACATCTTAAATCAGCCAACATCCAATCAGTGCGGATGGAAGAGAGTCAAGATTGTCTGTTCACTGGAGGAAAATTAACAGGATATATCGATTTATTAGCGGTTACTGCTGATGATCAAGAAGTGGTCATTGACATTAAATGGGGTGGCTATAACTACCGCAAAAAATCAATGGAAACCGACCAATACCTGCAGTTAGCGGTGTACGCTGCTATGCGTAAAGAAATAACTGGAAAATGGCCTGCCCTCGCCTACTTCATCGTCGAAAATGCCAAACTCATTTGTAACACCGAGCACTTTTTTACGGCGGCTAAATATGTTCCAGCTGAGAGCGGTGAAAATGTCGCAGAATTATGGCAACGTTTTATTGAAACTTGGAAATGGCGACGCGACCAAATTCATCGCGGCATGATTGAGGTGACGACGAGCAACACCGAATCTGATCCTGCATCTAACCCACCAGAAACAGGCTTACCCATCCCCGAGTCTAGTGATACGTATAACGACTTTGCTGTACTAACTGGATGGGGAGAATAACGAGATGACAAAACATATTACGGTCATCAGTGCCGGTGCCGGCAGCGGTAAAACGTTTACGATTACAAAAAAGCTTCAAGAACTTTTAAAAGCTGAAGAAATCCGTCCATCGGGTGTTATTGCAACCACCTTTACAAAGCTTGCTGCAGGTGAACTTCAAGAACGCGTTAGACAAAAACTAATTGAAAACGGTCTTCCGGATATTGCTAATGCAATGGGCGAATCATTGATCGGTACCGTTAACGGCGTATGTGGAGAGCTGATCAAACGCTTTGCTTTTGAGGCTGGTTTTTCTCCAGAACAAAAAGTACTAGAGGAGTCACAGGGTGAAAAACTGTTTGCTCAAGCCTTGGAGGAAACTCTGATAAAAAAAGGTGGTATGAGCGATATAAAACGGATGAATGCCCTCTCCTCAAAGCTCGGTCTCGAAGATATAGCTAAACGAGGGATGCAAAACAGTAGCTTCCCTTTATGGCAAAAAGAAGTGATGAACATTGTCGCTTCAGCGCGCGCAAACAATATGACACCGAGCGCGATCGAAGCATTTGCCCAGACGAGTATTGACTCATTTGCGCAATGGTTGCCGAAACCAACCGAACGGGATCTCGACTCAAACCTAAAGAGCACCATGCGCTCCGCGTTGCAAAAAGTAGATTACGATTACGATAAGACCCAAGCTACGAAAAAGTATTTCGATGCTATAGAGAGTAAGCTGCACACGATGGAGGTTAACGCCCTCTCCTGGCCCGATTGGATCGGACTCAGCACGGATAAACCGGCAAAGAAAAGTCTGCCGCTCGCCGAGCCTATACAGATCATCGCTCGTGATTATACAAAACATCCTAGTTTTCAAAATGATATTAAAACGTTTATCAAGGAGATCTTCGCTATCTCCTCCGCAAGTCTGGACGCCTTTCAGTCTCTCAAACGAAAAATGGGGCTCGTTGATTTCGTAGACCAAGAGCAAGCCTTATTAAAACTGTTGGACCACCCATCAGTAAGAGAAACCCTCGCAGATGAGCTAGATCTTCTGATGGTAGATGAGTTTCAGGATACCAGCCCTATCCAACTTGCCGTTTTCATAAAACTCGCAGACCTTGCGAAACAGGTCATTTGGGTTGGCGATATAAAACAATCTATTTATGGCTTCAGAGGTGCAGACCCTGAATTAATGGCTTCCGTCATAAAGTATCTAGAGTCGCAGGATAATCAAGTTGAAATTCTCGATAAGTCGTGGCGCTCCCGCGCTCCACTGGTCCAGTACGTAAATAACATTTTCAGTCATGCGTTCTCAGACTCTTTGTCTAAAGAACAAGTGGTTCTAAACCCTGCTCGCGATGAGAGCGCACAAAGAGCGTCAGATGCAGCGGTTGAACATTGGCATGTGACTAAGTCGAATAAAAAGAAACAGGCTGCAGCCATTGGCGAGAAAGTCCGCGAACTCATTTCCAGTAGCCATCAAGTTTTCGATAAAAGCACACAACAATATCGCCCTTCTCGGTTTGGTGATTTAGCAGTTTTATGTCGCACGAATAATAACTTAGCCACAATAGCAGAAGAGTTTTCAAACCTCGGGATTCCTTGTGAATATAAGCGATCAGGATTACTGGCAACGCCAGAGGGTTGCTTTGCGCTTGCTTGTCTTCGTCGACTCGTCGATGACTCTGATACGTTAGCAAGCGCCGAGATTATTACTCTGTCAGAATGTGAATCTCCCGAGAATTGGCTAAAGGATCGGTTAGCGTGGCTACAAAGCGATGAAAAGTCGAAAGAGTGGGCCGAAAGTAATCACCCTATATTAAACGCCTTACGACAACAGCGCGAACGATTGCCGATTCTTTCGCCTACCGAGGTGATGACGTTAGCCTTAGAGGTCTCTTACTCACGCAGACATATACTTGCATGGTGCGATACAGAGTACGAGGCGCAACAAAGACTCGGAAACATCGATCTTTTCATTCACTATGCTGAGGAATATCAACAGCAGTGCGAGAGTAACAATCGCGCAGCGACCGCCTCTGGGTTGATTTTATATTTAGCTGAGCTGCAAAAAAATGAGTTAGACCTGCAAGCCCTTCCGGGGGGAAATGCCGTGCAACTGGTCACGCATCATCGCTCCAAGGGTCTTGAGTGGCCAATTGTCATTGCCATGGATCTCGACTCAAATATCAAATCGCGCTTATGGGGATTAAGCGTGCTTGAAAACAATAGCGGATTTAATTGGAGCTCACCATTGGACGGTCGAAGCCTTCAATATTGGCCTGCGTTCTTCGGTCTTAAATCGAAAGATATCGAGCTCAAACATAGCATTGAGACCGGTGAACAAGGCCAGCAAGCGCGCCTTAAAGCGATTGAAGAAACGAAACGTCTTCTTTACGTGTCACTGACACGGGCGCGTGACCTTTTGATTCTGCCAATTCTTAGTAAAAAATCCGACGACAGTTGGATAGATTCCCTCGGTTCGGATTGGATGCTACCAGAGGGAGAAAGTTTGACCTTGCCAGACGGTCAGACAATTCCTGCGCAATTCCATGAGCTGAAAGAGTCTTCAAACGCAGCAATGCCAAGAGAACAACAGAATATTTACTGGTTAGATAAACTACCTCGTTTTAACGTTGGAAAACTACCAAAGAAACTGTCGCCCTCATATGCAGCCCCTATTGAAGGCGCCAAAATTGGCAAGATAATTGAACTCGGTGAGCGTATACCATTTTCAGGCGCGCCTGATATGGCCACATTTGGATCTTGTTTACATGCGATCATTGCAACGGAGATCATACACCGCGACATGTCGGAAACGCGTGCAAAGCGGATACTCCAAGATTTCGGCATGACAGACTTTATTGAGCCTAGAGATGCCATGGTAGCGGCTAAACGCTTTATTGATCAGGTCGACCTGCATTACGCACCGATTACATGGCACGTTGAATACCCCATACAGTATGTCAATGCACAAGCACAAGAATGCAAAGGATATATTGATTTAGCAGTCGAAACAGAGCAAGGCTGGGTCATCATTGATCACAAATCATCGCCAAGAAAGAAGAGTGAATGGGAAGACATTTGCTTAACTTATTCGGGCCAACTCTCACTCTACAGGGATGC
>CAJWBE010000065.1 GCA_913020045.1 uncultured Oleiphilus sp.
CTTTCGTCGACGATTTTGTTGTCGTCTAGACAGCCAGTGAGGGTGAGTGCGGATGCTATCGCTAGACCTAAAATTCTTTTTTTGTACATAGATAGGACCTTTCCTAAATTGTTTTCGATTCTGTCACGGAAGACAAATGCTTCCTTTGGGTGCCGCTGAAAAGCAACGAAGCCTCAGCGGGCGGAATTTATGCTTTTACTTGACGCTAGATTAAACGTAGACAGGAAACCATATTTTGTCGAATTTTTTTCGCGTGATTCAGGGTCTTGTGTTAACTGTGCCGGCTGTTCTAGGTTGCGGGCTGCGGTGCTACACAGATGCTGCATTAAGGAGTACAATTCTGCGCCTTATTTAAAGCATTATTAATTTAGATGACCGCAGAGAGAAACCATGACCACGATTCGCCAAGACGACCTGATTGATAGCGTTGCTGATGCGCTGCAGTTTATATCCTATTACCACCCAACAGATTTTATTAAGGCCGTTCATGAAGCTTACGAGCGTGAAGAGTCTCCGGCGGCGAAAGACGCGATGGCGCAGATCTTAATCAACTCACGCATGTGCGCGCAGGGTAAGCGTCCGATTTGTCAGGACACGGGCATTGTGACGGTCTTTGTAAAAGTGGGTATGGACGTTCAGTGGGATGCTGAGTTAAGTGTGACGGATATGATTAACGAAGGCGTGCGTCGCGCCTACACGCATCCAGATAACGTTCTGCGTGCGTCGATATTGGCTGACCCAGCAGGTGCTCGCAAGAATACTAAAGACAATACGCCTGCCGTTATTCACTATGAAGTGGTGCCAGGGAATAAAGTAGAAGTGGATGTCGCGGCGAAAGGCGGTGGCTCTGAGAATAAGTCAAAAATGGTGATGCTCAACCCTAGCGACAGTGTTGCTGATTGGGTGGTTAAAACAGTCCCGACGATGGGTGCTGGCTGGTGTCCACCGGGTATGCTGGGTATAGGTATCGGTGGTACCGCTGAAAAAGCAGCGCTAATGGCGAAAGAAGTCTTGATGGACCCAATTGATATCCATGAGTTGCGCAAGCGTGGCCCGCAAAATCGGGTTGAGGAGTTGCGTTTAGAAATCATGGAACGAGTGAATGAGTTGGGTATTGGTGCTCAGGGTCTCGGTGGTTTGACGACTGTATTGGATGTCAAAATCATGGATTACCCCACGCACGCGGCCTCGCTTCCCGTTGCGATGATCCCTAACTGCGCGGCAACACGACATGCGCATTTTGTGCTGGATGGCACAGGCGCTTCGCTACAAACGCCTCCAAGCTTGAGTGACTGGCCGGAAATAAGCTGGGAAGCGGGTGATAATGTTAAGCGTGTTAACTTGAATACTGTTACTAAAGAAGACGTTGCAGACCTTAAACCTGGCGATACGGTTTTACTATCGGGAAAAATGTTGACCGGGCGAGACGCGGCACATAAGAAAATGGTTGAGATGTTGGCGAATGGCGAAGAGCTGCCTGTTGATCTTAAAGGCCGCTTTATCTATTACGTTGGTCCGGTTGATCCGGTGCGTGATGAAGTAGTTGGGCCAGCTGGGCCCACTACGGCAACGCGGATGGATAAATTCACCCACACAATGCTGGATAAGACGGGCTTGCTTGGCATGATCGGTAAGGCTGAGCGCGGCCAGGTCGCGATTGATGCGATTAAAGAGTTTGGTGCTGTATACCTGATGGCGGTGGGCGGTGCGGCCTATTTGGTGTCTAAGGCAGTAAAGAATGCCAAGGTTGTTGCGTTTCCTGAGATGGGAATGGAGGCGATCTATGAATTTGATGTCGAAGATATGCCGGTTTCTGTTGCGGTTGATGCCAGCGGTAGCTCTGTTCATCAAACAGCACCAGCCATTTGGCATGATAAAATTATCGCTGCGAAATCGCTTAGTTAGTTATTCGTTATTGTTTATTTGAGCAGCGTTCAGAGCGGCTAGCTCACTATGGTTAACGATGAGGAATTACTATGTTAAATCAAGAGTCATGTGAGGCGTGCCGAGCCGGCGCTCCTTTGGTTGGTCCCGCTGAGCAGCTTGAGCTATTGGCTGAGCTGCCTTTGTGGGAGGTGAAAGCCGTTGATTCGATTGAGCATCTCGTTCGGGAGTTTGAGTTTTCCGACTTCGTTCAGGCGCAGAAATTTGTGAATGCTGTGGCTGAGTTGGCTGAGTCGCTAAATCATCACCCCAAAATTGTGTTGGAGTGGGGGCGGGTCGAGGTCTCTTGGTGGACGCATAAAATTAAGGGCTTGCACCGCAATGACTTTGTTGCGGCGGCAAAGACAGATTTGCTGACATGATTTTGTGTCACGCTTTATATCGCACGAATTAGCAGGAATAAAAGAAGCACATCATGGAGCCAACTTATCGTCTTACGGTGTCGTGTCCTGATAGGACCGGCATTGTTGCAAAAGTGAGTAATTTTCTCACGACCTACAATGGGTGGATTACGGAAGCGAGTTATCACGCAGACCCGCAAACGGGTTGGTTTTTTATGCGTAACGAAATCAAAGCGAGCTCTTTGCCTTTTGATTTGTCGGCATTTCAAACAGCGTTTGCGCCTATCGCGGCTGAATTTTCGATGTCTTGGAAAGTGTCGTATTCAGAAAATAAGCCTCGTGTGGTCTTGATGGCTTCTCGGGAGTCTCATTGTTTGGCGGATATCCTACATCGTTGGCATAGTGGTGAGCTGAATGCTGAGATTGTCGGTGTGATTGCAAATCACGATGACTTGAGACGAATGGTCGAGTGGCATGATATTCCTTATCATCATATAAAAATTGATCCTCAAAATAAGGCGCAAGGCTTTGCTGAAATTGAGGGGTTGGTAGATGGCCTTAATACCGACTTGATTGTACTTGCGCGATATATGCAGATTCTTCCGCAAGGTTTGTGTGAGCGCTATGTGGGGCGTGTGATTAATATTCACCACAGTTTTTTACCGTCGTTTGCGGGCGCAAAGCCTTATCATCAAGCGTATGATCGCGGCGTTAAGCTGATTGGCGCAACCTGCCACTATGTGACCGAAGATCTCGATGAGGGGCCGATCCTGGATCAGGATGTCATCAGAATTTCGCACAGCGATACGATTGAAGACATGGTTCGTCTAGGTAAAGATGCTGAGAAGACTGTGTTGGCGAGGGGTTTGCGATTGCACCTAGAGGATCGCGTGATCATTCATGAAAATAAAACAGTGGTGTTCGGTTAATCCTAGAGACTGGGCGATTAACCGGGTCGTCGTTAGTTGATCTGGTCGGAGCTGATTACCTGGTTTCCTCCTTCTTCTTTGGCCGTATGAGCGCGATTATCGGCGCGCTGAAGTAGGTCGATTAATGAGTGGTTTTCTGCACTTACGATGCCAGCTGAAATGGAGAAGTTAAAGCTTCTTTCGTCGAACAGAACGATATGGTCCTCCACGATATGGCGAAAGCCGTCGATCAGTTTTGATGCCTTGTCGCAATCGAGCCCTACCATCAAAATCGCAATGTCTGAGTCGTTGATTCGAGCGTAGTGAAAGCGCCCAAACGCTTTTGGTAATAGTCCTGCTAAGTTTTTTAACACTGTGTCGGGTGCGTCAATTCCATATTTATCTTGCACTTGATCGAGCTCGTCGACCGATAGGAGGGCTAGGCTGGAAGGAGAATTGGTGGTGATCGCTTCTTTTAGTAGGGGGTTGCCTGCCTCAAAGAACTTTCGTTTGTTGGGGAGCCCTGTGATGTAGTCGTGATAGGCCATATGGCGCATCGTTTGGACATACTCCATATTTTCAATGTCGTGCAGGATGCGGCAGTTGAACTCTTCTTGACCAAATGGCTTATTGAGAAAGTCATTCGCCCCGTTTTTAATAAACTTGGCCGACAGAGCGCTGTCACCTTCCCCTGAAAGGCCCACCACTACCAAGTCGTTTTTGCTGACTTCTTTGCGGATGTTTTTAACGAGTTCGAAGCCGTTCATGCGTGGCATGTTGTAGTCGGTGATTAATAGCTTGATGTCTGGGTCTTTGTTGATAAGGTCGAGTGCCGTGTCTCCATCGTCTGCGGTTAGCACTATAAATTGTTGCACTTCGAGAAGGTTTTTTAGGTAGTTTCGCGATACTTTAGAGTCATCTGCTACAAGGATTTTGATATCACGATTTTTGTCGAGACGTTTGATTTGTTTGATGACGTACTCGTACGAGTAGCGGCTTTCTTTGGTGACATAGTCGACGATCTTTTTCTCTTGCATTTTTTCGCGTACTGAATCGTCAAAATTCCCGGTCATTACGATGGTTGGGATGCTTTGCTCAATGGTGAAATCTACGACTTCGCCGTCGGGCGCGTCTGGCAGATTCAGGTCGACCACAGCAACAAGGTAATGGTCTGCGCCATTTTCGGCGATCAGTTTCTTTGCATCACTGAAGCTGGCGGCAGTATCGCACTGCAGCTCAGGGTCACTTTTACATAAATGCTTAATGATCTTGACGATTATTGGGCTGTCTTCAATTAACAAAAATTTCTTCATTTGGACCGCTGTGACCGCATGTTGTGGTGATTTATCCTATAGCTTAGTCATTCTTTTTGGAGTCACCAATTTTTGTCTGTTCTTCTTTGTTAGATATTGCCCAATATAGCTGCCAGTTTAGATTGTTCTTGTGGTAGAATTGGGGGCTTTATTTTGTCCCTTTGTGAGTGTGGGCAGAGTGAGCGAATCAGGGCTTAGAAACAGCCCGTTAGCTGGTTTTGGGTGGCGAATAGCTACCTGCTGGTCTAGCGGCTCTGTGCTGGTAAATAAGCGTAAAGATTGTCGTTGGATTTAGGGTTCGGCAGTCGCGCGGATAACAAGTAGAAACTAAAAGGAACGCTATCCATATGGGTGAGCAAGCGAAAGAAATCCTTCCTGTAAATATCGAAGACGAG
>CAJWBE010000066.1 GCA_913020045.1 uncultured Oleiphilus sp.
CGTGCCGGTTTTGAAAGAGGCTGCAATTTTATCGAGGCGATTCAAATTGCCTGCCAGTGTGCTTTCGCAGAGTTTGTTCCCATCTGGGCATACGAGCCAATGTACGGCTACGTTCAAGGCAAACTGAATGAGGAGTATGGTGACTTGGAGGGTTTTGACGAGCATATCGGCCAAATGGCTATTCGTATTGTTCACCACTACCTGATGGGTGGCTGGGGGCTTGAAGATACGCCAGAAGGTGGGTTCAACCTACTGGCTGAAACTTCTTAAACACTAAGGCGGCGTTGCAGCAATGTGACTATTCATTGCTGCGACATTGCTTCCTCGAAAGAATGATTAGCAGGCATTTGCATGATTAATATCCAACTCACCAGCGATGTAGTCAGCCACTATGGCTGGGTCGTCGTCAAACTTCTATAAAGCTTTTTCTCTTTCTCGTTGCAGATTCCAGAAGTAAATTTAAAGGTTTGGTTTTAAGGTCGCTGATAATATCAGGGAACCCGTATCCCCTGTTGCAATTTGTACTTTTTTCTTTGGCCTTATTCTTAACATCACGCATAGTCTAAAGTTTAGAACAAGAAAAAATACTAACATTTGGCCATTAGCCCTCAAGTTCAAAAAGGAAGAAATTGCAAAAAAAGGATGATGCAAGCAATTTAAGGACAGTAAACCTCCACCCCTTAACTTAACTTCACTTGTCCAGGAAAATAGTCTATGGTGCTCATTTGCCTAGCATCAAAGTGCGATAACAGAAAATCTTATTAATCGATAGCGACTGAAAACAATAAACCAATAAAACACAGCATAAAGTAATAAGATTAAGTGCATTGAAGAACGGACGCGATATTTCTTCTATCACTCATAAAAACGATAATATGAGGTATTTAGAGATGATCGAACTACACCATAAAAGTTCGCAACAAGATGGTAACTCATTTGCTACTAACCGCAATGAGCAACTTGAGCACATAAAAAGCAGAGAAGAAATGACAGAGCGAATCTCCAGCAGGTTCGCCCCGATTCAATTGGATGTAATGGGACCAGCCAATTTAGATGCTGCAATCACGTCTACCCCCATTTCTCAAATGTCTATCCACCATTTATCCTTTGGTGCCGATACAGAAATGCGACTTTGCGACCCCGAAAAATTTTACACCATTCACCTCCCGTCCGCAGGCAGCGTTACCTACCAACGGGAAGATTCTGAAGTCAAGTCGACACCGGGCTGCGGCTTTATTATCTCTCCCGGACATAAATCCAAGTTATTGATTAGCGGCGACTGTGAACAACGCGTTGTAAAAATATCAACAGACTTGGTTGAATCACGTATTAATTCAATGTTGGACAAAGCGATTCCACGGCCGGTTGAGTTTGAGGCAGTCATGGACGTGGATATTGAAGTTGTCAGATCCTGGTGGGATGCCATTGCGTATCTGGAAACAGAGCGCAAGAAAAAACAATCCATTTATTATAATATTGAGACCGTAAGGGAATTTGAAAAAGTTTTGGCTATCGGTCTGCTCTCCTCCCAAGAGCACAACTACTCGGAAGACCTACGTGCCAGATACCAGAGTATAGCTCCTGCACATGTGCGGAGGGCTGAACAATTTATTCAGGAATTTGCGGCCCAGGAGATTAATCTGGACATGGTAGTCGAAGCTTCCAAAGTCCCCAAAAGAACACTCTATGACAGCTTTAAACGTTTCCGGGGAATCTCACCCATGTGCTACCTGAGAAGTGTCCGATTATCCAAAACCCGCGAAGAATTAAAGAGCACAACCAACACTAAGAGCGTAACCGAAGTTGCGCTGTACTGGCATTTTAGTCATCTGGGCCGTTTTTCAATGCAGTACAAGAAACGCTTCGGTGAGCTGCCCTCAGAAACGGCCAAAGTTGTGTAAATAACTGTTTCCTATACTGAAGCATAAACGCCGTCAGCTAACAAAACTGGGGCTCTTATAATTAGTCCTACTTAGACTTATACACGAGTCAAGCCTCGGACGCGCTCGAACAACCACACCCTTCTGATAAAACAAACTACCCCACCGAATTTGCAACATCTTCAGAAAAGAAATCGCGAAAACCAACCGTAAATTTGACCCTAGACATACATGTTTCGATTAAATTTATCCGCTTTTTGCGGAATTAGCCAACCCTAGCGAGCAATTAATTCAGCCCACTACTTTTCAGTTGTAACCCACGGCACAAGCGTTTAAAAATCTATATGTAACCCTGCTTTAAAGGTCTAAATAGAACGAGGAAAGACAATGAAAGATAACGAAAGAAATGCTTTACCGCCGATTCAATATGCTGATGTTCAATGGAGGAAAGCACACGAGCATAAAACCACAGTACCGTCTCCAGAGTGGAACTATGAAAGTCAATTCGTTGAAATTGATGGCAACCATATTCACTTCGTTGAGAGTGGTGATTTAAGTGGTGATCCAATCCTGTTCATTCACGGTGCACCCACCTGGTCCTACCTGTGGCGCAATGTGATGCCTTACGTAGAAAACCGTGGCCGATGTATATCTATGGATCTGCTAGGTTTTGGTAAATCCGACAAACCTGTTGACCACGAGTATGGCTATTTCAACCACGTTGAAATTGTTCGTAAATTCATCGAAAAGCTGGACCTCAAAAATATCACGTTTGTTATCCATGATTGGGGTTTCAACTACGCCATGGAGTACATCGTTGATCACGAAGAGAATGTCAAAGGAGCCTGTTTCTCTGAAGCATTGATGCTCCCCCGCTATCCGATTGACGACACGGAAGCTTATGGCAAAGAATGTCCTGGTGTGCTTGATATGTATCGTACGATGCACTCCGATATGGGCGAGTTCATCGCCATAGAACAAAACCTGTTTGTTGAGCGCGTCATGCAGGAACACATCTATCGCTTGATGACTCAGGAAGAAATGATGATGTACCGCGCACCCTTCTTCAATGCTGAAGAACGCGCACCTATTCTGCAGATGCCTCGTGATGTCCCCCTTGATGGTGAACCGGCAGACATCCGGACCTCCTATGAGAAATACAACAACTGGCTACGCGCTGAAAATAAAACCGTTCCAACTCTGCATGTTTTCGCGACTCCAGGTGCGGTAAACACACCGGAAGATGCCGAATGGATGTGCAACAACCTAAAACATCATGAAAGTGCGTGGATCGGTACAGGTATTCACTACATCCAGGAAGACAACCCTGAAGGCTATGGGCGGTCTCTTTATGACTGGATGCGCAGGAACAATCTTTGATTGATTGCTATCAACCCTAAATCCAAGAGCCTGCAGTGGCGGCTCTTTTTACATAATTAAGAGAAAGAATCATGAGCGACTATACACAATTCATTCAAGAGAATATTTATGCAAACTTCGAGGCCGGCAACGTTGAAGGCGTTATGGCAGTGCTGGATGAGAACATTCGGTGGACTCATCACGGTTCTCGCGACCTGATCCCCTTTGCAGGAGAGTGGAACGGCCATGCCGGTGTGGGCGAATTTTTCGGATCATTCATTGGCGGAACTGAGCCAGTGTTCGTCAACGTTAAGGGCATTGTCGCCCAGGGCGATACCGTTGTTGTCCTGATCAATGAAAGCTACACAGTTAAAGCGACAGGTAAAACTTACGTCACTGACGTTGCCCATATCTGGAAAGTTGCTAACGACAAAATCATCGCTTTTGACGAGCTATACGATTCAGCAGCGATCGCTGAAGCCTACAAAGAATGATCTTTTTAGGCGCTGGCAAGTGTTTGACTTTTTATTCTCTGATTATTGATGTTGCGATAACTTTGATGTTTAAACATCAATTTTCAGATAACACAAGGCGAGGTTAATGATGCAAAACTACGATTACATTATTATTGGCAGCGGCCTTAATTCCCTTGTTTGCGCCTCTTTGCTTGCCAAAAATAAAAACAAAATTCTGGTTTTAGAGCGCAACGCCCAACTAGGCGGCTGCATTAAATCTGATCGAGAAATGGCGTCTGGTTTCACCATTGATTTGATGTCCACCTCCCATGTGCAGTTTCTAACCTCGCCGGCCTATGCCGAGCTTAGTGAAGATCTCGCCAAAGCTGGCATGGAGTATTGCTTCACTCAAACGCCTACCGGTGTGATAACCCCCGACGGCAAATCCATCGTCCTTACCACTGACAATGAAGAGAACATGCAGCGCATCGGCAAAATCAACGAAACGGATGCCCAAGCCTATATCAACATGATCCAAACCTTCGGCGCCAACTCAAATTTTATTTTTGGGCTGCTCGGGAGTGAAACACGCTCCTGGGGGACCATTAAAAGTATTTTCGGGGAGTGGCGTACGCGAGGTTTTGCAGGATTACTAGAGTTTTTTAAATCGCTACTAAACTCTACACGTCGTTGGGTTGAAGCTGATTTTGCCAGCGCAGAAATGGATGCCCTTGTTGCCCCCATGTCACTGCATTGCGGTTTAGGCCCTGAGACAACCATGTCTGCACTTATGGGGCAAGTCGTCACCTTTAGTTTAACCCAGGCAGGTGACCCCCTTGTCAAGGGCGGCAGCGATAATATTGTGAAGGCCTTCCAAAAAATCATTGAGGAGAACGGCGGCACACTTAAAACGTCAAGCGATGTAACTCAAGTGGATGTAAAAGACGGCCGTGCAGTGGGCATTAAGCTAGCAAATGGTGAACA
>CAJWBE010000067.1 GCA_913020045.1 uncultured Oleiphilus sp.
AAGGACAAGTCTGGCTGGCTTACAATGACCCGGCTTATATCGCTGAACGACATCAACTAAAAGACTGCATGCAAGCAACGAAAAAAGTCAGCGGCGCACTCGCTAAATTTTCAAGCTTTGCGACAGCACCCAGCCAATAAAAAAAGTACTACAGCAAAGGTGATGTGAGCGAATGATGATCGCGTAAATAGAGCGCCATCTTTTTTTCGCTCTCGTCATACTTGGCATAGAAGCGGCCATGCTTGATAAATTGACGGATGTAGGAGTGCGTTTTGTCGCTATAACGCATCATCGCGTGCCCGCTATTAACCACCACAAAATCACTCATTTCTGGCAGTATCATGCTTGCCAATGAAACTGTTCCATCGTTAGGTTCTGGCAACCAAGATTGCGGCCATAAACTCCACCCTCGGTACGCGGCGATAATGCCCACCGGCGCTTTCACCGGCAACAGACTAGAAATAATCCCTTCGCTTTGCTTGGTCAAAGAAACGCCTGCCGGCCCGACAATCGCTTCATAGAACCAATTCCCAAAGAAAAACTCACTCAACTTTGAACCTTGATTTGGTGGACTTAACATTACTACTTTTCCACCAGGCGGAAGCTCATGAGTTTGTAAGTACTGACGTGCTAATATGCCGCCCATCGAATGGCTGACCATGTGAACCGTCTCAGCACCTTTCTGCATGCACACATCAACCGCTGGCACGATATACTCGGCACTTAGTGCCGGTATCGTCTGTTTAGTAGACGGATAATCGGCGACTGACACAAGGTAACCAAAATGTTCGAGGTCTCGGACAATCACGTTCATCGCCGCGCCACTGCGCCAGAGCCCATGAATAAGAACCACGCATTCCTTGCTGTTTTCGGCAACCACCGTTTTCGACACGACAGGTAAACTGCTGCACGCAACCAGAAAACAAAGCCAAAAGCATAACAAGGCGGACCGCAAGGCTCGCCAATAAGAAACATAAGATTGGATAGATGAAGACATGCAAGAAGACTAATGACCATCGGTCATTAAGTCAAACAATTAGCTTGAGTGGGTCCTTCTTACGGACAGACCTCAGACGTTCACAGAACAAACTCTCGGGTGATTTCTCAACACCCTTTCTACAAAACGCTGGTGCTTTGGCGTGTAATCTAATATCAGCAAGTGTTCGCCATAGCTTAAGGCCGCCTGCATAGAATCAAATTTATGATTACGATGGTGAAAGCCAAGCAACCCTGCCTCCCATATACAAAAGCCAAATATCGCGATAGCTCCCGCCAGCATGGGTGCGCCAATCGTCACGGAACCGTTCAAACCAAACCCGTCAGCCAACGCTATCATCATAATCGCAAGCACTGATCCAATCACAGCCCCGCGTACCATATAGCTAAATAAGCCTGTTTTACTAACGCTATTGACCGGACGTATATGGTGGCGCTCTACGTCAGCATCTGCATCGCTCAATATATGAATATTTCGGTCGCGAAGACCACAGTCAATTAGTTCGTCGTGTACTACTTCAAGCTCGTCCAAATTATCCGACAAATAATACGAATGGTTCATTGCCATCTCCCACAAACACCAATGATGAGGTTCATCAAGCTTAGTCAGTGATAACGAGGAAGTTAAAAGATTATTTATGACTTAAAGAAACGCGACTTGCGCTTGTTTGCACTAACCAAATGACAGCGACTTTGTTCAACCACACCACAAGCCCAGAAACAAAATAGGTCGCTAAAAAGCGACCTATTGAAGTGAATACTGAGTAACGCTAGAAAACGCTATTTCCGTTTGCTTGGTTTTTTCTTTTTCTTCTTTGAACCGGCCGCTTTACCCGAGGCCTTAAGCTTTTTAGGCCCTTTATAGTGCCCCTCCATCGCCTTAATTTTACGACGTTCAAAACGCTGCTTAAGATAACGCTCAATGCCTGCCATTAAGTTAAATTCAGGAGAGGAGATAAGCGACACAGCCTTACCTTGCGAACCAGCACGACCGGTTCGACCCACCCGGTGCACGTATATCTCGCCACGCCGTGGCATCTCAAAGTTTATGACTAAGTCCATCCCTTCGAGATCGATTCCTCGCGCAGCGATATCCGTCGCCACCAACACATTCATCTCATCACGACGGAGCTTACTCATGACCAAGTTACGCTGCTTCTGATCTCTATCACCATGCAGTATCCCAGCACTCACAGACTGCTGCTGCATCAAGCGACTTAACTGATCTGCCTGCTCTTTCGAGTTGCAGAAAATTAGCGCTTTTCGATAGGTCTCGTTCTTCAGTAGCCACATCACAAGCTGGTACTTATGAGCATTGTCATCAGCAAATACGATTTGTTGCGTAATATTTTGATGTTCACTTTGCGCCGTATTCAGCTCAATGACCTCAGGGTCATCTAACAAATGATCGGCCAACCCTCGTAACGCCTTGTTAGCCAAGGTCGCTGAAAAGAACAATGTTTGTCGACGACGCAGGCAGTTTTCAGTAATCGCTAAAATCTCATCACTAAAGCCCATATCCAACAGACGGTCAGCTTCATCCAACACCACCAGCTCCACGTAGCTCAGGTCTAGTAAATCTCTGGCGATTAGATCCGACAACCGACCCGGAGTGGCGACCAAAAAATCTGGTCGGTTCTTCAAAAGTTCCTGTTGTTTTTTGATATCAGTGCCACCGCCAATATGGCCCAATAGCAGTGGCGTAAAACGCGCCAAATCTTTTGCTTGCCTCAATACCTGTTGCGCCAGCTCCCTAGTCGGAACTAACACCAACACCTTCACTTCACCTTGATCGGCATCCAACAGCTTCTCGACCAACTGTTCGAAAATAGGCAGCAAGTACGCAGCTGTTTTGCCACTGCCGGTCTCCGCGCTCACGAACAAATCTTTGCCATCCAAGGTCGGCTCAAATGTCGCTAATTGCACGGCGGTTGGTTCCGTAAAGCCGGCTTCGTTCACGGCACGCAGTAGCGGTTCGTCAAGATCTGAAAACAAAATGAAAACTCTCGGTCGATTTTAAAAGTCGCCCAGTTTACCAAGCTATCAACTAAATAGCGCTTGTTTGGACTAGAATAAAGCGGTGTCGCTAATAGGCACTAAACGTAGGCGCTTTGAACAGCGCCCCTTTAGTACCTATCGCTAGTGAGCGTTGCTAACAGGCTTTCATCCGTTCCACATTCTGCTGCGCGGCATGCTGTTTACCTGTCGCCAAAGGAAGCTCACAATCTTTTGCTAAGGTTTGTTGTTCGGTTGGCTCCACCGACTTAGGTAGAACACTGTGTTGGTGAACAGACAATGTTTGCGCCGTACCAGCAAGCCCGTGCGCATCAGCATCGAGGGTTTGACTCATAATAAGCTGTTGTTGAATCACATCGTGATGCACATGCGTCGTGCCTTCTACTTTGTGCGCTTGAACTGGCGCAACCGCCAAACATAGTAGTGCCATGCAAAGACTTTGCTTCGTCATTTTTGAATTCTCCATGAAGTGATACGTAACCGACTACTCTCTTGCTAAGGAAGCTAAACAAGACGACTTAGTCGCCTATAAACCCGATCTCAATTCTATCTTTATTTAACCTGATAGACCACGCCTAAGGCCCACTCCATTTTTTTCTGAACATATGCGCAAACCAAGCTAGAATTGCACCAAAATATAGCTTGAGCCCTGTCATGAGTTACCGAAAGTTTGAAGTCGACGAGCAACAATTACTGGAAGATATTATGCGTTTGCGTCGCGATGTGCGCGGCAATCGTTTTACGAGTGAGCCTGTCGACGAAAAAGACCTTGATCGAATCTTACGTGCTGCGCTGCTAGCGCCTTCCGTTGGATTCTCCCAGCCATGGCGCTTTGTCGATATAAGAGATCATGAGACGAAAGCATCGGTGGCACAGGTTTTTAAATCTGAAAATGACAAAGCAGCTCACCTCTTTAAAGATGCAAAACACTCACAGTATCAGCAACTAAAACTCGAAGGCATTACGGAAGCACCGATCAATCTGGCCGTATTTTACCAACACCCGCAAGAAGCGGTCTTGGGGCAAACCAGCATGCCTGTTGCCGGGCAGTATTCAACAATATGCGCCATCCAAAATATGTGGTTAATGGCGCGAGCGCTAAACATTGGAATGGGCTGGGTAAGTATCTTGGACGGCAAACGGGTGGAGCAGCTGCTCGGCGCTGATGAACATCATGAATTCGTCGCTTACCTTTGCATCGGGCACGTTGATACGTTTTACGATAAGCCCGAATTAGAAACGCTAGGCTGGGAAGCAAGAAAAGCATTTAACGAAGTTATCTTCAAAGAATCGCTACAAAGCAAACACACCGATCATGAAACTTAACTACGGCAGGCGTACCGACAAAAATAATGTACGTCAGAACAAACGGGTCATGCTGAAAGACCAACACCGTATCGAGTTCCACACATGCCGCCTCGCAGAAGAGCTTTACACATTGATTATGCTATCCGGCAAAGATCAACAAACCGCGACGCGCTGCAAGCGACAAGGCCCATTTCATTCT